>CAZQGC010000001.1:0-8983 GCA_964592765.1 Microcaldota archaeon
GGGCTGTACGCTAACCTGGCAGACTTCCGCGTTCGGGTCGCGGCTATCCGAGTTCGAATCTCGGCAGCCCCACTCTGTTTATTGGCCCATAAAATAAATATTTCCAGTTGTTGGTTATTTTATAGGATGCGCTACGGCGCATGGTTGTTTTCTTGCACCACCACAACGAATCTGCAGGATGTCTCTGCCCAGTTCCGCTAATACGGAATTTTATAAATAGGCATACACCAATAACAGATTAGGCGATTGGTCCAGGTTGATTTCTATGCGGGGCGAGAGGAGGGAGTTATTGCGCGATTCACTTATGCTTGTGGTTTACTTAACACCCATTTCCAGCGCGGTCTCTGTTGGCAGTTTTGTGCATAAATGGGTTGTGAAGAAAAAGGCTGTAAGGCGTGCGGCGACGCACATTGAGAGGAAGGTCCTAAAGAAAAGGGCATTTGGCAAGATAAAAGGGTACAGGAAACGGGACCAGCCAAGAATAAGGCCCCCAGACAAGGTACTATTTCAATAATGTATGCGGTTCTGGTAGCCGCATGCAGCGCATCTGTAGATAATCTGGTGCGTTGAACTCGCAACCACGACAACACAGGTCTTTCCTGGAACTAGCAGGGTGTTGCATCGCCTGCATGCCTTTTTTTTGGCTGCAGGGCTGCTGATTTTATAATGGTTCCGTATCTCGAGCGCTAGCCTTGAGTAGTGTCTTGAAAGGGCCTTGCGCCTTTCCCCGGAAAGATGCTTGTTGTTGAGCACTGACGCAGAAAGGCCCAGCAGTATCCCTATTCTTTCCGCTGCGATTTCCTTTATTGTCTTTTTGTAGTTGGGCATTGGATTACTTTATCCCCAAGTGTGCGAAAATTGTCGGAATGGCGTCCGGAATTGACTGTGAATCTTTTACTGTGTATACATTATCTGCCGCTTCAGAACTGCCTTCAGAGGGTATACCGTGGAAAAGAAGTATGAGTTTCTTCGTGTCACCGTCAGGCACGGCAATTTTCTTGGCTTTGATGATGTTGGCTCTTGCGAGCGCCTTTATTGCATTTCCCACTCCGCATATGAATTTCCCTTGCTGGTTGAAGTTGAAGAGAAGATCCAGGAGTGGCCTGTAGTCATAAAGGTCATAGGTTTCGAATCCGTTGCCATCGACGAGGAATATTCCGTCATAATCAGAGACGCTAACAGTCCCAGTATTGACATCGGGGGTGCAGCGCATGCCGTGGTATCCGATGCACTCTTTCTTTGAATAGCTCGTAACCCTGTAATCAACACCCCATCTGTCAAAGAATGTCTGTAGCATTTTCAGGGATTCGTCCCGGAATCCATTAGGAGCTATGAACACAATGCATTTCATGCCGTACACCATCGAACCGAACAGGAGGGCGGTGCTCCGCCATCCAGCATTCGGTAGCCAGTACTCAGTTTTCCATATATGGAGCCAGGTAATAGGAGATCTTCGCATCCCCTATACTATAATCCACCCGTATCGGCTCCTCTGTCTTGAGCGAGATCAATATGTTTGAGTTTGTTGGGCACGGACCCACTATCTTAACAAGGTATTCAAGGTTAAATGTGGACGATGACGCTTTTGTGACATCGAGCTTCTTTATGAAGTCGGCATTGTCCATGTGCTCCTCTTCGAGTTCGCCGGCATCGCCCTTTGCGATGATACGGAAGGTGCCTTTGTCTGTTTTCAGATTAACATACGACGAAAGCAGGTTAGCATCCTTGAGCATCTCCTTAAGTGAATCCCCCTTTACCTCAACAAAGGATTCGAAAGTTATGCTTGGTTCCTTGTCGGAGTTGTTTTTCACGTCGATAAGCGGTAGTTTGTACCGCCTGCGGCTGTTCTGCCCTATAAATTCTATTGTAAGCTTGTTGTTATCGTCTTTCATAACCAGCTGCTCTCCTCCCCGCGTGCTGTTTAGTATCTTGCCCAGGTTATTCAGGTTCAAGCCGATGTTGGATGTCTTTTCGATCTCATATTTTGAGAATGCTTTGTTCGGAATAAAGAATGAGACCATGCTTATACCAGAAGGGTCCATGGCTTTGAGGGATATGCCTTCTTTCGATATGTTGAATATCCCTTCCTCTATCAGGCTATCTATTGCATCGACGCACCCCTTCCAATACTTTGCGTCATCTAGTTTTACTTCGAACATATTTACCCCCTTAATTAGTAATTTACGATATAAACAAATAAAAATGTATATTTATAGGGTGTTCCAGACGCGTGTAGTACGGACAGGGCGGCCAGGGCGGAGGTTTTAAGATTTTGAGAGAGAAATTTGTGAAAGAAAGGTATAAATATAAGAAAATTCAAAATTGATACTGTGTCTATTTCGAGATGTGTGGTATTTCTATGGTAAAACAAAAGAGCAGGAAAGCGGGCGCGAGGATCCAGAAAGGGAGAGGTTTAAGCAAAAAGAGTGTAAAAAAGGCATTGCACAGGGTGAAAGCCGCAAAAAGCAGGAACGTGGATAAAATTCACGCAAAAATATCGAAAAAGGCCATTAAACACACAGTAGAGAGCGTAAAGGCAAGGGCGGCCAAAGCACACACACAGATGTCACAGAGGGCGTTGGATGCGCAAAACAAACAGCAGGCGCAGAAAAAAGCCAAGAAAGACAAGGTATATATACCATCCCAAAGGGAAGTCAAGCTTTTCTTAAATCTGATAAACAACAACCTTTTTGCTATGGATTACCTTAAAAAGAACGTGAGCAAAAATGCGATGGATGTCATAGGCCTATTAGGCACGCCGAAAACAGATGAGTATATAGCGGCGCAGCTCGACATAAAGATTAACTCAGTAAGGAGAATACTCAACATAATGCAGGGTTATGGAATAACCAACTATTATGTTGCAAAGAACACGAATGGGTGGCTTTCTTTTGCATGGTATGTGAACACCAACAAGCTGCAGTCTTTCTTTGATTACATAAACTCGATAAAGGGCGAAGAGGTAGTGATAAAGGATGATTGCAATGATTATTTTGTATGCGGAACGTGTTACAAGAACGATAAGCTGCTTTTTACGTTTGATGCTGCATACGAAGCAGGATTTAAGTGTGGGAGTTGCGGGAGCAAATTTAACAGGATAAGCAGGGAAGAAGCCCAAGTCATGGTAGAGAAAAGCAAGAATGTTGTAGAACAGATCATGCCTTGACGTGGAAAGGTTTATAAGAAAGCTCCGGCAATCTTAGTTTTTAGATAGCGAGGTAGGGTAGTCTGGAGTGCCCGTCGGGCTCATAACCCGAAAACCGGTGGTTCAAATCCACCCCTCGCTATGCAAGCACGGGGACCCCATAGTTCCACTATTCGTGTCTCTTATATAATACTACAACCTAAACTAAATTCATAAATAATATAATCTGCCTTTATAACTTTTAAACAATACCGGCAGTGTGGGGTGGTACAACGGAAAGTTTCAGTTTTGACGAAATATGGCAGGCATGGCAGAAAGAAAAACAATCCAACAAACTCCAGCAGATACCTAAAAATTTCTACGATGATGTGCTTAATTTTATTAAAAACAACAAATCATCAACAGAGATACAGCAGACTACGAAAGAAAACGTCCAAAAGATGCTTACGAATATATACGAAAGAAGAAAACAGAAGATACTGATATACCTGGCATATAACCAGGTCTTGCCGCAGCCTGCACCTTCAGTGGAACTCCAACTCTATAATAAACTTTCCGACATAATAAAAAAGGAGACTCTTGAAGCCTTTGCCGATACGGCACACGAGCTTCTTGTACTGCAGGGCATACCAAAGGTTGTCTTGCCGTCCGGAAAGGAAATTGGACCATTGGAAAAAGAACAGGTAATACACATTGGCGACGAATCAGATGAGAATTTCTTACTAAACAACTCAATATGCAAAAAACTATGAATGGTTGATGTTATGAACATACCTAAAGAAATTATGGCATACTGCCCGAAATGTGACAAACACACGATACATACTGTAAAACTGTATTCGAAAGGGCCTGGATTCGGTGTAGGGCTGAACATTGGAAACCGCAGGCGAAAAAGGAAGCTGCTTGGATATCACGGAAAGGTAAAGGGTAAGGCCACAAAAAAGAAAATAACGACAAGGCAGAAGACGCTCCTAAAGTGTAAAACCTGCGGCAGGTCTGTAGAGCGCGTTTTCGGCACGAGAACCAAGAAAAAGCTTGAGATATCCTGATAAAGCGATACGATGGAACAAAAAGCGCCCCCAAAGGTCGGCGAACTGGTTCTTGCGCGCATAGAAAAAGTGGCGCAGTTCAGCGCGCAGTGCAAGCTGATAGAATACAATGATATAGATGCATTCCTTCCGATACGCGAGGTCTCGTCAGGCTGGATAAAGAACATACACGAGTTCATCCACAAGGGGCAGATTGTGGTCTGCCGCATAATATTCATAGACAAGGAGAAGAACTCGATAGACGTCTCAATAAAAAAAGTCAACAGCGAGGACTCCAAGGAAAAAATGAATGCGTACAACCTAGAAAGGCGGCTCTGGGCGCTCTTCCAGCAGGCCCTCAAAGAAGCGAAAGTGCCGGGCAAGGAGCAGCGCGAGGTATATAACAACTATGTGCTCGGAACCTTCGGCACGTTTACAAAGTTCATAAAAAGCGCGGCAGACGACACGGCAGAATTTAAGTCGGCGGACCTGCCTAAAAAGTTAAAGGATACTGTTCTTAAGTTGATCGAATCCAGCAGAAAAACCGAGGACCGCAAGGTTGTCTATATGATGAACATGTATTCCCAGAATACGGAAAACGGGATAACGCAGATACGCAACGCACTTGCACAGATGCAGAAAGATGGCATATCTGTGGAATACATAGGTGCGCCAAGATACCGCCTGGTTTCGTCCGGGTCGGACTACTCTGTTGCAGAAGGGAAGATAGAGAAGGCAGTAAAGGATGCCAAGGCCTATTCAAAAGACGTGAAATTTGAGATTGAGAAAGAAAAGCTCAAGAAAGAGAAGGTTGACATAATCACCAGGCTATAGCCCCTGGAAGGCGGTTCTCATGGAAGGTACAATAATAACGAAGAGAGGCGGTCTGCCGAAGCTCCACGACCCAATACTGGTCGTCGGACTTCCGGGCATCGGCAGTGTAGGAAAAATGGCGGTGGACCACATCCGTGCCGAGTTCAAGGCCGAAAGGATAGCCACGCTATACTCTCAGCATTTTCCGAGCCAGGTTATGATGACTAAAAAAGGCGGGGTTCGCCTAGTAAGCAACAGGTTTTACCTGCTCAAGCGGCAGAAAGGCTCAAAAGCACGCGACATAGTCCTGCTTACCGGGGAATATCAGGCGCTTTCGCCGGAGGGGCAGTTCGAGGTCAACAAAAAGATAACTAATTTCTTCAAGAACGAGCTCAAAGGCAGCTTCATATACACAATAGGGGGGTATATGCCAAACGACGGGAAGCCGAATTCATATCGGGTTTTTGGCAACAC
Organism: Microcaldota archaeon; assembly: GCA_964592765.1. Lineage (GTDB taxonomy): Archaea > Micrarchaeota > Micrarchaeia > Micrarchaeales > Micrarchaeaceae > A-MIC-10. The sequence continues at coordinate 5,461 of CAZQGC010000001.1, forward strand.
CACGGGAAATGATGTCATCGACCAGTTCAAGGGCTCAAAGGTGGTCTTCGGAAAGTCGAAAGGCATGATTTGGGGATCCGCCGGCCTTCTAATCGCGTTCGCAAAAATGCAGAAAATTAAGGGCATATGCCTGCTCGGCGAAACGACGTTCATGGACTTCGACGTCAAAGCGACGAAGGCAGTATTGGATGTGCTTTCAAGCAGCCTGCACCTAAAAATAAATACCGAAAACTTGGACAAGTTGATAAAGCAGACCAACAAGCTCGTCGCGTCCATGCAACAGATGCAGCCCCCGGAAGGGTCATATGTCGAAACCCCTGAAGACAGGGAGCGCAAGCTGTCCTATATACGATAAGACTTGAATGCGCCAGTAATCTAGCCTGGTAGGATATCAGCTTCCCAAAGAAACTGAAAAAAGCTGAACGCCCGGGTTCAAATCCCGGCTGGCGCATCAAACTAGGTTGTCTGAATGGAAAAATTGCAGCTGGGCCGCACCCGCACGAAGGTGACTGTCCTCGGGATGGGAACTTGGAAGTACGGGGCAGACCCGGCCGCGGAGCTGCATGCACTCGAAACCGGAATGGCGCACGGCATTAGGCTTATCGATACTGCAGAGATGTACCATTCAGAGGCGCTGGTGGGCAGGTTTCTTCACGAAAAGAGGGGAATCTTTGTTGCGACGAAGGTCTCGCCTAGCCATTTTCACTACGACGATGTCATAACAGCATGCAACCGAAGCCTGGCAAGCCTGCACACAAAATCCGTTGACCTTTATCAGTTGCACTGGCCTAACAGGCGCATTCCGATAAAGGAGACCATGGCCGCCATGGAGGAGCTCGTCCGCACCGGAAAAGTTCGGCATATAGGTGTAAGCAATTTTTCAGTGGAGGAGCTGAAGGATGCGCAGTCCGCAATGAAAGAGACTGCCATTGTATCAAACCAGGTCGAATACAGCATCCTGGTGCGCAATGTGGAAAAAGATCTCTTGCCGTACTGCAAGAAGGAGGGAATAACAATCATAGCGTACAGCCCACTGGCGCGCGGAGCACTTTTCTCTGGAAAGTTTGCCCCTGTGCTGCGGGAGCTCCGCAGAGTGGGCCGCAAGCACAAGAAAACTGCAGCGCAGATCGCGCTAAATTACATAATCTCGAGAGGTGCAATACCTATACCGAAGGCATCCGATCCTAAACACATGAGGGAGATTGCAGGCGCCGCAGGATTTAGCCTCTCCAAAAAAGAGCTTGGCGAACTGGGCCATTTCATGGAGGATTACACGGCCCGCGCCCTCGTGCCAATCGACAGCCACCTCCTCAAATCAGCCGTGTCTGCCTGGTCCGGAGTAGCAGACCTCCGGGAAAAGTTCCGCCAAAAAGGCAAAACCAGGTAGTTTCGAGGCCTTTCGGACAATCAGGTGCCTGTGGCCTCTATGTCGTGGGGCATGCTCTCTGCATAGCCGGCGTTGGTTATCCTTACAAACTCCGCGTTTTTTCTGAGCTCTTCTAACTTCGTCGCGCCGCAGTAGCTCATGCCTGACCGAAGTCCACCGACGAGCTGCCTCACAACCTCATCCACATGACCTTTATAGTGTATGAAGCCCTCAACGCCTTCGGGCACTGAACCGTTTATCACATCCTCAACAGACTTGCCCACGCCGCCGTTTTCCTTCACGTTCCTGTCTATCGTCGCGGTTAGCGAGGCCATCCCCCTGGTCATCTTGTACCGTATGCCATTCCTCAGGACCGTTGGGCCAGGGCTTTCCTCCGTTCCAACAAATAGGCTTCCAACCATCACACTCGCCGCACCGGCAGCTATGGCCTTTGTCACATCACCCGGCCTTCTTATGCCCCCGTCCCCTATTATTGGCACGCCGTAATCGTCCGCTACGTCCGCGCATTCAATTATCGCAGTTAGCTGCGGTATCCCGACTCCTGCGACCAGCCTTGTGGTGCATATGCTGCCGGGCCCTATCCCGACCTTTATTGCGTCGGCGCCTGCTGTAATAAGGTCCTTTGTCCCATTGCCTGTGGCGACGTTGCCGGCAATCACCTCAATGCTGCCGAACCTTTTTTTGAACTCCCGTATCGCGTCTACAGTATGCTGCGAATGCCCGTGCGCAATATCAATCACTATCGCGTCGGTTCCTGCGGCAATCAGGCGCTCCGCGCGCTCAAGGTAATCGCCCTTTACCCCGACTGCAGCCGCAACGCGCAGCCTTCCCTTGCTGTCCTTCGTTGCATTTGGGAACTGTCTTTTTTTTATCAGATCCTTGGCGGTGACAAGACCGGCCAGCCTGCCATTCTTGTCTATTACGGGGAGCTTCTCTATCTTATGCTTGCTAAATATGCCCCGTGCCTCCTCCATCCTAAACCCTGTTGGGACCATTACAAGCCTGCTCTTTGGGGTCATCACGCTTTCCAGCTTGCGCCCCTGGTCCTCCTCAAAAACAATGTCGCGTTTTGTGACAATCCCAAGGACCTTCCGGGACTTGTCAACTATTATTATTCCCCCGATTCCATGCCTGTTGATCTTTTCCCACGCATCCCTTATCGTGCTATCCTTGCCGAGCGTTACCGGATCCTCTATCAATATACCTTCATACCTTTTCACTTTTCTTACCTCTCCAACCTGCTCGTCAATCGTCAGAAAGCGGTGTATTACTCCTATGCCGCCTAGCTTCGCCATCGCTATTGCCATACCTGCTTCGGTTACCGTGTCCATATTGGAGCTGACTATCGGCGTTGCGAGCCCGATCCCCCTGGAAAATCTTGTCTGTGTGTTCTCCTCGGAACGGGAACCCACTGCAGAAAACTTTGGCACCAGGAGAACGTCATCAAACGTGAGCCCCTCCCTGGCGGGCTGCACCTTTCTGTCCTCCCCCCGGCGCCATGCGGCGCGCGGAGCCCCCACACCATCGGACTTAAGTTTTACCATTGAACAACCTTACTTATTGAAATATAAAAGATAAATACACCTTTCGGGTCCGGCTTAATAAATATTCCTGCGAGAATTCTTATTATGCAAGCAAGATCACAGGCAGCCTTAGAGTACCTGGCCACATATGGCTGGGCATTCTTAATACTCGCAATAGCGATTGGCATCATATATGAACTTGGCTATCTCAATCCCCCCGCGGTCGTGAGCTCGCAGTGCATTCTCGAATCCGGCAAGTTGGGCTGCGCTTCAAGCCTGCTGTCAGAGGCCGGGATGCTTATGGTAAACATATCCCAATTTACTCCAGACACACTCAACATAACCGCCATAGGCTGCGGGACGAATCTAACAGGGCTCGTAATGCAACCTATAGCGCCGCCCAAGCCACTCTCTTCAGGCAACAGCTCTTCCTTCTTTGTCCAATGCTACTCCTCAAGTGCGCCCTTTTCCGGCAATATAGGGCAGCTTTTCAAAGGTTACCTTGTCCTCAATTACACAGATACCACCTCCGGGTTCGGCAAATCCGCCGCAGGCGTCCTTTTGGAAAAGGTAACAACATCAAAGATTGTGGCCGCCTCTTCGACATCGCTAA
>CAZQGC010000001.1:9083-101528 GCA_964592765.1 Microcaldota archaeon
GCACCACAATCAGCACAACAGCAAGCACCACAATCAGCACAACAGCAAGCACCACAATCAGCACAACAGCAAGCACCACGACCAGCACAACAATACCCTTCCTGGCGAACTACATATTCATTGACGATTATGGCCGAAGCGAGCTATGCCTAAATACCACAACAAGCATGTGGGACTGGTTTGTCTTCCGTGGCAATGGAGCCGGCACCAACTACACAAGCCTCGGAACCATAACAAACGGCTCTGGCTACATTCGTGTTACGGTTGTGCCTGGAACAGGTTATGGTATGGACTTAATATATTACACAACCGCGTACAGGGCAACCGGAACATTTACCTATCGACCAAATGCCATCACCTCCGCCCTATACACCTCAAACACGCTCAACGACCCTGTTGTATGTGGTACGCCTCCCCCCACTACAACGTCAACGAGCGTATCAACCACTGCACCAACCACGATTTGATGGTGGCAAGGCGGCGCACGCACACTAAGACGGGGCCTCCTGGCATTCTGGCAATTCCGCAACGCGTTAATCCTCCTGCCTCGAGTCCCGTGTAAATTTATGCGTGCCGAAAGCCTGCATATTCCGTAGCCTACGCGAGAAGCGAGACCAAGGCAATTCCAATTAATCCTGCAACCAGCGCTCCGGCGATGTTCGAAGTGAATTTGTTGCCAAGGCCGCCTTCCTCAAAGTACCCAAACGCAGAATCGGTAAGGGTTCCGGCAAATCCAGCAAGCATTATTATGTACAGCGATACAAGCGGCGTAAGAGCCGGAAAGACAAGCCCAAAGCCGTAACCGGACGCTGGCAATATGAGGATTGCCACAAGGAAGGAGGCAATCACGCCCCCCGCCAGCCCGAATGCGGTCACACCCCCGTTTGTGCCCTTCTTCACAGGCTTCAGGGTAAGCAGCATGCGCGGGACTCCGTCCAATACCCCGAGCTCGCTACCAAACTTGTCTGCCAGCGCCGCTGCGACCGCGCTAAAGAACCCGAAGAAGCCGTACGCCATTGGCAGCATGTTTCCGGAGTAGCTTCCAAAGAAGAACAGAATCGCGAAGAGGGCAGGCACGCCCCCGTTGGCCATCACATTCAGGACGCCGCGCGACCGCTGTGCCAGCCTTGCCTTATTTTTGTAGTCTATGCCTATGTTAGTGACTATGGCAGAAATACTTAAGAAATAAAGCATTACAGCAAGCATTACATACCCGAGCGGTCCGCCAAGGAAGAGGAGCAGGAGCCCAAGGAATACGGCTGCGGTTACCCCGGGCCAGCTTAACGTCAGAAACCCCATAAAAATCTTCCATATGTATGATAAAATTCCGCTAATGTGAAAGCTTTTTAAATCTACTTATAACTATTATATTACGGGTTCTCTACTGTAGGAAGGTCGTAAAGAACTGGTCGCCTTGCCAGCGTGCTTTGCACGCTGGCACTAATCCTATTTTATTGTAACGTGCAAGGTGAAAGTATTTTATATATTCATACCGCAATCTATATAGTATTCACTGCTTCTGGGGGTTAAATGGCAAAAGAGAAAAAGATTAGCGATTTGGAAGACCTGCCCGGGATAGGAGAGGTGAGCGCGGCCAAGCTCCGGGCCGCCGGCATAGACAACCTCGACAAGGTGGCTACCGCATCTCCACACGAGCTTGCCGAGCTTGCAGGCATAAGCGTCGAAAGCGCAAAGAAGGCAGTCCAGCTTGCCCAGGAAGCAGTCAACATAAGCTACGAGTCCGGCAAGGAGGTCTTCGCAAAGCGCGAACAGATAGGGCGCATTTCTACAAATTCAAAGGATCTCGACGAGCTGATAGGCGGCGGCGTGGAGACCAATGCAATAACCGAAAGCTACGGGAAGTTCGCGAGCGGTAAGACCCAACTGGGATTCCAGCTATGCGTAAATGCGCAGCTGCCGCTAGGAAAGGGTGGCCTCGGGGGTGGCGTCCTGTTTATAGATACGGAAGGCACCTTCAGGCCCGAGAGGCTGCATGACATAGCCAAAGCGAAGGGCATGGATCCGGATGCGGTGCTCGAAGGCGTGTCTTACGTGAGGGCGCAGACTACCGACCAGCAGATACTGACGGCCGAGCGTGCGGATAAGCTCATCCAGGAGAAGGGCATAAAGCTCATAGTTGTAGATTCAATGATGGCGCTCTTCAGGTCGGAGTTCGTGGGCAGGGGTGCACTCGGCGAGCGGCAGCAGAAACTGAATATGCACATACACAGGCTGCAGGCACTTGCCGACAAGTTCAACATCGCGATATACATAACGAACCAGGTCATGGACAATCCCGGCATACTCTTCGGCGATCCCACCACCCCGATAGGCGGCAACATCCTCGCGCATGCAGCCACAACAAGGCTCTATATGCGCAAGAGCAAGGAGGACAAGCGCATAGTCAAGCTCATAGACTCCCCGAACATGCCGGAAGGAGAGTGCGTGATAAGGCTGACCCCGGAGGGCATCAAGGGCTGATTTCCGGGTGCTGCAATGCTCTACCTGGCCGGCACCGGAATATCCGAGAAAGGAATGCCCCTGGATGCCATAGACGCATGCAAAAGGTCCTCGCGCATCTACATAGACACATACACGAGCAGGATAAGCCCCGAAAAACTTTCATTCCTGCAGCGCGAGCTTGGCGCTGCGATAATGCCACTCGGCCGCTCGCAAATGGAGGAGAAATCCGGCGCGCTGCTCGAGCAGGCGCTGGGCAGCGATGTTGCGGTCCTTGTTGGAGGTGACCCAATGATTGCAACAACCCACAAGATCCTATTCATAAACGCAAGGAAGCGCGGCATAATGGTGCGGGTCTTCCACGCGGGTTCTGTTATAGACGCCGCAATAGGGGAATCGGGCCTTGATTTCTACAGATTCGGGCCATTCGCTACAGTGCCGCGATGGACAGAGCACTACAAGCCAGTCTCTTTCTATGAGACTGTGCTTGGGAACCGGGAGCGCAACCTACACACGCTGCTACTGTTAGATTACGATGCTGCGATGTCCTCGTCGATACCCGTAAGCGAGGCAGCCCGCACGATGGCGGCAGCCGAACAGCAGTACGGGAAGGGCGCACTCTCCGATTCATCCGCCATTTTTATACTGAGCAACCTGGGCCAGGCCCAGCAGGGGAGAATGCGCACTACGGTGAAGGGCGCGGCAGGCCTCCGCAGCGAAGAGGGCCAATCTGTAGTGATAGTGCCCGCCAGGCTTTCCGAGATAGAAGAGGAGACGCTGGGGGCGATTTTTGGCTGATTGCATGGCGCTGACAATAAACTTTGACAGGAAAAGCAGGCAGATATACTCCTCTGACCAATCCGCGATAGACACGTTGCAGAATGGCTTCATAGGCGCTCGCCACGGCGCAAGGCTGCTCCTGTCCCCGGAGGAAGCCCTCTACCTGATGGACGTGCGCAATGCATCATGCATAGACGCCGATGGAAAGGCCTTGGGCTTCAACGAGCTTGCAGGGTATTTCGGCTCAAAGCCCAAGTTCATGGCCCGGTATTTTACATACAAGGACTGGAGGGACCGCGGCCTGATAATCAAGCCCGCACAGTACAGCCCGCGCCTCCCAAGGGGTGCTGACAGCCAGGTTCCGGCAAAGAAGTACCCTGCCGGGCAGCTACGGTTAAAGGGATACCTCTTGAAGGGATCCTTCTTCCCAGATGACCTTGTCACGGTTGTCGACGACCCAGAGAAAGGCATGCGCATATACGAGGAGGCATGGTTCGGCCAGTACGGGACATATAAGGCAAGCGACCGCGGCACACTCAACAAGCTCGACATCTACGAGAGCCTATTCCTCCTCGAGAATGGCTCCCTCAACGTGGATGGCCATACGAGGAACAGCCTTGCCAGGCTCGCCACCGAGAGGCGCGCCGACTTCCCGAAGCTTTATTCCGTATATTCGGATTGGCGCGGCAAGGGATATGTGGTCAAGACCGGATTCAAATTCGGCACGCACTTTAGGATCTATTTCCCGGGCGCGAAGCCAATACAGAAAGATGGCACCTGGGTGCATTCTAAGCACGTAATACACGTCTTTCCGCGCGACGTGAAGCTCCTGATATCGGAATGGGCGCGCGCGATACGGGTTGCGCATTCGGTGCGGAAGACTTTCATACTCGCCATACCTGGAAAGAGCAGGAGGAAGAGCATGGACCTGGATTACCTCCTGTACTACAGGAAGGGCGGCGATACAGAGAACCCGAAGACCGCGCAGCCGAGATATGCGATGCTCTCCCTGAGCGAGGACGAATACATCGGCGGCAGTGAGCTATCCTCCGTGATAAGTGAAGCGAAGTCGAGGCGCTGTGAGCTTATAATGGCAATCGCAGACAGGGAGACCTCCGTCACTTATTACAAGGTGAGACGCATAGAGCTGGCGAGAAGCAACTACGAGTACTACGAAATAGACTGGATGCAGCCATGAAATCCGACCCTTCTCGCGGCGGAATCAGCCCATACCAAAGCAGCCCGGGGTGGCGTTCCGGCTACACATTTCCGCCGGTTATCACAACAACCGTCTTCTTGTCCCTTTGCGATAGATGCGCCGCCGCCGCCAGCGCCGCAGCAGCGGCAAGCTCTATGGCAAGCCCGTGCATCTTGTAAAAACGCGCCTGCTCGTGCCTCATCTCAGCCTCCCCCACAGCCACAATTCTGCCGCCAAGCTTCCTGAGAAGCGGAAGCACATGGTCGCCGAAAGTCGGATAACCGACCGCAATCGCATCCGCGGCGGTCTTAGGCCTCTCATATTTCACCGCCATGCCGGAACTGAACGCCTTGAACAGCGGAGCGCATTTTTTAGCCTCCACACCGACCAGTTCTGGCGCCTTCCTCATGCTGCCCGCATCGAGCATCTCCCCAAATGCAGCGGCCATTCCGCTCAGCAGGGTTGCATTTCCGACCGGAATGACTACGCGCTGGGCATCCGGCAGCTGCTGCATTATCTCGTAAGCAATGGTCCGCTGTCCCTCCTTTCTGTAACAATAATCACCAGAGAGAAATGCCCCACGCCCCCTGGCATAGTGTTCTGCAAGCAGCTGCGCCTTGTTGAAGTCTCCGTCCACATGCGTCACGTCGGCGTCGTGGGTTTCGCGTATGTCGCGGACCTTGTCCTTGTTAGCATCCTTGCTTATGAAAACCTTCGCCCTCAGCCCGTATAGCTTGGCGTAATAGGCGATCGAGTATGCCATGTTGCCGGTCGAGGCGCACACGACTTCGTCGTAATCGTATTCTGCCGCCTTTGCAACCTCGATGACAGATCCGCGATCCTTGAATGATCTGGTGGGGTTCAGTGTCTCAAGCTTAAGGTGGATCCCGCGCTCTCCCAGCATCATCTTTGTGAAGCCGACCTCCAGGTGGCGGTACTTGCCGGAAGGCATTGCCGGTTCATAGTCCCAGAAGGTTTTCGCGTCGCGGGCGGCCAAGGGCATGCCTATATATTGCACATATAATATCCCACCGCATCTGCAGGCTTGGCCTTTGTAGCTGCTCTTATATACGGCCCCGCACTTTTCGCATCGCAAAGAGTACCTCAAGCACACACCGGTAATTGCTCTGTTTGCATCTATAAAAAGCTAATCCCGCACAAAACGCACCGAAACAGGCACCTATTCAAAGTGCAGAAACCGGCCAATAACCGAAACCGATTTAATCTTTTATCTTGAAGCTGTCATATGCCTAAAAAGTTGCAGTCTGCTATGGAGTACCTGATGACCTATGGCTGGACATTGATAATACTCGCGGTTTTTTTAGGCGCCATATTTTTCCTAATTCTATCCCAGCCCTCTCAACTTGCCGCTTCGGTGTGCATATTTCCTGCAAATTTCGGTTGCCCGCAATCCATCCTTTCAACAAATGGGATTCTGTATGCGCAATTTTCACAGTTTAATCCCTATCCTATAAACATAACTGCAATAGGCTGCGGGACGAGCACGACCCCGCAGATGATGCCCCTTTCGGCACCGTTCGAATTGAATAGCAGTGCCAATCTAACAATACAGGTGCCCTGCGCGAATTCCAGCACAATGGTGCAGGGCATATACAAGGGGCACCTTGTGGTGAACTACACCTATCCAAACGGGGGATCCACCCATACCGTAATAAGCACGCTGGTGCTGAAGCATCAGGAGTTCAACCCGCCCACAATATCGACGTCTGTGAGTACAACCTCCACCAGCGTCGTTCCCACAACTTTATCAACGGTTTTGCCCCATCCCATTACCACTCTTTCAACGACTGTAATCACCACATCCACATCTACAACCGCAATCACATCCTCCACGTCTACACTCACAACGACCCTCCTTCCGTCAACGCCCCCCTCCAGGTCCACACTATCAACAAGGATTTACTTATGCAGACAGACGTGCTGTATCCTGGAGTGTGGCATAATTACAGGTGTATGTACTCCCAGTTGCTACTATATTAGATACGACTGCGCCGGCCGCGTTCCCATTTGCCCCGTATAAAATCGGCACTCACCCTGTGTGGTGTTGTGTGGTGCTGCCAAATAGATGCATGGTCCGCCGCAACCGCCGAATCGCAGTCCAAAAATAGATAAGGCGGCAAGGCCGCCTCATCCTCTGGGTGCCGAGCATGCGCCCGGCACTACTATTATGCACAACGCAATTTATAAAGCTTTCTACTTATGTAAACAAATAGTTAATAAAGTATAAATAATTTACTTAAGTAAACATATTAGGAAAAGCGCAACCGGCGCTATACAAAATGGTGGAACGCAAGTTCCGCGGCAATGGTGCCTTGTCCTCTGGGTGGTAGAGTGGAAGGAAAAACGAAAACAGATAGCGAAGCAGCCGAACAGGAAGCAGGGAAGGCCCTACTGGCAATGCTGAGGGGGATTTGTCAGGATGAGCCAATCACCGAAGCAATCGGCGAGCAGGTGGCAGAAGCATTGCTCGATGCGGCAAGGGTCGCACTCGTGGCGTATGCGTCATGCCGCATGCATGCCGGCAACGGGATAGCCCTCGCCTACGAAGAGACCGTCCACATAGACGGAAGCGGAATAGGCGAGGCAGCCCTGCGCCATAAATAAGAGAGATGGACCCCCTCCATCTCACATGAATCGTCCGTGCGCTATGCCGTTACGACAGTGCAGTCCACGTCATCGCCGAGCAGGATATCTTTCATCATGCCGGGCTTTCCAGCATTTGCAATATAACCCACACTGCCAGTGTCCTTTGCAATATCATAGAGCCACCTTACCTTCGTCTGCATGCCCCCCGTCACGTCGACTTTTTGTGCACCCGCGGCGCCGGCCATAACGCTATCTATATTGCTGCTATCGACCTTCTTTATCAGGGCTGCATCTGGATTCCTCTTCGGGTCACTCTCAAAAACACCGTCCACGTCTGTGCCAAGTATTACCTTTGACGGTGTGATGTGCCCTGAAAGGAAGCGTAGCACCTCCTCTGTTGATGCGATGGACACCCCCATTTCGGAATCAATCATGACGTCCCCGTATACGAGCGGTATGAATCCCTTATCGATTGCACTTTTTAGGTTGCTGACGGAACCCTCTACCATCCTGCCCTTTCTGGAGAGTGCGAAGCTCGAAGGCGAGAACGGGAAAAGCGGCATGTCGAGCTCAGATCCGGTAAATGCAATTATCCTGTCGAGGTCGTTTGCCGCGATCTTCGTTATGAGCGCGCCGCGCCTGCTGTTGCCATCCACCAGCCCCTCATTGGTCCTGTAGAACCTTGCGGGCACATGTGCAAATGATCCGCTGCCATGCCCTATAATCAGGCTGAAGCGCTTGTTGCGCATTGCACCCTTTATCTCATTCAGCAGCCTTTTTATTTCGCCCACTTTCGCTACGTTCTCATTCTTCGTATCTGTCAGCACACTGCCCCCGAGCTTTATGAAATATGTTTCCATGGAAAACACTCAATGCCTCCGCTTCCCTGCGGCTTCCACGTGCCTGCCGCCTCTCGGCAGTAGCCTCTCGCCATCTATGAGCGTCTCCGAAGCCGTGATGCGCGGGCCCTTCCCGGGTCCTACGTCAAGTATCTTTTCGCGTGGCACAATTTCCTCCAACGCATTCCTGACCTTACGCCTGTAATCCCTTGTGGTTATTACGTGTGCATTCGGTCCGGCATCGAAGGTGTATGCGGCGACAAACCCGCCTTCAGATTTGTTCAGCTGCTGCACAGCATGGACTACGTTCCAGGACTTGTCTGTCATATAATGTATAGGGGGCCACGTGTCAAGCATCGTTGCGTGCATATTGTCGCTGTCCCTCATTATCACTTCTGCCAGGGACCCAAAGTCCCTTTCCTTTATCGCAAGCACCGCCTTCCTGGCGTTCGCTTCAGCAAACTGCGGCCGCATCCTATATAGCTCGCTTGTCTTCACTGTTGCATCATGCCCAGCGCTCGATGATATCTCCTTGCCTTTCTCGCTGACAATCGCGACTACATCAATTAACTCTGGCCAATGCGCATCAGTCCCTATCTGGACTATATTGGAATCGCTTCCGTCTATGCGCTCCCCCCGCTTCCAGAGCACGAAGCCGCCAAGCATGCTCCGGCATGCGCTTCCGCTTATGCCCCTCGCAAGCATGGCCTTCTCCTCAACCCCTAGGTTAAGGCCAAGGGCCTCCGCCGCAGCGCTTATCAGGGCGGTCGCGCCAGCTGCGCTAGAGGCGAGCCCGCTGCCCGTCGGGAAATGATTTTCAGATACAATCAGCGCATGCGCATCCCTTTTCGCCAGCGTGCGCATCTCCTCCAATGTGCGCAGGACGAAACGGTTTTTCTCGTTAGTGCCATTCAGGTCTTGCAGTTCACCATTTATGTACAGCCGGTCTGACTTTAGCTTTTTGGAGAAAACGACGCTCGTCACTGTCTTGAGAGTTTCATCGAATGTCATGCTGACTGAGGAGTTATTCGGCAGGTTCCCCTCACTGGACCTCTTGCCCCAATATTTTACGAATGCGATGTTGGGCGTCGCCACGGCGGTAAAGACATTTTCGGACATACGACCACAATAAGATATCGATTAGAAGCTTTTTAACCTATCCTTCGGAAGATACTTCCGGCTTCCTTCGGCCGCAGCTGCAGTTCCGAACACCCCGAACCCATACCGCTCCATTATTCCTGCGATGCTCCCGAGCCTGTTATCTCCATTCCTGCACATGACAATCATAATTCCGCCGCCCCCTCCTCCACTGAGCTTTGCTCCGCTGGCGCCGTTTTCCCTTGCTACGCGCACGGCCGTATCAAGCCTGCGGCTTGAGACATGCAGTTTCTTCAGGAGCTCGTGGTTCTCATACATGAGCACCCCAAGTTGCACCACATCATTCCTTCTGAGTGCCCGCAAGCCGCCAATGCTGCATTTTTCTATTCTGTCGAGTATCTTTGCACCCTCCTCTGCATTGCTTTCACAGAAGCTCCTTACCGATCCGACCATCTCTGCGGTGCTGCGCTTGGGCCCGGTGTCTACCAGAAGCATGCTGAATCTGGGCGTGATGCCCTCCTCATGGTGTGCCCCCCCGGCAGCGCTATAACTCACCACCCCGCCGAAATACGCGGTACTCGTGTCAATCGCGCCAGCATTCTTGTTTTTGTGTACTATGCGCTCGCCCTCACGGGCCACATCTATAATCTCATTATCAGGAAGCCGCAGCCCCGCAGCCTTTAGAATTGCCACCGTAAATGCTGCAGAGCAGGCCGCGCTGCTTGCTAGCCCCTTCTGGAAAGGTATCTCAGACCTGATTCTTACACGCATGCCTGTGAGTGCCAGGCCATGCTCCGTTGCCAACCTGGCCGCTATCACTGCGTACGGAAGGATATCCTGATCTATGTCCTGCGAATCATGCACAAATTCATCGATGCTCTTCGCCGTGGAGTAGCTGTTCCAGAGAGACTCGAGGCTGTCCTTGCTGAAGGATGCAGCCATGCCTTTCTGCTGTGGGGCACAGGACTCGCACCTGTAAAGCATGTTCCTAATGCCACCATTTTCTGAAGACCGGTCCAGGTCGGCCAGCTCTATCTCAAGGCCGCCCCCTCCCGCATTACTGACGGTTGCCGTGGAATACAGGCCCACCGCCATAGCCACTGCCAATTTGCCGTAAACAACTGCGTGCTCCCCGAAGAGCTTCACTACCCCCGGCGCCCTTGCAATTGCAACATTTTCCATAGTAGAAGTTGCTGCGCCGGCGATATTTAAAGGTTGGGCAAGGTTAGCTGATTGACGAATTCCGGTGTTTTTATGGGTCTCAAATTAATTGACTTTATACTGCATCGCCGCCGCGTTCCTGGCTTTAGGATTTTTGCCGGAAGCGCATCTCGGAGGCTATCACTTGACAGGCGCCTCGAGCTGAGGCCGGGAAAGTACGGTGCGCTTCTCGTAGGCAACGAAGGATACACATGGAAGCGCGCACGCGGCAGCCTGTTCATAGAGCCGGAGAAGGAGGCAAACGCGCACATCCTGATCACGGGCGCATCCGGCTACGGGAAATCTACGCTGCTCTGCAGCATGCTGGCCGACATAGCGGAGGCAGGCAAGCCCCTTCTCCTGTTCGATGGGCATGGAGAGCATTCCGGGCTTGTGAAAGCGCTCGGTGGCCGCGTATATGAGGGGGATGCATCCGGCATAAATATATTTGAGCTAGACGGGCTCACGATAGCGCAGCGCATAGACCGGCTTGCCTCACTCCTGTCGGAAGTCTTCGGGCTTGGATACCTCCAGAGATCAGAGCTCGGAAATGTGCTTTACTATACCTACAGGAAACTTTCCACAGATATGGCGAACAGCCTGTTGCGACGCACGCCGCGGATGGAGGATCTTATGGATGAGCTCTCGATATTCATAAGGAACGCAAAGAGCCTCGGGGAGCGCAATCGCCTAAAGCACATCCTCTATAGGATTGCGCCGCTCCGCGGCGGCCCGGTGTCGCTGCCGGGAATGTCCGACCTTTCAAAAGGGGTGAACGCGATATCGCTCAATTCAATCCGCAGCGCGGAGGCAAGGGCGATATACATACACGAGATAATAGAAAGGCTTTACGGGGGCGTGACGCGTAGCAGCATCGGGCATGACGTAAGGTCGTATATTGCGATAGACGAGGGACGCAAGGCAATGGAATCCGCCGGGAGCATCATCGGTTCCATAGTGAGTGAGAGCAGGAAATTCGGATACGGAGTGATTATCGTTACGAATTCCATGGCGACGCTGCCGAAAGAGGTAGTCGCGAACTCGTCCGTGCTGATCGCCTTCCATTCCAACGAGCCTGCAGAGATAAACTATGTGGCGAATGCAGTGGCAAAAGGAAACAGCATGAAATCACAGCCCGTCCGTTCCATGCTGGAGGGGCTCCGGAAGCACCAGGCCCTGTTCGTGAGCTATGGCACCCCGGTCCAGCACGTCCTGTACACAGCCACCCGCGAAGAGTTCTCAAGAAGGCTTGCCCGGAACGCCGCCGCCAGTTTTCACCCGGTGTGCCAACTCCCACTGCACCAGCCAGCAGTTCCGGCATGCACACCAACTATTAATCCCACCACTACCAAGATTCGCAACAGGGCAGTTAGTTGCGAACACGACCGGTGTGTCACCGCAATAGCCGATGCCCTGGGAAAGAAAGGGATACGGCACTACGTTTCAAAAGGGCAGGGGCCGGACCTTGTTGCATACGCTAAGATAAAGGTTGCCATAGAGTATGAAACCGGCAGGAAGCCATTCGGCGCCAGCTACGGCATGATACTATCCAGGAAGCCCGAATATGGCATTGTCATAGTGGTGGTGAACGACCTGCACTACATGCGCTATTCGGGTATATCCTGTCCAGGGATTGTAGTTTTCCGTTTCTCAGAACTCGGCAAGGCCATTTCCGCAATAGGAGAGGATTTATAGCTCTTGGTTTGGTATCAATATAGGGGCTTAAAGTGGCGCTGCATGCATTTTATGTTGTATTGCTGCTACTGGGTATAGCCTCGACAATATACTACGTTATAAATGCCCTAGGCTCCTTCGGCATTCGGAAGAGGAGATACCCTGGGTTATCGAATGCAAATCTGGAGGCTGTAACTGCGGTAATACCGGTGTACACGGAAGCCCCAGACGTGTTTGCCCGGTGTATAGCGTCTGTGGTTGCGCAACTGCACAATGTGGTTGTTGTTGGCGATGGCTGTACTGAACCGTACAAGCGCATCGCAGAGGACTATGGCTGCAGTTTTGTATCAGTATCGCACGGCGGCAAGCGCAAGGCGATAACTAAGGGGATGACACACGTAAAAACGGAGTTTGTTGTGCTTCTTGACAGCGACACCGTTATGCCCAAAACAGGGTTTGCCAAGATGCTGTTTAATTTCACCCCGACAACCGGGGGCGTCGGCGCCCGCATAAAAATAAAGATTACAAAAAAGAGGGAGTCATACCTTTCGGAGTTTTTCGAAAGGATGAAAGAGGTCCCCTTCCGCGCAATGTCCTACTTCGGGACGGTTATGGTGTTGCCAGGCAACTGCACGATGTACCGGACCGCTGCGATAAGGCCGCTTGTTGAATCGAGAGAATTCTACGATTTTAAGTTTTTGGGCAAAAGCGTAAGTTTAGCTGACGATAGGCAGCTTACAAGCTATATAACGAAGCACGGCTACAAAGCCATCATTGCATACGACGTCAGCGTGTTCACCGAAGCGCCTAAAAGTTTTAAGGCAATATTCCGCCAGCTGACCAGATGGACACGCGCAGGGTACCTCTATTTCTTCAAGGAACTTTTTGACGGAACGCTTTTCAAGCGTGGCGTTTTCTATTCGTTCTCGCTTGTATACCTGTATGTGCTTCCTGTGGCTTACCTTTCTGTGGCTGCCTTCAGGGCGGACTTCTTAATGGTGCATACTGCACTCCTGCTTTCAGTAGGCTCAAACAGGTTCTACGACCTGCTCTTGCGTATAGTTTCCGGTGTATCAAATAGGCACATCTACATAATTGCAACGCAAGCCATGAGCTACCTGGGGTTAGCCCTGTTTGCGTACAGCGTGGTGCACCGTGTTGAAGGCAAAAGTTCCAAGCGATTTAAGACTTTGAGATGGGGCAGCCTAATCCTGCCGATGGTCTTTGTCGCAGCAATCGTTGCACTGTTTACATTCTGGAGGTCTTCTGCCTGGATGACACGGGGATAATCCGCACTCCCCGTTATTCGGTCCTAAGCATCTTCTTTCTGTTATGCAGTGACATATGCGCTTCTATTATTCCGTTTCCAGCGAGAGACTTCAGTGCAGCCACGTTCTGCGCAAGACCGGTTGCCGCCATGACCTGCGCGAGCTCGCCGGCGCTGCCCGGATTGGCCGGATTTATGCCCATTATCTTTAGCAGCGCCTGCGATATCGGATGCACCTCGAGCGATCCTCCAACTGTGCCCACAGCAATCGGCAGAGTACAGGTGCCTACAAGGTGCCCTTCCTCCGATATGCTATAACTGGTCAGGGAGCGGTAGCCGCCCCTGGACGTCGCATAGGCGTGGATACCGGCCTCTATAGCTCTCGTATCCTGCATAAGGGCGAGCGCAACAGGGGTAACGCCATTCATTATGCCCTTATTGTGAGTCACTGCTCTCTTGAGGTACGAATCGGCGAACTCATAAGCGCTTAACATCCTCTTCACCATGCTCTCGCCCCCGAGTTCATCCTTGTCGAAGACCGCGCTTGCCGTAGCCAGCCGCCTCTCCGAGTAGTTCGAGAGTATCCTGACATTGGCAGTCCCGCCGGTCAGTTCAACTAACTTCGGCGCAATCGCCTCTGCCATCTTATTTATTACATTGGCGCCCATGGCGTCCTTGCAGTCTATCAGTATGTTTGCTGCAATCATATGCCTCGTTTTGCCGTCCTGGGTTTTGGCCCTGACCACGTCTGCGCCTACGTCCTTTGCGATGGCGTGGTTGGATTTCTCGTTTGCTATTCTCAGAAGTTCGTCTTTGTGCTCCCTTATGTTTTTCACTGCCGCCCTCAGATTGGGTATGTTTTCGAGTTGGACATGCCCCTCCATTACCGAGCCGGAATAGCTGGTTCTAAAACCCCCATGCTTTCTCGCAATCTTTGCCGCATTGCTTGCGCCAGCAACAACAGACGGCTCTTCCAGAGCCATCGGAACAAGGTAATCCTTCCCGTTCACCCGGAAGTTGGTTGCCAGCCCAACAGGTATGCTAATTACGGTTATGACATTTTCTATCATTTTGTCGGCGTGGTCCACGGTCAGGCCTCCGCCCGTCCTGAGGAGTGTTTTCTCGTTAGAATCCAGGCCCGCAAATTTCGCGGCAGCCTCTATCCTATCATCCACACTTAGTTTATAAAATCCCGATATTGCAGAGCTCTTTTCCTCTGTTTCGAGCCTGCCTTCAAGATCTATGCTCTTTGTCATGAAATAACCTAAGTTTATCCTACCGAAGGTCATTTATAAAGTGCCAAATGATGGTTCGTTGTTTGTCGAATAATCCAAAGAAAGATGTTTAAAGGATCTTGGGGATAACCTATTATGCAAGGGCACATGGGCAAGGAGCCGTCAAAGGGCTGCCTCTTCTGCGGTATAGCATCAAATGTAGTGAGCCATTACCGCGTCTTTGAAGATGACACCACCGTTGCATTTCTGGACAGCCATCCGGTTTTTCTCGGGCACATACTAGTCATACCCAAGACACACTACGAAAATCTAGAATCCTTTCCAGAACAGATGCTCGGGGCGTTTTTCTTTAATGTGCGCCTTCTTTCAAATGCGGTCGAGAAAGCCACGCATTCCGACGGTACGTTCCTGGCGGTGAACAATAAGGTAAGCCAAAGCGTGCCGCACATACACGTTCACATAGTTCCGCGCCGATTCGGTGACGGACTGCGTGGATTTTTCTGGCCCCGGCAGAGCTACGCAAGCGAGCAGCAGGCCCTCGATGTACAAAAGGCCATAAACAGAGAGGTCATGCGCCTGCAGCAGAGTCTATAAAAACTTTGAATGCAATATGGGTGTGGTGCAGTTGCGTCCCGGGTCATTCCATGGCGATAAAATATTGGGAGTTTGAAGATGCCCCGCTCAAGGAAAAGCTCAAGAATCCAAGCGTACGTGAGCTCGCAAAAATCTTTTTTGACAACGAGACCGAGGCGTACCGGTTTGCAAGCCTGCTCGTGGAAGCAAAGCGCCGCGGCCCCCTCCGGCTGAAGGATGTTCCGAAGGAAATACCGATTGCAACAGCAAAACGCTATCTCGACTTCGCGGTCCAGATCGGACTTCTCAAGCATGAAGACAATGCATATCTGCTTACTGATAGGTTTTCGAAGCCTTTCAAGAACATTCCGGTTTACATAAAGGCGTGGATGGAAAGCGATGCCGAGGAGGATCTGTCTGTCCAATTCGCCGGTGCACGACAAGCAAAGCAGACCAAACGCGGTGGAAGGTCTGCGCCCCCGCCTAATCCCGTTACAATTATGCCGCCTACGCAATAGACGAGGCAAGCTTCTCCGGGCAAGCGTCCCTGTCAAATACAAAGGTGGTGTCCTTATGGCCCTTTAGCAGTGTGGCCGGTAGCCCCTCCTCCTGCCCTGTTCTAAGCAACTTTTCCACTATCTCCTCCTTTCCCCTGCCGAAAGCCGCAAGAAGGATATGCCTTGCAGAGAGCATTGTGCCTATGCCCATCGTGATCGCATATTCTGGTACGGAACTTCCAGCAAACAGCGCAGAATTTGCCTTTATGGTGGATTCCGAAAGCCTCACTTTGTGTGTCAGCGTCCGCCTGTTGGTCCCGGGCTCATTGAAACCTATGTGCCCATTCATTCCCAAGCCAAGAAGCAGGAGGTCAAGGCCTCCGCAAAGCGCAATGTCTTCGTCGTATCTCTCAGGGTTTTTCGAATCCGTTTCAGGAAAGTGCACATTCTCAGGCCTAATGTCTATATTCTTGAAAAGGTGCTGCTCCATGAAACTGCGGTAAGAAAACCTGCTGTCGCTGCTGAGGCCGCAGTACTCGTCTACATTAAAGCTGCGGACCCCACCGAACGATGGGCGTCCACCATCCTCGGAAATATATCTGTATACTGGTTCAAATGTCCTTCCTGTGGGGAGCCCCAGCACTGCATCGAGCTTATGTCTGACCAGCGTGCAAAGCTCGCCACTAACATACTGTGCCGCGCGATCTACGTCGCCAAAGATAAGCACTGCCGCGTTTCCCGAATGGAACCTAATCGGCCAATCCGCTTTCAATCCCATCACACTAGCCTCTTATTCTTTCGGTATTGTGTTCTAAATATTCCTTCGAATACCTCGCAATTGCCAAATTGCAGCTATCGTGTTTTGAACACCACATAAGGCAGCGTTTTGCAAGCACAACATGGGCATAATGCAAACCGCATATTTTGCATTTGTATAATTTTTCTGCCGTGCGTCTGCTCTGTAACCTCTCACGAGCTTGGCTATGCTGTAACCTTCCCACCATACAACCACAGTATCATCTCTCATTCACTAATAAAATCCTTTCCCAACTGCACTGTGTCATGCGCTGCGGGCCGTGCGGTGCCTATTTTAAATTTTATGCAGAATCCTCAACATGGGTTCTGCAAATAAGGCCGCGGCGCATACCGCATCATCCGAGAAGAAAAGCCAAATGCTGCTTGGGAGGCTTAACCGGATACATGTTTGGGCATTTCCGTGGTACTTCCTCGCAATTATAGGGGTTGGATACTTCTTCACATTCTTTGATATAACTAACATAGGCTTGGCAATGCCCGCAATCGCTGCGCAGTTTGGCCTGACCGGATCCGAGGCGCTGTTCGTGGCCCTCGCGATAGGGCTCATTGGCTATATACTCGGGTCATATGTGATTGGCACATTTGCAGACAGGTATGGCCGCGTGCGAATGCTGATGTTCACCATGGCGCTTACTGCAGTCGGCTCGTTCGGAGACGCCGCCGCAACCGGAATATTCTCCCTCTCTGCATGGAGGTTCATCACAGGGCTCGGAGTCGGCGCAGCCCTGAATCTTGTTTCGACATACATAGGTGAGCTAGCCCCGCACGAGAAGCGCGGGAGGATCTCAATGCTTACTTTCCTGGTCGGAATCCTCGGCCAGGCCATCACTCCCTTTATCGCCCTCGCGCTAGTTCCGACAATGCTGATTGGGTGGCGCCTGCTCTTCGTAATCGGCGGCTCTGTTGCAACACTTACGATAATCTTCATGTTTTGGCTTCCGGAGTCCCCGCGCTGGCAGATACTCCACGGCCGCCTCGATCTCGCAGAGCCAACCATAACACGAATGGAAAATTTCGCCAGGGGCAAAGGCGCTGTCCTCACAAAGCCGCTGCCGGCCAGCCACGACAGTACGCACGGGGGATTTCCCACCGCCTACCTGTTCAAGAAACGTTACGCATCCAGGCTGGCAGTCCTGGTGTCAATGTGGTTCTTTTGGTATATCGGCAACTACGGATTCCTTGGTGATGCGGCAACGCTTCTATCCTCACATGGCATAACGGTGGCAAATTCAATACTGTTCCTTGCCTTCGGTGCAATCGGCTATCCCGCCGGTGCAGCCATAATGTTCATCATTGCGGACAGGTACGAGCGCAAGCACCTGATACTACTGTCAACCCTCATCTGGTTCCTCGGGATGTTTCTCATAGGGACCCTCGCCAACCCGGAAATAATAACTTTTGGCTCCTTCCTGGCCTCTCTATCCCTGGGGTTGTACCTCCAGCTCGCATATACCTTTACCGCAGAGAGCTATCCTACACGGGCGCGTTCGACAGGATTCGCCCTTAGCGATGGCATCGGCCACCTCGGCGGCGCGCTTGGTGCACTGGCACTTCCCATAATCGTTAGCAGCCTCAGTTTTATGTCCGGTTTCATTGTCATAGGGATAACCGGACTGCTTGCCGGCATCATCTCGCTTTTTGGTCCATCGAGCACAAAGCGCACCCTGGAGCAGATATCCGACTAAAGATGGAGAGGTGTAGCCGTCTCTGGTACGATGCAGTGTTTAGACATTTATACTTTTGTTGTGTAATGATAGGGATGGGTGCATGGCGAAAAATGATTTCATAATAGTCACATCTAACTACGTTCCCGGATTTGAGGTCACAAAGTCTCTGGGCGACTGCGTCGGAGTGATTGTGCGGAGCAGGGGGATAGGCGGTAACATACTTGCAAGCCTGAGGACGATAGTCGGAGGAGAGATACACGAATACACAAAGATGCTCTACCAGTCGCGTATTGATTCCATTTCAAGGATGAAGGAGCAGGCGAAGCAGATGGGCGCCAATGCGATAATCTCGATGCGCTTCGATTCGTCCGAGATTGGAGAGACGATGTCGGAGATTGTTGCGTACGGAACTGCAGTCGTGATTCGCAAGTCAGGTCGGAAGGGCAGCCCGGTCTCCCTCCAATGAATCACTTCACGATATCCGAAATTATCTTGTAGCAGGGCAGTGCATCTGTGCGCCCTACAACAATCATCGTCTCCGTATAACAGGATATTAATTGGATGATGTTGATTCCATGTTCGGCGAGCACTGTGGTTAGGAAAGATATTACTCCAGAAACACCCTCTATGTTTATGTCGGAATGTATTGAAATGCATGCACAGTTGCGCTCCAGCCTGGAATATGTGTGCCTCTTCGCTAGAGAAACCGCCTTTCCTTCGTCCATAAGATATACGTAGTTGCCACCGATTACCACCTCTGCCAGGCTTTCGAATCCACGCTTTTCTCTAGATACGAATACCGCCACCCGGTCTACGAGCGTCACCCTGTTCCCGCCAAGTACTGCGAGCGCATGATCCTCTATGGTGAAGCCAGCCCCTCTACGTGTTCCTGCAAGCCTGGTGACTGCCGCTTTTATTGCAGTATAATCTCCACGGCCCAATCTTCGCTCCCTTTGTATGCTTCTGGCCAGTGCGCTGTTGTTGACTATGCCACTGCCTAGCGCCTCTACCAAGAATGGCCGCTCTGAGACGTGCTTCCTAACAATCTCCGCAATTGTCATATGTTTCATTTGAAACATAAATATTTAATTTTGTTTCTTTTGAAACTCAAACTTAAAATAGGTTAATGCAGTTAACCTCCTTGTGGTCTGATGGCAGAATTAGCAATCAAAAGGGTAAAGGCCGTCTCTATAAGCCGCGCTACAGAGTTCGATGCCGCTGGCATAATTCGGCTCGTCAACAATGAGTCCGACACCAGCGGAGCGACGCTTGGAGTAACCCGCGCAGACATCTCAAAATGGATACGTGGTGGAAATTCATTCGTCGCTAGACTCGATAGCGAGCCGATAGGTCACGGAGCCATCGACATATGGCCCGAAAGTGGCTGGCAGGAGCTCAGGGCGGCGGTCGTATCGTCGCCATTCAGGAACAACGGCATATACTCGGCACTAATGGCACACCGTATCATACGAATAGTGGAAGAAGATCCGCAGGCGACCATGGTGGTGCTGAAGAACTCCGCGAGCATGGGCTGGGGGCTTCTTTTGGCGCTAGGCTTCAACGAAGTCCCAAACAGCAAGGTCCCAACGGAACTGTTTTCAATAGGCGATGACCAACAGTGGACCGCCCTAGTTGCAAGAAGGCGGGATTTGCATAACCTGCTGTTGCTGGACTGTGCGCGAAAGAAGTTTGTATGGGGGAGTAGCTGAGCATCCCTATTTATTCCTTCCATCAGATTTTAACCTATGGAGACTTATGTGGTGGCTCTCGGGGGCAACGCCCTGCTGGGTTTCGGGGAGAAACCGACCTACGAAACCGAGAATAAGAATGCACTCCGTGCGGCCCGCAGCATGGTACCCCTCCTAAAAAGGAAGGTTCGTCTTGTCATAACGCACGGCAATGGGCCCCAGGTGGGCGATGAGCTGCTCAGGGGTGAATTTGCAAAGTCCGAAATACCAAAATTCCCGCTGCATGTCCTGAATGCCGAGACGCAGGCATCGATCGGCACAATGCTGGAACTTGCAATCCGGAGCGAGCTAGCCCGTGCAGGGCTGAAACGGGACATTGCAACCGTGTTGACCCATGTGGTCGTCGACAGGAAGGACCACGCATTTACAGACCCCACAAAGCCGATTGGCCCATTCTATACAAAGGCGAAGCTTAACGCAGAGCTAAAAAAAGAGAAATTCGATTTTATAAGCGAGGAGGGGAAATACCGCCGTGTAGTGGCGTCTCCGAAACCCCTGGCAATCGTGGAAGTTGAAGCAATAAAGAGGCTTACGGCCCTCGGTACGATTGTCATAGCGTCGGGCGGCGGCGGGATTCCGGTATTCAAGGATGGCAATGCCTATTCGGGTGCGAAAGCCGTCATCGACAAGGACCGCACCGCGCAGCTTCTTGCTACCTCAATGGGTGCATCAAGGTTGATAATACTGACTAATGTCGGCTTCGTCTACCGTGATTATGGGAGGAAAAGGCTTCCGATACGGGCAATGAACGCCGCAGAGCTGTCAGACGTGCTCGGCACATTTGAACGCGGAACCATGCGGCCAAAACTGGAAGCATGCCTGCATTTCGTGCAACAGGGCGGGAAGAAGGCATACATCGGAGATTTATTCAGGTTGGACTCGGTGCTCTCCGGCAAAACCGGCACTACCATAACCAAGGTATAAATCCTTTCACTGCCATATCAAATTACTGCCCGCCATGGCAGATACGGGTGAGGAAAATGATTAGGAAAAAAGTAATAATAATCGGTGCAGCTGGTCGTGACTTCCATCTTTTCAATACTCTCTTCAGGGAAGATCCGGATTATGAGGTTGTGGGTTTTACCGCGGCGCAGATACCCTTCATATCTGACCGCACATATCCGAAGGAACTTTCCGGCAGGCTATACCTTAACGGAATAAAGATACATGACGAATCCGAGCTGAAGGACCTGATAAAAGCGAAGAAAGTGGATATATGCATACAGGCATATAGTGACCTGCCTTATCAGGCCGTCATGGAGAAGGCAAGCCTTGTCAATGCAGCGGGTGCAGACTTTTGGCTTGTCGCTCCGGGGCGCACCATGCTGAAATCCAAGAAACCTGTGATTGCAGTTTGTGCGGTGAGGACAGGCTGCGGGAAGAGCCAGACCTCAAGATACGTCGAAAAAAGACTGCGCACAAAGGGCTTGCGTGTTGTAGCGATAAGGCACCCAATGCCCTACGGAGACCTGAAGAGCCAGATAGCGGAGCGCTTCGAAACCCTAAAGGACTTGGACAGGTACAAAGCAACGATTGAGGAGCGCGAGGACTACGAACCACACATACGCAATGGGTTTGTAGTGTATGCGGGTGTGGATTACGAGAAGATACTCCGCGCGGCGGAGAAGGAGGCAGACGTAATACTTTGGGACGGCGGCAACAACGATACCTCTTTCATAAAGCCGGACCTCCTTATCACTGTTGCCGATCCGCTAAGGCTTGGCAACGAGCTTACCTATTATCCCGGCGAGACTGCAGCAAGAATGGCCGACATCCTGCTCATAAACAAGGTGAATTCCGCAAAGAAGAAGGACCTGCAGGCGCTAGAATCGAATCTCCGCTCTATAAACAAGACAGCCGCCATAATGTATGCCAATTCAATTGTGATTCCGGAAGACCCTTCTGCAATACGCGGCAAGCGCGCCCTCGTGATTGAGGACGGCCCAACAATAACCCATGGAGGCATGCTTTTCGGCGCAGGAATGGTTGCGGCAAAGAAATATAACGCAAAGATAGTTCCCGCAAAGAAGTACGCAGTGGGCCTGATGGCAGATACCTTCAGAAAATACCCAAAACTCGAAGTCGAACTTCCAGCGATGGGCTACAGCGCGCAGCAGATAAAGGATTTGGAATCTACCATAAACAGGACGCCGTGCGATGTTGTAATCTCGGCAACCCCTACGGATCTTAACCGGATATTGAAGGCAAACAAACCGATAATCCGCATCAACTACGAGCTCTCACCTGTCGGCGGAGCGCTCGATTCGCGTCTTGACCGCTTTGCCCGCGAGCATTCCGGGAAGTAGATTGTGCTACGAATGCCGGTTAATGCCGGCAGCACTACCGGTATGTAAAGTAATGGAGCGAGCATCAGCATAAGTGGCTAGATGGTGCCGGTCTTGCTATAAATCCCCAGAATATCAGCATAGGCAGAAGCCCCGGAAAAACTTTATCCGTCTATAAATATATAAATATTTGTATTTATAAATATTATACGCCAAAGTACTGGCCTAACCGATACTGCTGATAGAATGGACAACGTATACTTTTTCAAGGCATTATCGAGCCCAACAAGGCTAAAGATAGTCAAAGCACTCCTAAAGAAAGAGTACTGTGCATGTGAGATCCCACCGGTTGTGGGAAAAGCCCAGCCCACAGTTTCCCTAGAACTTAAAAAGCTCGTAGACTATGGTATAGTGGAGCGCCGAAAGGAAGGAACCCGTTGCATATACTGCGTGGCCGATAAGCGTGTAAGGTTCCTGCTTGAGACGGTACTGGCAGGCCCCATCTAAAGCAGATAATGCGCCGTGTGTACCTGCAAAGTGAAAAAATGCAAAGACCTAACTATAACCGAGAGTTAATCGCAATCCTGCTAATAGCGATTATGGCCGTTTCGATTGCGGCTTATGCAGTATACCTCACTGGATTCAATATCGCCCTAAGCCTTAATACCATACTGAATCCCCCGAAAGGGCTCATGCTTGGTACAATACTGGCAATTTCTTTCATACTGGGAATAATGCATGGCGCAACCCCCGATGAGCACACATGGCCAATTACATTCAGCTATGCAATAGGCAGCTACAGCACAAAGAAGGGCGCCAAGGCAGGCCTCGCATTCTCGGCCGGATTCACGGCGCAGCGCGCATTTCTAACCACCCTGGGCTTTTTAGGGCTGGCGGCGATATACAGGATGTACAACCTTGATGGGCCCATATATGTGGTTGTGGGGATCGCAATGGCGGCAGCAGGATTTTATATACTCAACAAGCGCCTCGACCTGCACATACCATTCGATGCGCTTCTGCTCGGCAAATCCCACCACACAGAGCATGCAGTGCGCGTGCAGCCGCACGACACCAAACACAAGAATATACCTCTCAGCATGGCTGTTGTGCATGGGCTTATCGCAGGATTTGGCTTTGGGGCCTACGCCACAGTAATAACATTTATACTCGCGCCGCAGGTTCCCAGTCTGATATACGCACCGCTTCCCGGTCTATTTTTCGGGCTTGGCACCATGCTCATGCAGATAGTTTTTGGAGCAATATTCGCAAACATAGCGAAGGTAAAGAAGCTCACCGAGGAGCAGGTTGCCTGCGTCGGCAGGCAGACCGCCGGGAGAACCCTTCTCTACGGGGGCATTGCCTTTGCAATAATAGGGCTGCTCGTAGTTGCGTTCCCCGTGCTTAATGGGATTGCGCTCCAGACAGGGGTTCCGATACCAAACCTAGATTCACTGGGCGTAGCAACCTTTCTGGTGCTTCTAGTGGTGGGTGTGATAGGCATTGGCAGCCTAATCCTCGGGGTGCGGAGGATGCTTCATACCAAGGAATGCACCGTGTGACGTGCGCCACACAACGGGAAATTGCAAAGAAGTCAAAGTTTCGCCAGGGCTGATTACGACCCCCTCTTTACAAAGGCAAAAACACCAATGCCGAATATTACCGAACCAAATATTGTGTAACTTGCGCTTGTTGGTCCAAAGCCCAATGCGATATTATGCACTAGTTCTATCCTCAGTGAATCTATAGGTATTAAAAATATTCCAAAGCCGATGCCGGGTTTTGCCAATACCCCCCGCACTTTGCGGTTGGAGCAGCAATCTGCCACTGCAAATATAATTAGCCCATCCTGCTGGCCCATGCTTTAAGTACGCCGCCCGAAGCAGGGATCGAACCTGCAACCTAGTGGTTAACAGCCACTCGCTCTACCATTGAGCTATTCGGGCCTTTTATCCATATCTTTATCCTTCAGAAAACCAAAAACACCCCGAAGGTGCACAACCTTCACATAGAAATCTGCAGTAATGTGCTGCAGCGTATCCGTCATTTCTGGTTTGTCTTCCGTATAATTATATCGGAAAAAGTTAAATGGCTTTTCTATTTCAAGCGGTGCATGCGTGAAGGTGTGCATATCCGTACCCTTTATCAGATCAAACCCGCCGATGCGGGTCTTGCCGTCCAACTCAAAGGTGTATGCGTTCTGTATTGCCTCTTCCTCTATCCCCTTGTATACTAAAAGTTTTATGAGGTCTTTATAGTCTCCCATTCTTAGCACGTTTACCCCTCCGATTTCTCCTGTTTTCGGAAAGGGAGTGCCCTCTAATGGCACAACATGTAGTCTGTATGATTGGAAATCGCCGATGGCGGAGGTATCATCGGACCACGAGGCGGCCTCGTCGCCCCCTGTGTTGTATAACAGATATCTGGATATCGATGGCACATCAAGGTAATAAGCTGCCACCTCCCCATCAAAAACCTCTCCTACTGAAATTAGCCTGTTTTCGTTTCCCTCCCTGAACGTATAGATTGGCGTGAAGGAAGAGCCAAACTGGCACGCACCCCGCACAAAGTCCAACAACGAATCGACTGCTATGAGCTCTGCTGTGGTGTCGTTCTTGTTACGGTCCGCCATTGGAAAACCCTCATAATGCCCCAAAAAGCAGTCTTAGCAGGTACATCACTGCATACACCGGCTCATAGATAACCGGAAATACTGCAGCCCCATACCCGATTGCCTTGTAGTCATTTGGCACGGAAGCGCGCACCACTATCGTCACGTTTGCCTGTTTGTGCACAAGATTGCTGGCAGTGGACCCGACATACATCTTGGCTTCGTAAGTGCCTGGCTCATACTCGTAGATAGGGTATACAAAAGTCCGGCTTGTCTGGTGCAGGGCGATTACGTCCTTGGTCCCATTCCATGCCGGAAGGCCCCTTGCATTTATGTAGAATGGGCTATCGGATACGCCGGTATTGTTTATCGTGATATATATATTGGAAGGCTCTCCCGGGCCAGTAGTGATATTGTATGGGTTGACAACAAGGGAGAAGACGTCCGGGGTTACATTCACATAGGCCGTGAATTCCACAATACCCAACTTTGAATAGTTTCCAAAGTTCCTGGCTATCAGTTTGAATGCGTACGTCCCGTTGGCGGCATTGGGTGACGGAGTTATCTTTACCATCAAGTACTCCGAGTATACAGAAGAATTCGTGACTACCCATCCCGCTGGTAATCCAGTTGCGTTGAGCTGGTTCCAACCGCGCTCTATGGATATGCCGCTAGAATTTATGGCTGTGGATTCGGCAGTCACATAGAACGGCTGTCCGGGCCCCACCTTACCGAGATACATGCTACCGTTGTTCGGTACGACTGCGGGATAAGGTTCTGTTATGTTGATTGAAGCCGCCACCGGTACAGAAAGAAAGACCAGTATAAAGAGCGCAGAAATGAGGTACGTCATTCTGTGGTTAAGTGTCATTTAGTCACCTGCTTCATTATACTATTGGACTGCATTTTAATATATGCTTTTCGTATGCGGCAGCGCTCGGCCGTGCCTCCTGCTGACGATGGCGGTTTTGCTCCTTTAATCCATTGCCCCCCAACATGATTTAAGGAGCAGACTAGGGCCCCGAAAATCCTGTAGTTCACGTCCATGTGCCCTTTCGCGTTCCCAAATTGCGGAATCGGTAATTTATTAGAACATTGCCGTAGCTGACAAAATATCGTATCGGTCTTCAAAAATTATTTTGTCGTCAGTTCAAATATTCTATGAAGTTTGCAAGAAGGCAAGAAAACGCATTGACCACACCATGCAAAATGATCGTCTGCGGAAGGTCAATCCGCCCGATTTTGTGTCCACGGGAAAGAGAGAGAAACCCCGGGATTAACGGAACTAGCGGTATTATAAATCTTCAGATTTCTATATAATTAGACCTGGTGGATAATGGTGATATGGTGGATAGACCAAGCTCAGTAAGGATATTTAGAAAAAGTTCCTTCAAAAAAAGCGATTTTGATAGCATAGACCCCGAAGCTCTTAACGTTATAGAAACAGCCGACGAGCATCAGATTCTGGTACTTACAATGGTGGGGGACTCCGAAGTAAAGATAGCCAAAGCAGAGCTCTTTGATGAAAGTGTTCTCGAGAGGATTCTTAAATCTTTTGAACAATTCTACAGCTTTGTAGGAAAACCCTGTTTTTGTCGGAATACTCCTGAATCTGTCGGAAAACCCATTTAGATTTATACACCTTATGAATTTGGGTATTGTCGCATAATCGGCACCCACCACGAATTGTCGCATTCGGCACCTAAGCTATTCACTCATGACCTTTAGAAACTCACCCTGAATGTCCTTTAACTTTGACCCATATTCTGTCTTGAGAGATATAGCCTGTTCTCTCAGTTTTTTGATGCTATCTATTGTTTCTCTCTTTTGCTTATCGTCCTTCGGAAATGGCAGATATACAAAGTCCTTAAAATTATCATCTGTTATTGATTGTTGGTTTATACCGCTTTGCAGATGGAAGAACTGTTTTTGCACCATATCGCTTTTCAGTATGGCATAGAGCAAGACTGCATCTTCAAAGCTATCAGGTCTTATTACAATAAACCCTGTTGAGCATAGTTGTCCATCAAGGTTCTTAGGCACTATGATAATACCAGAAGCAGAATGGACGGGTGCTGGTATAAGCACGTCATTCTCTTTTATCATCATTCTGGCTCTGGTCGGCAAGTTTATAAGCAAATCTTCTTCATATCCTCTTATCAGTCCTAAATCCTTCTCTGTGTTGCCTATGTCTATGTATTTGAACAATTTGGTCTTGTTCTGTTCGTATTCTGCCTTAGACATCTGCTTGACGAGGTTTAGATCTTTGCCCATCTTTAAATTTATCTTGCCCTTCTTCGCTGAGTTATAGATGCTATCTACAAGCTTTTTATAAGAGGGCTGATGATTGTAGCAATCAAGCCTGTCCTTAATCATGCCCGCACTCAACACAAATGTAGTATCATCAGGTTTATCCACTCGCCCCGCCTTTTCAAATTCTATAAATCTATCCAATATTGTAGAGCCTTCTGATATGTTGATTGTGTCGCCATTATAATCAGAAACCTTTAACAAATCAAGATGTTTAAGGTCTGATTTGCCAGAGTCTGTATGCCCTATATTTTCGCTGGCACCCATGAAAATATCTGATTGTTCCTCTTCTTCATTCTCTTTCTTAATCAGATAGAGGATAGACGTTTTCACGTTAGCTCCTGCATTCACAAAGGAATTTTGAGGCAACGAGATTATTGCTTTGATGATAAAGTTTTTCAGTATAAATTTTCTGTATTCTGCGCCAGAATAGGAATTCAGAACACTCTCGTCCATGACTGATAGTATTTTTAGCGACGGCCTTGTTCCTTTAGTTCATCCTGCCCCTAAAGTGCTGTAGTTGCTCCTAAAGTGAGTTAAGGCGCAGACTTTTAGAGCAAAGCCGACGATGGCGAAAGGCATAATAAATCTTTTTGCCTCTTGATTATTGGGTGACAGTATGAGCGAATCCATTGACGCAATCGCCGAAGAAATACTTAATAGGGTGGACGAAAAGCAGCAAATTTCATACAATGAGTTAAGCGACGCGTACTTCAGCAGGGGTGTGCCAAAAGACACTTTTGACCTGGCCCTCCGCAGCCTCGAGGAGCGCAATATGATTGCGTCAAGGAATACTGGGGGCATACTCACCTATTACCTACTCGACAGAGGGGATGCGCGCAGGGTTGTTATAGTTGAAGACGACAAAAACATAAATCGGCTCATGGCGATAGCCTTGGGCAAAGGCCTGGAAATCACACAAGTATACGATGGCGGAGAGGCCATATCTACGATAAGAAAGACAAAGCCCAACCTTGTGGTGCTTGACCTTATGCTCCCCCACAAGGACGGCCTGGACATATGCAATACCATAAAAAGCGACCCCCAGATAAGTGGCACCACCGTAGTGATAGTAAGTGCGATGGATCCGACTAGCAACCGCTTCAAGGGGATAAAGTACGGTGCTGATTATTACATCAAAAAGCCTTTCGATCCGAAGGAGCTTCGGGCGCTGGTTAACATATTCTTAAGGAAGAAAGGCAAGCGGTTTGATCCGCTTATAGACCTGCCCGACGAGGAGAGGCTATCAAAGGAGTTTGAGCGCTCTATAAAGGAAGGCAACGAGTACGTGCTGGGCACACTCCGGGTTGAGCATCTAGGCGAATACGCCACCCGGTTTGGTCCCGCCTCTGCAATGGTGATATTGAGGCTCGTATCACAACTGATGCAGGACTCAATACGGTCCAACGGCAATGATGTTTTCATAGGATTCCTCAACAGCAACGAGTTCGTGATTGCAGGCCCTAAGGGGAAGGTCAGCGTGGTTGTATCGGACATGGAGCGTGAGTTTGAAAGCGTGCTGCCATTCATACTGCAGGATGTTGGTTTCAAGCCCCTGAGTCTAGATATTGCAAGCCTTTTTGAGGCAGAGGAGCTGCCTCGCCTCTCGATTCTGTTTTCAGAATCCTTAAAGCGGGATCGTATAGCAAAGAGGGAGGAGGTGCTGCGGAACAAGGGTACGCGGGGCGACAACATAGGTTCATATACCTACGAAGAGCTGCAGAAGATGCTTGGAAGCGGAGACCTGAACATCGTGATAACCCGCGACAGCACGGGAATCCGCCTGCGGGTGGGCAAGGAGCCGGTAGAATAAAAAATGGTTGTTATGCAAATCAGAAGCCCCCGCTCCGGTAAAAGACTCGGGCAGACCGCCGCGGACTTTGTCAGCGCCTACGGCCTTTCTATACTTGTCATAACTATAGTGATATACATTGTCTTCCAGTTTGGTGTCTTCAATTACCGGTTGACGTCGCCATCATGCATATCGCCATCCGGATTCCTTTGCCAGGCCGCCTCGATATTTGCGAATGGCACGGTCTATATAATAATCTCACAGGCTTCCGGGGGCACCATGAACGTAACCGGTGTCGCCTGCGCGACCGCGATAAACACGACCGGCGATGCACCCCAGTTCGGAAACGTACGCCTGCTTGGATACAAGTCAGCCCCGCAGTATTATCCAAACGCCGCGCTGGCGAACGGGCTCAAGCTATATAGCGGGACCATAGGCGCGCTGACCGCATACTGCTACAACAACCAGGGGATAGCTTCCGGGATATACGGCCAGACCTTTACGGGTTATGTCTGGATAAACTACACCCTATCTGGGCTTCCACCCGGAATCCATTACGTTGACAGGGTTGCAGCCATAACCAGCAGGTATACCTAATGGCTTATAAGCTTTTATTCCGATTTTAGGAAAGGCAGACTGGGTGCATGGCGTGAAAGTAGAGACACTTGATTTCTGGTCAACAATGCTTTTGATAGCGGTGCTCGTATTTGTTGTGCTGGTCGCAGTTTCGTATTATCGCGCTGCTGATGCCGCTCGTACCTCACAGAGTGTTACTCTGTCGCAAACCCCACAGACGCTGTGGCTCGGCGGCCAAAAATACGTCTTAACCTTAAAATCCACAAATGCGACCTCCGGCTCCGCTGCTGTATACCTGCAGAAGCTGCCAGCATTTTTAAATCCCGAACTCAGAATTTCGCTCCGCTTGAGCAACATAACCTTTTTTAACACTGGAATGTCCGGATCGTATGCTGACGCCGAGATGAAGCTTACTGGAATCTCTTCGGGGTCTGCCTCTGCGACCGTCGCTTTGGTAAATGAGAGTTACCATGTTCCGGTGAGCGCAGCCCTGGTATCTGCTGTCGGTGCGGTTTCTTATAATAGTACCGCAAAGCCATCATCCGGGCAGAATGTGAGCACAACCGTAAGCACGCTCCCAACCTCGAAGTCCACAACGACCGTGAATCAGGCACAGGCCAATCTTGCGGAGGCGCAGTCCCTGCTAAGCCAGAATGCAAGCTACGCCCTTATGGAGAATTACAGCACGCTTTACACAAATACAAGGAACTGCACCGCAGCACTGTACCTCTCAACATATCGCTCGGTGAACGGCGCATCCTATCCCAGCGGTCCCGCAACATACCAGAATATGACGCAGATAACCCCCTACGCAATGCAGCTTAACATAAGCAAGACCGGAGCCAGCGTATACACTGCAATATTCAAGTCGCTGTCGCACAAATCCATCACAACCGGCGCCGCAGCGCAGTTTACGGTCGATATATCCACCGGCAGCGTCACAGGCGTCAAGTTCGAAGGAATGTACGTCGGAATGAACTATACCAAGCTAGAGAGCATATACTCTGTGGCAATAGCAACCGGTAACGCCTGCGGAATACTTGTCCAGTGACTGGCCGGCCCGAATCAGCCCGGCTTCTTTCTTTCCGGTTTTTTGTTTATCGGAAGCGTGAAATAGAAGCGGCTTCCTTTCCCCGGGGTTGACTCTACAGATATCTTGCCTCCGTGCAATCCGATTATGCTTTTTGTTATTGTAAGCCCCAGCCCAGTACCGGCACCATCTTGGTGCACCAGCGCCTTCTTTGGTGCCTGGTAGAATTTCTTGAATACCTTCTTGCGGTCCTCTTCACTCATGCCTATGCCCGTATCAATCACGTCACATTCTACGGTCTTTGCGCTTTTCTTGAATATGTGAACCGTAATCCCCCCGCTCTCGGTGAACTTTGTAGAGTTCCCTATGAGGTTCACAAACACCTGTATGAGCTTATTCTGTTCCGCCTTTATGACCGGTGTCTCATAACTGACGTCCCATTTGAATTCCAGCCCCTTCCTTCTCGCCGCCTCGGCGAGCGCCTTTATGCTGGGGTGTTCCCCGAGCGCTCTCAGATCAACCTCCTTGATATCGAGTTTTACCTTGTTTGCATCTAGTTTCGAAGCATCAAGAACCTGCTGTATTATGAGCGATAGCCTGTTCGACTCCTCGACTATTGTGTCTACATATTCTCGCTGTTCGTCTGCCAGCTTTCCGACCTCGCCATCAAGGAGGAGCGTTGCAAACCCCTTTATGTTCGTGAGCGGCGTCTTGAGCTCGTGTGTTATGTCATATATAAACTCGGATTTCTGTTTGTTTGCCGATTCCGAGGCCACAATTACACGCTCCTTTTCCCTCAATTTGCTTTCCAAAGTTTCTATCCTGTGCTTTGTTTCCAATTCCTTGGCAAACACTATGTAGCTCGCCTTTCCTTCAGTCCCCACAAGCTTCCTAACCGATTGCACCCCGGGCACCTCCTCCGAATTGCTCTTAAGGAAATTTACGTAAGAGCCATTCACGGTCTCGCCCGTACGCGCATATTCGAGGTCGCGCCGCAATACTGCCGGGTCTTTATAAATTGAAGACAGTTCCTTCCCTATAAGGTCTTCCCTGTTGTATCCGAGCGTGGACTCTACCGGCATGTTGCAGTCAGTTATATAACCCGAATCATTCAGCGTTATTACCATATCTGACGCGCCTTCTATAAGGCCCTGCAAGTTTGCCCTTGCGCTTTTTACATACGCGTCTGCATCTGCATTGGCTAGCATAATCAGGTATCCAAACAGGACTTTGCGCACGAGTGCCTTCACGTGCCTCTTCGCGTCTGTTGCGCTTACCTCTATGTCGATAGGGCCGGCCGTTCCCGACTTTGCAAATTCCACGAACCGTTTCACGTCTGTCCCGCTGAGCAGGTCTGTAAAGCGCATGTTGGAAAACGGCCCCTGCGTGTATCCGGTATCCCTGTCGAAGTTGTGGCTAGCATTTAGGATCGTAAAATCCTCTTTGGCGAAGATAACATACAGTAGGCTGCTGCCCGCTACGGAATCCAAAACAGAGTCCATTATGTATTTGCCTGTGGTGTTGGCTGCGGATAGATGCAACAAGCTGTTGCCTACTTTATTTGCGGTGACCCTGTACGTATTGTACGTGTTCCCCCCATTGATAAGCACCTCATATCCCTTCCCCTGCGCCGCTGTCCGTATCTCTTCAATGCCCGCGCCGAATATTTCACGCACGTTTTTGACCCTAGTGCCTAAGATGTCAAATGCCCGCACCGCCTCCTTGTTTGCCTTTACTATGCTTCCGTCCGATGATACGAGTAGCTGCGGCGCGGTAGAATTGAATGCAGCATCAAAATACTCCGCAAGCCGGCTGTTTTTCACCGCCTCATTCTTGTAAGCAAACGAAAACGAGAAGAAGGTGGTAACTGCACCTATGGTGCTGACCATACTCTCTGTGAACTTGTTCTCTTGGTCTGATAATAGTAGGAGCAGGTGGTTTACCCTTCCATTCGCTACCAGCGGCATAGCCGCGAAACTTTTATAGCCCCCATTCCGATAAGTTACAAGTTCCGGGAACGCCGAATACTCGCTCAACTGATTATCTATGTACGGTTTCCTGGTGTTCAGCATATACTCTTCAAATTGGCCATTTTTCCTCTCCGAAGAGATAGTTACCAGCTCCACCTTTGCAATCCCGAATTTTCTGCCCATCAGATCCGTGAAATGCCTCAGAAAATCAATGTCATTGCCTGCGCTCGACGCAAGCGGAAGCAATTCTGAAATGAAGTTCGTTATGAAAAGGTCCTCTGCCATCAGACCGCCTCCATGCGCCGTGCGGGGTAGTCGCCAGCGCGTTTGACAATATACTATTGAGCAGAAAGTATTTAGACCAGCCCAGCCTCGTCTCTATCCCGCCTTCACGGAGATGGGCTGGAAGTCGCTTCCATCCCCAGTGACTGCCACAAGGTACGTTTGGTTCCGTATCACAAATATATCGTGCGAATTCCCAAACGATATCGTACTATTAAATGAGAAAGTCTCGGATTTTCCGGGCCCGAGTGGATAATCCCGGTTCGCATTATTGAATGCCTCCTCCGAATTCGGGAGCGCCAGCGAACCATTCGGAAATACCTCAAAGTCCAGCATATTGTGGTATGAGCTGCTGAAATTATTTGCCTCAAGCAGAGCGAGCACAACATCTGCATTGCTGATATTGATTGTGTGCATATCTGCAAGGACACTGGCATTTGCCTTGTTGTTTATTATGCCTATCAGCCTGCCGACGGGAATGCCGGAGGTTTTTGCTATGGCTATGAGCCGTGTTAGATTAAATGCCGAAAAATTGATGCTTTTCGTATTTATCCCATATTCTTGTACTGCTCCACCAAGATTGCTGGAGTTTACCTTTCCTATCATTCCTATTATGTTGAGGTCTGTAAGATTTCCTAGTATGTGCGAAGAGTTCACCATCTGTAATATTGCGGCAACGCTTGCGGTTGCATTTAGTCCCCCAAGCCCGGCCATGCCCGCACCGCCTCCAGAACCAACTACGCTTGTGATGTTGTACGACCCCGCCGGCAAGGCCGCCATCATGTATCCCGATAAGATTACGTGCCTCACATATACGGTGCGGTTGCCATTGTTCGTGACGGAAACGGATATGTGTGTAATGTTTCCAGCCTGCCTAATCGAAGCCCTATATATCGATAAGGTCCGTCTTACCCCCGCAAGTGCGGATAGCGTTTGTGGCGAGGCCCGCAATCTAACACCTTCCATCAGCGTTACAGAGTTTACAGACATCCCGCTCTTTGATGTTGCAGCTGCACCCAAATCCATGGCATAGGCGGTAGTGTTTCCATAATGCGCCTGCATCACCGCTGCTGCAATGTCGATTAGTGCAACCGGCGAAGTCGCGTTCAGGCGTCCAGCAATCGGAATATACAATGAACTGTTGTATATGTGTATCGGGTATGGTTTTCCGTCCATTATTACCGTCGCATTTGAAATATTCATCGTTATCGAATCAAAACCCCCCGTTCCGTTAACGTATTCCCTCAATATCGTTTCCGTGGAATTTTGCAGTGCAAGCACGTCAACGATTCCGCGCGCCTCGGTATCAACATACCCCGAACTGTTTCCCACCCCGCGCATGTGCAATTGCACATCCGAATATTGTATAAAGAGCGCCGTCACCCCGCCCGGCACCACTGCGGGATCTGTAAGTGCCACAATTACTGTACCCCCCGTTTCAAGTGGCGGCGGCCCGACATGCGAACCCGTGTTTGTTGAAGAAGAGGAAACTGCTGGCGGGTACGCGGGCGCATACTGCAACGCTATGGCAACGACCACTATGACTGTGATTATCGCCAAAGATATCTCTATCGGGTAATTGTTTACCATTCCAACAAGAGAATTTGTCTCAGAAACCTTTTAAGCCTTGTCTAAACACAGAAACGCCAAAAGGCGAAATTGGCGAATCTGCAAGGCACACGGAAAAATATCGCAGTTTGGCTGAAATATCCGCAATGGGTTTAATGCCCCACACAATATACCTAAATATGTTTAACACAAGGACCTATTGTGCGGGTATGAAAGAGCGTCAGAAAGCCAAGAAATGGTTTATTAACACCACCATGCTTGCGTTATCCCTCGCCATTATACTCGGGATGCTAGTGGTTTTCGATCCCAATCTTGCCATCACCGGCACACAAGCTACAACCGCTGCACCAGATTTCAATGTCGTGTTGCATAACCTCACACACGAGTACTATTATTACAAATCGAACGGCACGCAATACTCCGAAGTGCCAATAGCGCTGGTACGCCGCATAAATGTATCCGTAAAACCCAATACCCTCGTGGCGAATGGCACAATTAATGTTTTCGTTACGTATTATGGGATATTTAATTTTGGGAAATACAACGCCGGACCCTTTCTTGGCAATACGATCGAAATCTACTATTTCGGATACTTTAAGAACGGTTCGCGGAAAATGCTAGTTTACGGTAACCACCCCAATTCCATGGATTATTTTACGGAAGCATCTCCCCCGCAAACATTTGTACCTCGTGCAAACCA
Organism: Microcaldota archaeon; assembly: GCA_964592765.1. GTDB lineage: Archaea > Micrarchaeota > Micrarchaeia > Micrarchaeales > Micrarchaeaceae > A-MIC-10. The sequence continues at coordinate 43,868 of CAZQGC010000001.1, forward strand.
GAGCGGACTGATGGAAACGGATTTTAGCATAAATCCGATGCAAAGCGCGCTAGGCAACATCTGGGTTATATGCGGCGGATACTTTGAAACTTTTAAAAACAACACCAACTGGGTAAACGAATTCAACAACCTTTCTTATAATGAGGTAAATTTCCAAAATGATTCAATAATAAATCTGATTTCATCAAATTGCACGCAGGTACATTAAATGCACAAACATAACCGCAGAAAAACAAGCATTCCCCGCGATTCCAGCAGCATAGGTCGCCACGCGGGGAAGAATAATCTGCTGGTGGCTATTTTACTGCTGGCAATACTGGTAAGCGCAGGGTACTACGCATTTACGCATTTTGAGGGCGCAAGCGCATATGGTGATGATCCAAATTACCTCTACCTCGCGCATTCCTTGGTGCTAGGGAGATACCAGCTCTCCCCGGGGTATATATTTTCGGTAAGGCTAATGAGTTTTATCCCGATAGCCATAATATACGAGTTTTTCGGGATAACAAATCTCACCTCTACATTGTGGGATATAATTTCCTTCCTCGGCATCATATTTGCAACATTCGCCCTTGTACGTCTGCTATACGATGACAAGGCCGCTTTAATCAGTGCCTTTGTTGTCAGTATATATCCAATGGTCACAAAATTTGCCGTGAATACCGGGGAAGACCCCCCGCTAGTGTTCATAAGCCTACTCGCAATCCTGTTTTTCCTGTACGCGGAAAGGCGCAAAAGCGGCCTTTATTATTTTGCGTCCGGCGCGCTTTTAGTTATTGACTGGCTCATAGGGTACGAAGCCGGACTCATAATTCTGTTTGTAATCCTATACGCCGCAATTGAAGTTGTAAGAAGGCGCATAAGTATAGACTATACCAGTGCCATGTTCTTATACGGAATCCTGATACCCCTCTTTATAGTTTTCATATTCACATACCTGGTTACAAATCCGCATCTTCCATTTGCCACGGTGTCGCGGAACCTAGATTTTTACAGCGCCGTCGGGACCCGGGTTAATGGTCTGCCAACGATACCAACAACAAACAATAACCTGATGTTTTATCCGAATACATTCTTCCAATACCGTATTTTTAGTACGCTGCTGGAATCGCCTCAGCCGTTTCAGGCATTGTTAAATGTATCAAATATGATTTTCACCCCAAATCCGAGCGATTTCGGGATTACTATATACTACCTCGCAGCATCCATGTTTGCACTGCTTGTATTGCGTGAAAAACGCGCCTATTTTTTTATCGGAGCCAGCCTATTCATAATCGCATTTTTGGAATTTGGCCCAATGTCCCTTGGCCTGTCCATACGCCCTCCCGCAATCAATTATGTGCTGTCCTACCGCATGCAGCGCTTCATGATGGTTGCTGTTCCATTCTTCTCTGCGGTAATCGGCGTTGCGTTATCAAAGTTGCTCACACCGCAGAACATTTACATTCGATCTTTAGGGGTCCTGGCACTGGCCATGCTTCTTGGCACCCTCTACTTCAATAATCTGGCGACATCGACGTATTGGTATTACTCGCAGTATTACCAAGAAAGTCTTGTAATGCCTGTCGCAAATTTCCTTAGGTACAATCCTGCGGTTAACCGTAGCGCACTCATATACCTCGAGGCGATGTATAATAACGTAACAGTTACATATACCGGTTCGAATTTTCCTAGCTACTACGGCCAACCCGCAAGTACGAGAATAATATTTTCGATAGACAATTCTACAAATTGTTCTGTTTTCGTGCCAGGTAGCTATGTGGTCTGGTCCGGCCCACCTCACTGTAAGGGTTGGATCGACATCTATGACATGCCAAATGTGACTGGTATTCCAGAGCAATATATCTCCCAAGAGAAGCCAAATCTGCCATATCCGCCCACAAACATATATTATGTGCAAAAACAGTGATTTCTTGAATGGTATGAACTTTATCGATGCGGTGCTAATTGCATTTCTGGCGGTGCTGCTTATGATTCCTGCCGCACATGCGGCGAGCTGCACTTATGGTGTGGGCGGTTCAAACCGAACCGTTACCAGCGCAAATACGCAGTGTGCCGAAATAAGCCTCATATTCTACCAGAATGCCACAAACAGCAGTTTTTACTGTACCCCTGGGCATTCAGTGGTTTCGGCGCTGTTTGAGAACAACACCTATAACGATACGATATATGACTGCAATTTCGCAAATGCAAAAATAAGCGGCATGCACATGGCATTCAATAATCTGATAAACGCGTCCGGGAACTACACGTTCGAATTTGCGGATAATCTTTCAAATTTCGGGGTTGGATATTACTTCCAGTTCGTGCCTCTCGACTATCTGGGGAATGTCGGTACCATGGGGTTTGCTTCCGTGATGCCATATTCGCTTGTGCGTATGGATCCGATGCTGGCCCGCTCACAGGGCGCAAACCGCTCTTGGGTCCTCACCGAAGCGAAGGCAAACGGCCTTTCCATACCCCGTTTCGGAGTTTATGTTGTCGGTCCAGTCTCCAACAAAAGCCCATCTATATACAAAGTTGAGACGTCTGAAGTGTATCGTAATCATACTATAGATTTCAATCCGTATTGGATAGTATGTCCATACTGGGGGTGGGACGAACTTACATCCAAGGAACTCTACATTTTTGGAAACAAGATTCTTACCCCGGTGCTTATATATCCCCGCATGAAGGAATTCATACAGTATCCTGACAACACAAACGTATACTGGAATTATACCGTCATTAACTACGAGAATGTTACAAATGCAAATATTGCATTGTGGGATGGTTATCAGGCTTCACCAAACGGTTTCGTTGTCACTACCCTGCATAATTTTACTTCCGGCAACATAAACTACGATCGCGGTCCCCAAGTTCTCGGCATACACGAGACCATAGCCGTGTTAAAATCTGCCGATGCGACAGAACAGGATAACTCAACAACAGAAACCTATTCGATTGGTATCTCTTTCTGTACGCAGAATATGCCTTTTATACAAATCCCCGGGCACTATTCGTTTGTGTACGGTTCCTTGCATCCATTAAATTGGTTCTGGATAACAAACGAGACGTGCGCCACCGCACTAACCATACAATCGGACAATGTCATAATAGACTGCAAAGGCGGCACTATAAATTCAACCGGGTATGGGCTATTTATGCAGTCTGTCAAGAACGTTACGGTCAAAAACTGCAACATATACGGGAATGTTATAAACGTATCAAATTCTGAAGGCATTTATCTCACAAATTCTACCTTTTATGCGCACAGTTGGGATGACGTCGGAATAACCGCCACACACTCCAATCTTACTCTGCTAAATGATAGATTTATAGGCTACAAAACGCGCATTTTTGCGGTCAAATCCACAATTACGGTGCATAATGCTACGATCGCCGCGGCCTCTACGGTGCAAATCCAAGGCACACCCAAATGGCCCGCCGAAACTAGAATTCCAATTGCAAAACAGTATGAACTCGCCGGCGCATTTTCATTTATGCTTGCCGCGCTCTCCATAATACATTGGTTACTCGCAAGAAAAAAGAGGTAAGTAATCCGCGGAATTACTGCACTTGCCGGTGCTAAATCTTTAAAGAAGTTATGGTTCGGAATCCAGCAAAATATACGTCATGTGCCGTGGTGCAGGTAAAGCTATTAATACGGATACATAGCATTCTACTACTTCACACGTGCATCACATGACATGGGAAAAGAACACCGACCAGGCAAAGCGGCTTTCATTAGAATTCGAAGGCAAGCCCCACACTGAATTATTGCGGTACGCACTCCAGGAATTCCATCCTAAAATCAAGCTAGCATCCAGCTTTGGCGCAGAGGACGTTGTCCTGATAGATGCAATGCACAAGATAAATCCAGAATTCAAAGTCTTTACTCTGGATACCGGTAGGTTGCCACAAGAAACCTATGACCTCATGGATGTGGTCCGTGATAAATACGGGATAAAGATAGAGGTCTATTTTCCAGAGAAATTTGCAGTAGAAACAATGGTCCGCGAACACGGCTTCAACCTATTCCGCGATAGCGTGGAAATGCGGAAGCTGTGCTGTAACATAAGAAAGGTGGAGCCTCTAAGGCGTGCGCTTTCCGGGGCAGACGCATGGGTTACGGGCCTAAGGAGGGAACAAAGTCAAAACCGCGCAGGCGTGGAGAAGGTAGAATACGACAATCAAAATGGTGTGTTCAAGATAAATCCTATCGCCGAATGGACCAATAAGGACGTATGGGGATACCTTCTGAAGAACGATGTTCCTTACAACAAGCTGCACACTCTGGGGTACCCAAGCATAGGGTGCCTTTCCTGTACGCGAGCCGTCGCGCCGGGGGAAGACGAGCGCGCAGGCCGCTGGTGGTGGGAGCTCGGAAGCAAGGAATGCGGAATACACCGAGAAGAGCACAAATAAATAGATACTTGCTTTTGACCTCTTCTTTTCCAATCGCAACCTAATACCTAGTAGATAGCAGATTGAATAAATCTCAATATGTTTGTGTGAATCTGTGTAAGGACTCCGCCAATATCAAATTATTGCCCACTGTGCAAAACCCCCCGTTGCTGATTTACACAGAAAGTGCTCCCATCGGGATTTGAACCCGAGTTGCAGGGTTGAAAGCCCCGCGTCCTTGGCCGGACTAGACGATAGGAGCGTATACTTCTACCCTTATCTATATCTGGTTCGGTATTTTATTCTTTTGCTCACTATTGCAAGAACTCGCTTACTAACTTCCTCTTTTGTGCCGTTGCCATCCACCAGAACATAGTCACCTTCAGCCTTTAGAATTCTTTCATATTCGCGGTGTACCTTAGCCAGGACTTTGCGCTTCTCGAATAGCGGCCCACCATTTGCGGCGCGGGCATGCCGCCCACTTATCCTGCGAATCGCCTCGTTCGGGCTTATATCGATGAATACCGTTAAATCCGGGCGAGGGAAAGCCCTGTTAAGCTCAACGAGAAGCCGCCTTTGGATTCCGGATGCGACCCCATAAGCTATCGTCGACATCAAATACCGGTCCGATACAATCACATAACCTGCTGCCTGCCTCCGCTTGATAAAATTTGAAACATGCTGTTCCCGATCCAGGGCAAAAAGCATTTGTATGGCGCGCATTCGCGCCGCACTATCGGAAACCCTGAAATATTCCTCCCCCCGCAGTGCGCGTCTAACCAGCTTTCCCGCCCTGCCATTTGTCGGTTCCTTGGTAAATATGGACTTGATTCCCTTAGAGTTGAAGTATTTGACAAGCATCTTGGCATACGTGGTCTTTCCGGACCCATCTATCCCCTCAAACACTACGAACAAACCAGCACCAGTTATAAATAAATCAAAAGGTTATTATACCCGCACACGGGCACAGCTCACACTGCCCTAATGTGGGGGCATCATCCCAAAGAAATAGGTTTACCTGGAGGCCAGATCTGAAGTCTCCAGAGTTGTCGCCTCCTGCTTCATTGCATGCGCAGATGTCGAAACGAGAACAACGTCGCCTATGTTCTTTATATTCTTGAAAAGCACACTCTTCTGCTGAAGCATCCTTTTTACATCCTCCTTGCTTGGGTTTCTCCACTCGTCCATCAGCAGCCTGCTAACCTCGCCCTTTTCCAAGTCTATTATCGCGTCCTTTACTTCACCGAGATACTGGCCGGAATCGGTGTATACGTCTTTGTTGTAAATTTCAGAGATCTCCATTTTAACACCTAAGCTATACTTGCACACACGACTTTAAATAATTTAGCGTTTTTGCGGAATTTTAGCTCTCAATGGCATATAGAAAGCTTTAAATACCTTTTTATTCTCAATAAGACTGACTGATTTTAGGAAAGCTTAAAAGCTTATTTGTTTTTGTCAACTGCCAACTACTGGCAGGCAGTCAATTAATCATATTCAAAAAGGTGAACAAATGGCAGCTAAAAATACGAAGAATAAGTCTGTAGCAGCAAGCAGGTCGGCAAAGCCGTACGATACGAAGGAAAAGAGAGTAATCCTTGACGAAAACAACCGTATAGGGTTGGTGAATCCGGAAGCAGGGGTGGAAAAACGGGGCAGGCCACGCATATCCGCATCACGTGCGCCGGAAGGTACCGTTGAGGCCGGTTACGGTGCTGCAGATTCTCATGTTAAGAAATGCCCGAGCTGCGGGAGCACCGACATAATATTTGATGGCGAAAAAGGCGAAGAGGTCTGCAACAATTGCGGCCTGATACTGGAGGAGAATACGACAGACCCGGGCATGGAATGGCGCGCCTTCGACCCGGAGCAGAAGGCCTCCAGGGCAAGGACCGGGGCACCTGTAAAGTATGCAAAGCTGAACAAAGGGCTTGTCACGGAAATAGACCTTTACAACAAGGATATTCGCGGTGTCAGGATACCCTCAAAGCGCCAGGCGCAGCTCTATAGGATGCGCAAATGGCACAAGAGGGCCAGCATAGCGAGCTCCAGCGAACGGAACTACCTGATAGCCCTTCCAGAGCTGAACAGGGTTTCCAGCTATCTCGGGCTTCCAGACAACATACGCGAGACCGCTGCGCTTCTTTACAGGAAATGTGTGCAGAACAATTTGATACGTGGCCGCCCGATAGAGATAATTATACAGGCAGTGATATATGCCGCATGCAGGGAATCCGGAATGCCGAGGACCCTGGACGAGATAGCCAGCATATCGGGGGTTGCGAAGAAGGATGTCGGAAGGGCCTACAGGATAATCTCACACGAGCTTGACCTGAAGATACCACTTACCGACCCGGTCGCATACGTCCCAAGATACGTCAACGCGCTGAAGCTTAGTGGCGAGGCGCAGGAGAAGGCAGTCGAACTCCTCAAGAAGGCAATGAAGAAAGGGCTACTGTCTGGAAGGAGCCCGACCGGGGTCAGTGCCGCAGCGGTATATATCGCCGGCGCACTGGCCGGCGAGCGCAGGACACAGAAGGAGGTCGCAGATGTCGCAGGCGTAACCGAAGTGACTATAAGGAACCGGTACCGCGAGCTGAAAGAGCAGCTCGAAATAGATGTGAACCTCTGAAGGGATAATGATGCAGCGATGGATACCGCAAGCAGCCTTCATTTTGTTGCCGCTTGCCTTAATCATCCCGCTGGGCTGGGCCTCTACTGGACCGTTCCCCGGAATGAGCCTCCCCGCGGCTATAAACTACACCTCTAGCTTCATAAGTGCTGTAAACGGCAGCGGCTATCTGATATTCCAGCCGAATCTTACTTTAGCGTACTCATACCTAGAAAAAGCCAAGAATGTATCCTCTGGCGATCCCGCAGCAGCTTATGCATACCTGAACAAGGCACTTGAAGCTGCGCGGATGCAGCAGGGTGCGATGGCTAGGTACAAGGGCGACGCGTTCACTATCCTTCTGGTGCTCATGGTCATATCCGCATTTTTCCTATACTGGTTCTCAAAACCCGTATCCCGACCGCCCCGGAAAAAATCCAGAAGATGAGGCCCAACTCTTTATAGGATAGGCTTAAAAGTCTTTGTTTGGATAATCAATCCAGGTGGAAAAGGACTGATGACATGGTTGTGGAAGACAGCGAACTCGTGGAAGGAAACGAATATGAGGTAAAGGTGGCCGCCAAGGGTGCACGCGGAGAGGGCATCGGTCGTGTTGGCAGCACTGTGATTTTCATAAAGAATGCCAAAACGCGGATAGGAAACATCTACAAGGTCAAGGTGACTAAGGTTTACCGGACCTTTGCGGTCGCGGAGCTGAATACGCTAAACAGGCTTTTCGGCGGAAGCCAAATAGAGCTGTAACCTGCCCGTCCGAACCGGATCCGCCGGCCAAGCCGGCGCATATCCGCCATTGTATCCGTTTTGCCCGAATTTTGGGCAAGGTTTAAATAAGTAATTTATGTAATGAGTTACAGGTGGCGGAGTTCTTCTTAAGTCGCTATCATTTGCTTTTATGGCGTTTCGGGTTGCGTATCGCCGCGCCTTAATAGAGTTTTATACTTGGGTGTTATAAATGAAGGTTGATCAGGAGCTGTACAAAAAGGCCCTAAAGGGCACGACAACCGTTGGCATAGTATGCAGTGACGGGGTAGTCCTAGGTGCGGATTCCAGGGCCACGATGGACACTTTCATAGCCAGTACTGAGGCCAGGAAGATATGGAAGATTGATAACAATTTGGCAATAACCATAGCGGGTGGCGTGGGGGATGCCCAGGGGCTGATACGGATGCTAAAGGCGCACGCCGAAATATACAAAATGAATGAGGCACGGTCCATATCGCCGAAAGCTGCAATGTCCCTCCTCTCAATAATATTACAGGAGAACAAAATGATGCCATTCTGGGTGCAGCTCATAGTTGGTGGCCTGGATTTTGACACACCGCAGCTTTACAGCCTGGACATGATGGGCGGCTTCTCCGAGGAGCCAAAGTTTACGTCCACAGGAAGCGGTTCCCTCACTGCGCTGGGTTATATAGAAGAGGCATACCGTCCTGGCATGTCGACCAAGGAGGCGGTCAAGCTTGTGGCCCGTGCGCTTTCAATCGCAATGAAGCGAGATTCTGCGACCGGCGACCACATAAATGTAGCTATAATAAGCAAGTCCGGATATGTCGAATACAAAGATAAGGACGTAGAGAAACTGATTGCGGGCAAATAGTTGCCCAATCTCTTTTTATTGCTAATAAAGTGTATTTATGAACAACAAGCAAAGTGCAGATAACCAGCAGGACGAGGTTTTCAACAAGATAAAGGAAATGCTTCCGCCTGAGGCGGGGTTCGTGAAGGCCGAATTTGAAGGTCCTGACATCGCTGTTTATCTGAAGAATCCCGGCGCAGTGTATGAGAACGAGAACATAATCAAGAATATAGCCGCTGCCATCAAGAGGAAGATAATATTGCGTGGGGATAGCCAGGCATTGAAGGATCCGAAGGTAGCGCTCGAAGCGATAAACGCGATGATTCCTCCAGAAGCGAAGGTCAAGGAGATTCGCTTTGTACCGGAGTTCGGCGAGGTTTACATAGAAGCCCTAAAGCCCGGCCTGGTCATAGGCAAGAACGGCAGCATACTGAAAAACATAGCGATAACCACCGGTTGGCTCGCGAAGACGTTGAGGATGCCCACAATGGAGAGCGATACTCTGAATGGGGTAAGAAAGCTGGCGTTCAATGAAAGCACATTCAGGAAGAAATTCATGCTGAGTGTCGGGAAGAAGATAAATGCGCCCATTGTGAAGAGTGAATGGTTGAAGGCTACCGCCCTTGGGGGCTTCCGCGAGGTTGGAAGGAGCAGCCTGCTGCTCGAAACCCCGCATTCAAAGATACTGGTAGATTGCGGCATAAGCCCAGAGCCTGGGATAAAGGGGCTGGACGCGAACGCGAGCGGCGAGGTAAACAAGGCATTTCCATACCTGGACAGCGCCAATATCTCAATCAACGAGCTCGATGCGGTAATACTGACACACGCCCATATGGACCATGCTGGATTCCTCCCGTACCTGTTCAAGTACGGTTACGAAGGCCCTGTGTATTGTACGCCCCCCACAAAGGACCTTATGGCATTACTTCTCAGCGATTATCTGCGCCTCGTCCAGAAGAGTGGCGGCACACCCCTATACGACGAGAAAGACATAAAGAAAATGCTTTTACACATCATAACCCGCGATTACAACGAGGTGACAAACATCACCAACGAGCTCAAGCTCACCTATCATAATGCGGGTCACATCCTCGGCAGCGCCACCGTGCACCTTCACGTGGGCGAGGGCATGTACAACATCGTGCATACGGGCGACATGAAATACGGATTCACAAGGCTTTTTGATCCTGCAAAGGTGAGATATCCGCGCGTCGACTCCCTATTCATAGAAAGCACATACGGCGGCCAGAACGATATTTCGCCGAATAGGTACGATTCTGAGAAGTCCCTGATGGACGCAATAAAGAAGACTATAGACAACAAAGGCAAGGTGCTGATACCCCTCTTTGCAGTCGGTCGTAGCCAGGAGGTCCAGCTCGTGCTTGAAAATTACATGCAGTCCGGGCAATACAATCTGGATGTGCCTGTTTATCTTGACGGAATGATCCTCGAGGCGAGCGCCATACATACTGCGTATCCGGAATACCTGAAAGAGGGCATAAAGAACAGGATACTCAACAACAGGTCGCCCTTCGAGAGCGAGATATTCGAGGTTGTGAAGGGCGAGCGCGAAGAGGTGTTTGATCACGGGCCGGCGATAATACTGGCTAGCGGCGGAATGCTCAACGGGGGCGCCAGCGTCGAGTATTTCAAGCGCCTCGCCGACGATCCGAAGAATATGCTCATATTTGTGGGTTACAACAGCTCAAATTCAATGGGGCGGAGGGTGCAGGACGGGCTCAAGGAGATTCCGCTGCCTACGGAAGACGGGAAGACGGTTTCCATGAAGATACAGATGGAGGTTCGCACAGTGGAAGGGTTCTCGGGTCACAGTGACAGAAAGCAGCTTCTCAATTTCATACAAGACATACGTCCAAAACCGCGCAATGTATTCACAATGCACGGAGAGGAGCAGAAATGCGAGGATCTTGCGCGCTCTGCGGAAAGGATGCTTCACGTAGATGCCAGGGCTCCACGGAACCTGGATTCGATGCGGTTGAAGTGAGTTATTGGTTGCGAAAAAAGCCAGATTGCGGTTAGACGACAGAATAAGGCCAATCCGCTATGAAATACGGATAGAGCCAGATTTTGACACATTCACTTTTTCCGGAGAAGAAACAATAAGCATAGACATGCAATGCCAATCCGACGAGGTCGTGTTGAACTCCAGGGAGCTTAAAATAAACGGTGCGTGGCTCGTCTCCGGAAAAACGCGCAAGAGCCTTCTAATCAGTACTCCGCCGGATGAAGAGGCGGTGCATATTTTGCTCGGCAAGCGCATGTCCGGCAAACTTGAGCTGTTTATTACTTTCACAGGCACAAACAATGACGGCATGTACGGATTCTACCGGTGCCGATACGGTGATTCGAAAGACCACCGCGACTCATATGTACTTTCATCGCAGTTTGAACCGGCAGATGCACGGGCAGCCTTCCCCTGCTTTGATGAGCCCGCATTTAAGGCGGTCTTCAGCCTCACATTGGCCGTCGATGATGGCATGCGCGCGATATCGAACATGCCATCAGTAAGAATCCGCGGAATTCCCGGCACCAAAAAGAAAGAGGTCCTGTTTGAGCCTACACCGCCCATGTCCAGCTACCTTCTGTACCTTGGCGTTGGAAAGTTTGATGCGGTTACGGGTCGCTATGGAAACCTCCGCATAAGGGTTATGACCACACCGGGCAACTCGGCGCTGGGTGAACTATCCCTGGAATATACAAAGCATTTCCTCGCGTTTTATGAGAGCTATTTCGGGATAAAATACCCGCTGCCGAAGCTCGACCTCCTCGCGATACCGGATTTTGCGGCGGGCGCGATGGAAAACTGGGGCGCAATAACTTTCCGAAGCCAGGATCTTCTGGGGGATTCAGAATCATCCGTTGCGATACGGAAGAGAATAGCCGAAACTGTAGCCCATGAGCTGGCGCACCAATGGTTCGGTGACCTGGTCACGATGGATTGGTGGAACGACATATGGCTGAATGAGAGCTTTGCCACCCTGATGAGCTATAAGGCAGTCCACAGTGCGTTCCCCGAATTCAAGATGGACCGCACATTCTTCGAAGACGAAGTGTCCGAGGCATTCGGCGCGGATGACCTTCGCAGCACACACCCGATATACGTCAAGATAGCATCAACCGCTGAAATAAGTAGCGTTTTCGATTCTATAAGCTACAGCAAGGGAGCGAGCATACTCCACATGCTCGAGGATTACATCGGTGCGGAAACCTTCAGAAAAGGACTGCACACATACCTGAAGGCACATAGCTTTGGAAACGCCTCCAAAGAGGACCTATGGCTCGCATTGGACGCGCAGGCGCGAAAGGAGAGCAAGCGCACAGAAGTCAAGAGGGTGGCAGAGTCATGGATAACAAATCCGGGATACCCCATTGTGGGCCTAAGCGGAAACAAAATCTCACAGGGCAGGTTCTTGCTGTCCGGCATAACAAAATCAGAAGGCAACTGGCCCATACCAATCCACTATGCCACCTCGGAGGGCAAAGAAGGCTTCGTTCTATTCAAGGATCGGAGCGCGTTGCTCGGCGCTGTCGGGACCCGTTGGACAAAGCTGAATTATGGGCAGGCCGGCTTCTACCGTTCGAGATACAGTGAATCCGCATTCGAAGAGCTTGGCAAGGCTGTCCGTTCCGGTGAACTCGGCGACATTGATGCATGGGGGATAGGCATAGACGCATTTGCGCTCACAAGGAATGGTACAAGCCCGCTCGAATGGTATGCACATTTCATTGAAGATTATATGCTGGGCTCTGGATATCCATACGGGATAGAGCTTTTTAGGCATCTAGAGTTTATACACCTGATGAGTTATGGCACCCCGATTGAGCACAGGGTTATGGGGCTGAAGGAGAAATATGCACATTCAGTGATCAAACGCGTTGGAATCTCGTCGGTGAAGGGCGAACAGCCAACTGTGCGCACCATGCGCGCCGCCGCGTTCACTGTTCTGGGAGAGGCAAAGTATTTCCCAGTGCTGTCAAAATCCAAGAAACTCTTTGCAGATGCGCTGCAGGGAAAACGCATCGATCGCGATCTCGCAAGGCCTGCCTATGCTACAATAGTGCGCAATGGCGGACCGGAAGAGTTCCAAAGCATGCTTGGGCTCTATAGGCGTACGCTCCTGCCAGAGGAGAAAATCGATGTGTTAGTTTCATTGGGTAAGTTTAAAAACCCAAAAATCGTTTTGGATGCGCTCCGTTTTGCCCTGTCTAAAGAGGTGCGGATACAAGATACGTATGTGATACCGTATGTGGCTGCCGGCACCCCCATCGGCCGCCCAATTGTTCTCAGCTGGACATTCTCAAACTGGAAGCGGCTTGTCTCCATCTATGCACCCGGAACCCATATGCTAAACCGCTATGTTGAGAATCTTGCCGCACAGAATACAAGGCCAGCACGTGACAGGATAAGGCGCTTCTTCGGCCAAAAAGGCAACCAGAGGGACGATATACGCCGCGGTGTGGAACAGACGCTTGAAAGGATTGATGCAAACATAAGCTTCATGCGAAAGAACTTCGGCAAGGTGTAAGCGCATGGGGTACGGTCCGCTCCTTGAAGCATATACCGTGTTCCTGATTGCCATATGGGCGGTGCTTATCGCAATTTCACTGCCGCGCAGAAGGAAAATTTATACACCACATTCCAGATTCCGCGGTAAGGTGCTCGTAGTAATGCCCTGTAAGGGAAAGGATCTATTCTTCGAGCGCGGGATACGGTCTGTGCTGCGCCAGGCCCATTCCGGATTCAAATTCGATTTTATCGCAGTTGCCGACAGTGCGTCCGATCCCTCCGTGCGCGCTCTTAGGCGGCTTAAGGTACATTATATTCTACGGGAACCCGTGTGTACCCGCTGCAGTAATAAGGTAATGGCAATTTCCACCGCCATTGAGCAATTTCCGGATTATGCCGCATACGTGATTGTTGACTCTGATACATACTGCCTTGCGGGGTGGCTAGAGTCCCTCGTGCAACCGCTCGCAGATAAGGGGGTCGGGATTTCCACCACATTCCCCGACTTTATATCCGTGAAGGGCTCGGGCCTGTGGGCCAAGGTAAAGATGGTGTGGGGTTATGTTGGCAGTGGGATGATGGAATCAGAGCGCACCCGCTTCGCATGGGGCGGTTCCATGGCATTCCGGAATGAAATCATCCGTAACGGCATGCATGCCTTCAAGAGGGCCGTGTCGGATGACATTGCCCTGACAAAAATCGCAAGAGAAAAAGGCCTAAAGATACATTACGCGGGCGGTGCGCTCGTCGAGGTGCCTTCACGTGACGACTTCAGTACATTTATGGAGTGGTCCAACAGGCAGGCCGCCTTTTCCGTGCACGGATACCGGGCAAACCTCTACCTGGGCATACCCTTCTATTTCATCAGCATCCTGCTTTTCGTATCCGGCATTGTGCTTGCATTTCTGAATCCCGTATACCTATTCTTGCTGCTGCCATTCTTCATACGCCTGGCAAAGGTGTATCGCCGCGCACGCTCCGCGAATCCGTTGATAATTCCAATATTCATGGTGATCGATGCGGTATACCTGTGCAATCTTATCATCGGCGCGTCAAAAAAAGAGGTTGTATGGCGCGGGGTCCGGTACCGGCTCGATTAGCCCGGCTGCGGGGCCGGCGCGCTGTCTAATTCCTCGGAATCCGCCGGTGCATCCTCTGCTGCGCCCGCCGCCAACCTGTTTCCTATGACTTGTGCGTCAACAACCCTGTTGCTCCCATCAAGACGCATTATGCGCACCCCGCTCGCCGCACGCCCGGTAACCCTGACCGACGACAGCGGAAATTCTATAGATATGCCGTTCGAGCTAATCAGAAGCAATGCGTCCCGCTCAGAGGTGCGAAGTGACTTGACTACGGCACCTGTCTTTGTGTTTATCCTCACGTTCATCATGCCGCCGCCTCCCCTATGCTGCTTCCTGTACCTGCCGAGTTCGGTTATCTTTCCATATCCCCTCTCTGTTACGGACATTACCGAATCCGCCTCCTTCACCGGAATGACGTTTACAACGCGGTCGCCCTGCCTAATCCGTATCCCGCGTATGCCATGCGCAATCCTGCTCGCGGAGCGCAACTCCGACTCCGAAAAGCGTATTGCCTTGCCCATTTTCGTTGATATGAACAGATCGGATACACCATCTGATATACAGAGATCGGCAAGCGAGTCACCCTGCCTTATCGGTATTGCGTTTACTCCGTTGGACCTCGGTTTTGCGAATTTCTCCGCGCTCACTCGCTTTATTGTGCCCTTGGCTGTGATGAATACTATGAATGTGCCGGAAAAGTCCCTGGTGTTTATTATTGATTCGATCTTTTCACCTTCTCTAAGGTTCAAGAGATTAACCGCTGCTTTGCCGGCTCCATACCTGTCACCTTCCGGTATCTTATACGCCTTTATCCAATAAGCCCTTCCGACATCCGATACCATCAGCAGCGTGTCCTTGGTCCTGCAGTAGAGGGTCTGTTTCGGGAAATCGCCCTCCTTAAGCTCGATTGCCTTCACCCCCCTACCCCCTCGCGACTGAATCTTAAAGCTCCCCGCAGCAAGCCTTTTTACGTAATTGTCCTTTGTGAGTATTATAGAAGCATCAACGTCCTCTATTACATCTTCTTGCTGTATCTCAATCGGGAGCTCGCTCCTTTCTATGCGCGTCTTCCTGTCAGTCCCGTAATGTTCCTTTATATAAGCTGTTTCCTCGCGTATTATATCGTAAATCATCGACTTCTTCTCAAGCGTTTCTCTCAGCACCCGTATCCTCATGTTTAGCTCATTCTGCTCCGTTCTCAGCGAGGTGGCTTCCAGGCTAGTGAGTCTGCTCAGCTTCATGTCAAGGACGGCATTGGCCTGCTTCTCCGACAACCCATAACCGCTCATGAGTGCCGCACGCGCCGCCTTCAGGTCTTCACTCCTGCGTATTGCCGCAACTACTGCATCAATATTATCTGTCGCAATTATTAGGCCGTCAACTATATGGAGCCTGTCTTCGGCGGCATTGAGGTCAAATTTCGTCCTGTTCGTTATCGTAGTGAATCTGTGTTCTACAAAAGTTTTTATGAACTGGCAAAGGTTCATGGTGAGAAGCGCATTGTCCAGCACCGCTACATTCATGACAGGGAAAGTTACCTGCAGCTGCGTGTGCATGTACAATACGTTAAGTATATACTCCGGGTTTGCGTCCTTTTTTAATTCAATTGCTATGCGTATGCCCTCCTTTCCGCTCTCATCCCGCACATCTGATATGCCTGACACTTTCTTGTTCCTTACCAGTAATCCTATTTCCTCGTTCAGTTGCGCCTTATTTACGTTGTACGGTATCTCTGTTATGATTATGCTACGCTCGCCCTTCCTTTCCTCAACCTCCGCCCTGCCCCTTATTGTTACGGATCCGCGCCCCATTATGTAAGAGCTGTACAGTTGGTTGTTGTAAAAAACAATACCCCCCGTCGGGAAATCCGGGCCGGTAACAAATTTTGTGAGCTGCTCGGAAGTCACCTCCGGGTTGTTTATATACTCCACTATCGCGTCACATACCTCCCTGAGGTTGTGCGGCAGTATGTTTGTCGCAACACCAACTGCGATTCCCGAGCTTCCGTTCACTATAAGGTTCGGCAACTTGGCCGGCAACACGACCGGCTCCTTCTCTGTGTTGTCGAAATTCGGTATGAAGCGAACGGCATCCCTATCCAAGTCCTCGAGCATCTCCTCCGCGAGCTTTGAAAGTCTTACCTCGGTATATCTCTGAGCAGCAGGCGAATCTCCGTCAATCGAGCCCATGTTTCCCTGTCCATCAACCAAGGTGTGGTTCATTGTAAACGGCTGCGCCATCCTTATCAGTGCATCGTATATTGCCATGTCGCCATGCGGGTGGTACTTGCCCATGCAGTCTCCAACTATTCTTGCGCTCTTCTTCGTCGGCTGGCTATGGACGTTATTGAGCCGTTGCATCGTGTATAATATCCTGCGCTGCACCGGTTTCAGTCCGTCCCGTGCATCTGGTAGTGCCCTTCCGACTATGACGCTCATAGCATAGTCTATGTAGCTGGTTTGCATCTCCTTCTCAATTGCCGAATCTATGACTTCTCCCATCAAACCACTACACGTCAAGGAAGTTTACATCCTTTGAATGTTCCTCTAAGAATTTTCTGCGTTCCCCAACATCGATGCCCATGAGTATTGAGAACATTGTATTTGCAAGTTCCACATCCCTTATCATAATGCGGCGGATGACACGCCTCTTGGGATCCATAGTGGTTTCCCACAACTGCTCGGGGTTCATCTCCCCCAGTCCTTTGTACCTCTGCACGGCTGCGTTGCTGCCCATCTTTTCCATCGTCTTTGTGAGTTCCTCATCGCTGTATGCGTATGCAATCTCCTTGCCCTTCGATATCTTGTACAGCGGCGGCTGGGCAATGTACACGTAATTGTGCTCTATGAGCGGCTTGAGGTATCGGTAGAAGAAAGTTAGCAGCAAAGTACGTATGTGGCTACCGTCCACGTCTGCATCTGTAAGCAGTATTATCTTGTGGTATCTCAATTTGTTTATGTCAAAAGTCTCCTTTATCCCGGTACCAAACGCAGTGACCATTAGATGTAGCTCCTTATTCCCGAATATCCTCTCATCATTTGCCTTCTCCACATTCAATATTTTGCCGCGGAGCGGAAGTATTGCTTGGTAGAACCTATCCCTTCCCTGCTTGCTTGAGCCAGCCGCGCTGTCTCCCTCCACTATGAATATTTCTGCCTTTTCGGGGTTGCTCTCGGTGCAGTCCGCTAGCTTTCCGGAAAGCAGTGGC
Source organism: Microcaldota archaeon (assembly GCA_964592765.1). Taxonomy (GTDB): domain Archaea; phylum Micrarchaeota; class Micrarchaeia; order Micrarchaeales; family Micrarchaeaceae; genus A-MIC-10. Next base: position 61,280 of record CAZQGC010000001.1, read on the forward strand.
CCGTCAAACATACCCTTCTTGCGCGCAAGCTCCCTGGCCCGTCTTGCGGATTCGCGCGCTTCCGCGGCTCCCTGCACCTTGTCAATTATCTTGGATGCTTCCTGCGGGTTTTCTTCCATATAAGTCGAAAGCGTCGAGTAGAGCGCATTGTCGACTATTCCCTTTATACTCTGATTGCCAAGTTTCTCCTTTGTCTGACCCTCAAATTCAGGGTTCTGCATGAGTATCGATATTATGCCTATGAGCCCTTCCCTGGTGTCATCCCCTTCAATTTCTACCGGTTTTCCCTTTCCATTCTTCCGGTTCCTTTGCATATAATTGGTTATCGATCGGGTAAGTGCAGCATGGAATCCTGTGACGTGCGTACCTCCCTCCTGGGTCCTTATCCTGTTTACGAACGAAAATAGGTTCTCAGAGTAGTCCTCAACGTACTGCAGGGCTATTTCGACCTTGATTCCTTCCGCACTGCGTTCTGCGATTACCGGTTCGGAAACCTCCTTCTTTTGACCGCGCAAGTAATCGAGGAAATCCGCTATTCCCTTCTCCGAGAAGAATCTTCTTTCCGTTTTTTCTTCATATCTGTTGTCGGAAAACAATATTTCAAGCCCCGGATTAAGGAAAGAGAGATCCGTAAGCCTTTCATTGAGTGTTATGGTGTCGAACCTATTTACCGAAAATATCTCCTTGTCCGGTTTGAATTTTATAGTAGATCCATTTCTGCCGCCGGCTTCTCCAATAACTTCAAGACCGGATGTTGCTGCACCCCTGCTGAACGTTTGCCTGTAGGTTTTCCCCCCGTGTTTTACTGTTACAACCGTATACTCAGAAAGGGAGTTTACCACAGTCATTCCCACGCCATGCAATCCACCCGAGACCTTGTAGCTCTTGTTGTCAAATTTTGCGCCAGAGTGCAAAGAAGTCATTATTACCTCGAGCGCCGGCTTGTTGACTTTGGGTATGATGTCTACCGGTATGCCCCTGCCGTTATCAGACACCTCGGCGATGTCCATGCCGTCCTCATTGGAAAGCGTTATGTGTATGCTATTGCAGTAGCCACCTATGGCCTCATCCACTGCATTGTCTATAATCTCATAGAGCAAGTGGTTGAATCCGGCGCTTCCGGTAGAGCCTATATACATTGCGGGCCGTTTTCGTACTCCCTGCGGTCCAGACAGTACGACTATGTCCTTTGCAGAGTACTCATTCTCATCCATAAAAAAAGCCTCTTTTCGTACGCCTTTTATATATCAGATTTCAACTTTAAAAAGCTTGCGGTGCGGTCTTCTACCCCGGATGGTTTGTGCCAGCTGCAATAGCGATAAATATCATGCAACTAAAGTCCTACTATGATGAAAGAAGCGCGTTTCTGGAATCCACTTCCCGGCAAGAAGGTAGAGTGCACGGCGTGTGTGCGGCGCTGCCAGATACCCGAAGGCGGGCAGGGCTTCTGCTTCGTAAGGCAAAATCTTGGCGGCAGGCTGTCTCTAGCAAACTATGGCCTGATGGCCGCCGTACAGCATGATCCTATAGAGAAGAAGCCCTTCAACCATTTCCATCCGGGAAGCACCGTCCTTGGTATTGGAACGTCATCCTGCAATTTCGGCTGCATGTTCTGCCAGAATCACGAGATTTCGAAAGAGCATGGCATAAATGGCGGTGAGTTTTCCCCAGAAGAGATAATCGGGATTGCGCAGAAGCTCGGTGCAGACGGAATCGCATATACCTATAACGAACCCGCGATATTCCTTGAGTATGCCTTAGATTCCGCAAAACTGGCGAAAGCGCACGGCCTTTTCAACGTGTTTGTTACCAATGGATACCTTACGGAGGAAGCCGTCCGCGCAATGAGCGGTCTTGTGGATGCCGTAGTGGTGGATTTCAAGGGAAACGGGGATGACAAGTTTGCAAACCGGTTCGAGGCAATCCCCTCCGCCGAGCCCGTGAAGAGGTCTTTACTGGCCATGAAGAGGTACGGCATGCACATAGAGTTGACTGATCTTGTGGTGCCCGGAGTCGGAGATTCGCTAGACGCATGCGGCGCCCTCACGAAGTGGGTACGCGAGGAACTGGGCCCGCAGACACCAATCCACTTTACAAGATTCTACCCCGACTACAAGATGTTGGATTATCCAAGCACCCCGATTGAGACGCTGAAGGCGCACTACAAGCTCGCCAGGGAGAATGGCCTGGATTACGTATACATAGGGAACGTGCCGGGAAACGAGTTTGAGAGCACATACTGCCCGAAGTGCGGCAGTGTTGCCGTACGCAGATACTGCTACCAGATCCTCGAATGGAACATTGACGAAAAATCAAGATGCAAATCCTGCCATGCCCGTATACATATGGTCGGAAAACCAAAAGAAACTTTTAATATGCCCGCAATAAAAAGCTTATATTGATTCAGCTGTTTATTGTTTGGTGGTATAGTGAAAAAAACTGAAATTGCGTTGCTTGTCCTGCTTATAGCCGGATTAATTGACTCTGCGTATCTTTCGCTAGTTGAACTGGGCACCGCCCCGCTATACTGCCCGCAGTCAAGCATAATAAACTGCAATACGGTGCTGTCAAGCAAATATTCGATAGTGTTCGGGGTGCAGCTCGCCTACATTGCCTTCGCATGGTTTGCCATCTCGGTAGTGCTGTTTGCCGCATCGCAACTCTACCGCAAGGTCACGGTGCTGCGCCAGATATGGTTCGTTTTCGGACTTGGGGGGGTCATATATTCATTCGTGTCAATGAATGCGATAGGTCTCATATGCGAGTATTGTTTCCTCCTCGATGTGCTACTTATTGCAATCGCGGGTATCTCCATCTACCAGTTGCTGTGATTGTATGTATATACGTGATCCCCTGTTTGGCAATATCAAACTGGGCGATTTGGAAGGCAGCATAATCGAATGCAGTGATTTCCAAAGGCTCAGGTACATACGCCAGCTCGGTTTCGCGTTCCTTGTATACCCCGGGGCGGTTTACTCCCGGTTCGAGCATTCTCTTGGGACATTTCACGTAACTCGCGACTTAGCGGCAAATGTTTCCGAGGAGGACAATGAAGAGCTTGCCCTAGCAGGCCTGTTGCATGATCTGGGGCATGGTCCATTCTCCCATTCCTCAGACCCGCTAATTGCAGAATTCCTTGGCACCAACCACGAGCTTGCAGGAATGGAAAAGGTTAGAAGAGGCGAGATTGGCGACATAATTCGGGGAAATGGCCTCTCCGTAGAGAAGCTCACGGGTTACTTGCGCGGAGAAAGCCTCGGCGGAATAGTCGGCGGGGTTCTGGGCTCAGACCGGATAGACTACCTCATGCGTGACGCTCTGCACATAGGCGTTGCATACGGGGTCATAGATTACAATAGAATAAAGGGAAAGCTCACGCTGTATAATGGCCGCCCAGCAATATATGCCAGCGGCATGCAGGGCGCGGAATCGCTGCTGATTTCGCGTTATTTTATGCATATGTCGGTCTATTTCCACCACGCAGGGGATATTGCGACAGAGATGTACCGCAAGGCTGCGCGAATAGCGCTCCAAAACGGTGCGTTCGATCCGAAAGAATTGCTTGAGATGACGGATGATGAGGTAATCATAAAGATATCCTCCGAAAAGGAGGCCGGCAAGCTGCTGCACAAGGTGTTCAGGCGGAAGCTGTTCAAACGGGTTTATTATGGGGGCGCGAGGCCTGGCATAGGTGAGCGTGAATTGGAAGATGCCATGGCTTCGGCGGGGATACCCCAAAACGAATATATCATAAACACGCAAAAGTCGAAAGAAGACCACGAGGAAGGCCTTTCTGTGGTGAGCAAGGACGGTTCGTATATGGGGAGGCTAGAGGAACTTTCTCCGCTGGTAAAGGCGCTCATAAACATATCCAATAGCCGGAATATCCTGATGGTTGCAGTAGAGAAAGACCGGCTTCCTGCCGCCGCAAAGGCAATGGAAAACGTTTTAAATTAATCCGTACAGATAATACTCTGTGGGCTTGTAGCTCAGCTTGGTCAGAGCGGCTGGCTCTTAACCAGTAGGTCGTGGGTCCAAATCCCACCGAGCCCGTATTCTTAATAGGTCGGTTTAACCGATCCATTTTCTAACGATGTCAGATACCTCCTTGCCTAAAGCATCCCGCCTTCTTTCTGTTTTTGCCTCGACACTTATCCTTACGACCGGCTCTGTTCCACTCTTGCGCATTATAAACCATGAATCCTCAAGCAGCATCCGTATGCCATCTTCGTCTGCATAGTCCTGCTTGCCCTCCGGGTATCTTTTTTCAAGCTCCTCGACTATCTTGTCTATTTGGGCGCCTTTCGATATCGGTATTTTTATTTTAGACATATAGTATCTTGGCAGCTTTCCGAACGCCTCAGCTGAGCTTTCCTTTGTTGCGGCAAGCATTTCGGCCATTAACGCGAACGCCATGGGTCCATCCCGGACATACTGGTGTTTTGGGTATATGAATCCGCCATTATCCTCAAAACCAGATATTCCCCCATTCTCCATAAGCGTGTGCGATACCACTATGCTGCCCACCATGACTCTTTTAGTAGATATCCCAAAATCCTTTAGGTAATCTTCCACAACAAGCGAACTCGAAAACGGAGTTACAACCAACTTTCCACTCTTCTCCTTTTCGGCCACCCAAGCTGCGAGCAGAGCGCCGCTTTCGTCCCCCATGTAAACCTTGCCATTCGAATCTATGAATATGGCCCTGTCCGCGTCACCGTCATGTGCTACTCCAAAATCCGCTCCTAGCTCTACAACCATACGTGCAGTGTCTTTCAGTGTCTCTGCATTCGGCTCCGGGAGACGCGCGCTCAAGAGCGGGTCAAGCCGCGTATTGACCTCATGAACCTCGCAGCCAAGCTCCCGCGCGATGAGCGGCGTTACCAATGAACCCACACTTCCAGCACCGTCTATAAGGACCCTAAGGTGCCGTTTGCGTATACATCCCACATCGACGTTGCGGAGCACCGCAGCCATATACCTCTCTATAATGCCTTCCTCTGTCACAACATCGCGGCCAAGTTTCTTCCAATCCGCGGAGTTAAACTTCTCCGAAAAGTAAATATCCTCAATCTGTGCCTCATTTGACGTTGCGGCTTCTACCCCGTCCGATTCCACAACCTTTATCCCATTGAATTCCGGGGGGTTGTGGCTTGCCGTTACCATTACTCCGCCATCAAAGCCCGCAGTTTTTACCCAAAATTGCATTACGGGAGTTGGCAGCATGCCTGCATCGTGGACTACGATTCCTGTGCTGATAAGCCCCGACTCGAGCGCCCTCGACAGCATGTCGCCGCCTGCCCTCACATCCCTTCCAACCAATATTCTTTTTCCCTCTCCGAAATGTGTGCCTATTGCCTTGCCGAGGCGTAGTGCAAGCTCTGGCGTCAGTTCCTTGTTCGTTATTCCCCTGACCCCATTGGTTCCAAAAAGTTTACCCATAAAATCAACACAATTCCAAAGATAAATATATGTTAGATAAATATTTATTGTTTTAATGTAACCTGTTGTATGTGCAGAACCCCAATTACAAAATCCAATCCGCGACGGAGTACCTGGTTACCTATGGGTGGGCGATAATCTTTATCGCCATAGCACTCGGCGTAATCTACGAGCTCGGAATACTTAATCCTTCTGCATTTGTAAGTTCGCAATGCATAATTGGGGGTGATTTCTCCTGTTCGGGGGTTGTCCTTGCATCGAATGGTATTCTCTCCCTGACAATAACCCAGATGTTAACTGACACTATAAACATAACTGCTGTGGGTTGTGACACCAATACGGCATTTACTAACATGCAATCTGTCATCCCGCAAAAAAGCCTGCTGCCGGAAGATAATTCAACATTTTCTCTACAATGTTACGACAATAACACCATCTTTACGGGTTCGCTGGGCGACATGTTCTCAGGATATATCACGGTTAACTATACTGACATCATTACCAGCGCCAGCCATACCGTTGCGGGAACCATTGTCCAAAAGGTAGTACAGTAACCGATTCCCAATCCTCCACATCTACAGCGTGGACATCTAACCGCACAAACAAGTAAGCCAAACCGCGCGGTGCCCCCAACCCATGCCCCGCGCCCGTCAGCCCACTTTTAGCGTGACGGTATCCCCATCCTTCAATATGTGATTGCCGCCAAGTCTCTGGTTCTTGAACTTCGCGCTGGGGCCATCTACATAAGCGAATTTCAGCTCCTCTACCATCTTCGTGTGTATGTGCCTTGCAAGATCCGCAATCGTCGCGCCCCTGCCAAGCACCATCGGTTCACCCCTGCCCGACTCAAACTTAGGTCTCATATAAACGGTCATTATGTCAAGGCTTTCATATATCCCGGATATGAGCTCCTGCAGATTCGTATGTGTGGCTATGCTAACCGGAAAGACGCGAATCCCGTAACGCTTCCCGATGTCAGAAGCAATCCTCTGGTAATCCTTTACTAAATCTATCTTATTCAGCGCGACAATGGCTTTTATATAGCACGATTTCCCCGCGACAAAGGATATAAGCTCATCTTCCCCGACTCTGCTGCCTATCCTAATAATCGAATTATATAGTCCGAAGCCCCTGAATATCTCTTCAACGGTTTTTGCGGCGAGGCCGGATTTGTTTACCTCAAGGTCAAATCCCCCGTTTTTTGTCTCGTGTATAAATATATCCGGCCGCTTGCGATTTACGAATATGTCAAGCTTTCTAAATTCCCCCATTATAGTATCAAACTGGCTCGGACCAGTTACATCCACAACAAAAACGATCAGGTTCGCAACTTTTGCCGCCGCCAGCACCGCGCGCCCCCCGCCTATGCCGATGTGTGCCCCCTCTATTATCCCCGGCAGGTCAAAAATCTGTATCTTCGCGTTATTGTATACAAGCATTCCCGGTATTACAGAGGTAGTTGTAAAGGCGAATTCCGCCACCTTTGACTTCGTGTTGGTTATTTCGGTTATAAGCGAGGATTTTCCTGCACTCGGGAATCCAACTAGGGCCACTGTCGCATCTCCGCTTTTTTTCACGAAGAATCCCGTGCCCTTCTTGCTTTTGCCTGCTTCGACTATGTCTTTTTTAGTCTTAGATATCTTCGCCCTCAAGATACCGAGATGCTTGTTTGTTGCCTTACTGTACTTGGTGTTTGCGTATTCGTCCTGCAGCTCTTCGAGCTTATCTTGGAGCTCATTAATTGCGTCCATATACAAAAGTCACCAAAATTTACGCAGATAAATATGTTTGATTGCAGTAATAATAGTTTATCAGATTTTTGTCTTGTAACATATACTTTTAAATATATTTATAGCAACCACATATTATAAAACGTGAATTAAATGGCAGCAAAGAAAAAGGGAAAGAGCAAGAAAACAGGAAAAGGCAAGAAGACAAAGAGTAAGAAGAGATAAAAAGGTTGTTACTTTTCTTTTTTTATTTTTTTCTAATTTTATGTATAGTTTTCTAGCAGTCACTTAGTGAATTTTGAGAACCGTTTGATGAATGACCTGTCATTCTTCAGCATATTGAACATCTTCTTCATCTTGTTGAAGTCGGAAAGCATCTGGTGTACATCTTTCTCAGTCATTCCGCTGCCCTTAGCAACTCTGGCAATCCGGGCAGAGCTGTGCATCAGCCTCTCGTTCTTGCGCTCATCCGGAGTCATGGACTCTATGATTGTCTTGTATTTCTTCAGCCGGTCCTCGTTCTGTTCCACCATGTCCTTGGGCAAGTCCGGTGCTCCCATCATCCCAAGCATGTTCTTCATCGGCCCCATCTTTCCTAGCGCCTTAAGCTGTGTGTAGAAAGTCTCGAAAGTCAGGTCCGTAACGTCTAGCTCATCCTCGCTTATATTTGCCTCCTTCACTGCCTGCTTGACGGTTTCTACGAGCGAGGCGATGTCCGGTATGCCAAGCAGCCTTCCTATAAATTTAGCCGAGTCGTAAGGTTCTATGTTTCCAAGCCTTTCTCCAGTACCGATATACATTATGCGCGCGTTTGCGGCATGGGCGGCGCTGAGGGCGCCACCCCCCTTGCCGCTGCCGTCCATTTTAGTGACAATAACCCCTGAAAGTTTCACTGCACCGTCGAATTCGCGCGCCTGCTTGCCTGCCACCTGGCCTGTATCGGCGCCTATGACAAGCACCTTCTCGTCGGGTGTAAATGCGCGATCTACTCGCTTAAGCTCTCCAATCAGTTCATCATCCAGTGCGCTCCTGCCGCTCGTGTCGCATATTATGACCTTCTTGTCCTTGTGTTCCCGCAGGGCCCTGCTAATGATCGCGGGGGCATCCCGTTCGCCCCTTGCGCCGAAGAAGGCAACATTCGCCTGCTTTGCGAGCGTCTCTAACTGCTCGTAAGCGGCCGGCCTTGCCGTATCACAGCATACAAGCAGCGCACTCAATCCCCGGTCCTGGTAGAATTTGGCAAGTTTGGCTGCAGTTGTTGTCTTGCCTGAGCCGTACAGACCCATGAGCAGCACACGTTTTGGCTTCAGTTCGGGTGCATACGTGCTTCCCATAAGCTCGACAAGACCGTCATAAACGAGATTTGTTATATAATCGCGCGGAGCGATTCCCTCCGGCGGACGGCTTTTCAGGGCCTTCTCCTCTATGGACTTGGTGAAACCAAGCACAAGCTTGACCTCAACGTCCGCGCTAAGCAGGGCCTTCTGCAGCTCCTTGCTAAATTCCCTGATGGTTTTTGCATCTATTATAGTGGCCCTCTGAAGTTTTGCTATTGCCTGCCTGAGCCCCTCTCCCAAATCCATGTCCGCACCTGCCTCTTGCCACTGTATATTTATAAACTCTCTTAAGATTATTTATATGGTGTGGGGCAATGGGTTTAAGGCTTGTCATAACCCAGTCTAATCTGACCTTGTTTGGTGGTGCCGAGAAGGTGCTTTTGAAGATAGCGCAGCATTATAATGCCAAGATATACACTGCAGAGTACAACCCTGCCACAACTTTTCCAGAGTTTAAGGCTCTCGATGTCGAGGTCGTAGGCTCGAAGACCATGGGAAGTGTAATGCCATACGGCCGCGTCAGCCAGGGGCTAAATTACGGGCTCTCGTTCTACAAGTTCAAGATTCCCGAAGATTACGATGTCATAAACGCGCACATGTCCCCCGGTCATTGGGCGCGGAATAGGAACGAACGAATGCTTTGGTACTGCCATACACCGCCACGGGACATCTATGATCTTTACCATTTTCGCCTATCGATGAGAAAGTTTTACCAGCGGCCGGTTTATGCCATCGGTGCTGCAAGCGTGAGGCATATGGACCAGGGTGTTGTGCGCAACATAGAGTTCATATTTGCCAACAGCCACAACACCCGTTCCCGGATAGAGAGGTATTATAAGCGGGACGACGCAGTTGTCCTCAACGGGGGCATAGATTATGAGGAATACAGCCATGGTGACGACGGCAAATATTTTATATACCCGTCAAGGTTCTCGCCGAATAAGCGGCAGGAATACGCGATAAGGGCATTCCAGATGTTCAAACGTGATAAGAAAGGGTATAAGCTGCTCCTGTGCGGTGCGGTTTCGAAGGACAAGCAGTTCCGTGAGTACTACTCGAAGATTCGTGAACTTGCAAAAGGGGTCGGCGACGTGAAGTTCATCGAGAATGCAAGCGATAAAAAGTTGCATGCGCTCTATGCCGGGTCAACCGCCGTGCTGTATCCTCCGATAAATGAGGACTACGGCCTGGTGCCGATGGAAGCTATGGCGAGCCGCAAGCCCGTCATAGCTGTGAATGAAGGCGGCCCCCGCGACACGATACGCGAGGGAATAACCGGCTTCCTTGTGGGCAGCGAGCGCGAGATGGCGGAGCGCATGCGCTTCGTAGTTGAACATCCTGTCACTTCCAAGGAAATGGGGAAGAATGGGCTTCACGAAGTGAAGAACAAGTACTCCTGGAAGGAATTCTTTGCAGTCTTCGACCGCAAGGCAAGAGAGGTAGCCAAAGGCGTCCACTCATTTTGATTTGGGGGTAACCTCTATCACGTATTTTGATATCACGTTTGCCGCAATGTCAAGAACCTTTCTAACATTTGCTTCGGTATTGGTGCCGGTGCAGATCATCTTGCCGTTCTTGAAAAGTATTATGGTTGCCTTTGGCTCGTTTACCTTGTATATCGCTCCGGGAAACTGTTCGGGCTCGTAATCCACCGCCTTCACATTCTTGGACAGCGCATAAAGGTCTATTATTGCATGGAGCTCTGCCTTCACAACAATGCAGTTTATCTTTATCACGGGTTTTAGCTTTCCGATATCGACTGCAGTCATCGTGGCCCCCCCAGCTTTCCCTGTTTTGGTTTCTTTCTTGTCAGGCGTGCAAATCACCAATTGTGGAGCCACAAACACATAAATATGGCACATATACTATTAACTATAAGGGTTTTTAAAGCATTCTGCATCTTTTCAGTGGCAGCCATGGGCGGAAATGTATCAATAATCGGCGCAGGCGTTGTTGGCCTGATACTCGCCAAGGAACTTTCCTCGATGGGCATAGATACTATGGTCTATGATGGCAAGAGGACGATGTCACAGGGCTCAGACAAAGCCTCTGGGGTGCTCTCAAAAAGGGGCCTTAATGGCATCGGTATTGACTACTCCCCCGCAGTGCTGAATTCTCTCAGCGGTGCGGTGATATACTCGGAAAAGGAGAGCCTTAAGGTTTTTGCGGACGATACGAAGGCCCTGGTCGTTGACAGGGTAAAATTGGTGGAGATATGTGCTTCAGAAGCGAAAAGGGCCGGAGCGCGCATACAGCTTTCAAGCCGCCTCACAAGGTCAGATATACGCAAGCTTGCAAAATCCAGTTCCGTACTGGTCGGGGCAGATGGCGCCGTATCGATGACCGCGAGCGCATTCGGATTTCCACATATCCGCAGTTATATACTTACATACAAATCAGAGTATTCTGGAGCCCACATACGAGCTCCCTCAACTGTTGGCCTGTATTTCAATAAGGATGTGACGCGCGGATTCTTCGGTTGGACTATACCCTATTCAAAATCTATGGTAGAACTCGGGATTGGGGTTTCCGCATCCGCTAGGGCAAATAGCAGGTACGTGTTCGAGCAGTTCGTAAGGAACCGCAAGGTGTCAGAACTGATTGCCGGCGCTGCCAGCACCCCCGGGAAGGCAAGCATGATACCCATATCACCGCGCAGGAAGACTGTCATTGGAAACGTGCTGCTTGTCGGTGATGCCGCCGGGCAGGTGAAAGCCACTACTGGCGGCGGCCTGATATTCGGCACTGCCTGCGCAAAAGTTGCCGCACCCATCATCGAAAGGTACATAAACGGCCGCGCAAAACTTTCATCATACGATTCTGTATGGCGCAAAAAGTATGGAAGGGATTTGGCACTGCATGCCCTGCTGCACCGCTATTACTCGATGCTGGATGCCAACAGCATGGACCTCACATTCAGGGCACTGCGACAGCTAGGGATGGAGCGCTTCCTCGAGAAGCACGGCGATATGGACAGCCCAAGCCTCATGGCAAAGCGGCTGTTCTTCAGGACTGCTGCGAAGTGACGGTCACACAGGTATGTGCATCGAGGCGGCGGCCACGTTTACTGCACTGATCAGGTAATTCGGATATAGTCCGAATGCCACGACGGCCGCCAAGCAGATAATTACGACCGCAAGGCTTGTCCGTTCCATGTGCATGAGCCCATGCTCCCTGTGCGCGTACATTGTCGCAATAACCTTTCCATAATAATAAATCGAGATAAAGCTGTTTAGTACCCCAATCGCTGCCAGCAAGAGCATCCCTGCGCCTATCGCACCAGAGAAAAGCAATACCTTTCCATAAAAGCCAATCAGGGGTGGAATGCCTGCCATTGACAGCATGAATACTGTGAGGGCAAGCGCTCCAAAACCGTTTCGATGGGCAAGTCCAGCATAATCATCCTGCGTTTTTATATTCCGGGTCTCGAGCCACGCAACTATCGCAAACGCACCGATTATCATAAATGAATGTGCTATTATCTGGAATAAGCTAGCAGCAATCCCGTCTGCAGTGGCCGCCGCAAGCCCTATCATTATGTATCCCGCCTGTGAGATTGACGAGTATGCCAACATCCGCTTGACGTTCTTTTGTGCAAGCGCCACAATGTTTCCGAAGAACATCGTAAGCACCGCAAGTAACGCGAAGATCTGCGAAAATATGCCCGAATAAGCCGCAAAAAGCCCGAAGAAGACGGTTATTATGGCGGCGAACGCAACCTTTTTGTTTACTCCGGCGAGAAGAGCGGTTATGTTGCCCTCACTGCCCTCGTAAACATCCGGCACCCAGAGATTGAACGGGAATATTGAAGCATCGAATCCCAGTCCTACCACGAACAAGATCATTGCGAGCAGAACCAGGTATCCCCAGCCGGCCCCGGCAGGTGCCGCAATCATGCCTATAGAGAGCGCGCCGTTTGCAGGAAGAAGTAGTGCAAGTGCGAACAGCAAGGCCGAAACTGCCGTACCGCCCATTATGAAAAGCTTTACTGCGGGCTCCACCCTGTTTTTGCCCCCGACCGCCACCATGAATGCAGAAGGGATGGCAACGAGCTCCAGTCCAAGTATTGTTGTCAGCGCAGCGTTTGATGCAGCCACCGAAAGCATTCCGAAGAATGAGAAGCCGAAGAGCAACGAAATTGCGATGAAATTAGATGAACGTTCATATGATAATGCATACACGAGCCCAGAAGTCACAGAGAAAAGCACAATTAGCAGAAGCGGCAGCGCATAAACATGGAAGATGCCAAACACGATCGTGTCCATGCCCTCCGCAAAGGCTATCGAAGCCAGCAGCCCGATAGCTAGCATCATAAACAGATTTAGTGCGAATACGGCCCCCTTCCTCCTGTGTATTGTACCTGCAACCCCAGAAAGCATGATTGCGATGCCTATTGTAAATATTAGCTGTGGGGCGACTGCAAGACCATAATCCCAAATCATATATTCACTATTTCATATTGGCCTTAATAATATGGAAGGCAGCATGCCGAACAGGAAGATAAAAAACACCAGCAGGGCACAGCCAAGCATCTGTCTTGGCACCGGGATTCGTATTGCATTAACTGCTGCTGCCTTCGGCGAGATGACTGCTTGGCTTACGACAAAATAGAAGTATCCGGCAACAAGCGCAATTCCAAGGAGGGATGTCAGCCCGTACAGGCCGAAACTGCCATACGCCCCGGTGAATATTAACAGGTCCGCCACGAAGCCTGCAGTCAGCGGCAGCCCCACAGACGCAAAAATGCCCAACAAGAACACGTATGCCGTCACCGCAGACCCTTCAACTACCCCGCGCATGCTGCTAATCATCCTCGATCCAAACATCTGTTCCATGAACGCCGCTGCAAGGAAGAGGAGCGACACAGAGAGCCCATGGGCCAGCATTCCATATGCTGCGCCGTACGTGCCCAGAACAGTCATGGAGGCAATACCGATAAGGAGCACCCCCATTTCGGCCATGCTGGCATAGGCAAGCATGCCCTTGATGTCATTCTGCCTAATCATGGCGAACGCGGAATAGAAAACAGACAGCGTTGCCATCAGCATCACCGGGATGGCGAATTCATGCGCAATCGGAAGGAGTGCGAATAGAATAAGCATGCCATAGGCCCCATATTTAGAAAGTATTCCGGCAATCAGCATAGATCCATAAGTCGGCGCCTCCGAGTACGCCCCTCTCATCCACGAGTGCAGTGGAAATATGGGCATTTTTATCATGAATGCGGCAAGCATCAGGGCAAAGATGAGTAGCTGTATGCTGTGTGGGATAGAAGTTGCTGCAATACCAACATATGAAATTTCAAGCGTGTGCGGAACGGAATACGAGTATATCGCAAGTATTGCGAGCAGCAGCATTGCGCTCGATGCAAGTGAGTAAACCAGAAATTTCATTGCAGCTGCCCTTCCCATGGGCGATCCAAATGAACTTATCACGAAGAACATCGAGATTATCCCCATGTCCCAGAACAAGAAAAACAAGAGCAGGTTATTGGCTGTGAACAGGCCTATTGATGCAGCTTCGAAAAGCATGAGTAGCAGATGTGCCCCCCTGCCGCCGTGCCTGAAGGCATCCATCGAAAGTTCCGCGGCAAGAACGACTATTGCAGTAAGCAGAGCCAGCATCATTGGGATGGCCCCATAGTTGAAGCTTAAGTATACCCCAAACTGCGGCGCAATCGGATAACCGCCCGTGCTGAACGCCTGATTATACAGGAGGTTTTCGGCAACCCCGTAAAGTATGACTACCAATACTGCTGTAGCTGAAAGTTTTCCCACCGCATGGCTCGCAATCCTGCGTGAGGCAATTATTCCAAGCGCAGATGCGGTTATCACACCAAATACCAGTGTTATCAGGTCCAGCATCACAACGCACCAAAAAATTCAAAGCCGAAGAGCAGCACCAGCACTATTATTCCCGCAACAAACACCACCGTATACAGATTTACGTTTCCGTCCTCCACCTTTCCCAGAATGCTGCCCAGCTTAACAATCCCGTGCCCGCCGGAAGAGAGCGTTCTGTCGAGTACGCCGTCAAATTCGTCCACAAGGCGTCCCACGGAGAGCACAAGCAATGCAATATACCTGTACAGGGCATTGACTAGCCCGGAATTGTGAAGAAGCCTGTACTTAACAGATCCATCAGAAAGTGCAGGTCCCTTTGATTTTGAGTAGACCAAATAAGCCACGGCAAATCCACCCGCAACGGCAACGGTTTCCATTCCGGAATCAAGGCTTCCGGGGAGCAGCGGGCCCGATATTCCGCCCACTCCACGGAGAAGCAGAAATGACATGCCGCTTATGGCAACAATTCCGGCCATAACCGCTGCAGATACGGTCATTGCCCTGGGAATGGCTCGGTAATTCGTGGAAGGCACCCCACCAACAGGATTCTTCCTTGCCGGTATGAACAGAAACCTAAACGCATAGATGCTGGAGAGCACGTCAAACACTAGTAGCAGCGCATATATGTAGATTGACCCTACCGGTCCCGCCACCGCAGTCTTCCCGAAGAATCCGCCAAGCGGAAATATACCTGCGAGTGCAATTACACCTATAAGCAGTGGGATAAAGACCGCAAGGCTGCTTCTGGAATTGAACATCGAGTATATTTCCTCCTCCCCATCGTTTGCCTTTATGATCGAGCCCGCGCCCATGAAGAGCAGCGCCTTGTAGAATGTCTGAACGGTGAAGAGTAGCATTGCCGCATAGAGCGAACCAAATCCCAATGCTATAAACATCAGTGCAAGGTCCTCGATGGTCGAATAAGCAAGTATCTTCTTTATGTTCCTCTCGGAGAGCGCATTCATCACCCCAATCAGGGCACTGACAATCCCGATTGCAAGTATTACGTCAAGGAGGCCGGCCATCGCATATAGGGGCAGCAGCAGCGCCACCAGAAAAACACCGGCCTTTACCATGGTGGACGAATGTAGCAACGCAGAAACGGGTGTTGGTCCGGCCATCGCATCAGAGAGCCATTCCTCAAAAGGAAACTGCGCGGATTTGGTGAAGGCCGCCACAAGAAGAAGCAGCAGGGCCGCGCTGAGCGGGGCAGACGGCTGCCCGAGCACAAGCAGCGTGGTGAAGACGGTTGTGTGGTATGTGAAAAGCAGTATCGCGACGGCACCCAGGAAAGCGGTATCTCCTATGAAAATCGTAGTTATTGCCCTGCGCGCCGCCTTTGGCGGCATATCCTTGCGATGCCAAAAACCTATAAGCAGATAACTCATTATACCAAGCATCTCCCACGCGAAGAGCATTGTCAGCAGGCTTCCGGATACTGCGAATACCATCATAGAAGCGGTGAAGATGCACATCTCGAAATAGAACCGGTTCTGTTCGCTCGGCAGATTCATGTAACCGATAGAATAGCCAAATATCAACGGTGCCACACCCGCAACGAGAAGCAGCAGCAGCTTGTTCAGCGGCTGCAGCGAGAATGTGAGGGCGATTTGGTAACCATGTGCGCTAATCCATCCGAAGCTCTGCAGTTGCACGGGTCCAATGGCTATTAGCGCCGCCACAAGAAATGAAGCGATAGCCGCACCCAGCGCGATATATTTCGGATATCTGCTGTTGCGTGCGCCCAACGCTAGGAAGGCGCCGACAATAAGCGGCAGTGCCGCGAAAAGGACGAACATATTACCGATCCCTGTACCTAGATAGCTTCGCCACGTCAAGGCTAACCTCATAATTTACCATATACCTGTAGAGTGCTATGAAAGCAACTGTCTCGGCGGTCACGATAGACCATATTGTAAGCAGTACAACGAGAAGGTTGAATCCATACGTGAGGCTGAACATCGTGACCGCGGCCAGTGCGGCTGCGCCCATCATAGCCTCTATGGAGAACATTATGGTCAGAAAATGCCTGCTCAACGCGGCTCCGCCCATGCCAGCCGCAAAGACCGCCAGTGCAAGTACCAAGAAATATACGATCATCATCTGGCCGCACCCACCTTTTTCAACAGCAATATGGATCCGAGCACAGTCCCTGCCAGAAGCACGAATGCAAGGTATACGTACTCTACAGACCCGTACATATATGTTGGAAACGAAGAGTAATCCTGCTGCGTCTGGGCCGTTCCGGAAAGTCCAGACCTTAAGATTGGGTATGCTATCACCACAAAAAGCAGCAGTGAGACCGCGGCCAGCGCTGCCTTCCTAGAATGCTCGAATTTCGAATAACTTGCCGAAGCAACGCTCACAAAGACGTATGTGGAAACGCCGCCCACTAGCACAAGCAGCTGTACTACGGCGAGCAGGGGCTGGTTCAGGAGCAGAAATGCCAGCGAATTGGCGAAGAAAAACAGCGCGAGTGCGACCGCAGAATGCATTATTTCCCTAAAGGCGAAAATCAGCCCCATTGCCGTAATCTCAAATGCCGCTACGAGCGCAAACGCAAGCATGAAAAAATCAATCATCAAATCACTCCAGGTCCTCTGGCCTAAGGGCAAATTCCCGTCGGTCGTATCTTTCAAAATCATAGTTCTTTGTAAGCACAAGGCACTTCGGGGGGCATACCTCTTCACAAAGCCCGCAGAAAAGGCACCTCTCAAGGTTTACGAGCGGCATCTGCTTCGTTCCCTTATCTGTTTCTGTGTTCACCATAGTTATCGTTTGATTGGGGCATATCCTGGAGCAGGCACTGCAGCTGATGCATGTTTTCATATCAAGCACGTGCTTGCCCCTGTAGTTGTCCGCCAGCGTCTCCCGCTCATCTGGGTACTCCAGGGTCGATGGCTTTTTGAGCAGCGCACCGAACGATTTTACAAAAGGTTTAATCCCCGCCATCCCAGTCCCTGTAGAAATATGAATAGAATGCACATATAAACCTTTGCGCACTTTTTCGAATGTAAATTCATTCCTGTGTCATTCCGCTCCAATGCCATGCCGCGCCCGCACCGCACCATCCATCTCCCGCAGCTCCTTGTCGTCGAATATGCCTTTGAAGAGGGTCTCCTTTCCAGATATCACGAACTCGAGGACCTCCAGCCTGCCTTCGCTGCCAAGCGTGCCTTCCAGCACCTCCATAACGGTCCGCTCCTTTATGTGCATGCTCACATCCTCTATCCAGTCCCCTAGCGTCCTACTATACCATACAAGCATTGCTATCTTAGAGGCCGCAAGCACGAATCTCCCGAAGTCATCAATTCTGGCCGCCCCTGCGGCTGCCGCATCCCCTGCTCGTTCCACATAACCATAGTATGCCCCGGAGATTTCCTCCATGTGATCGGCTATATTGCCTATTACGAAAAGCTTCCTTTCGGCATCCTCCATGCCTTCCCGGGCGGCCACCATCCTGCCCGCGACGCTTACGCGCCCAGCTTTCTCTTCCATCTCCAGGGTCCTTACCGCTTCAGAGACCATCTCTTCGCGTGCCCTCTCCAAGATATCCTCGCAGAGCATCCACGCCGGAAAACCACTCCCTCTCTGATTAGAGGCATTCGACAGACTCGTGCTGCTCCCCCCTCTCTGCAATGACCCCTTCCTCATCATAAGCATAAACTGTAATGTCTATCCCGTAACTGCCAGCATAGTTGTTGGGTCTTGTGTATAGCTTGACACGCTTCTCTATGCTGCCTTCGGGCTGCACAATGCCAATGCGCGTCCTTCCAAGATCCAATTGTTTGTCGTGGGCAAGTGAGAGCGGGTGATTGACCTTTACGTCCGATTCACACCAGAAAGCGTGTTTTGCGTCGTTGTTTTTCAGTTCCATCACGAGGAAAGCCTCGTTCTTCGAATTTTGCTTCAATCTTTCCGGTTCAAATCTTATGTTAAGGCTGAAACGCTCCATCAAAACACCTGCAGAATGCATTATTAAGGATTATGTGCGTAAAATTAATATTGTTTGCAATACTATATTGTTAGCTGCATAAAAACTGTGTGCCACGTGGCCTTATTACAGCAATGGCGGTGAACCGAATGGAACTTAATGAATCAAAGCTGATTGAGCGGGAGTTGACCTTTAGGAGCCTGCGCCTCTCCAAAGAGGTTCTGGAGACCCGCCGTTCTCTAGTGCGCTGGCTGGCGCTCTCGCTGGGTGTTGTAAATCCCGGGGAATCAAGGCTATCCGCGATTTCTGTACTGGACAGTATTCTATACTTCCAGTTTTCCGTAAAGAAGGATCCGGACATCCGGGAGCTGACCGAATACATAGAGAAGAATTGGGGTTCAATAAACGAAAAGACGCTGAGGTACCACTTATTGCAGCTAAAGAAGTCAAACCTGATAGCCAGCAGTGGGGGGCACTATTACCTATCCGTGCCGGACGGCGGCGAAAAGTACGACAGCATGACCTGGATAAACGACTATCTCGATTCGGCCATGCTGCCAATAAAGGACAAGATTGGCATGGCGCTAAAAGAGCTTAGAGACCGGTGAGGAAATGGCATTCTCAAAAAACACAATCTTTTATCTGGCGATAGCCATAGCGATAATTGCCGTGGTATACATAGCCACCTTCGGCACAATGCATGCGAAGACCTACTCAGTCAAAACCGCGCTCTATTCATCGAATCTCAGCCAGCTCTACACATTCAATACCACCAAGTTTCTCCTTGCAGTCAACAACACGGGCAACACATACGTAAGCGGGATGCTTGTTGGTTTCTACGTGGACGGGGTGTCTTTACATACATACAATGTCTCAATACCTGTCGGAAAGACCGCCTACATATACATAAACTATACATTCGCGGCGCCGGGCCAGTACTCATTTAAAGCAATTTCAGATCCAGCAAAAATTCTAAACCTGTTGCCTGGCAGTACAACAACCGCCGTGCTTACGGCAAATGTAAGCAACACCACCGCCCCAGAGCCTTTCTCATCTATACCAAATACTAACATATCCTCATCCCACAGCTTTCAGCTCCTTGGAAACACCTTTCCATTCCTGTCCCTGCTCTATGGCGATTATAATATCAGTGTTCTAGACTCGATATATGCGCCGAGCGGCAATATCGCGGCTGGCATAGGCAAGAACACCTATGGTGCCATCAACATATCATACGGCGTATACGCAAAGTACGCCAATGGTTCCTATGCCCAGTCCCTGTGGCTGCAGGGTGCGAGCAGCACTTTTTACATAGCACAGATAGCCTCAAGCTTTATCTCCATAAAGAACGTATCCGAAAGCCACAATGGCACATGGGAGTTTCTGCTCGAAAACAATACTAGCCTGTGCATTGGCTTCAGCGGCGGCTGGACAAAGATCCTGACATACCATTCGCGGAGTGGCAATTACTCTTGCGTCGGGATATCCGAAAGCGTGCACAACCAAAGCGAAGTGCCGCGCATACGCGCGCTCACCCAGAATGCGCCCCTGCTGTTCAACTATTCGTCAAAGCTTGAGTATGTGAATTCAACATACCTCGGAAGTAGTCTTGGCATTTCCGGAAGCACATTATCCGTGACTAAGATGTACCAGAACAAGCACGGGATGTTCATTGGATACATCAAAGAATCTGCGCGGACCCCCTCTGCCAACAACTCAACTGGCGAATGCTATGGCCTGCTCTCCAATGGCAAGATATGCTCTGTCTTTGTGCTTCCCAAATCTACGCCCACCACTTCTGCAAACGTCCTGCTGGTGGAAACGACCGAGGTGGTTGGCAACCATACTGCCAGGCTCTATTCGCTAGTCAATGCAACAAGCGAAGCGGATGCAAATTACAACGCGGTCCATCTGCTCGAAGCGATTAATATGTCTGGCCTCCCCATGACATGGAATAGCCCGTTCTCCAGCAAGTGCGTCTTGAATTCTACGGCCCTCTCCTGCAATTTCCTGAAGTTCTATTCACAGAACAGCACTGCAGTGTTGCACATTACGAATCTTGCGAACAGGAGCGTCGAGCTGACACAGGGTGCATGCTATATGTCCGGAATGAGACAGAATGAAACGGAGAATGTGACCCTCGTACCTCATGGCGCTGCGAACCTGACCGTAAAATGCCGTATAATACCGCTGCCTATGATAGGGATGATGAACAGCTACACTTTAGAGTTAAACTATACGGTGGGGAGCGCAAGCAACTGGGCATACGGGACGCTGAATGTCAGCAACATGATACAGATGCCGTGATAATGGCATCATAATCCGAGGAAGTCCTTGGCACCCTTCCCTTCTGGGAAGGCCCTCCCGTTCTGGGCTTCGACCGGCAATCCGGTCTCATTTGCCACTCGGATTATCTCGTCACGATCTATCATTCTGTCGGAGAACAATTCCACAAACTGCTCGCTTCCCGCTTTTATGCGTTTTATCCTGAAAATCACAAATTGCAGCATTCCTGCCCTCTTTACCTTTATGCGCGCCTGCCCCTCTCCTATTATCCTCTGCGCTCCGGCGCCAAGTGCCTGCCCCATAGTGGTATTGTCCATGCAAGCTATAAAAATCTTGTATGCAAAAGTTAGTCCAAGACTATTATTGTGACAATTCCAATGTCTGCGTGCTACAATGAGATTGACGATAATACTCCCGATTTTCAACGGATGCAGGAATCTGGAGGCGAACTTCCCAAAGGTATACTCTGCAGCCCGTGCTATCGGCACCTTTGAGATTATTATTGTGAATGATGGCTCCGCGGATTGCACTGCGGCAATCGCGAAAAAATTTGCGAAGATGCCAGGTGTAAAAGTCCTCACAAAGAGAGACAACAAAGGAAAAGGGGCTGCCGTGAAGTCCGGTATCAGGGCCGCAAAGGGCCGCACCATAGGGTATATGGACATGGATCTTGCGGTTCCTCTCCGATACCTACCAAGAGCTGTGCGGCTTGTAGAGCACGGGAATCCGCTCGTTATCGGGTCGCGGTATATGGGCACAAATTTGAGGCGAACCCCAATCCGGCTGTTTGCCAGCAGGATCTACAATTTCACGATTCGAACGGTGTTTCACTCCGTCGTAATCGATCACCAGTGCGGGTTTAAGTTTATGAACCCCGCCTTCGCCAGGAGCTGCACCAGGCTGGTAGACAATCGCTGGTTCTTTGATTCCGAAATGCTGATACGCGCGCAGCGTAGCGGAATAAGGCCTTACGAATTGCCTGTCGAATGGTCGGAGCATAAGAAGAGCACCATTGGCCTGCCCGCAGTCATATATTTTATCCGTGCAATGGCGCGCTTTTGGCTTAAGGGTCCCGCCCCTCTGCCGGCCCCGTATGGCATAATGCGCCCACGCGCCCAAGTCGCGGCACACGAAAAGATTTAAACGTTCAATGCGTACTGTTTATCGGTTACATGGAGATAAATTCGGGGCTAATAAGCAGTGCATACTCCTACTCATATGGCTTGCTGTTGCCTTACCTCGGCAGCATGCTCTCGCAGGCGGCTGCACTAATTGCGGGCTTCATCGCATTCTGCATACTCTTTATGCTCCTGATAACGGTCTTTGTCTATCTGTTCGGTTGGCTAGAGCGCAAGCTCATGGCGAGAGTGCATTCCCGGCATGGTCCATCAAGGGTTGGCAAGTTCGGCTTACTGCAGAACATGGCTGACGTTCTGAAGCTCCTCTCCAAGGAGGGCATAATCCCAGACAACGCCGACAAGCCCCTTTTCCAGATGGTGCTGCCGTTGCTGTATGCGGTATTTGTGATGATACTTATATTCATACCCATAACGCAGTCCTTTGTCGGCATAAGCTCGTCAATAAGCCTGCTAGTGGCATTCACGCTGCTCTCCTTCACCCCCATATTTATGTTCCTGGCGGGCTGGACGAGTGGAAACAAGTTTGGTTCGATAAGTGCCCAAAGGGCAGCACTGATACTCGCGAGCTACGAGGTCCCACTGCTCTTCGTGCTTGCAGGTGTCGCACTTATGGCGCATAGCTTCAGCTTTAGCGCGATAGTACAGGCTCAAAGCGGTATGTGGTATGTGGTGCTCCTGCCAATCGGCTTCTTCGTTTTCTTTATAGTGATGCTTGCCGAGCTGGAGCGCCCGCCGTTTGATGTCAAGGAAGCTGATAACGAGCTGATAGCCGGATGGCTCACAGATGTCAGTGCCCCATACTATGGCCTCGCCCTCTTCCTGGATTATACCCGGATGTTTACCGGATGCCTGCTCATATCTGTTTTGTTTCTCGGTGGATGGTCCGGCCCTGCAATATTGCCTCCGATTGCATGGATTATGGGAAAGGTGGTGCTGCTGAGCATAATGGTGATAATAGTCCGTGTCTCATTGACCAGGATGCGTATCGACAGGATTCTGCGTGCCGGCTGGTTGTACCTGTTTCCACTATCAGTGCTAAATCTAATATTGACCTTCGCCATTTTCGTACGCTAAATCTCCATAACAACTTAGCCCCACAAAGGATAAATATCATAAAGTAAGCATTAATCCTATGCGAACCAAAAATGTGGAACCGGCAGGTTGCAGTACGGGTGTTCCAACCTCCAGCGCAACAGTTTCGGCACGGCAGCAATATGATAAGCAGACCGCCATAAAGATGCTGCAGCACTACCTCGGAAGTAAGAGCCTATCCGCTCTCACGTCCTCCCCCGCGATGGATACGATACTGCTCATATCAAACAGGTTGGAGAAGTTCGCTGCGGGCCGCGCCCTATACAATCTCAGCCTTGCTGCTGCATCTTTGCAGAATGCTCCGAAAGTCCAGGCCAGTGCCCTTTTAGTGGCTGGCTCATTTTCCGACCACGCGCTTCTGAACATTACCGATTCTTTGTATTGGATGACGAAGGACGGCGCAGGTCCTTTAGGTGCGCAGCGGTTTACGCGCCTTTTCGGAAGCCAAATAGCACACACCGCGATAGATTCTGCCAATGAACTGGCCTTGCCTAGCATCATAACCTGGCTCTCTTTCGCTGCCGCAAGTAAAGATGATCAGAGATTCCTTTCAATGGCCCTCATGCTCAGCAGCAAAAATGTAGCTACGGCCATAAATTGCTCCCCGGAGTTTGCAGTAAGTCACATTGCCGATCTGGTGTGTGAGTCCGCATACAAGCGCCCTCACGGTGCCGTGTTTGCAATACATCTAGCCCGCGCCATAAATGCTTCTGGCGTGTCCTCCCGCCTAAATCCGCTATCCAATAATGAAGAAACATTGCAGTCTGAAATCGATTCCGTTGTCAGCGCCGCTGCCTCTTCTGTAGAGAGAAAGATTCTGCGTGCAATCACTCCCGCCTTGGGGCTTCCGCTTTTGGAGAACGCCTTTCTCCGCGCATACGGCCTTGTCCCGTCCAGTTTTGGTGCGCACATCATTCTTGGCCATGGTGCATCGGATCTATTGAGGCGTTAGCGGTGCGAACTGTTGTACACAAAACTTTTAAACGTTTCATTCAATGTATCTGTTACAAGGTGGTATGGAGATGTTTCAGAACAAATTTGCGCCAGAGTGCAGGCAGGTTGCCGTATTAAGGCGTGATGACGAAAGTCCGCTTTCTGCGGTCGCAAGCGAAGCAGATGTGAGATTCCTCGAAAAGAACCTAAACGGCGAAATGATATCTGCATTGCAAGAGGCCGGTGCAGTAGAGGTTGCGCTTTCCGCATCCAAGGCGCATTCGGGAATGGTTGCAGAAGCCGCCCTCCTATCCGTTGCAATAGCGGCTAAGGGCCTCGGCAAGACTGGCAAGTCAAAAGCGTTTGAAGTGGCATCTGTCATAGGCAGTGCTGGATTTGTGGCAAACCTGAAGGATTTTAAGCCGCGTAACGCGGTAGAGATTGTAGAAAAGGCCGGCGCAATATCTTATTACCTCGGAGAAAAAAAGGCGGCAAAGCTGTTGGAAACCATTTTTCTTTATAAAGTGGGGCATGCTGCCGTTGGGGTCGCCGCAGCGCTCTCCGACGCGTCCCGCGAATTTGGGGATTCTGCGCGCCTCGACCACGCAACAGAATTGATTGGCGATGCATCAGTCGTGTCGGCGGCATCCGCGTACAGATATGGTGCCTCGTCCGTTGTTGCGGCATGGCTTTGCAAAGCAGCAATCTATGTGCAGGATCCCGGCAAGGTGTTGAAGATGGCGCAGGCCCTGGGAAGCGAAAAGATACAGGGCAAAATACGTGGTTATTTTGAAAGTGAGTCCAATCTCGGCGCCGCGAACGCGGAGA
This sequence comes from Microcaldota archaeon, assembly GCA_964592765.1. Classification (GTDB taxonomy): domain Archaea; phylum Micrarchaeota; class Micrarchaeia; order Micrarchaeales; family Micrarchaeaceae; genus A-MIC-10. Next base: position 85,844 of record CAZQGC010000001.1, read on the forward strand.
TATACTCGCGTTGGATATACAATGCCGCCGCATCAAATGACAATCTATCCTCCACAGAGATTGTAGATGAAGTGGTAAAAATCGTCTCGCATAAAAGGTGATTTCTCCATCGCAATATACAGCTGTCAAACCTGTTGAGAAAGCTTAAATATCTCGGTTTGGATATGAAATTGATGGGAATATGGTCTCAAAGCCAAAAATTCTATTAGCGATTGAGGACTCGAAGATAATCGGTTCTGTGAGGCACACTGCGACAAATGACAGCAGGGTGTCAGAAGAAGATCGGGACTTCGTAAGTACCATCCTGGAAAAAGACGAGGTAACGAGACTCGAAAGCCTGAAACTCTTGGATTTCGCTGCTATAGTTGCAAAGCATTATGAGATAGAACCCGCAGAGGCGATACTCAAATGGATTGCGAAAGCAGCATCTAGCAAGCACACCGCAATTGCATCAAACGATATATTCGAGCTCGGCAATTTTTTCAACGATTCTGCGCTTATATACGAGATCGGCAAGTATGAAGACGAAGAGGCGGCCCGTGTGGCATACATCGCCGCGCAGACAAAATACGAAGAGCTGCAAATTCGCCGCAATCCACAGACTGCGCTGTTGCGCAGGGCCGGTCTAAGCTCCGGCAACTGAGCGCCTGCGCAGATCTGTCAGTTTTTAGAGGAGTGCATAGATGAATATCGGAGCGAGCAGTATCGATATCGTGCTTACTACCTTTATCATCGAATTAAGTGCAGGCCCCGCCGTGTCCTTGAGCGGATCGCCAAGCGTATCGCCCACTACTGCGGCTTTATGGGCATCACTCCCCTTTCCTCCGTAGTGGCCGTGTTCTATGTACTTCTTAGCGTTATCCATCGTAGCTCCGCTGTTTGCCATGAAGAGCGCCAGTACGAATCCTGCGGGTATCATTCCCACAAGGAGTCCGCCGAGCGCCTCCTTGCCAAGCAGCAGCCCAATTGCAAGCGGTACAACTATCGCAATCAATTCAGGCACTACTAGTGCCTTGAGCGCGTTTACAGTTGCAATGTCCACCGCTCTGGCGTAATCTGGTTTGTCCTTTCCGGTCATGAGCCCCTTTATGCTCTTGACCTGTCTCCTTACCTCATCAACGAGGAGGTTTGCCGCCCTACCCACCGCTTCCATGAGGAATGATGAGAAGACGAATGGAAGCAAAGCCCCTATGAATATGCCTATTGTTACTGCCGGCTGCATCGCATCTATGCTTGTAAGGCCCACCGCCTGCGCGAATGCGACAAAGAGCGCCGTTGCGGAAAGCGCGGCCCCCCCAATCGCGAAGCCCTTTGTGGTGGCCTTTGTCGTGTTTCCGAGCGCATCGAGCCTGTCCGTGACTTCCCTAACCTTCGCAGCCATTCCGCCCATTTCCGCTATGCCTCCGGCGTTGTCAGTTATCGGACCGAAAGAATCTATCGTAAGTATTGTTGCCGTGAGCGAAAGCATGCCCACTGCCGCTATCCCTATGCCGTAAAGCCCTGCCGACATATAACTGACCAGTATTGCGACAACAACTGCAAGGACCGGCGGCCATGTACTGCGCAATCCAACGGCAAGGCCCATTATTACATTTGTTCCGGCACCGCCATTGGCGGCATTTGCGACCTTTATCACTTGTTTGCTATCGCTTCCAGTGAAATAATCTGTTATCCAGAATAATAGTATGGCAAGCAGAAGGCCGGAGAATACTGCTATAAAGTAACCATAAGGCATGCCCAACAATGCCGTGAGGGCGAAGTCCAGCACAGCCGCTATCACCACGGCCGAGCCTATTCCCTTATACAATGCCTTGGTCATGTTGTGACCCCTAGTTTTCGTGAATAGAAGACTGATAAGGCTGCTGACCACCCCTATAGAAACGATATAGAGCGGGTATGCAAACTGTGCAGCAGATGCAGTTATGCCCAGTGCAATAAGCAGCGACGCCACGATGGTTACAGAATAACTTTCAAAAACGTCTGCGGCCATGCCTGCGCAGTCCCCAACGTTGTCTCCGACAAGATCTGCAATTACGGCCGGATTCCGTGGGTCATCCTCCGGGAGGTTTAGTTCGGTTTTGCCTACAAGGTCCGCCCCAACGTCTGCGGCCTTTGTATAGATTCCGCCACCCACCCGTGCGAATAGTGAGACGAGTGAAGCTCCAAAGCCAAATCCTATCAGTATAAACACCTTCGATACTGTGAGGAAAGACAACAGTAGGCTGATTCCTATCAGCGAGAGCCCGACGGCAGTAAACCCTGTCACTGCGCCGCCGTATATTGCAGTTGCGAATGCATGCTCGGTTCCCTTGGTTGCGCTTTCCGCCGTCTTTACATTAGACCTTACTGCAACATTCATCCCGATGTAAGCGGTCAGGTACGAAGTTACGGCACCCACAATAAACGCTAGAGAGATATAAGCACCATTCTTCAGGAACAGGAAGAGTATTGCAAGCACAATCGTGAATATCGCGATTATCTTGAGCTGCCTGGCAAGGTAGCTTGATGCGCCCTGCCTTATGGCACCTGATATCTCCTGCATCTTTTTCGTACCATCTGGTTTCTTCAGGTTCCTGTACGCGAATCCGAGCGCGAAGAGCAACGAAACTATCCCAGCGAGTAAACTATAATAATAGAACTCCACAGAGTCACCGGTATAACTTGTAATGAAAGTTTTAAAAATGTAGTGCCAGTTCCCAAAACAATCGGTTTCTAATTGCTCCGTACTTGTAGTGTCTTTGCACTTCTTCAGCGCAAGCCTTAAATAAGAACGAAAAGCCATAATTATAACTGGGTTATAAAAGTACCTGGAGATATAATGGGGGCGAGCGCCACAAGCTGATTCCATGGAAAGCCTGATTATACCCACCGGAGCCCAAGAGGAATACCGCGAGAAGTATGGCTTCAGCGATGCAATCGAATATAAGTTCAAGACCAAGAAAGGTCTTTCAGAAGACGTGGTCCGCGAGATATCCCGTATAAAGGGGGAGCCCAGTTGGATGCTCGACAAGCGCCTGACCGCCTATCGTATATTTTCCGAGAAGCCGCTTCCGACCTGGGGTGCGGACCTGAGCGGAATAGACTTCGATGACATATATTACTATCTAAGACCCACCGATAAGAAGGGGGATACCTGGGATTCGGTTCCGGAAGAGATAAAGAGGACATTCGATAAACTCGGGATACCCGAAGCAGAAAGAAAGTTCTTTGCCGGGGCGGAGGCGCAGTACGATTCCGAAGTTGTGTACCACAACATACGCGAGGACCTGCAGAAACAGGGAGTCATATTTACAGACACAGACACCGCGGTGAAGGAATATCCCACATTCATGAAGAAGTATTTCGGCAATGTGATACCCCCCACCGACAACAAATTCGCCGCATTGAACACGGCAGTATGGAGCGGAGGTTCTGTAATATATGTTCCAAAGGGTGTCAAAATCACAATGCCATTGCAGGCATACTTCAGGATTAATGCAGAGAAAGCAGGCCAGTTTGAACGGACACTGATAGTTGCAGATGATGGTGCCGAAGTTACCTACCTCGAGGGATGCACCGCGCCAATATACCTGAGCTCCTCGCTGCATTCCGCGGTTGTGGAATTAGTTGCACACAAGAATTCACACATCCGTTACATCACAATTCAGAATTGGTCTAAGAATGTTTACAACCTCGTTACCCAACGTGCATTTGCGTATGAAAATGCACATGTGGAATGGTTCGACGGTAATATCGGGAGCAAGACAAATATGAAGTACCCCTCCGTGTACCTGAAGGGCGAGGGCGCAAAGGGGGAAATCCTTTCAATTGCCGTCGCTGGAGATGGGCAGGTGCAAGATTCCGGCGGCAAAATATTGCACCTCGCGCCGCACACCACATCGAAGATAATATCAAAAAGCGTTTCAAGCGGTACCGGGGTTACGACCTACAGGGGCCTTGTCTACATAAATGAGGATGCCGCAGACGTGAAGTCCGCTGTGCGCTGCGATGCCCTGCTGCTTGATGACAAGTCGAAGACCAACACATACCCATGCATGGAAATACACAGGGACGATGCGACCATCACACACGAGGCAACGGTCGGAAAGATAGGTGAGGAAGAGCTGTTCTATCTAATGAGCAGGGGTCTCAGCGAAGAGGATGCGGTCGCCACGATAGTCCTGGGTTTCATAGATCCGCTGGCGAAGGCGCTGCCCTTAGAATATTCGATAGAACTCAGAAGGCTCGTGAAGCTCGATATGTCCAAATCTGTCGGATGATGCAGGTGCTAAGATGATATATGGAAAGTTTGATTCTGCGCTGTTTGACGCATATGCCTCGGCACCCGAAGAGGAGAACGAGATTTACAAGCGCAGGTACATCAGCATAGCCCAAAAGATAGATTCGATAGTCGGCTCCTGGGACGGCAGCCGTTCCGATGAATCTGTTGTGTCGGGCTTCCATAGCGAAGCATTCAATAAATTAGGTCTTCATTTCGATGCAATAATCGGAGGACGCAACGCAGTAGTCAGTAGCTTTGCCCGCGAATTCATAGCCGAGGGGGGCTCACACCCCCTACCAGAAGGCATACCTGCAGACAAATATGCAGACCTCTTGCTCGCAAGCCCGTATGCAGTCACAATAAACGTGCCGGACGGATGTGAAGCAAGCCTGCGCATCCTGTTTGCAAACATAGACAGGCCGCTCGCGGTGCGGCTTTACGTTAATATAGGGGGGCATGCCAAACTCAGTCTGCTCGAATGGCATGCCTCAAATCCCGCCGAAAGCTCTTTTTCAGGGGTGCTGCACGAAATATCCGCAGAGGCGGATTCCGATTCGGAATTGAACGCGATATACTCACATGCCCCCGGGACAATTGCGCTGAACAATACTGATGCAACCGTGCGCAGGGCCGCCAATCTTCGTATGAATTATGTATACGTTGGCGGCAGCGCTGTGCGGGCTCGGGTTCGTGCCACTGCGGCAGCCCCGCTGGCGACAGTTAGGATAAATGAGATTGCGCTAGGTTCGAAGGAGCAGAGGTTTGACTTGAACACCAACATAATAAATGCAGCCCCGCGCACAGATACCCGGCTCATTTCAATGGCTGCCCTGCAGGGCAAATCAATATGCTATCTAAAGGGCCTCGGCAAGGTCGTTGCCGGAGCGAAGGAATCGGTATCCTTCATGGAGGAGCGTGGCATGTTAATCGAAAAGAGCGCTAGAATTGATTCGCTGCCATCTATCTCAATAGACGAGAATGCTGTAAAAGCAACCCACTCCGCGGCGACGGGTCCGATAGACGGAGAAGCCCTGTTCTATCTGATGGCACGCGGCGTCGATGATGTTGCGGCGCGCCAGCTTCTCGTTTCGGGATTCTTTTCAAAGGCCCTCGGCGGCGTGCGTGATGGATTAGCGCGGGCTGTGCTCTCTTCTACGCTGTCTGACAAAATACGCAGAAACGGGGAATTCGGCAAAGTCCCGGACTTGGGCGCCGGAAGCGGGATATGGATCGAAGGCGAGAATAGCGGCTTGGAGCGCCATTATAAATATAGGGAACAGGTGGCGGCGCCGTGACTAGGAAAATGACCAATTACGAGCGTGCCGCTTACCAGTTTGCACCCGCATTGCGCGCACGTGTATCGCGCGTGATGCATGCTGAGATGGGGATGAGCCAGCAGGAGATTGCGGACGTTTTCGGCACTACACAGGCTTCAGTTAGCAAATACCTTAATGGCAAGCACGGCCGCGAGATAAACAACATCGGGGATGCGCTTCCAGTCACGAAAGTGCACAAGATCGCGGCCAATATGGCGGCGCGCCATCGGCACGCGGCGCAAAAGCATACCTGCAACCTGTGCCAGGCATACAACAAGTTCAATTGCGATTTTATGGTTAAGTGAGGTGTCAGAATGATATTAGAAATACGGGATTTGAGGGCTTCTGTAGACGGCTCCGAGATAATAAAGGGGCTCACGCTCAAGATTGCGCAAGGCGAGGAGCATGTCCTGATGGGTCCGAACGGTTCGGGCAAGACGACTCTCGCCAAGGCGATATTCGGGCATCCGGCGGTAAAGATAACGGGTGGTGACATATTGGTGGACGGAAAAAGCATACTCGGGCTCTCAACCGACAAGCGCGCACAGCTTGGCTTGTTCCTCGGATTCCAGCATCCTGTCGAGATCGACGGCGTGGGCTTTGTGAACTTCCTTCGTACTTCAAGGGAGGCCATCGCGGGGGGCCAGACCGACATGAAGGTTCTAATGCATGATATACGGGAATATGGTCAGAGCCTCAAGATGAGTGACAGCATAATCGGCAGATCGCTGAACAAGGGCCTATCTGGGGGTGAGAAAAAGAAGGCAGAGATGTTGCAGCTTCTCATGCAAAAACCCAAAATTGCAGTATTGGATGAACCGGACTCCGGCCTTGACATAGATGCTATAGAAGTTGTTGCAACGAACATAAGCATGGCGATTAGGGATTCGGGCGCAGGCGTCCTAATTATAACCCACTACAATCGCATCCTGTCGCACATGGATCCCAAGTTTGTGCACGTGATGGTCGGCGGGTGCATAGTTGCAGAGGGCGGAAAAGAGTTAATAAGCAAGTTGGAGAAAGACGGATATGAATCATTTGTCAGGTAACGGTGCAGGTATGCGTGCCGCGAGAGTGCTTGATGCCAGATCAATAAAGGAAGACTTTCCGATATTGAAGACTGAGATGGGCGGTAGGCCCCTGGTGTATCTGGACAGCGCCGCCACCTCTCAGAAACCGCAGCAGGTCATCGATGCGATATCGGATTATTATGAGAATTACAATGCCAACATACACAGAGGTATATACAAGATATCGGAGCGTGCCACGGCCCGCTACATCGAGTCGAAGGAAAAAACATCAGGGCTAATTGGTGCAAACGGCATTGAGGAGATTGTATATACGCGCAACACTACCGAGTCGATAAACCTGGTGGCATTGACATGGGGTGAGCAGAACATACGTGCTGGCGACCATATACTGATATCCGACATGGAGCACCATAGCAACATGGTGCCCTGGCAGCTTCTCGCAGAAAGGAAGAAGGCTATATTGGATTATGTTGGGCTGGATTCTGATAAGGCACAGCTCAGTTCCGAAAGCCTTCGTGAGAACTTGGCGAAGCATCCAAAAATTGTTGCAATCACACACGTTTCAAACGTTCTCGGCACAATAAATCCGGTTCAGTCGATAGTCCGAGAGGCTCATGAAGTCGGGGCTGTGGTCCTCGTCGACGGCGCGCAGGCGGCGCCACACATGCCAGTAGACATGAAGGGCATAGATTGCGATTTCTATGCGTTTTCCTCCCACAAGATGCTTGGTCCAACGGGGCTCGGAGTATTATATGCGAAGGCGGCACTGTTCGAGTCTATAGAACCCCTGTTTGGCGGAGGTGATATGATAAGCACCGTAACGCGCAAAAGCCACTCCTGGAATTCCTTACCTTGGAAGTTCGAGGCCGGGACCTCCAATATAGCCGGAGGCATAGGATTCGGCGCTGCAATAGACTACCTGAATGCCATTGGCATGGATTTAGTATTCAAGCACGAGCAGGAACTGGCCAAGTATGCGGTAAAAAGGCTTTCTGAGGTGCCTGGTGTCGAAGTCTATGGTCCCGTCAAGAACGAGACCGGCAACCGCCTCGGTGTAGTTTCATTCGGAATAAACGGCGTGCATCCGCACGATGTTGCCCAGATATTTGACAGCGAAGGCATAGCCATAAGAGCAGGCCATCTCTGTGCAATGCCCCTTGTCACGGAAGTGCTCAATAAGGGCGCGGTATCAAGAATGAGTTTTTATGTATATAACGACGTTTCTGACATAGACAAAGCAATCGAAGCAATATCCAAGGTAAAGAAAACCTTTAGAATCGAATAGGCGGGAAAATGGATCTTTATGCAGAAGAGCTCATATCAAATTATGAACATCCACACAATAAGGGAAAGCTTGCCGATGCGAACGCAGAATTCGGCGCAGATAATCCAGTATGTGGAGACCATATCTCGATATCCCTGAAGATAGAAGGTTCAACTGTAAAGGACGTCAAATTCGATGGCGACGGGTGTGCCATAAGCATTGCCTCGGCGAGCATGCTCACAGAAAGCATAAAAGGGAAAGACCTCTCCGAGATAGAGAAGATGGGCTTTGCGGAGCTGAAGGCGATTATAAAGGTTGATCCGGGACCAGCAAGGCTGAAATGTGCAACATTGCCGTTGAAAGCCCTGAAGCTTGCAGTATTCGCTTATGAACATAAATCAGTCGACGACGCAACGAAAAGGCTTTAGGTGCAGTGCACCCGCCGACGCTTCAGGTGAGCTTTATGCTTACTCGCTTGTTCCGCTGGCCCTTGTTCTCATACTTGTCTAGAAGTATCTTGCCTACTTCGATTGTGTTTGCAACGTGGGTTCCCCCATCAAGCTGCATGTCAAAGCCTTCGATATCAATAACCCTGACCTTATCAAGTTTTGCAAGGATATCGTTTCCCGGCTTAGTCCTGGAAAGGTCCTGTATCCTAAGGGCCTCGGCCTTATCTATGAATTTTGGTATCACTGCCTTCCCCGCATCCACAACGGCCTGCGCCTCGGAAATTATGGAATCCATCATGTCTTTGTCCATGTTTGGTACATCGAAGTCCATTCTGGCCCTGTTTTCGTATATCTGGCCGCCGGTTATTATGCCCTCGTGTCTTTTCATGATGATTCCATCTATGATGTGCAATGCGGTGTGGTATCGCATATGTGCATATCTTCTACCCCAGTCGATGGCGCAATTAGCACGCGTTCCAGCTGCAATGCCCTCTGTGCTCTCAACAAAATGCAATATCTCATCGCCATCCTTTCTGACGTCCTGCACTTCGTATTCTGCCTCTCCTATTTTGATGGTTCCCGTGTCATTTGGCTGTCCGCCTCCGGTCGGATAGAATGCAGTCCTATCGAGTAGTATTCCACTGCCCCAGATGCCGGTTACGGTGGCAGAAAACTCCTTCATGTAAGCATCTGCCCAATATATTTGTTCAACCATCAAATCAGCCGACTCTCTTTCATCACTAATCAGAAATACCTCGGTTCATCACTAAACATATCTCTCCGGGCAAAGATTTAAAGGCTACTCTGATTAGCTGCGCGTAATGTTCCTGAAAGTCCCGTTTATCGCGTTGTACACATACGAGGTATAATTGTTTTTTCCAGCAACGGAAGCGTTTAATGCATTTATTGTACTCCAAAGCGTTTTCACATTAACGATAAAGTTTCCGGTATTTCTGCTACGTGACCTTATCCCGTTTATAACGCTATTATTGTTGCTGCTGTTTAGGGACCAATTTACGAACGCGCCTTCCGATAGATTCCTGGTTCTATTGAATAATTCTATGCTCTGCGAAAGGGATATCGAGGTGTTCATATTTTCTACCGAATTCAGCGCATAGCTTCTAAAAGCACCGCTTGTAAACGCAAAATAAATGAACGCTGCGGCAATGATGATGGACACTATGTACGCAACCCTGCCATTCCCCATTTTATCAGTATACGTTCCGCGGCAAGATTATTAATTCTGTCCGCTGTCTGACATAGCCTAAGAAAATACTGCACAAAAAGTATAAATATATGAAAAATACAGTAAATCTGTGATTCTATGGTATTCAGGGAAGGTTTAGTGATAAAAAGCAGTGATCAATTTGAAGCGGCCGTCAAGGACGGCAAGAAAGATTTTTCCGGAGCGGTATTCTCGATACCTATGCGGTTGTCGGGTCTTGATCTCACCGACGTAGATTTCAGCCATGTGCGTGCAAACCGCCTTGAAATAAGGGACTCAAAAACGGCGCGCATGAATCTTACCGCCGCCTCACTGCAGCAACTAAGTCTATACATGGTGGACGGGCCAAAGATGAATTTTACAGATGCAGACGTGGCCGGGTTAAAGGTAATTCAGTCCCATTTACAGAATTCCAAGATGAGTTTTGCATCCTTGGAAAATGGAACGGTTTCGGTATCCGATCTATCGGGGTCGGATTTGCGTTTTGTTAATATGCGCAACGCAGCTGTAATCAGCACTGACCTTTCTAATGTCAGGCTCTACGGCGCGGACATAACCGGTGCTATGATATACGACTGCAGGATGCATGGCGTTCTTTTGGACCGTGTTAGGCACAGCACACCGCGTCTAAACATAGGGGTTGTCTATGGACTGTCCGACAAAGCACTCGAGCAGCTAAGGCATCTGGCTCGAAAGTGAGTGCGTCCCCAAATGCTGTTAGGGTTGTGGGGTTTTCCCACCCGGTTTTTTCCCCGGGCGCCCAAGTTTGTAATTTTAATGTGCGGCACAATATAGTTAGTCCTGGCGGGACCCAAACCTGCACCGGAGCTGCCATAGTGTCCTACCGAGCTAAATTTTTAACAAAGTGGACAAAGGCCAACCTTCGTGGGCAGAGTGGCGGCTGCCAGCAGAATACCCGATAGTAACTTCAAGGTAGTCCGAAGAATTGCCCCCGCATCCGGTTCGGTGCGTATCGAAAAGGCGAATGGTCGGTATCTAAAAGTCTAAAAAGCCAGGGGCAAAATCACGGGCCAATATCTATCGCCTCAACGTGTTCAACTTTAGGTTGCAGCGCTTTAAAAATTCCAGTCCTTCCCCTGCAACAATAAATCATAGTCCCGACCGGATTCGAACCGATGTAGCAGGGTCCAAAGCCCTGCGTCCTTGGCCGCTAGACGACGGGACTATGCCGAGATACATCTTTTGAAGTCGGAGTTAAGGTCCGAAACAAAAACTATATCTACTTATTACCTATTTATCTAATTATTATTTGTTTCCCTTTAAGTATATTATATCCGTGGTCACCATGGCAGGCTTCAAATCTACAGACGAAATAAAGGTGCCGGAGAAGCTGATAGACCAGGTGATAGGGCAGAAGCGCGCCGTTGAAATAATAAAGAAGGCAGCAAAGCAGCGCAGAAATGTGCTGCTTATAGGGGAGCCCGGAACCGGAAAGACCATGCTCGCCCAGGCAATGGCAGAACTTCTACCCACCACCGCCCTTGAGGATGTGCTTGCATACCGTAACGTGAATGACGAGAACATGCCTATAATAAAGGCAGTGAAAACCTACGCCGATACGAACAAGACTTCCAGCGGCGACGGCCAGGGGCGCATGATACTTCAAAACGAACGGCAGAAGAATCGGCTAAGCCTTAACAAAAGCGGCTCGGTTGTGACCCCGATAGTCCTGATATTGGTTGTGGTCCTAGTAGCGCTCTCCCTGAGCGGTTTCTTCAGCGGCAACATACTGATTGTATTCGCCGCACTCATACTCGGAATAATGATTTTTGGCTCCATGGCGCTCTTTACTACTGGGCTCACTGCGAGGACGCCATTCGCAGCAATCGGCAGTTCCTCGGAGCCCAAGCTGATAGTTGACAACACGGGGATGAAGACTGCGCCTTTTGTAGACGCCACTGGCGCGAGGGCCGGAGCCCTGTTCGGCGATGTGCGCCACGACCCCCTACAGAGCGGCGGTCTTGGAACTCCTGCGCACCTTCGCGTCGAAAGTGGGGCAATACACAAGGCCAATGAGGGCGTCCTTTACATAGATGAGGTTTCCAGCCTGGATCCGCGCTCGCAGCAAGAGCTTCTCACCGCAATGCAGGAGAAGAAATATCCAATCACAGGCAAGAGCGAAATGTCATCTGGCGCGCTTGTCAAGACAGAACCTGTCCCGTGCGACTTCATACTAGTTGCGGCAGGCAACCTGCAGGACATAATGGCGATGCATCCCGCATTAAGGTCTAGGATACGCGGTTATGGCTACGAAGTGTATATGGAATCCACGATAGAGGACAACAAGCAGAACATCGATGCACTCGCACGCTTCGTTGCTCAGGAAGTGAAAAAGGACAAACATATACCACCGTTCAGCAAAGATGCCGTAGATGAGATCATAGAGGAAGCGAGGAGAAGGGCAGGTAGGAAAAGGCATCTTACCCTGATACTTAGGGATCTTGGCGGTCTCATCCGCGCCGCCGGAGACATTGCCGTGGAGAAAAAGCGGAGCCTTGTCACCAAAGAAGATGTCATCGAGGCAAAAGGATTTGCCAATCCGATAGAAGTGCAGGCCGTCAACCAGAGCATGGAGATGCGCAAGGATTACCGCGTTTTCGAAACCAAGGGCTTTAAGGTTGGGCGCGTCAACGGGCTTGCCGTTGCAGGTTCGATAGTCTCTCCCGGCCTTGTACTTCCAATAATCGCAGAGGTTACACCTGCCAGCTCAAAGTACGAGGGCAGATTTATCCCGACCGGAAAGCTCGGCAAAATAGCCAGTGAGGCTGTAAAGAATGTAAGCGCAATAATAAAGAAGCACATGGGCAAGGACATATCAAATTTTGACATGCACGTCCAGTTCCTGCAGACCTACGAAGGCGTTGAGGGGGATAGTGCCAGCATCTCAGTCGCCATGAGCATACTGTCCGCAATGGAGAGTCTGCCAATTGATCAATCCGTGGCAATGACCGGCTCCCTTACTGTAAGAGGCGAGGTGTTGCCTGTGGGCGGGGTGACAAGCAAGGTGGAGGCTGCGATAAATGCCGGCATGCGCGCCGTCATACTTCCAGCAAGCAACCTCGATGATGTGTACCTGACGAAGGGCCTGAAGAAGAAGATAAAGCTGATTCCGGTCAAGACCTTGGCAGATGTGGTCCGCTTCTCGATTAAAAAGAGCAAGCGCCGCGATGAGATTGTGGACAAGCTCTCGAAATATGAAGGGTAAGCTGGCTTCCGTGGATTTCCCTCGCCTTTATAAAGTTTGTTGCTCAAATTTGTGATATGGGGGCAAGAATCATAATAGAAAGCGCAATCGTCGGCCTGGCCGCCCAAGCAGTGGTCGGTTGGGTAACCCCGCTGGCCCTGGTTTTTACAGGATTTATAGCTGGTGCGGTGGCGCACAACAGGCACAACGGGACAATCGCAGGGTTGATTGTCGGTGCAACGACAGGGTTCGGGTTCATAGTGCGCTGGCACTTCAATTTCGAGATAACATACCTGTATCCTGCAATGCGGTTGGTTGGCATGCTAGGGCCTTACGGCGTATATATAATTGCGCTTGTCATGCTTGTCCTGGGTGTTGTCGGCGGGGCGGTTGGTGGTTCGGTTGTGCAGAGATACGCAGAGGAGAGCTACGTGCACGGCGAGCTGGTGGGCGAGAACAAGCGTGTGCAGAGAGCACCCGCCGGCTCCAAAAATAAGGGCCCCAGCGGCATATGAGTGCAATGTTTTAAAGAATACACTGCATATATTTTATGTTTATAGGAGATTGCATGTTGTGGATACAGATTATATACTCGGCAATAGTTGGAATAGTCCAGGGAATCAGCGAATGGCTTCCGATAAGCAGCAAGACGCAAGTTCTTATAACCTCAATGTACCTTATGCACCTCACGTTCCAGCAGGCATACACCTTCGGCCTGTTCATGGAGATTGGCACCATATTGGCTGCCGTGATATACTTCAGAAGAGAGCTTCTGACGCTGCTCAAGGCTCTCGTCGGAAAGAGTGATTTCCAGGGAAGATCCCTGCTCGTATATGTGTTGACAGCCACCATAGTAACCGGCGCAATAGGTGCGCCGCTCTACCTATTTGCCGATAACATAACAGGCATTTCAGTGGGAATCCCGATGCTTATAATCGGGTTTGTCCTAATAGGGGATGCATTCTTTATAAGACATTCCAGAAAGAAGCATTCCCAAAAGCCAAACACCAGGAAGTTTAGTAACTTGCGCTTCCACGAATATATCTTTGTCGGAATCGCGCAGGGGATTGCCGCGCTTCCTGGGGTCAGCAGATCTGGGATAACCACGAGCCTGCTCCTATTGATGAATGTTGAACCTGATGAGGCATTCAGGTTATCATTCCTTATAGGGATATTTGCCGCTGCCGGAGCATTCGGCCTTACAATAGCGGTAAGCCATGCGAACGTATCTGCGGCTATGGCCCAGATAGGGACCATCGGCCTTCTCGTTGCGATGGCGGTCTCCACTGTTGTGAGCTTATTTCTGATAGATTTCTTGATAAAGGTCGCGGGCAGGTCACGAATAGTGTACCTGACAGCCGCACTCGGAATCATCGCGATAGCGAGCGGTGTGCTTGTGCTTTCTTATGGGGTGCTTCACATATCCGTGGCGGGCTGATTCCCCCAATACGCACAAGGTAGTCCAAATCAGGCAGGTCGCGGGTTATTCTGCCGTCCCCTATTCAGCAATAGGTAGTATACGCTTACTAGAACCAGGAGCAGGGCAGTTACTGCTATGCTTATGTAAGTGAGGAAAAAGAGCAAAACAATCGAGAATGCAGCGCCAAGGATTGGTACGGCCACGAACGGCCTCGAGCTGTAAATCGTCCCGCGTATGGCCCTCTCATTTTTCCTGAGCAGTGCAAATGCGGCAAGATTGCTTATCGCATATGAGACCAGAACCAGAGAATTACTCATGGCAACTATTTCCTTGAAGCTGATAAGAAGTATCGTTGCGACCATCACTGCAGAAGATGCCAGAATTGCATAAGCCGGCGTGCCAAATCGACTTATCTTAGAGAAAGGCCTCGGCAGCTGCTTGTCCCTTGCCATTGAAAAGACAATCCTCGAAAGGCCCAATATCATCGTCAGTGCTACATTCATCGTGGCAAATATTGCACCTAGTGCTATCACAAATCCTAGCTGCGGGCTTTTGGTCGCTGCGAGCATAGCCTGTGAGAGCGGGGAGCTTGAAGTTGCAAGGCTCTTGTAGTTTACAATCCCAAGCAACACAAACATTACCAGCAGGTATATGGCGCATGATATGGCTATGGATGCAAGAACCACGCGTGGAATTGTCCTGCGCGGATTCTTCACCTCCTCCCCGAGAACTGTTATCCGGGCAAATCCCGTATACGCAAAGAATATGAATGCCGCTCCGCTGAGTATACCGGTGAGGCCACTCGGCACGAAAGGCCTATAATTAGACCAGTTTATGAAAAACAAGCCCACCAAAACAAAAAGTACAAGTACTAGGATCTTGATTATCGTAAGTGCTACGGAAAGGTCTGCCGAGTCCCTTACACCGAAATAATTTACAATTCCGAGCAGCACAATCAGCACTATGGCAAGCATTGCGGGGCTCAGGCCGATCGGAAAGGCGCTTATAAAGTAGCTGCCGAAGCTAAGTGCCATCGCTGCGCCTGCTACTGTGCTCCCGATTATCCAGATGAGTCCGGTAAGGACGCCGGCATAGTTTCCAAGCGCCCTTTTTGAGTATTCGTAGCTTCCGCCTTCTTTGATGTACGTGTGTGCGAGTGCAGCGAAGCTCAGGCCCGTCAGCACCGCCATTATCGCGCCGATTGAGATTGAAACCACTACGGCCGGTCCCGCAATCCCGGCAGCAAGGCCGCTTATGACGAATATGCCCGCGCCAATTATAGCACCTATATTTATTGCGAGCGCCTCCCAAAAATTCAGAGCCCGCTTAAGCCTCGCCATCTTATCAAGAAACATTCTCAATAAAGATTTAAATGCGAATCTGGCGGCATACTGCCTGACGTTTCGTCCGTCGTGGGCTAACCTATTAAAATATTACTATTAAATAATAGTTAAACGCACCAAATATGTAGAGATTTCTCTGCCTCGGTGGTGTAGTGGTTAGCATACGAGCCT
>CAZQGC010000002.1:0-90842 GCA_964592765.1 Microcaldota archaeon
ATCAGAGCCCTCAAAGGCGCCGCTCGACTTCGCAATCTCGGTCACACTCAGAACCCGAGCACCAAGGCAGGCCCCGATCCGCCTTGCAAAAATAGTCTTGCCGGAGCCCGGAATCCCAGTAATGCACACCAGCGTCCTGTCCTTTGCGGAATTCATCGGATCCCAAATCATACGCCGTGCACGACTACCGTTGCGGCATCGAGCAGCTCGTTTATCTCGGCCCTGCTCGCCTCCAACATTATGACGTCGTTGTCTGGAAGGTAAACATTGAGCACATAGTTCTTGCTGCCCCCGAAGAACCAGCTTCCAACAAACGAGTTCTCATAGGTATAGCTGAAATCGGCGACCATAATCGACGAGCTTATGAGCTTATCTACGAGTGCAAGCACATCGGGCCCCACAGCGTCTATGAAGATGGATTCCTCATTGCCCTGGTTGCGCTCTATCGAAACCGGCTTTACCATAGGAACCTTATATTGCTTGGCCTGCATCGATATGTTGGACGCAATTTGCTTAGTGATTGAATCCGCTTTGACAAGCATGTTTGTGAGTGCGGTCTTCTCTTCAGGCATGGCGGCTATAGCACCGTCTATGTAGGAGTTGACATCCTCAGATATGTTCTTTAGCGTAACATCTATATCCTGCTGGCTTTCGTATTCCGAAGGCGTTGCGAGGAGGTCGCGCAACGACATTTTGTATTTGTTCCCAATTTTCTTGTCTATGCTCCCTATCACAAAATCAGTATAATCGCTCCACAAAGTTGCTATAAAAACACCTAATCTTAATAATAATAAGGACATATAAGAATTTAAACTTTATTAGAGGGTTTTGGTGTTTCATTGGACGGCACTGGAAGCGTTGAGGCAAGAATATTGAAGGACATACACATGTTTGGTGATAGTATAAGGGGGTTTGATTTGTCCGGAAAGGGCAAGAAGGCGGAATACGTGGGCAAAATGTCAAAGGCGTACGCAAGCGACGCCCAAAGTTATCTGGATAAGGGGGACCTCTTCACGGCCTTTTCCTGCATCTCGTACGCACATGGCCTTCTGGACGCGCTCAAGGAGCTCTATAGTGATTGATTGTATGCGGAAGGCAGGGCCAAACTGTATGATAAGGGAGCGTTCATAAACAGCGAGGCGAAGCTCACTCGCGATATAAGCGTTGCGCTCGTGGCCTCAAAACCTACGAGCAAGATTCTGGACCCGACCGCTGCGACTGGCATACGGGGCATACGGTACATGCTGGAGGGCGGGGCTTCGGACGCGACCTTCCTCGAGATAAATGAGACTGCTTATCACACACTAGAAAAAAACCTGGGGCTGAACGGCATAGGCGGGACTGCACTAAATACTAGCGTGCAGGAATTTACGGCATCCTCACGTGGCAAATTCGATGTCATCGACCTTGATCCGTTCGGTGGCATACAGCCGTATGTCTATGACCTAATGAAGGTCGCGCACTCCGGCAGCCTCTTCTTTGCGACTGCAACAGACACTGCAGTGCTATGCGGAGCGCACCGGAACGCTTGCCTGCGCCTTTACGGATCAGTGCCGCTGCACAATGAACTCTGCCAGGAAGCTGGATTACGCATCATGATAGGGTATATTGCGCGGACAGCCGCACCCTTCGATTACGGAATACGGCCGCTCATATCAATGGTTTACAAGCATTACATGAGAACGCACCTTGAACTCGCCCACGGAGCGAAGCAAGCGAACGCATCGCTGAAGGAGATGGGCTTCGTTGGTTATTGCGGTGTGTGCGGCTACCGGGGCGTACAGCACGGATTCATCCCAAACGAACTGCAATGCCCCGAATGCGGCGCGAAGCTGGAGCTAGCTGGGCCGCTCTGGCTCGGAAAGCTGAAAGACGCGGACACGGCAGGCATGGTGGAGAAGCGCATCGTGGCGGATGGAGCCTCGAAGGCAGAGGTGGACGCGTTCAACAGGATAAAGAATGAGCTTGATATGCCATTCTACTACAGCGTCCCGAAGGCCACAAAACGTCTAGGCATAAGTTCGGTAAGCCATTACGCCGTAATTGGCAGGCTCAAGGCGGCCGGATTCGAGGCGTCGGCGACGCATTTCGATACCTCGTCCATAAAGACAGATGCCGGGATAAAGGAGTTCAAGGCATGTGTCGAGGAGGCCCACAATGGCAAGTAAGCCGGCAGTGCGCGGAAATTTATTACGCACGGCTCCGCAACAAGGTATAAATATCTCTTAATTCAATAAACACTCTAACACATCTAAACTGGCTTATGCCTTGGGTGGGTAAGCACAGAAAAAGGTTTGTTGGAATGGGGGAAAACAAAAGAGATAGCGGTCAGCATGTCGATGGCAGGAACAGATTGAGTATGCACGCGGAATGGTGCTGTGCTATATGCGCCAGACGGCTTCGGAACAGCGATCCAAAAGTGGTCCTGCCATCGAAGGCGTTCAATTCCGTGGGATTGCCTCTCGGGCTCAGAGTACTCTGCTCTGACTGCTATTTAGATAGGGCACAGAGCCTGCACGAGGCACGGCACGCCACAAATTACAGGATTCCGCTGAGAAAGAGCCTTCTCGTAAAGGACATCAGGGAACTTGTGGCGGGGGGCAGCGCAAAGGCCTGAGTGAGGCGCTGACGGGCCTGGTGCGGCCGCCCGGAGCGCGGCGTTTGACGTCGATATGCCGAGGGTAGTTTCTCCTTAGAAAGGTATATATATGACCTCTCACCACAATACCATGGCTTGGCCTGATATAAAACACGGACAAGCAGCAAGGATTATCTATATTGATGTTCAATAACTGACAGTGCAGGGATGGCGGAGCCCGGTCAAACGCGACGGACTCAAGATCCGCTGGCTTAGGCCTACGGGAGTTCAAAAGACGCTGAATAAATCTCCCTCCCTGCACATGTCTTGTTATAAAGTGGTAGAATGACCGTAAAAAAGGCCAACAAAAAGACGACCAAAAAGAGGACCGTTACACGTAAGACCCGCAGCGAAGGAAAAATGTATGAAATTCCACATTATGCACAGAGCGAGGAGTTTACAAGCTCTGCGGCGTGCGCGATGATGGTACTCAGCTACATAAACGGTAAATTCAAGCCTAACGACAAGGAGGAGCACAGCATATGGCAAGATGCAGTCCGCGGCAGCGTCTGGCACGGCTCCAGGTACGGGCTCGCATATGCGCTCGCGAAAAGGGGCGCAAAAGCGCAAATAATAAGCAACTCGAAGGGCGAAGGCTACGAAAAGAAGCTTGCAGTCTTCGAAGGCATAAATGTAGACACGCTGCACGCCTCGTTCGAGGAGATAAAATCCCTCGCGAAGGGCATGGACATACGCGAAAATTATGGCGCTACATCAATAGATTCGATAAAGAGGCATCTCAATGAGGGCGGGATACCGATAGTGATTGTCAATGCGAATGCCCTAAACCCGTACGTTGAAGCATCCCCACACTGGATCGTAGTGAAGGGCTATGACAAAGATCTTTTTTACATCAATGATCCGTACTCTGACAGCACGATAACTATAGGGCCGCAGCAATTCAAGGAGTCTCTCGGTTTCGAGAACGAGTACAACATGATTGTCGTATCTGCGAGGAGAAGCAGCAGATGATCCACCCGCATGCAGGCATATTTTTTCTTAAGCGGACGGCTTTGAGCTGTACCGGACATTGAATATTGCAGCGGTGTGCCGTAGCCTCCCTTCTGTTTTAGATGGCATTTGACTAAGCGGCCGTTTGGCCTTGCACACTCACTACGCACCAGGCCGGCACGTTTCATCCGAACCAGTGCGCTCGTAGCGTCATCGCAATTGCACTGTATCGGTTCGTTTCTGCTCCGGCCGCGGGCCTTAAACCCACATGCACGTTCTGTGTGGGGAGAGCTTCCTCCGCACGAAGCGGTGAGCCATCCGCACACCACTGCGCTTTTTTATAGGCAACGCAGATATTTAGCTTGAAAGGATATACCGTTCCTACTCACGCAGTAGCCGTGCAATCCCTTTCTGCCTTTCAAACCTTGCAGCTAATGCGAATTCGCCGGCCTCTGAGTACCTGCCGGAATTACCTAACAGAAGCGAAGCTTCGGCCGCCAGCGGTCCTGCAAGCACGGTTCCTTCGGCTAGACGGAGAGCTGCGCAATAGTCTGTTGATTCCGCATATAGGCGTACAGCTTCACCATTCATGCCTGCCGCTTCTGCAAGGCGGGCAGCGTCCCAGCACCTACCCGAATTTGTATAAAAAGTGATTCCTTCTGCAGCAATCCTTTGGAGCTCTCTCTCCATTCCACTCTTGGAGGCCGTACGCGCCGCATTTACGTAATCGAGTGCACGCCTGTAAAGCGAAATGGCCCGGACCATGCCGCCTGTTGCAATTGATAATTCCGCTGCATCCTTGAGCCTGCCTACGCTTTCATAGTACCTTATGCCGCGTTCCGCAATGATACCCGCCTCGCACCCAAGGCCCAGCCTACAGGCGGCTGTAAATCCTTTATTATATTGATGCGCGCGAACCAGCATTTTCAGCGAAAGCGCATTCCGCCCGATGCCCTCTGCAATATTCGCTGCATCTGCATACATGCTGCCGCGTGCGAAAATCCCAATTGCGCGGAGAGTCTGCTCATCCGTCAATGCAGCATATGCGGCAGCTTCATAGCTCCCGGATGCCTCCAAGGCACGCAACTGCTTTCCGAGTGCGGCCTTATCCACTGGTTTGAACATCGCAATATTGCTACGTACTTATCTGCTGGGGACGGTGTGTGTAACGGACCGTCTTGGCTTGCTTTGGCCCAGCAGTGCATCAATTTCTCTCTTAAATTGCCCGACTGTCCTATTTACGCTGAACTCTTTTCTTACAAAAACATGGGCATTCGCAGCCATTCGCTTCGTCCGCGCGCTGTCAGAGTACATTTTATAGAAACGCACAGCAAAATCAGCGTTGTTTCCGTACTTATATATTGAACCATTATACCCATCCTTTACCATATAGACGTTCGGATTGACTGACATCAACTTGTTTACGCGCTCATTTATCAGGAGCGGTGTACCGCATGCCATCGCCTCCAGGAATGTCCTTCCTGGGCTTTCCCAAATTGAGGTTGAGACGAAGAAACCGCAATTATTGTATGCTTCCACCAAGTCATAGCCGAATTTCGGACCCATAAATCGTATGTTTGCGGAAAGACCGAGGCGCGCAACAAGCTCGCGGTAATATTCTTCATGCGGGCCTTCCCCGATAATTCTCAAGAGTTCTTTGTCCTTAAGTTCGGGGTGGAGGTGCAGTACTTCCGCAATCCCGCTTATCAGGAAGCGTATGCGTTTCTGCTTCTCTTCCAGCCTTCCCACATATATGCCACCGCTGAAGCTCTGTTTGATATGAAGCTTGCGATATTGCGCGTGCGGTGCAGTCTTTATGTATGTAATTTTAGTGTTGCTATGGAAGAAACGCTGTGCAGCCGAGAACTGCTCTATTGTCATGGAGACATATATGTCAAGCCATTTTCTCATTACGTCGAGTATTCTCCGCGTGCCAATCAGGGTGGGGGTAAGCCGGCGCAGACCCGCATTGGAATAGTTGACTAGTATATTTGCCCTATCGACGTAAATTACCTTTGTGCCGGGGTTCTTTAAAAGATAGGGATCTATTATCAGTATGTCCTTTCTTGAACCTGAGAGTATCACGTCATACTTCCTTGAGAGGAATGTGTCATTTAGCAATCCGTCAGAGTTTCTGAAAAAACTGCCCAATACCAAGCGATAGTCGGTCGACGTATCAGAAGAGGAGGATGCGTATTTCTCCGAGAAGACGTCATCCGGCATGAGGCTTTTGAGCTTCTTGTCGAGCTTTGAGAAATCCCCAAGCATGCTAATCTCGTATCGGCCGAAGCCTTTCAGGTATGAGTATATATTATATGCATCCCGAACGGATCCGCCAAATGTCTTATATGAACCCGAATCCATTATCAATATCTTGTTGCGCATGCACTAACCCAAAAGAAGTTTTAGGACATCGGCGCGCTCTTTTGAAACGACCGGACGTATCCTTTCGAAAGTCTTTATGAGCTCGGAGGCCGCGGCCTGCTTGAGGTCAAGCGGGTGTATCCTGCCTTCGGAATAATCCTTTGATAGCTCCGCAAAACTCTGATACGAGACGTCGCCGCCATGCTCCCGCTTCCGCTCTATCGCAAGCGTACCGTTGTTGGGCAGTATCACGTACTTTATAAGATCAAGCACGGGATTGCCTTCAATCACCCGCTCGGGACACCATGCATTCCTAATTACAGCGCGTATCGTCTCATCGGTGTCGAGGATGGAGATTGCAGAGCCCTGCTTCGACTTGCTCATCTTCATTTCCGCAACAATCTCTTCCTTTTCCATACCCTCTTTTATGCTCGGGGGTTTCAACATGCTGGGTATGAGATGGTGGTGCACTGGCACTATACCTTTCAAACCCATTCCGGAGAATATCTCTCTGGCAAGCATATGCACCCGCCTCTGGTCCATGCCTGCATGTGGGACATCGACGTCCAACGCGGCGATGTCCGCGGCCTGCATTATAGGGTAAATATACTGGGAGACGTGGAGCGCATCCTTTTCGCTCCTGCCCTCTATTATCAGGGTGCGCGTGGCCCTTGCCATCGTCGTCTTTGAGGACATGCGCAGCACATACTTCCAATACTCGTCATTGTCCTTGTACAAGTCAGAGCCAAGCACCACCCTGGTGCGTGGACAGAAGGTGTTGAAAAGTTTTTCATAGAACTTAGCAAGGGTCTTTATCTTCTCCCAGTCGCCCCCAAGCTTGTTATTTGCCATCGTATGCCAGTCTGCAAGGAGCACTGTGGTCTTCATGCCTGCCTCCGCAAAATCATTTATCTTCTTACCGCCCACAAATAGGTGACCTATGTGTGGAATGCCGCTTATCTCCAGGCCGTAGTAATGCACAGGCTGCGAATTGATCTCAAAAAGGGCACGCATCTCGTCAGGGGTTATAATCTCTTCCGTCGGCTCGGCTCTTGCAAGATCAAGCTTCGTTTCTATGTCCATTGAACACGCCGCGTTTACTAAAATAAAGCCATGTAGTATTATTAATTATTTGCGCGGCACGTACGATGCAGTGTCACCGGCGTACATGCACGTTTTCGTGAGATACCCATAATGAGAATACGGCGCCGGATGTAGCAACTGCCAGCACTGCTACTGCAAATGTGGGCACATAGCCGTATGCAGTGGAGAGTACACCGCTTAGCATGGATCCAAATGCAGCCGAACCGCCGAGCATACCGGTCCATACGCCTATGTAATAACCGTATCGCTTACCGCGTATCCGATTGTATAGCATGACCGTGGACGAAACGCTCCACAGGGCAGACGATAAACCTATCAGCCCGTACGCCAGCAGGTTCATACCATAAAACAAGCTTAATGGCATAAACATGGATAACAACACGGCAATATAGCTCAAGCCCCTTATAGAGGTCGACGAAAGCGCGTATTTCTGCATATCCATACGGACCACCAAGATCAATGCCGCAAAAACGGATATCTGAACAATTATATTGACGAACTGCACAATAAAAATCTCATTGTAGGGCATCCCTGCGGAACGCTGGTAGGGTATGTAAGATGCATAGAATATGTAATACGATAGATTGAACAGTGCGATTGCCGATAAAAGCGCTAGGACACCGCGGCCCGGACGGGATTTTGAGCCGCTGCGCATGTGCTCCAGGAAACGCAGACCGGGCTGCGGCATATGCACCTGAAAAAGCATGCTAAGAAGCGGAATTAGGTGCTTCGCTGAAGCACTTTTGTTGTGGGAACTGCCGCGCTGACCCTTATGGTGCGAAATCAGGAGGATTACCATTGGCACAGAAAGCATACAGAAAGCGATAATTAAATATAAGTAAAAGATCGGATTTGCCTCTCCCGTAAGTATCCCGAGCAGAAATGCGAAAAGTGCGCCAAGCGTACCAAATATGCTGTATCTACTGAAGTTCTTCGGAAGCGTGCGGTTGGGACGGGTCTGCAGGACAAGCAAGTTTATGCTCGGCAATGCAGCGGTAAACACGATTGCGTATAGTGAATAGTAGAGGTATGTCTGCAGTATTCCCCTGTAGAAGAAGAAAAGCAGTAATATGGGCAGCGTAGCGACCACGGAGAACACAACAAACAACTTTGCGTTGTGGGTCTTATCGGTCAGCCTGCCAAATACCAGCGCGGCTGGTATGCTGACAAGGTTGTACAGCATCAGTGCGGTCCCGACTTGCAGCACGTTTCCGCCCAGGTAAAGGATGTAGATTGGCACGAAAACGGAAAGGCCATTGCTTACCGCGTATATAGGTATCAGAGAAAACATCCATGTATATCTCTGTGTATCCATCGAATCACAAGGCCATCAAACGCACATTCTCAGGAATACCCTGGCGTCGGCGATTATGTCACCTATGAGCGCGTACTCGTCGGGCTGGTGTGCAATGTCGGGCTTCTTGCTCCACACAACAGCGTCCATGCCGTTGTTCCTCAAGTATGCCGCACAGGTACCGCCGCCTATCCCTATCACGTTTGGCTTCACCCCTATAGATTCTCGGACGGCACGGATAGCTCTCTGCACAACTTCGGAGTTTTTCGGCGTTGGTGGGGCAGTGTCTTCCCTTGCTTCTATCTCAATCTTTATCTCGACAGGCTTAAACTCGTCCGACGCTGCAAGGTCCTCCATGTCGCGTATGATTTGATCCAATTGGTAATCCGGTAGCACTCTGCAGTCCATATATGCGACCTCAAGACCGGATATTATGTTGATGCTATCAACATTCTTCTCGTGCTTTGTCATCTCGAATGTTGATCCTTCAGGGGTAAACAGCTGGCTCGCCGTCGCGTACTTTTCGTGTAGCATGAGATCGGCTTGGTTAAGGAACCGAACCAGATACCTAAACGCATTAACTCCGAAGTCCGGAGTGCTGGCATGCACCTGCTTCCCCTTAAAGGTCAGTTTCAGCCAAAGGATTCCCTTCTCGGCGACCTCTATTGCACTGCCATCCTCAGCCCCGTAATCAGGCACTAGGAACAGGTCGTCTTTATGGAAAATGCCTTCCTTAAGCAATGACTGTATGCCATATCTGCTCCCGGTCTCTTCATCTGCTACAAGCGCAAGCCCAAGATTGTATTTGAGGTGGAGGCGCGATTCTTTTGCTGCCTTGAGAGCGTATATGCCCGCAATAACATCCTGGCCGTTGTCATTGGCCCCTCTTCCGTATATGGCACTCCCATCAACAAAGGCCTTGAACGGATCGTGCGACCACATACTGCGGTCACCTTCAGATACGGTATCAATGTGCGCAATCACCCAAAGCGTCTTTTTCTTGTTGCCGTATGAAACCACAAGGTTTGAACGGTTTGCCTTCGCCCCGTCGTTGTAATCGTAGCGCCGCACCGCAAATCCCATTCCCTTGAGGAGCTTCTGGAGAAAATCTGCGCGGGCACCCTCCCCAATGCCGCCGCTCCGAGGGGATATGGCAGGTATTGCAATCATGGACGACAGAGATTTTGTGATCTCATCCTTATATTCATCAAGCATTGAATATGCAGTATTGCTGAACACGAGCTCGCCGCATAGTATATCTTATTCGCAATTTTTATGCGTTTTGTAATATGCAGGCGGTTAGTTACTGGCACTACTGAGGTGTGCCACATAGCTTAATATTTTTACCTTGAGAGTTCTCTCCAGCAGTGATGGAATGCAAAGGCGCGCTTTTGAAGGTTATATAGGGTATATACAGGTTATGGATGAGAACGGACAAGTGGACGAAGAGACATTCCCGAAGGGATTGTCTAACACAAGAATAGTTGACATGTACAAAGCCATGCTGATGGCAAGGAACGTCGACACGAGAACCCTTAGCCTGCAGAGGCAGGGAAGAGCCAACACATTTGCGCCGCTGGTTGGTGAAGAGGCATCCCAGATCGGGGTTGCATTCGCGATGCGAAAGGACGATGTGCTCGTCCCTTCATTCAGGCAGCACGGGATTTATCTCGCGAGGGGCCTTCCCCTCGAAATGCATTTCCTTGTATGGAAGGGTTATGAGGAAGGCAACAGTATGGCAGGCTCAATCAACTCATTTCCAGTCTCGGTGCCAGTGGGAACCCAGATGCCGCACGGGGCCGGTGCGGCCTTTGCCCAGAAGTACCTTGGCAAGGGCTCAGCCACTTTCGCCTATGTCGGAGATGGTGGTACATCGGAGGGGGATTTCTACGAGGCGCTTAACTTTGCCGGCGTCTACAAGCTGCCATTCATAGGCATAGTGGAGAATAACCAGTGGGCTATATCTCTACCTAGGAAAAAACAGAGCGCTGCGGAAACGCTAGCACAGAAAGCGATTGCGGCAGGCATACGCGGCGTACAAGTCGACGGCAATGATGTGATTGCGGTATACAAGGCGGCATCTGATGCAATTGCGAACATCGCAGACGGACCCACGCTCATAGAATGCGTGACGTACAGGATGAGCATGCACACGACCGCGGACGACCCCACGAAGTATAGGGATGATGCCGAAGTCAAGGCATGGGCAGAAAGGGATCCGCTGAAGAGGGTGCGTGCATACCTTGAAGGCAGGGGCCTGTGGAACGATGCGGTGGAGAAGCAAACTGTCGATGCGCAGATGGCTGAGATAGATAGGGCGGTGGAGAAGGCGGAGGCGTTCAAACCGGATCCGAATAGCATGTTTGGACACGTATACAGTTTCATCCCCCAGATACTTGAACAGGAAAGGGCGGATGCAATAAAGAACAACTACTGGATGTGAGGTGTTTTGTATGAAGGTAAATATGGTGGGTGCGATAAACAATGCGATTGACCTATGCATGAAGGAGAATGATAAGGTTGTGCTTCTAGGAGAAGACGTCGGTCGGGACGGTGGGGTATTCAGAGTTACTGATGGTCTGATAGACAAATACGGAGACAAACGGATAATAGACACGCCGCTCGGGGAGTCGGGCATAATAGGTGCCTCTATAGGCATGTCTCTTGAAGGGCTGCATCCGATTGCTGAAATACAGTTCGCAGGCTTCATGCTGCTTTCGTACAGCCAGCTGATTAACCATGCATCCAGGTTTAGGAGCAGAACAAGGTCAACAATGAGCGTACCGCTGGTAATCAGGACGCCAGTGGGCGGAGGGGTTAGAGCCCTCGAGCACCATTCTGACAACCCCGAGGTGCTGTATTCGCATGTTGGCGGCCTTATAGTAGTGGAGCCGTCCACCCCGTATGATGCAAAGGGTCTACTTATAAAGGCTATGCACATGCAGGATCCGGTGCTGTTCCTTGAGCCGACAAAACTCTACAGGCTCTTCAAGCAGGAGATACCGGACGACATGTACGAGGTCCCGGTGGGAAAAGCCAATTATGTGAAGCAGGGCGAAGACTTAACGATCATAACCTACGGCACGATGGTGCCAGTTGTAAGTGGCGCTGTCGAGCAGAAGAAGGTATCTGCAGACATAATAGACCTACGTACGATAAACCCGCTGGACGAGGCGACAATACTGGAGAGCGCAAAGAAGACAGGCAAGGTTCTAATCGTACATGAGGCCCAAATAAGCTTCGGCGTAGGCGCAGAGGTTGCGGCGAGAATCGCGGAAAAGGCGATGTTTGAGTTGAGCGCGCCGATAATGAGGGTGGCATCGCCCAGCCTCCCATATCCGTTCCCTGGATACGAAAATTATTACATACCAAACGAGAAGAAGGTTTCTGATGCAATAGACAGGATACTGTCGGTCTGACAAGGGTTGGTGATTTTGTGAGAGAGCAAAAATTTACTGATGTTGGCGAGGGCATAACCGAAGGTCACATACAGAAGTGGCTGGTGAAGGATGGTGATACTGTAAAG
This sequence comes from Microcaldota archaeon, assembly GCA_964592765.1. GTDB lineage: Archaea > Micrarchaeota > Micrarchaeia > Micrarchaeales > Micrarchaeaceae > A-MIC-10. Next base: position 11,878 of record CAZQGC010000002.1, read on the forward strand.
GCAGATCAGCCGATTGTACAGGTAGAAACAGACAAGGCGGTGGTTAGCATACCCGCACCTGTAAGCGGAAACATAAAAATCATTTCGAAGGACGGTACAGACATCAAAGTCGGAGATACGCTTGCACTATTCGGAACTGCGGAGGAGCTAGCCGCGGCGGGCGGCAACAGCCAGAATGGGCCCGCGGGAAACATACCAGCAGCTGTAACCAAACCGGCCGTACAGGATATCACGGCACGGCCGGGCGCCATGGCGGCCGGGCCGCCAGATGAAAAGCGTGAGATCCTCGCGACACCTTCTGTTAGGAAGCTTGCACACGAACTGGGAGTTGAGCTTATTGCAGTGGCAGGTACGGGACCGCATGGCAGGATACTTGAGAACGATGTACGGGGAGCAAGCCTCAAGCATGCTGAAACGATGCACTCTGTACCGAAGTTTTCAGAGCTGAAGGAGGAGCAGCACGGCGGGGAGGTGCAGAGGATACCTATGTCGCAGTTACGGAAGGCAATCGCAAAGAACATGGAACTCTCCTGGACAATACCGAGGGCGGCGCATATGGATCTAATAGACGCTACCGCGCTATACGGCATCGTGCATAGAGAAAAATCCAAAGCAGAGAAGATAGGTGTGAAGCTTACCTTCCTGCCATTCATAATAAAAGCGGTCATAAGGGCACTGAAGGAGAATGAAAGGTTCAATTCAAGTTACGATAAGGAAAGGCAAGAAATAATCATCAAAAGGTATTACAATATAGGGCTTGCTGCCGAGGGCGAGGACGGGCTTAGGGTCATTGCCGTCAAGAACGCAGATGGCAAAAGCACAATCCAGGTGGCCAAGGAAATACAGGAGCTCGGGGCAAAGGTAAAGGATAAAACTATAACGATAGAGGATATGAGTGACACTACGTTCACTATAACAAATATTGGCAGCTTAGGGGGCGGATTCTTCTCCGTGCCTATGATAAATTACCCTGACGTGGCCATACTCGGCATCCATCTAATAAGGGACATGCCCATGGCAATCGAAGGTAGAGTGGAAATACGAAAGGTGCTTCCGGTCTCGCTCACATTCGACCACCGCGTGGTTGATGGTGCAGAGGCGGTACGGTTCACCAACGCAATACGCGATTATCTGGAGGATCCGGACTTCCTTGAGATGCTTGGATAGTTAGTGGTCATATGGTAATGGGATCGATACCTGAAAAGGTCGATATCGCAGTGATTGGCGGAGGCGTCGGTGGATATGTGGCAGCCATACGGGCTGCGGAACTCGGAAAGAGCGTGGCGCTCATCGAAAAGCACAAGCTCGGCGGCCACTGCCTCAATTACGCATGCATACCATCAAAGACCCTGATACATATATCGGACATAGTATATGAGGCACAGCATTCGCAGGAGTTCGGGATAACTGCGGATATCCGCCTCGATGCGAAGAAGATGTATGAATACAGGATGGGTGTCTCTAAGAAGCTCGAGAATGGCGTTGCCTTCCTGTGTAAGGCGAACGGGATAGACGTATTCAATGCGGAGGCCACTTTCATTTCGCCGAATAAGCTGCAGCTCACCGACGGCGTGGAGATAGAGTTCGGCAAGGCGATAGTCGCCACGGGCTCTGAGCCCACTCCCCTGGAAGGCTTCGATTTCTCGGACAGGATTCTTGATTACAAGCGCGCCCTCATGCTAGATTTTGTGCCAAAGAGCATGGCGGTGATAGGGGCTGGATATGTGGCAGTAGAAATCGGCATGTTGTATGCAAAGCTGGGAACTTCAGTCTCTCTCATAGCGAGGTCCGACATACTCTCGCACTTTGACAGGGAAGCCGTTGATCTCGTCGAGAAGAACATGAAGAGGCTCGGCATGCACATATACAAGGGGGTGCTTCCCGTGTCTTACGATGACAAATTCGTCACGCTCGGTGACGGTACGCACATTGAGGCGGAAACGCTAGTGCTCGCAATCGGCCTCGATCCGTACACGAAGGGGCTTGGACTCGGCAACACAAAGGTACAGCTCGGCAGTAGGGGATTCATAAAAGTAGATGGGAGCCTCAAGACGGACGATGAAAGCGTATATGCGGTGGGCGACGTGGTGGAAGGACCAATGCTTGCGCATAAGGCAATGAGGCAGGGTGTCGTGGCGGCGGAGGCGGCCTCTGGGCTGAACAGCACATATGACAATCTTGCGGTACCTGCGGTAATTTTCTCTGACCCCGAGATAGCGGTAGTGGGCAGCATGGGGGGAGAAAACATCTTAACCAAAAAATTCCCGCTTAGTGCACTCGGCAGGGCAATTGCGCTAAATAGTACTTCTGGCTTCATCAAAATAGCATACAATTCGGATGGCCTAGTAAAAGGCATAGAGATAGTATCCCCAGATGCCAACGTGATGATAGCTGAAGCCGCGCTGGCAATAGAGATGGGCGCAGACCTTGAAGACATTGCAGCCACAATCCACCCACACCCGACATATAGTGAGGGAATCATGGAAGCAGCGCAGGCTGCAGCCGGAAGGCCGATACACTTTTTCTACGGGAAATAAGCGAGCGATTTCAATGGACTACGATAAATTTGAGGATGGATTTGTAGAGACCACATTTGGAAGCATACACATACGCAGGCATGCCGCAACCGGGAAAAAGCTAATGCTGTTGCACGGAATGGGCGCAAATGTACGGACATGGGAGCGTCTTGTTGGCTTCCTGCCGGAAAATATTGACATCTGCATGCTCGATCTTCCAGGCCACGGCAAATCTGCGAAGCCACACACAGACTATAGGATAAACAGGATCGTGGACGTGCTTTCTGAAGTTGCAGGCGCTGCCGGATACGATGATTTCGTAATGATGGGACATTCGTATGGAGGGTGGCTGGCCGCAGAGTATGCCCGCAGCAAAGGCTGCGCAGGCCTTATTCTTGAGGATGCCGCAGGCCTGAAGGCTTATTTTGATGATCTGTTTATGAGAATCGGCGCCGAAAAATACAAAACAGACATGGTCAGCAGCCTGGTCCGGGTAAACAACAACGACCGGGGGGTTATGGAGCTTTTAGTCAATCAGGATTTTGGCGACATGCTGCTTACCGAAGCTATGCTATCCAGTATACACACCGCAACGATGGTTATATGGGGCAAGAACGACAAGGTCATAGACAGCAGCTATGCCAAGCTCATGCACGACTCGATTCCGGGATGCAGGCTCGAGATGCTTGATGCCGGGCATACACCACATTTTTCTAATCCGGAGGAAATCGCGAGGCTAATAATACAATTCATAGACAGTTTGTAATGCTGGGGTATTTTGCATGAAAGTGATGGTAATCTCGAAGGACAATTACAGTGAGATAAAGAGGATAGGGCATGCATTCGACATTGTCAAGGATGACACCGCGGACATCTGCATTGCTCTCGGCGGCGACGGCACGTTTATGAAGGCGGCTGAACGCTTCAACGGGCCAATACTGCCGATACGCGGAAGTGAGAAAGGGAGCAGGGGTTTTTACGCAGATTTCGGGATTGAAAGAATAGGAAAAGTAATAGCGCTGCTAAAGAAGGGCAGGTATCGAATCGAACCGCTTTCGAAAAAGATAATGGTGAGCTACAAGGGCAGGAGCTATTACGCAATAAACGAGGCGACACTGAAGAGCGAGGCGGAGGAAGTTTACTTCAGCATATACAAGAAGACGGGAAAACGCAAGAGCAGGATATACCCGTTCGTGATGGCGGGGGATGGCATGCTGGTCACCAGCGTAATCGGTTCCACCGCATACAACAAATCCGCGAATGGCCCGATACTGCTCACTTCGAAGGCAATGTGCATGACCTTCCTCAATCCCGATGGCCCGTATAAAAACCCGATAGTCTTCGATTCTGGATTCGAAATAACAATAGTTATAGAGAAGTATGGAGGTATCCTAAAGTCAGATAATAAAAGAATTGGAATATTGAAACCGGGAGATTCATTCAACATACGGATGTCTGACAGTGACCTCAGGATTGTGCGCTTCCCGGGGCTTGAGGAGCCGCTGCATAAGAAGCTCAAAAGGCTTATAATGTCGAAAGCGGTGGAACATTTATAAGCGTACACAGAGTTGTTTATTTCTATATCTGCAAACGTGATACAATGATACTTTCCGACTACGACATAATGAACATGATAAAGGGAAAGCGGATGGTGATAAAACCATTCATCACCACAATCGTCAGGGAAAATGGAATTGATTGCAGGCTTGCCCCGGAAATCGCACGCCACAGGGAGCTCGGAAAGGACTTCATCCTCGATCCCATGAATCGCAAGCACGTAGAGGGTGCATATGAAACTATGAAGGGTGTAAAGAAGATGGTTATAAAGCCCCACCAGCAAGTCCTACTGTCGACTTACGAGTACATAGAGATGCCTGATGACGTGGCGGGGCTGGTAGAACTGAGAAGCACATGGGCAAGGCATGGGCTATCTATGCCACCTACAATAATAGACGCAGGCTTCAAGGGTACGATAACCCTTGAGGTAATAAACAACGCGCCATACGGCATTGTGTTGAGACCCAAGCAGAGGTTCGCACACGTAATATTGCAGAAGCTCAACAACAGAGCGGGTAGCGTGTATGCAGGAGAATACAAAGGACAGCGCGGAATACGCATACCGAAAGTCATAAAACCTGATAGGACTGCGTAGCCGCATTATACTATTGGTGGAAGAATGGAAATGACAAAAACCAACAAAAATCGGGTTGTTACCCCTACGGAACCAAATAGGGAAATTGCGAGCCTAGCACGAAAAGATATGCCGGATGCACACGGTGTGCTATCGAATGAAATAGGGCGCGAGCTCGCCAAGCAGGCGGTGCGAAAAGCAGTCAGACACTATGAAGCAGATGGATTCTTTTCTACAGCGGCCCGACTCGCACAGAAGTCCGGCATGGAGGACCTCGCAGCAGACATGTATGTGAAGCAGGCCGAAGAATATGAACGGAGGAGATGGTTCGTCGATGCAGGAGCTATATGCACAGAGGCAGGAATGAACGGCCGTGCAGTAATTGATTACTTACGTGCCGGCATGCCAGAGGTATCGTTGCGTATAGCATTCAGGGCCGGCATCTCAAAAATAAAGAATGCGTTCGCGCGCGGCAGGGAAAAATAGCCATGCATGGATAGTATTCATCTCTTTATTCTCTTTTCGAGCAGGTGTAGGTCCTTCGACCCTAGTCCGCGGCGGTCAAAAATAAGGTATATGCCAAACCCGGAAAGAGGTAGAGTAATACCAAGGAGCATTATCCGAGGATTGAACTGCACGAGCAGAGCTATACAGGTTGCGGCACCAAGCAATGCTGTGACGGACAGCCAGCCAATGCTGAGCGGTGCGCGGAACGCGCGCGGCGCGCTGGGCGCAGCCAGTCTCAGGCGCAGTGCAGAAAAATTCATGAGCGCAAAAACCAACAGGGAACCGAAGCTCGCCACCAGAGCTACATCTTTTATGCTCCCCAGCGAAAGGAATGAGAGTGCTACCGCGAGCACCAAAATCGATGCGACGAACGGCTCACCAAACCGATTAAGACTCTTGAACATTTTCGGAAGCGCACCCTCTTCAGACATTCCGTATATTATTCTGGAGCCCACAATCAATAGCACGAGCGCGGTGTTGAATGTTGTAAGCAGCGCAGCAATTATTATGAACCCATCCGCAACCGGGCCGATTGTTGTCCTTGCGGAGAGGGCCAGTGGTGCTTCGGAGGTGCCGAGGCTGGAAAGCGGAACTGTCCCGACAACTACAATACCCACGAGAACGTAGAGCATGGTAGATATTAAAATTGAGATTAAAAGACCACGGGGGATGGTCTTCTTCGGATTCTTCGTCTCTTCAGAAAGGTTCACTATGTTGTCGAACCCTATAAATGCGAAGAATATTAGTATCGATGCTGCGGTTATTCCGCTAAACCCATTCGGGGAATAGGTATAGTTAATGTTTCCCAGCTTTCCCAGGCCGCCGGCCACCACCAGGATAAGACCCAGTATTGCAATCATGCTGAGTGCCGTATTGATCCGGAGGGAGCCCTTTATCCCAAAAGACACAATTGCGGTAAGCAGGATTAAAAGAAGCGCGGCAATAAGCATTGGCGGGAATGGAAGCACGCTAGTGAAATACTCGGCAAATCCGATGGCAACAGTGCTAGCTGCAACTATCTCCGTGACCAGCATTGTCCATTCGGTAACAAACGAGAGAGGCCTGCTGCCGGATGCACGCCCTACATAGGTGTACTCGGAAGCCGCCTTAGGATACATGGATGCAAGCTCTGCGTAGGATAACCCAGTGAAAAGCGCAACTATTGCCCCTAAGAGGAATGAGAACCATATGGCTCCCCCAGCAAGCACTGCAGCTGGACCTATTAGCACGTATATTCCCGCACCGACTATGTTGCCAAGACCATATGCGACAAGCGGGAACAGCCCGATTTCGCGCCTGAGCGAACCTTTTTTACTGTGCATAAAAGAGTAAGCTTCACAGGCGTATATAAGTGTTATGTGTTTCGAATTTAGGCCGTATGGAGGAATGCAGATTTGGCAGGGGGTGCGCATTTCTCGATAATTGTGTCGGTGCAGCCATTAAGGTAAGCATTTATTTATATACTTTTCCTAACATAATCTCTTGACGATGCTGACGCTTGTCGCTATCGTGTTTTAATTTATCTGGTTATTGTATGGAAGAAGGAATAACGTATGCTTCTATGAAAGATATGAAGGTAGGTAAATACGTGCTTATCGAAGGCATACCCTGCAAGGTTGTCGACATCGACATAAGTTCTCCCGGGAAACATGGCTCTGCAAAGATGCGCCTTGTCGCAATAGGGATATTCGACGGGCAAAAGAAGACTCTTCTGTTGCCTGCACATTCTGACGTTGAAGTGCCGGTGATAACGAAAAAGAAGGCCCAGGTCGTATCTGTAGAGGGCAACAATGCACAGATCATGGACTTGGAGACATACGAAGTGTACTTCCTCTCAATTCCGGAGGAGCTTGCCGGAAAAATAAAAGCTGGTGGTGAGATTGAAGTGCTCGAGGCCATGGGCAGAAGGGCACTCTCGAAGACTATATGATGGTGTGTTTATGGAAATAAAAGTACTTTCGGACAATGAGGAGAAGCTTTTTAACAGGCGGAATATTATATTTTCGATAGTGTCATCCGACAAAACGGCATCGAAGGCGGAGGCGTTGGTGGAGCTCTGCAAGAAGCTAAACCTGAAACCCAATGCCACAGTCATAACAAGCATCGAGCAGGGCTTCGGGCTGAAGGTTAGCACGGCGCATGCACACGCATACCATGATGCGGGCAACATAAAAAGATTCGAATCAAAACGCCTACTAGAACGTATGGAGAGGAAAGGCAAGACCAAAGAGGAGGGGGAAGGGAAGGCAGAGGCCTGATTCACTGACCATTCAAACTCAAAGTCAACGATGATCAAATGGCTGAAGGAAAGAAAGAAAAGAAGGAAGTAAAGAAATACAAGCCGCTCAAGGCATGCCCAAAGTGCGGTGCTGGAATGGGCGACCATCCGGACAGGCATTCCTGCGGAAGGTGTGGGTATACAGAGTTTAAGATACAAAGCAAGGAGAACAAAGGCACGGAAAAGGCACAGTAACAGCAGAAATGTGGAGCGCAGGACTCCGGCCAAACGGGGTGGCGCCGGTCCTGCAAAATACTTGTTTTATGCTACTGCATCCATGCTTGCGTTCGCCGCCCTGGTCGCCGTGCCATATGCTTTCGACGCATCTTACATAAGCTACAATTCGGCCCTTGTATACTCTTCGATGGCACTTTCGCTGCTGTTTAGCTTTGCGGCAGTCTCCTATATGCTTGCCAGAGGCAATGGATTTCGAGAGATTGCAAGGCAGTTGGGGCTTTCAGGCCGCGGCCTGAACAGGAAGCATATCGCGATTGGGCTGCTGCTCTTTCTGCTGTTCTTCATTATAGAGATGGGTATGAGTCTCTTTTCGGAACTGACGGGCATACAGTTGCCCACTAATGTCGGCTTGGTGTTTGCCGGCATGCCTTTATATTTCTACATATTCACTTTTGCCATAGCTCCGATAAATGAGGAAGTACTTTTCAGGGGCTTTATGGTCCCGCGTATAGGGATAATAGCCAGCGCCTTGATATTTGGGGCGTTGCATTATATGAGCTACTACTCCATTGTGGAGGTCGTAGCGGCACTGATGTTCGGGTTGGCGAGTGGGTACGCATTCAAGAAAACAGGCTCGCTTTACCCTTCCATAATAGGCCATATCCTGATAAACCTGCTCGGGATAATTTCGATCCTGTACATGGTCCTGTAAAGGCACGCGGCGGTATATGCATTTTAATGACAGGTGGATTCGTGGTTCCGGAGATAAATGTTGTCGTAATCGAGCCGGCTTACCAGATAAATCTCGGTTATATTGCAAGGATATCTAAGAACTTCGGCGTAAAATCGATTGCGCTTGTAAACCCAAAATGTAAGACCGGTGGCAAAAACGCAATAAAGTACTCAAAGCATGGAATCGATCTCTTAAAGAAGGCCAGGGTATGTAGCAGCCTTCACGGGGCGGTGGCGGGAACATTTGCGCTGGGCTCCACGGGGATATGGCGCAAGACCGGCGGCGCACAGTACAACATATATAGGCTTGACCGAGTTGCGTCGATACTGGAACGAAACGGGATTAAAAGAATAAGTGTAGTTCTTGGCAGGGAATCCACAGGCCTCTCACCTGAAGAACTATCCGAATGCGACGCAAATCTTTTCGTGCCGGCCGATGGGACGTATCCGATACTAAACATATCCCATGCACTTGCCGTAATTCTGTACGAATTGACAAGAAAGAAAGGTAGAAAGACTGCGTTTCACGTGTATGCGAACGAAAGCGAAATCCTGAACACGATGAAACTGTTCAAAATGATGATTAAGAAAAGGGGTTTAATACGGAACGAGAAGGCAGTGACAGGTGCATTCAATCATGTGCTACGCAGGGCGAATCCGACAAAACGCGAACTGAATGCGATAGCTGCCGCCCTATCTGGAAACAGACAAAAATAAAAAAAGAGAAGCAGTTACTTACTCTGCTTCTTCTTCCCCTTGATTATCTTGACCTTGGTCGGAGTGAGCAATATCTTATCGACATCTATTCTTGCTATGTCGCCATCAATCTTTGCCACATACTCCTTTATCGAATCGATGAGCGACTTCTGCGTGTTTGGCCGCTTGTTCAGCTCAGATACATTTAGGAGGATTATGTTCTTTTTCTGCAATTCCTCCTGTATCGTCTGAAGATCGGATTCCTGCATTAATGCAAATGGCTTCACGTAGAAATCCGCGGGCTCATGCATTACGTCAACGCCTTCCATCTCTTCGGTATTCATGTATTCTTCTATGTTTATCTCGCTTGAACTTCCAAGAGTCTTCCCGAGCTTGTCGAAAATTCCCATATATTCACCTTAGGTGGGTCACCTAATACAGTAATAGAGGTTATCCTTTTTAATACTTTCTGTATTACAGAGAGAAATCTGCCATGCTATAAGGCAAATGCACGCTGTTGGAAGGCATACCTAAAATCCGCATGCAAAAATTACAGGAATGACGACAACATGTGATGTGGGCGCACGAAGCCCAGGAACACTTAAAAAGTTATACGTCTATATAAAAATAGGTGTAGGATGATAAAGCTAAAGCGCGTATACGACAGGCCCGAAATTACCGACGGGGAACGTATACTCGTGGATCGTTTGTGGCCGAGGGGAATACGGCGCAGCACGCTGAATGTTGATTACTGGCTGAAGGATATCGGGCCGAGCAATGAGCTCAGGAAGTGGTTCGCACACGACCCGAAGAAGTGGATGTCCTTCAAGGCAAAATACAAGAAGGAATTGGAGGAGGGAAGGGCGCTAAAGAAGCTGTTCGCTTACATCAAGGACAAAGATCCGGTAACTTTCCTGTATGCTTCACGTGACGAGAAGCACAATAATGCGCGAGTTCTTTTAGAAATTGTGAGCAGGAAGCTGGTGGAAGCGGAGCGAAAGGAGAGGAAGGCGCGCCTGGTGGGAAAAGTAATAACCGTGCTTTAGCCGGATTGCGCATACACGGGCACAGCCACAAACACGGAGATAGACATCGGCGATCTTGACACGATGGTGTACGTGGGATAGCCTAAAATGCTGACGCCATTCACGGACCTTTCAAGGATTGTTTATAATCTGTTAAACGCTCTGATCGGGATTCGAACCCGAGTTACGGGGTTGAGAACCCCGTGTCCTTGACCGGACTAGACGATCAGAGCCCACAAGAGAGATATGCGGCTACTGCCTTATAATTCTTTGCGCGCTCCGCATATTGAACGTCATCTCATCAAGTTTCCAGTTTATATAATCGTACGTATTCACTTCGTGCTTATCAGAAAAGGATGCAATTTCGCTTATCACACGGTCTTTCCTGCTCTCGTGCTCTGCGCCGACTGCACCACTGCCTATGCTCCACATCACCTCTTCGAGCGACTTCTGGGCCGCGTTTATCGCGGAGAGCGCGGCCTTGGATTGTGTCTTCCGCAGTGAGAGGGAGGCTCTAAGCGTCTCTATGCGTTCTGACGACTTCAGCATGGAATGCAGCACACTGTACGGCTTTATCTGCAGGCCGTTCTTTATCTCTGCGATAAGAGACTCTTTAGGGTATCCGTTCTGGAATGCATAGGCCGGAATCGTTATTATATTGCGCTTGTGCTCGCCGGGGGTTCTCCAGGCCAGGCAATCTTTGAGTATCGAATCGTGTATTGCGCTGCCAAGCGAATAATAGAGCTCGACGTACGAGGTCGCCGCATTCCCCAAGACCTTATCCATCTCGGATTGTGAAACTGCAGTGCCGGAATCGAGTCTCGCACGCACCGAATCCAGCCCGTCCAGCGCGGAACGCGCCTGACCGACCCTCTTCGTACCGGAATACTGCGGAGGGCCTTTGTTTAATAGGAAGCGCATAGCATACGTAAGCGATTTTACCGGGAGTAGGTCTATTCTACACTTTATGCTTGTGGACCTGCTGTCGAGCTTTGTCCTCACACTCTGGGTTCTGGTTCTCTGCCTTGCCATCGGTCACTACCTTCTTACATTCTGTTGGACTTCTTGTCGTTATCGCTTCCCCTATGGAATACCTCCCTTATTAATTTCGCCTTTATCTGGTCGTCGTCTGGAATCCCGAAATCCCGCGCGGCACGGGACGCCTGCTTTAATTTGTTCCGGTAGGTATTATAAGCCTTTACGGCGGAGGCATAGGCATCCCGTTTATGCGGATTCCTTATTTTGGCCAATTTTGCAATAATGCATTTTTCATTGAGCTGCAGAGCATAGTATGGCTTGTAAAGCCTTGCACCGAAAACCGGATTCACCTTGCGCACCGGTTTCTCGGCATACCTTCTGCCCGCAGCCACGACAGACAGTATCCCGACCGTGCTTATTGATCGGGTAAACCATCCGGCGCCGCCAGCTCTCTTGCGGCCTGCCGGCAGCAGTTTACCACTGAGATCTCAAGGCATGCAAATACGACTATCTTGCCCGAATTGATTCCGACAAAATATGCCTAGCATGGAAGCCCATACACAGCGCACCTACCCTATTGTGTAGTTCACCGCGGCTGTCACGGTCTGCGGAAGCGAGCTGTACTCACAATTTACTATGTATATTGGTACGAAAGAGATGTTGTAGAATGCAGCGAGCTGCGTACTAGAATCAATTTCACTTCCAGAGGTGGAGAGGCATGCCGTGAACAGAGTCTGGTTCATCCTAGAACCCATGACTATCTGGTCGAGCAGATATTTCGTGACAGGGACACCGGAATATACGTTGCTGAGGTTTGAGACGAACTGGCCAAAGTGATCACGCTGCTTCGATGCGCACGTTAGGTACCTTCCGAGGTTCTGGGTTGCATTTTCGCCGTACTTGCCGTATTGCGAGAGCGCGTATCCCGTAAACACAAAATAGTAACTCACGTTTATGCTGTTTGCGTACATGGCAGAAACGTTCAATGAATTCCTGAGATCGCTTATGGCGCCAGGAGCATATGGGTCTGTTATAAAATATACGGGTTTTATACCACTGTAATTGCAGGCATATCTCCCCGCTATGCTTACCGTGCCAAATGCAACCGTGCGGTCTTTCGACAGCTTATTCGGCCCTATCGCGGACAGGTATGTGCCCGCAAGCGAAAGGTTGCGGTTTAGGATAAACGTTGAGTTGAGTATGCTGCCGTTTAGGAGCGGATCCACATACGGAACCACGACAACCCATCCGCCGGTTGCCGGAACATAAGAGACTTTGGATCTGTTGATTAATGAGTAATATGCGAGCAGCGAGAGGGAAGAGTTTGCGCTGGAATATCCTGCGAGCACCTTCCCAACCGCAGCGAGCACTAGACTGCTGTTCTGTTGCACTTGCGCGCATGTCCCATTTATTATGCCGTACGGGCAATTCTCCAGGACCGGGCCAGGCTTGAATGCAGATAGCGCAAATGCCAGTATCACCAGTATCGCCACGAGGACGAGCAGCGATATATGCAGATAATCTAAGCCGCCGCGCCTTGCGGCCGACTTCACGATGAAGATCGGCTCGCCAGCCTTTGGCTTTGCTGTTTCTTTCCTGCTTTTCCTCTCCATATGATCACCATACGGGCTCGGCGGGATTTTCATAGGCATGCGCCATTTTGAACCCGCGACCTTTACCTTAGGGGGGTACCGCTCTGTCCAAGCTGAGCTACGAGCCCTTGTATGTGACACGGATTTAACCTATTTATGCATTTTGATGCACTATGCCCCTAAATTGGCAACAGACAATCAGAATCCAAGGCGTTCGCGCACGAGGATTACAGTTATGCGGCCAGGATATTCGCGTTGTATCATAAGGATTTTATTCACGGAACTGCCCTGTACGCCATAGGCAACCCTGGCACGCTCACTCTCCAACGGCAGCACATACTCGTAGGTGCGCTTAAATCCTACATCCACATCCTTTACAAGCTTCTGCGTGCCTATTACGAACAGCACATGACCTGCCCCGTGGGCATAGGGAGAAAGCTGGCTGCCGGTCGCCGACGCTATGATTATCTTTCCGTCGTAGGTGACAGCATGAGCGCTACCGACCGCCCATTCGGGTGATGCGCCAAGTTTACGCATCTCTGATGCCTGCGTTGTTCTGTCCATTGCATTTAACTTGTTCCTGACCGAAACGTACCTGCCGGATGTGTTGAGCTCTTCTGACAGGCCAATCTGGTCCAGTGTTTTGGAGGTCAGTACGAATACCTCAGCGCCATCGGGGATTATCTCGAGGGACTTCCTCTTTGCTTCTGCGGCGTCTTCCGCTATGAAAACCTCCATGCCGTTTTCCCTTAGCGCTGCCGCTGTGCTTTCTACCTCGGCGATTCCAGTAAGCTTTGACCATTCATCCATAATCTGACCTATCACATGTTCTGTTTGCATTGTATATAAACCATTCGATACAGGAGCTGTAGTATCCCGTCGCGGCGTGTCAAGTATGCCTCAAGAATTTTGCGAGATTAACTATCTTGCGCGCATCTTCGAGAAGCCCAACCCTGTCCAATTTCGAATCTATATCTTTCAGACCGGAGCGATGGTAATCGGCTACCGCAGCCAATAAAAATTTCTCCCTCAGCCCAAAGTTTCTCGACTCCGTGAAAAACCCAATCTTATCACAGTACAGAATCTCTTTCACGTGAAAATTCCCGGCAGTACGGTACATACCGGCCTTTTCTGCTGCGCGTGCGGCCTGGTCGTATTGCATATCCTCCTCGTAATACTTCATCGCAATATCGAACCTGCCGGATTCCTCCGCCAGATATGCCGCGTGGGTGGCATTGCTCTTTGCTGCTGCCCTTATCGCAAGATCCATGTTGCCGGCACTGTGCGCAAGCTTCGATATTGCGCTTTCAAAATGCATGCTACGGTAGAATTTCATACCTTTCTTGTAGATCCGGTTTGCGTCCGTGTCAAGGCCGGCGGCATGGGCCGCCTCGTAAGCTTTCGTAAATTCCTGCCTGCCCTCGTAATCTTCAACCTGCTTTTTACGTATTTGTAGCACTTCCGTTTCCAGGCCTGCATGCTCCGCGAGCGAAAGCGCAGAATCGTAGCGCCTCCTAAGCAGCTTGCGCCTCACAGCTTCACGCAGCTCTTTGCGCCCGACAGGCATATCTTTACAGAGCATACTGTCTAATTGTTTTGCAGTCAAACTGCTGCCCCCGGTATCCCCAACAGACCGGCACTGGGGTCTTTTATTGGAGGTCCCACTCAACGCAATACCCAGTTACAGATATCCATTAACAAATAAATAGATTATGCTGCGACTCCTTCATTCGGTTTGGGTGAAGAGGCACTTGCGACATATGCTTAACCGCCGCTCTGCACCATTGCCCTGAGATGTGGATATCTTTCGCATATTTCCAGTATCCTCTCGCCCATGCGGTCCGCCTCGGTAAAATTCCGTTCGTGAAGGAACTCTTTCTTCTGCAGTCCGTAAAACTGCACTGCACGCTCCATCATCTTGAGCTGCTGCGCGATATCTCCAGCACATTCGTAAAGCTTGCCTTTGGAGTACACTGCCATCTGCTTTAGGTATAGTTCCTTTGCTTCCTTGGCCGCACCCAGCCGTTCCATCACCTTGGCGGAGGACGCATACCAGCCACTATCTGCCAGCTGGTTCGCATGCGCCAGAAGTATTGCCCTGCACTTAGCGGAGAGGCCGTGTGCGTCGGCGACGCGGATAGCGTTCTCAATATCTCCGGTTTTTATCAGATATTCGATTGCATGTGGATATAATTCGGCCTCTAGGGACAGCTGCGCAGCCTTTGCAAAATTGCCTGATTCGGCATGGTTGCGAATTGCCCCCCAATCCGCAACAATGTGCCCCTCTGTCTTTCTGCCCGCATCCGCAACGGGGCTTGCCTTGCGTATGGTGCCATCTACTTTCAGTGGCCAGGGTTCGATGTCTTCCGGTTTCAACTGTTGCCCGTGGTTGCCAATCCCATCGTATGCAAGGGGCTCAGAAGACGCTTCTCTAATCGGAACTGATGCACTACTCCGGGCCATTTCGCGTTCGCTAATGCGCCGCTCTGGAAGATCCGCAGGCACGCTGATATTCCCAGGATTCGGAGGGTTAACAGGACCAAGGTGCAAATTGTTGGCCTTGGCCAACTCAACTGCATAATCGCCATAACCGGCAGTACGATAGCTCTCTGCTGCATACAGTATCATCCCAGACTTTTCTGCTAGGCGCGCGGCGCAGAGATAGCTCTTCTCCCTTGACAGTGCTTCGATAGTGCTGAGAATTTCGACCTTTGAGACCTTGATATCGCGCTTGAGCATCGCCATTACTATATCTGCCCTAGTATGTGGGTCTTTAAAATCTCCTAAAATATCCGCTACAGCACGTTTTGTGGTGGAAGAGACCATCAGGATCAAGAGGTTTGTTATCTTTCAGGTATTTAATAGTATGGATATGGAAATGGATGCATGGAACATATAAATACGGAAAGTTCGAGAAGGATACACGGTAACATGCCCATAAAAACCGGAAAGTCGGCCACGTATGCCATGCTTTCGAAGGAACAGCGCAGGCTTGTAGATTCGGCAGAGGCGGCCATGAAAAATACTTATAGCCCATACTCCCATTTCGCCGTTGGTGCGGCCCTCGTTACAGACGATGGCACCATAATATCTGGGGCGAACTATGAAAACGCGTCATATGGTGCAACGGTGTGCGCGGAACGAACCGCAATCTTCACCGCAAATAACCTCGGTTATACGCACATAAAGGCAATGGCGATTATGACAGGTGGAGGCAGCCCAATTGGGCCGTGCGGCTTGTGCAGGCAGGTGCTTTATGAGGCAACGAAGAGGCCTGGCAACAGAGACATCACACTATTTTTATCTGGCTTGGAAAAGAAAAGAATAATCGTAACATCTGTGAAGAAACTGCTTCCGATGGCATTCGGACCGCTTGAACTGGGAGTGAAACTCGGGAAGCTGGAAAAGTAGTGGGCTCGTCAAGTTATTTTTCTTCCTTTACTTCAGTTTTGGCTCGTCACAAGGCCCGCAGCGCTTCGGCGGGGACCAGCCTTGAGGCTCTCCACGCTGGGAGAAGGCCGGCTATGGCACCCATCCCGGATGTGAGTAGTATCACTTCTATAATGAGCGTTGGTGAAACGTACGCGGCGGGCTTCGGTGCAGAGGCACCCACTGTCCTTGATGGGCTGCTCGAAGCTGCGCCGGATCCTGACCTGAAGCTAACACCGGATCCGGAGGTGGTCCTGGCTGGCGAGGCACCGACGCCCCCCGAACCGAACGAACTGGTGAAGTACGGGGCGCCGAAGTATCCGACCGCGGCGCCGGCAGAGGCACCCACCGTGCCGCCTATGAACCCTATGACGAGGGACTCGCACACGAACAGGATTAGGACCTGCCTGCTCGTGAAGCCCAGGGCCTTAAGTACCCCGATCTCCCGGGTCCTTTCCGTAACAGAAGTGAACATCGTGGTCATTATGCTCATGAATGCCACGACGAACGAGATCCCCGCTATGGCTATGAGTAGTGTCGAGGCGCTTGCCTCTATCGACTTTATGCTGTCAAGTATGGAAGAGACCGAGGTCACCCGAGCGTTGCTCCCGAGCTCGCCCTGCAGTTCCGTGACCACACTCGTGACCGCGGTCGCGTTCTTTGCCTCCACAAAGACGCCTGTGTAGTTGCTGCTCTGCGCGAGGACCTTTCCCTCTGCGAGAGGTATGAATATGCTCGTATCTGGATTCATGAAAAATCCCTGTCCGAACTGGTTGTATGTGCCTGTAACAAAGAAGGAGTGCGTCGAGGTGGAAGACCTGGAGGAGCTGCTGCCGAAGGACTTGGAAGAGAATCCGGATTCCGATATCACCAAGAAGCTGCCGTAGCTGCTGCCCTTCGACATCACTATGCTGAGTATCTTCCCGACAGAGATATTGGACTCGTCGGTCGTGTTCGGATATGCTATTGAGTAACCGATTGCGGTGCCTGCCGAGGTTCCTGTTGGGACCGCACCCTGGCCGAGCTCCAAGCTGGGTACCACAGATGAGAGCTGGCTGGTGTCGATGGCGTACACCGTGACACTCTCATTGGAGTTGCCTGAAACCGTGCCTGAGAACGAGTAGTACGGCAGCACTGCAGTCACGTTCGGGAGGGTGCCCAGTTTGGCGACCACCGCAGGGGTCAGGTTCAGGCTGCGTCCCGCAGACACGTATATCGTTGTGACTCCTATCTTTGAGAGCTGGCTCGTGATCGCGGCGCCGTACCCGGAGGTTATGCTGAGCAGCGCCACTATCGCGGCTGGGCCTATCATTATCCCGAGTATGGTGAGTACCGTCCTGAGCCGCTTGTACTTCATAGAATTGAAGACAAGCCGGAAGACATCCTTCAGCTTCATCTTACCATCATGGATTCATAGTACCTGACGCTCCTTCGGCTTCTTCTTTCTGGGGCCGTGCATCCTCCTGTATGCCAGGAAGCCCGCGCAAGCCGCTGCAGCCACGGCTATCGCATAAATATATATCGGAATCCCGGAACTCGCTGTGTTGCGATAGTACACCGCTGCGCTGCCAGACGGCACAATCCCGTGCGGCGAGGATCCGCCTATGCTGTAGAAGGACTCGTTGGTCTTGAATTGACCACCCAGATCATTCTGGTACGTGACATAAAGCTCGACCTTCTCGTTATGTGAGATTCCGGCAGTTATAGTATTGCCAGATAGGGTGTTGCGGGTCGCGTGCACGAAGTTACCTGATGCCGCATTGGTGCTCTGTGTCAAGTACCCCTGCATGGCCGGCATACTTACCGTAAAACTGAACGGGGTTGGGGAATCGGTCAGCACCTCTCCCACATAGCTGGAGTTGCTCGACACTATCGTCCCGTTGCGCGTCATGTATGCATACACTGTGGCATAGTAGGCGTTCCCGGAACCCTGATCTATCAAGCTTCCAGAGACCGTAATTGATGAGGAATTAATTCCGCTCGAGGACACTGACACGCCGTCAGTTATTATCGAGACACGGGATGCTACCGCAAAGCCTATCGGGTAGCTGTCTGTCTCCTGCGCCCCGTTGGAATTGCTGTAGCTCACCGAGAGCGTGCTGCCGTAGCCCCCCTCTGGGGTCGAGGGCCCAGTGGTGATGTAGGGCATGAACCAAATAGTCTGGCCGGGCTCTACCACCGAGTAGTAGGAGGGGTTGCCTCCTGTAACGGATACCTCGCCGCTGGAACTTGTATTCATCTTTGACATCCCAAGCGAAGCCTCGACCGAGCTTATCGGCGCTGATCCCTTGTTGGTTATCCCTATGACCAACGGACTGGTGTATCCCACATATACTGTCGACACGTTCTCCGCCACGCCGAGCTGGCTGCTGGGCGAGACCAGGAAGCTGAGTATGTTCTTCTGGTGCTGAAATCCGGAGCTGCCGTTCAGGAACTGGGCGGAGACATTGAATGAGAGCAGCGAGCTGGTGAAGTTGCTCGGTATATATACGCTCAGGTTGAGCGCTGCCTTGGATCCTGCGCCAAGACTGCTGATTATTCCAAGATGGTTCAGCACGCCTACGGATTGGGACAGCGGGGACACCGAAAACTGCACCTGCATCGCGTTACCAAAGCCGTTGTCCGAAATGTAAAGCGTCAAGTTGTTAACCTTGCCTGCAACGAGGCTCGTCGTGTTCGCGGAGTACTGCAGCACAGGATTACCGCTTATGTAGACAGGCACCGAGAAATAGTATGGTGTATGCAGCGAGTAGAACGCGCTGGGTGTGCTTGTGCAGTTGTCGTACGTGTTGGTCGTTGACTCCCACGTTATCTGCGCGGGGAGGTCATAGACCCCCGGAGCGATGTTGGACGGTATGTTCAAGTAGAAAGTGAACTGGAACTGCTGATTGGAGCTCACGTTCGATATGCTCTCGGCTATTGAGCCCTGCCGGTTCACCGTCGTAAAGTTTGTGCTCCAGGTAGACAGTGTAAGGGTCACGTTCTTGATCTGCCCGCACTGCCAGTTCTGCATGACCACAGTAAGCGGGGTCCCGTACTGACCTGGCATTGGGAAGAGCGCCGCGCTGGGAGTTCCCCATTCCACGTTGACTATGCTGAACTGGGCGGCACTCGCCGCGTATGGTACAAGGCCCAAAGCCACGAATGCGACCAGCAAAACCATTGTTCTGTTCATTTTCACACCGTATTAGTTCAATTGAATGCCAACTACCTTACCGTCGCGCAGTGATATGGTGCGTTCCGCCTGCCGTGCCACATCGGGATTGTGTGTCACCACGACGAGCGTCTTGCCCGTCTTATCGTGGAGACCCCGAAGTATGCGCATTATTATTGCTGTGTCCTCAGTGTTGAGGTCGCCGGTGGGTTCGTCCCCGAGTATTATCTCGGGCTCCGCGATGAGTGCCCGCGCAATCGCGACGCGCTGCTGCTGCCCTCCAGAGAGCTTGGTTGGGAGCACGTCTTTCCGCTCTATCCCAAACGACTCAAGCAGCTCCGAGGCGCGCCTCCTACGCTCGTCCTTGGGTATTCCAGCAACAACAAGAGGTAGCTCCACGTTCTCCATTGCGGTCATCGTGTTTATCAAGTTGAAGGCCTGGAACACGAATCCGATCTTTCTGTTCCTCAGGGCGGCGAGCTCATAGTTGCTCATCTCCCTTATGTCGTGCCCATTTATCAGGACCTTCCCGGAAGTCGGTAGGTCAAGCGCGCTCATTATGTTGAGTAGTGTGGACTTCCCAGAGCCGGAGGGCCCAATTATCGAAACGAACTCCCCGGACTTTATCTTGAAGTCAATACCCTTCAACACCTCGGCCTCCGCACCGTCGTAGTAGACCTTACGCAGGGCTATCACCTCAACCGCATATGGGCTACTATATCGTCTTCGTTGCACTTTATTCGGACCCCAGGACTTACTGAGCAATTTATTCCGTTAACTTATATAAAGCATAGGATATATTTCGGTTTTCTTACGTTTTTATAGGGTGTGTTTTTTGTTTCTAGTTGGTTTTTTGCATGATTAAAAAAACCGATTAAAAAGCGAAACTTATAAATCTATGCTGAAGAATAACATAGCGGCAGTCTTATCGCGGGGGTAATAATGTCAAGGATGTGGCACAAGAAGAATGAGATACTCAGGCTTCTGGAACGCAGACCGATGACTATAAGCGAGATAAGTAGGGAGTTGGACCTTGCAGTATCAACCACGAGCCAGCACGTGGGCGAACTCAGAGGTATAGGCGCAGTCATGGAGACGAGTATGGGACACTCCCGAAAGTGGAGGTATTACAGGCTTAACCCGGAGTTCCAAGTGGATGATGCCATCAAGCTTGGAAACGACGGCGCGCGCATGGGAAGGACCGGCATGTTCCTCGGAGCCGCTGCTGTGATTGTCCTAATCGGGATAATTTTATTCGCAATCTACAGGCATCCAAGCAATGCTATACTGTTCAGCCTCACAGATCCTCCAACCGTACCAAGAGGTACGCAGGCGCTGATAATAAACTACTCGTCCCTTGAGGCGCATGTAGTCGGTCCAGGCAACACGACAGGGTGGGTCTCAGGTTACGGAAATGGCACGTTAGACCTTCTCGGGTTGGTGAACTCGAGCCGGATCATAGGGCTTACCAACGTGGCCGATGGCAGGACTGTCGACATGGTGAGATTCAATATTAACTCCGCAAAAATCGTAATAAACGGAACGGCTTACAACGTTTCGGTACCGAACGGCCAGGTCACGGCGGACATAGGCACGTATCCGGAGCAGCGCAACCCGGAAGAGGTCCTGATAGACTTATTCCCGAGCGTGGTGACGGAGTATAACGGGAACACCACGAGCTTCTCGCTCCTGGTTGATGTTAAGGCGATTGCGCAGCCGCAGACGAATCCCATAAGGTTCGGAATGATTATGGGGCTGAAACACAAACAGGCCATAATCTTTAGGAACCTTTCCAATGACGTTTATCTTTCGAATGCCACGATACTACAGCAGGATAATTCCACGTACATGGCGGTAAGCCTCAGCAACCAAGGTAACCAGAGTATTGTGATAAAGCACATAATTGTAGTTGATATGAAGGATATTGCAATCGGCGGTAATGCGACTACGAGGCCGCCACCGCCGGTCGAGCCATTCGTACTGGTGATGAACAGGGTGATGCCGCAGGGGCAGACCGATGGCCAGGGGGTGCGGCCTGTGACCTACCCTATTGACAGGTTCCGGATGCTAAACTACGTAGTGAACAGCAACGGCACCCTCGAGATGCAGCAGATGCCGATGCAGGAGTTCGTATCTGGATACATACTCAATCCAGGGGAGAACACTACGCTGACCTTCAGGGGGAATATAACATTCGGCAATGGGGCTGTCAGAATAATGTTCACCAAGGGCGCCAACTACAAGATAGTGGTCGTGGGCAGCGGAAACACGTTTGTGGTAACGAATGCGGTATTTAGATAACCACAACTGGCCAGACGGAACCCGAGGTAGGGTTAAACATTTAAATCTGGCACGTAATTGTATTATTGGCGGAAGCCAAAGGTATTCGGATGGGTTCTGGAGTTATCGGCTCTGCTGAGGAACCGAGAGGGAGCAAGGGCAGGATGTACCACATAGGGCTTAGAAAATCAGACGTAAAGGAGGGCACAGTTGCGCTCCTTCCCGGTGATGCAGACAGGGTGACCAGGATAGCGGGCTTCCTTGATGGGAGCAAGGAGCTTAACTCGCATAGGGAGTATCATTCTTACGGAGGCTATGTTGGGAGGAGGTATGTCCTGGTGATTTCCACAGGAATAGGCGCTCCCGCCACAGCAATCGCGATAGAAGAGCTGGCCAGGCTTGGCATCAGGACCATGATACGCGTGGGCACATGCGGCGCGATAGACAGAAAGGTAGATGTCGGAAGCCTCGTGATAGCGGACTCGGCGGTCAGGCTCGACGGGACCACCCCACACTACATCATGGATGGGTATCCGGCGGCAGCGACTCCGGAAGTCACAATCGCGCTCAAGGAGTCTGCGCTGAGGCTTAAGAAAAGGTTTACGGTCGGAACCACGGCCTCGTCAGACTCGTTCTATGTGGGGCAGAGCAGGAGGGGTTATGGGGGCTACCTCCCGGAGCATTCCGAATCGCTTATGAAGAGGCTATGCGCGGCCAACGTTAAATGCTTCGAAATGGAGGCCTCGGCACTTTTCACGATAGGCAGGATATATAGGGTGAGCACAGGGGCGATATTCGCGGTCGTTGCAAACCGGGCGAGCGGAAAGTTCCGCGCAGATGCGGGCGTCGACGACGCAATAGGCACCGTGCTAAAGGCAGTAGGGGATAGGAAAGTATGAGCCTATTCCTTTATGTCCCCGATCTCGTCCAGTATCTTGAGCCCAGCGGAGCACCCTATACGTATATTGCCTCCGTCAATCGACCACCCGGCCTTGACACATGCGTCAAGTATGCCAAACAACTGCTTTGCAGTCCTTATGCCACCCGCGGGCTTTATCCCGACCTTGGTTTTGTCCACTACCCCCTTGCCCATGAGTGCTATAGCGTCTTCCATAGCGCCAATCTGTTCGGGATCCCTGTCTGGGTGGTTCTTCCCTTTTATTGCGTAACCGGTGCTCGTCTTGATTACATCAATGCCGGCAGATTCGCACGCCTCTGCAGTTGAGATTATCTCGTTATCAGAAAGGTAGTATGCTTCAAATATCGCTTTAACCTGCAGTTTATTTTGGTGCGCCGTTCCGGCTGCAACCTTTAGTTCATACTTGAACGCTTCTGGATTTGACCTCAATAGGGGAATGTTTATGACGAAATCCACCTCTGTGGCCCCTGCAACACCCGCTTCGCTTATCTGGAAGCTCTTGGCAAGAGTGGTAACCTCATTGCCATGTGGGAATCCAATTACAGTAGCAACCTGCATGTCGAAATGGTTCTTGGTTATTACACCTACCGCGTACTTTACCGCGGTTAATGGTATACATATGTGTCGAAACCCCGCCGCGCCCCTCTCGATTATGAGACCTTCCAGGTCGGCGTGGGACATTGCCGGATCTAGAATCGTTTCGTCGAAATTATCGCGCACCCACTGGATTGCTTTGCCAGTTGAACCGAAAAGCTCCTTGCACTTTTCACTTTCTTCGTTGCGCAAGACAGTTTGAAGGGTATTCATTACTTTCTTCTCGGAAGCCGTTTCGATATTGGCCGCACCAACACCAGACTTCTCTGCATGCATAAAACCACGATAAGTGCTCACAATTTAGATATTTATGTTTATTTGGGAGGGACATTGTATGCCAGCTTTGGGGGCAGGATAGGCAGCTTGAACAAACCCTTTTAATCCTGAATGCTGAAATCAGATTATGAAAAAAGGGGTTTTTGGGTACGAACTGCTTCTGGACTGCTATGGCTGCAAGCCGGAGGTCTGCGGGGAGCTAGATCACTGCTACAGCTACCTAAACAACATGGTGGACTTTATAGGAATGAAGAAGCAGGAGCCCCCATCCATATTCAGGACGGATAGGAAGGCCTTTCCGGACAAGGCAGGCTTGAGCGGCTGGGTACCGCTAGCCGACTCCTCGATAGTAATACACACAATGTCCAGGAAGAACTTCATAAGCATAGATGTCTATAGCTGCAAGGAGTTCGACCCGAAAAAGGTAATCGAGTTTACGAGGCGCTATTTTGCGCCCGAAAAGATAGACAAACGATTTGTTTTGCGGGGCATATCATACTTCACGTACAAACCGCATGACGGCAGGGCCAAGAAGCATTAGCTTTTGGACGCTTCAAGGATATGCCGGATGAATTCACTCTCCGGCTGGGCGCCCTCGAACGAAACTTTGTCGTTTATCACAATCTTCGGCACGCCCATAACTTCGTACTTTTGGGCGAGTTCATAGAATTCTGAAGCCTCTATCATACTGCTCTTTATCAGTGGGTTCTCCATCGATAGCTGATGTGCGGTACGCACGGCTTTTGGGCAGTAAGGGCAAGTGGGAGTAACAAAAACCTTTATGTCGACTGGTTTTGTGATACGCTTTGCTGCGGTCTTAGTCGCTTCCGCCAGCCTTGTCTCGCCTTTCGATGCGTCTATTATGTCTTCAAGAAGTGATGAGAACTCATATCCAGACGGTATGCCGTAATACACGAGGTTGTATATCTTGCTGCCTCCGATAACTATTGCAGGAACCTTGTCGATGCCAATGAACTTCGCCTCCTTCTTGGACGTGTTGATGTCATACTTTGTCACTCTTATGCGTCCATCGATTTTGGCCAGTGCCTCTACGATTTCCATCGTTTCTGGGCAGTACTGACATACTTCCTTCTTGTCATAGAACATCATGACATTGACATCATTCTTCAGCTCCCTGCCAAACATCTCTTTTATTGCTTTTGCGTCTTCTTCTTTTATCAGTCCCATCTATTTCACCATTGGTTTTCGATCCGGGAGTGGGCTTAGCAGCCAATCAGGCGCTTTACGGCATTGCTTGCAAGCCTATATCGGATGAGCTTGCCCGTGCGTCTCGATTCCACGATTCCGACCTTCTTCAGATATTTGAGCTGCAGGGAAACGGTTGGCTGCGCACGACCAACAATCTTTGGTAGGTTGCAGGCACACACTTCGCCCTTCGAAAGCGCGTATACCATGTCAAGGCGGGTTTTGTTACCTAGCGCCTTGAATATCAAGCGGCGGCTCTCCCTCGAATCCATATAACATATTTAGTTATCTAAATATATATAGATTTTTCTGTGTTTCTCCTTTACGGTGCGATAAGGGAGGAATCAGTTTATGCTCCTGGCAATCCTTGAGAGCTTATGTCCCTTGGCCTTAAGCTCAAGTTCATAAAACATTCCGAAAGCCAGCTTCTTTACATTAAAGTTGCGTTCGATAAGGCCCTTCTGGAGCATATCAAGCATCTCTTTCGCGGATTGCGGACTCGCAGGTTCCGCAAACAGGTGTGCAAACGGGTTCAGTACCACATTGCTCACCTTCAACTGCGCAGTTATTGACGTTATTTCGGTTATTGCGCGGTCCACTATGTCTGCCTGGCGCGGCTCGTCACTCTTTTCGAAGTTTGCAAACACGAAAAGCGCGTTTTCCGAATGAACCGGCTCTGCCTTTTCTACGAGGGTTGAGCGGCCCTGCTCGGTCGGCACGGCAGTAACGTAATCCACATGCCATGCAAGGAATCTCATCTCACCACCATGAACGGAAAGTGGGCCCGCGGAGAATCGGACTCCGTATCTTCACGTTGTCAACGTGACGTCTTACCAATCGACTACAGGCCCATTTATTGTATGATTATACTGTGACACAAACACCATGCTTATATGCTTACCTTCATCCCGTCGTATGCGACCTGGACGCCCCTAAATATCTTTTTTGCTTCATTTAATATAAGTACATCATCTTTATACCTTACGCTCATATGGAAAAGTATGAGCCGCTTCGCATTCGCCTTTTTCGCTATCGCAGCCGCTTCCGCTGCTGTGGAATGCTTCCGCTTTACCGCAAACTCCTTGAACTGTTCTGTGTAAGTGGACTCGTGTATGAGAAGGTCTGCTCTGCCAGCAGCTCTGACTGTAGAGGCAGTGGGCCTCG
The DNA here is from genome assembly GCA_964592765.1 of Microcaldota archaeon. GTDB lineage: Archaea > Micrarchaeota > Micrarchaeia > Micrarchaeales > Micrarchaeaceae > A-MIC-10. Next base: position 37,532 of record CAZQGC010000002.1, read on the forward strand.
TATCGGTCGCATAGACTACTGTCTTTCCGGGCTGCCTCGTGCTGACTTCTGCAAGCTTTACCTTTTTGCCATTGGCACTGATGCTGCCCGTCTTCTCCAGTTTTGAGAACATCTCACCCCTTATCCCAAGAGCGGCGCACTTCTTCCTGTCGAAATGAAGCTTCGAATCCTCACGGAAGACGAAACCGTACGTGCTTACAAGGTGGTTCAATCGAAAGGCACGAACAGAAAAGCCCTTGCCGTGATATATTGTACCTGCCTTCACCGGCTTTACCAGTATCGGATAGCCGATTGACGCCCTGTCGAATGTGAGCAATGCGCTTAGGTTCTTCTCTTCCCCGGCAGGCACAAATATGTAAAGGGGCTTTGTCCTGTTGTTCAGTGCTATAGTGCGCACCAGACCGGCTACACCTATGACGTGATCACCATGCATGTGGGTTATGAATATAGCAGTTACTTTGTTGATATTGAGAGAATAGTTTATGAACTGCATCTGTGTCCCTTCACCGCAGTCGAATAGGAGGATTTCACCCTCATATCTAAGGGCCACACTAGGCAGAAACCTATTCTTCGCCGGCGCGGATCCCGAGGTACCTAGAAACGTTATGTCAATCATGCGATTGCCCTTATTGCAGTATTACCGTTACTGTTTTGTCCTTCAGGTTTATATCGGTTATCCCGAGATCTGGAAACGCACGCTGCAGCTCCTCCTTTGTCGCGCGCTTGTTTTCCTGGAGGTATTTTATGAGCCGGTTCAGCTCCCCCATGTTGGCAAATATCACTTCCCCAGCCTTCCGGTTCAGCTCAATCTCTTTGTCAAAACCAAGCAGAAGCTCTTCCTGCCTCTTGATGCTCGCCTTGAGCTTCGCAATCTCGGGATTCTCCAATTTTATCTCGGCCACGTGTTCGCCGGCATACGCGAAGTCGAGTGCCGCCTGCAAGCCATCGAATTCCTTTCGTTCATTCTGGCGGTATTTCGCTATCTCCACGAGGGAGTAGTTGAGTGGCTTCCCCGCCCCATCCAGGTATACGAAGGCATGGCCTTCACGGGATTCCGAATCAATTTCCACAAGCATGCCTTCAATGCTCTTGCGCTGTACGTCACTTATTGAGGATGCTTTCGCTTTCGGGTCTATCAAAAGCCGGGATAAGGCTTCCTCTATATATAAAGGGCCGAGTGGCGATATGCCAGAGAGCACGGCCATTATGGATTGATCCTCCGGAGCAGTGTGTACCCTGCCCGTGTTGACCAGCGGCAAATCCGCGGAGATTCCTGGAAACATGTATGTACTATGGGGTGCAATTGTACGATTCTTGAATTCGTGGCGCTTGTATGCGAGCAGTATTGACATACTGCTGTCCGTTAGGACCAGATTGCCTTTGCCGAACATCTCAATTATTAGATTTAATTGGGTATCGCCCTTCTTCAGATCAAAAATTATTATACGATCCGCACCAGCTTGGCGTACTGCCGCCACCCGAAAGCCCGTGATGCGCTTGCGCATGGCGATGGAGAAGTTGGTCGGAATGTCTGCACGCTCGATGTATTCAGTCAGGTTTATAGTATGACCTAGGAAACAGAAAAGGTTGACCGGGCTTCCCCCTTTTTTAAATTTTAGCCTAAACCTGTCTTCTCCGGTCTCATAGAATTTCTCAACATAGTAATCAACCAGACCGCTCAGCGAACCTATTAGGACCGAGAGTTCCAGGGAGGAAATGCCGCGCATGCCTAGCCCTTCCGCAGCTTCTTCTTGCCTTCCTCGCGTGCTATCTGCGAGAAGAGCTTGGCGGCCTTAAACGGGCTGGAGCTCTGTATGGCTGTTCCGACTTGCACTATATCTGCGCCTGCATGATAGGTTTGGCGCAACTCTGTCACTGTCCCCACGCCGCCGGCCACTATGTAAGGTATCGTTATTGCGCTCTTAACCGCACGTATCATTTCAGGCGGTATCGGCCCGTGCCCCTGCAACTTCGGATTGGAACCCGCGTCAGTAAGCATAAAACGATTGCCGAGGAATTCACCAGCCATGGCCAATGCGGCGGCTATCTTCGGCTTCTCTCTTGGAACCAGGTTGGCGTCGCCGACCCAGCCGACTGTACCGCCAGGATTTATCACTATATAGCCAACCGGAAGCGGCTCGATGCCCATCTTCACAATTACAGGGGCAGAGAGGACCTGCGCCTGTATTATCCAGTAAGGATTGCGCGCATTGAGCAGCGACATGAAGTATACTGCATCAGCGTATCTTGTCAGCGTCGCAATGTTACCCGGAAACAGTATTACGGGGATATCTACTTCTTCCTTTATCCCGCGAGTCACGCTGTCGAGCATCTCACCCTGCGCACCTATGCTGCCGCCGATAAGTATTATGTCGGTGCCACCCCTCGCGCATTCCTTTGCGCTCTTTACGGCATCTTTGCCGGACTTGTAGTCATCCGGATCTATAAGGGTGAAGAGCATTGCCCCCTTAGACTCCAGAGTCTCATTTATATATCTCTCGACCTTTCCTTTTATCATAAGATCAATCCTTATTCAAACATTCATCTATCATATGTACACCCTCAACAGACATCTTTGCCTTGGGACTGAAATGCAGCTCCTTCCTTATGCGCTCTATGCTTATCGTCCTGTCACTCGCGAGGAAATCAAACTCATCTACATTTATCTTCTTGGCTACACGGCCCATTTTGGCTATAATCGGATGCACCGACCTGCTGACCGAATCAACCTTCAGGTATTTCGACACCGTGGAGAAGAGCACCTTCTGGGTGTACGCCTCACCATCCGTCAGGTTGTATGTCCGGTTTTCCACAGAGGGCTTGTCTACAGCGAGCAGAAACGCATCCACTGCATCATGCACGTTGATAAGCGTCAGGTGGTTCTCTCCTCTGCCTATATACTGCATGCGACCTTCTTTGATGAGCCTGAAGACCTTGCAAAACGACGGGTGCTCGTATCCCTCTCCATAGATTGTACCTAAGCGCATAGTAGTGTACCTGATGTTTTTGTGCGCCATGCAGTATGACTGCAGGAGCTGCTCTGCTATGTATTTGCTCCTTCCATATGGGGTCTTTGGCTTAGGCTCCGAATTTTCCCTGAGAAGCTCGCCTCGGCGCCCGTAGCCATATATACTGACGGTGCTCGCAAAAAGCACATGCACAGTGCGTCTCGAGTTCGCGGCCGCTATTGCCGTAAGGAGATTCTCCGTACCGACGACGTTCACGTTCATGAGCATATCAACCGAATTCTTGTAGTTGTAGACCGCCGCTGCGAGGTGAAAAACGTTGTCGGCACCTGCCATTGCGGCGTGAAGATTCTTTCTGTCTTCTTCGGACGGAAGCGTTATGTCTGCTATATAGGGCCTAACACCAGCAGGTATACCTTTCCATTCTTCGGCCACCTTAGGATTCAACTTTAGCACAGCACGAACCTCATGCCCACGGTCCAGAAGCTTCTTTGCAAGCTCAACGCCAAGTGCACTGCTTGCCCCAGTTACGACGTCTACTATCCTCGTAGCCTCATTTTTTCCCGCCATGCACATCAACTTTGGGTCTTTCAGAATCGAGCACGCCCACCGCTATCTCACGAATGCGGCCCTCAGTCAACTTGTTCGTTGCGTACGGAATCCAATCTTTGCCGTATGGCACGTACACGCTAGCCTTCACCTTCTTCTTAATCAGCTTGGCAAGCCACTTTTTGTTGTAGCCCAAAGGAAGCTCAAACGAGAGATTCTTTTTGTATTCTTTGGGAATTGAAAGCCCGTAAAGCACGCGCTCATCCGGATCCAATACAGAGACTGTGTGTCCCCTCTTTATCAGCTTACCTATATAATTGGCGTATATATCACTTTTGTCCTTCTGTTGCTTCTTTCCGCCGCTGGCGCCTATGCTCCGGTAGAAATGGGCAGTCAGCTTGACGTTTGAGTTTTTCGGAAGTGAGGCAATTGCGCGATCAACCTCGTGATGCCGCAACGGCAGCTCCACCCCTAGACGGTCATAAGAATCCCGGTGCGCAGCATATTTCTTGACAAGAGCAGAAACGTTCACGCCGTTCTCGTATTCTAACCATATGCAAAGGCCGGCCGGCTTCACTCCCGATATCAGTTCTGCGAGGTTCTTATCGAATAGGCCGTTTGGAAGGTTAAAACCTAGCTGTGTGGGGCGCACGGATATCCCGGAGTTGAGGTTGAGCCTGGATATTTGCTTTGCAAGCTGTATGTAGGAACTCAGATTGTATCTTGCCTTGACAACGTCGGTTATGCGGTCATTTAGGAAAGTTATCGTGGTCGCCACACCCCTGCCGTTTAGCTCCTTTGTTATCCTAAAGGCAGAATTTATCGTGGATCCGGAGATATGCTTGCGTATCAAGCGGAATACGATCTTCTTTATGAATGTGCTGTCTTCCGGCAATCTATCACTTCTTGGTTGTATGGCTTGGCTTACGATGCCGAATACGGCGTGCCACATCCACTACCGGCATGCCAAATACCGGAATCGTCAGAATAAATATTAGTTAAGGAAGGCTTAAAACCCTTGCTTTAATGCACCCACTGGGAATTCATCAAGCTGGACCAATGGACCTGCTTTTTCACCGTAAGACGGGCCCTCACCAAACAGCTAAATGGGCAAGAAGCATATAGTTTTTATGTTTTTAACCGTATATAGATATGGTTTGTCTGTGCGCTTGCCGTGCGGGTCTGGTAGATTCCATGATTGATGAAATAAAAAACACCACCATTGTGGAGCTGTTCTCGAAGTTACATAGAGCGATATCAGAACTTATCTCTGATGCGTCGAAAATGGTAGAGTTAAACGACAGCGTAAAGATGGACAGCGTACGCAACATAAGAAACGACATCGTGAAGAAGCTCAACGGCAATGAAAATATAGAGGAAAATAAGACTTTGGTTAAAATACTCGACCTCTTCATAACTGACAAATCATTCATAAGGATGATTAGGGACGACTCGAAGGAATGGCTCGAATTCCTTGATGTAATAGAGAGAAACATGAATAAGATAGGCAATGATCTTAGCGGAGAGGATAGAAAGGAAATCGCGAACATCACTAAGGCGATAGATGACGCTAGGAAAATGATACGGAAGTAAGCCCGCAACATGGGGCAAAATCAAAGCAGCTTCTTCAGATCTGCCAGTGGATTATCTGAAAGATCGGTAATGCTTATCCTGCGCCCAGCTGCACTTTTCAGGTCTAAATACACGACATCGAGGTCAGCATATCCAAAACCTTGCAGTGGAAGGGTCGCAGTCACGATTGCCAGGATGCAGCCATTCTTCCCGACTCTTACAGGAACCAGCCTTCCGACTGCAGTACCTGCTTTTATGAGTTGATCAAGCTCCTCTCTGGGGGAGAAAAGTGCACCGACCGGGCTGTCTTCGGGCAGGCCCAACGCCTTCAGCACGGGCTCCTTTTCTGAATAGAGGTCCCTAGTGCTTACCTTGTCCTTGCCTGTCACCTTGATAGCATAGGCATGCAGATCCATCGTGTTGCCCTGTACATATACGAGCACCGGCGTTTCGCCCTCTAACACAGCTAAGCCATGCTTCTCCTCTATGTCTTCCATAAAAGATTCTGGATTCAAGAGAACCCGATTAAGATCCTTGCCGAAGGCGGGCCTGGCATGCTTGGGATCTACTCCAATGGGCAGCGAATCGAATGCCCTATCGACTTCCTTACTTATCTCGGAGGCGCTTCCAACAAAGCCTTCCTCACCGCGAACATCAACGAGATCCACAATCGGAGGTTTCAGGCTGTTCCCCTCCATGCCCGGATGGTCCACAGACGCCATATTCAGCCAGATACTAAGCAGGTTCCAGTCATAGTAGCGCATGTTAAAAAGCTTTTCGGATTCGGAGAACTGATTGACATCAACATTGTCAGAGACCACAAGCCGCTCGTGCATGCCGAAAAGCTTGGTATACAGTTGTCCGTTAAATTCCTTGACATATGACTGTGCCTCGTACATGCCCATAGTAGTATAAAGCATGTCACGTTTGAATACCTGCGCTGATCTCTGCGCACGTTCGCTGATGCTGTTATTTTCGCTGCTGAGAAGCTCCTTCACAGTATTGGCATTGAAGTAACCTGTTGCCGCACGGTGGCCCGACACGCGTTCCGCCTTCGCGACCTCGACCATTGCGTAGAGGTCCAGCGCTTCAGATAGGTTAAGCGTGCCTTTGTCTATCTTCTCTTTGTATTCCCCCTTCTTGAACGTTTCATTTTTGATGACTGCGCTTAGAACCCATTCGTTCTTCCGCATAAATGCAGTATACTCATCTATCCATGTGGTACGCGAGGTTTCCCAGAATGCCTCCAGCTTGGCGTCCGAATGGGTATTTGCATTTTTTTGCTCCGATCCCTTAGTTGTGAGCATTGTAACACATTTTAATTGTCAAGGTTTGAATATTTATACTTTTCAAGCCATAGACCGATTCAAGACGAAATATATTTATATCTGAAAAACAACAATACCCCCTATGCCTACGATAAGGAAAACACATGGAACGGCAGAGGATATCTGTATTGCGGCTGAACGCTTTGGCGTAAAAATGGATTCGCAAACAATCCGGGGTGCTTTTGACAATCCGAACTCGGATTTTGCCAATGAGCGGATAAACAATATACTCGGCTTAATTAGCTCTTCAGATCCGGTAGTCGCAGTAAGCTACTTGAATGCAATCTCCTCAACAAAGGATGTTGAGATGCTGTCGAACCGGCGCGTAATAAGCTTCATAAAAAACATTGGAAGCAATAATGCGCGTTCGTATCTCCATTGCATTGCCGCGACTAGAGCCACGGAAGTACTAACTAAACCAGAGGTTACATGGAGGGATGAATTGGTAGTCGCAATGGGTGAAACCGTTGCCACAGAATATTTCAATGCGATTGCGAAAACAGGGGGGGCGGATGTACTGATCCGTAAGGATATACTTAGCGCCGCAGTCGAGTTAGGCCCGAAGGCGGTACTTTACTTCAGAGCAATTGGAGAGATTCTGCAGCCAAATGAATCAGACGCAAAAATCGTGTACTTGCGTCTAGCAGGGGCGGTCGATGCCGCAGAACTGGCAGAAAAACTCTCCAGTCTTGGATTGGTAAGTAGGAAAACTGTCAGCCGCTTCTCGGATTCCATGCATTTTTACAATGACATACCGAGCTCAAGGAAGGGAATGATCAATGCAGTAAGACTGATGTTGTGTAATGTTCTCAAACGCCCCGAAACAGATTATAGCGGCAGGTATGTGGAAGCCGCAGTCGGTTATTTTGCCGACTTGTTTTCGGAGAGTGGGGTTATTGACGCGGTACATATGGCGACCGGGGAGATGAAAAACAATGACGCTAGTGACGTGCGCATAGAAAAAAACTTGCATGACGCGTTCTATAGCGAAGAGGCACGCGTGAACAGGTTTGGATATGGGCCACTGAGGCTCGGCAAGCCGGTTTTTTACAACAAGACATACACACTAAAGAGCCTACGCACAATAGGCCGAGCTTACGGGGATTACCCAAAAATCAGGGAATTTCTGGGTGGTTTTGGACTTAATATAGTCGTACCCGAGATGGGCATAAGGAAGGGGCTCGCGGAGCGAGGCTATTCGGGGGAACACCTGCCCGGGATTTCCTATATAGACCCGATTATAGGCAACACCAATACAGTTGTCCATGAGATAGTGCACGGGATACAGGAACCTGCAGCTTCTGGGACATTATACGGTTATCCGGTGCATATGGCAAAAACGCTTGAAGAGGCCGGAGCGGAGCTAGTAACAATGCTGTATAAGCTTAATGAGCATGGCGGCGCGGGCGATACCGGGCTCTTAATCAGAATGCTTTTAAAGAATTTCTCGGTCATGAGGCATTTCGAATCAAAGCTTCCTGGCGGCAGGGGCGCTATGCTGGAGGAGATTGGCAGGATCTACAACACGCTGCGAACAGGATTTGAGCTCCAGCCAGAGACTGTGGAACAGAAGTTTTCCAGGTACACGAGCAACAGCGCATTGGGGGGTGTAGAAAGGAACAAGAGCATAGCCTTTGCAACGCTCGTCCTTGCATGCAATAACTTCGACGTGAAGGAAACTGTACTGGACCTCGTAGAGCCAGAGAGATTGGAGAACATCATACATAAGATGGCTAATGCGGTGGATTCTGACTTCGACGGAAGAATTCTTGCTTCTACAAAGAAGGCGCTCTATACATAGTGGAGGAGGCACCGCTGGAACGTAGTGCGGGCGCAAACCTGCAGACAAGATTTGCGGGGCACTTGCTGCAAATCGGATTACTTTTCCGGCAGTAGCTCTTACCAAGCTCGACAAATTGGGCATGAAAATCCTTGAAGAGACGAACATTCGGAGGCATGCACTTATGGAAAAGAAGCTGCAGGGCACCATACGTTATATCCGGATCCGTCAAGAAAATCCTTGACATTATGCGTTTTGTATAGGCGTCCACCACGAATATCGGCTTTTCCGCAGCATATAGGATTATTGAATCACAGGTTTCCTCCCCGATGCCGTCCATACCGAGGAGGGATTCACGAAGCTTCTGGGTTTCCATTGAAAGAAGAGCATCCAAGCTACCATAATCCCTCTTTATAGATGCACAAATGCCACGGAGGCGCCTGGCCTTTTGCCTGAAGTAGCCGCTTGGGTGCACGAGGCGTTCCAGTTTTGGCAGCGGCATTGAAGCTATCGTATCAAGATCCAAGCTGCCGGAACTCTTCAGGTTTGATATCACGGATTCAACATTCTTCCAAGAAGTCTGCTGGGCCAACACCGCACCAACCATAATCTCCAGGCGCGTATCGCCCGGCCACCAGTCAAGGAAACCAAAATGGGCTTCTAAAAGATTGTATAAGCCGAGCAGATCAGTATTGGAGATTCTGGAAGCGGTCACAGTTTTATGCTTCCGGAGTCTATCTTTGCTATTATCTGCTTCGGATTCTCGCCTTCGCATGTAACGCCCATGCTCTTGCACGTACCAAGAACCTGTTTGATGCGTTCCTTGAGGGAAGCGCCGTACATATAGGCCTCCTTCGATTCCGCTATGCTCTTGACCTGATCAAGTGTGATGTTCCCAACAACCTCGTCTTTAGCCTTAGCACCCTTCTGGACGTTCAATTCCTTTAGTATTAATGCGCTAGTTGCAGGAGATCCTACCTCTATACGGTATTTCTTCGTATCAGTGTCAACAAAGACCTTAACAGGAATCTTAATACCCTGAAATCCTTTTGTCTTCTCGTTTATCTCCTTTATTATGGCATCTATGTTCACGCCCATCGGGCCTAAAACCGGACCGAGCGGCGGACCTCCACTAGCCTTGCCTCCTTCGATTAAACCTTCCACTATTGCTTCTGGCATGTAATGCGCCCTATTATAGTTTGTATGGGGAAAGTTATAAAACTATTTGCTGAAGAAAAAAGGCTCCTGAAAAGCACAAACACTCCGCGAACCACACAGGAAAGTGGTGAAAGCATGGTGGCAAGAACAAGGGTTTTAGAAATGAATTCATGGAAAACAAGTCCTGCCAGAGAAAAGGGAGCATCGGAGGAATAGAGGATATGGCGCACTGGGAGAGAAGCCGCCAGTCTGGAGACTTGCCAGTGTGTTCGGAGTAGGGAAGGCACGAATTCATCAAGAACGGTAAGTAAGCGCAAAGAACATAAACGGAATGGGGCTGTGGGAATGGAGAAGCGTGCAGGGGGCAGCCGCAGGCTACATTGCGTTATGTATATCCTGGCAGCTGGACCGGATCTGTCATTCCTTGCGCAGCAATAGCTCACTTTGGGCGTGAAGGCTTCGGCCCTTAGTGGTAAACGCGCACTCAATATCCCAGTACTTGCTCCGAAATTCCTGCTTACTGGCAGCCTTTAGCGATATGTCATACGTGTCCTTCAGTAGCTGTACGCAGTCGCCCCCGTTGCCTAGGCAAAATATTACATGGAGATGACTAACAAAATCCAAAATGTCCCTGTTTGTATATCTGAGTTTCTTCATGTTTGATGCAACCTCCAGAGGTATGCAAAGGAGTTCCTTCCTATAGGATGATGGTATTAGGGTTATCACATCCGCTAGTGCATCGCGTATCGTGAATACCTGACCGGAAGCACAAAATGCCCACGAATCTGACATATGTATGGGCTTGTCGAGCCATCCGTACTCGGTACTGACAGGCCTTCTAAAATTGGAGTTGTCCATCCATATCACGAAAGACAGCAGCCACATTAATATTTATGCTTTTGTGGGGGCATTCTCGAATGACGTATTTATTCCGTCCTGCGCTCCAGCAGCCTCTCGCGAACCGTATGGATGCCTTGCATCCTTGATATAAACACGGGCTCTATCTTCCAGTACCTTATCCTGAATTCTTCTCTATCGCGGGAAGCCCTGGCTATGGCGTTCAAATCCTGCATAAACTAAGTCCGTATGGGGGGCTGGCTAATACTGAATAGAGTATAGATATGCACGAGAAAATCAGAACACTGCTGCTCCCGGTATTCGAGACGCCCCATATTATCCAAGACATCGATTAGCTGGTACGGGGTATGCTGTTCTATTTCGCGTTGCGTCATTAAAGATATGGTGCTGTGGAGTACGTCACGGGGGGGTAACGTTCGGCACACCTATGCACTGAAATTCGCGTATGAGCGGTTCGTCCACCCACTTGCCGAGCGTATTAATCCCAAATACCCCCTTATCAAACTCCCCTTTATTGGAATTGGTTAGCTCGGACGAAGTCTTTTCAGTCACGTTAATCACAGTAGTGTAGATATGCCGAAATATTTATGCGTTTTGTCGACGGTATGTCACGGCAGGAAGAACGGTATGGGCCCGGGGAGAATCGGACTCCCGGTCTCCCGCGTGTGAAGCGGACGTCTTACCATTCGACTACAGGCCCAAGGATACAACTAATTTACGCAAAAGTAAATAAATAGTCTTTCTTTTGTATAGGATAGATAAGATGCCGAAGTTTTATACGGGTTTAGGCGACAACGGCGAAACCAGTATTGGCAGCAGGAAGCTTACGAAGGACAACGAGCTCGTGTGTGCAATAGGTGATATAGACGAGCTGAACTCGTCGCTTGGCCTCGCGGCGTCCAATATGGACGATGAACACGCCATTGACGTAATACACGGAGTGCAGAACGGTCTTTTCATAATGGGCGCACAGATGGCATCCAGCTCCAGCAAGACCCTCGCACTCAAAAGAAAAATAGACAAACGAATGATAATGGAGCTTGAATCCGAAATCGGGGAATTCGGAAGCAAGGTGGGAAAACTTGACCGTTTTGTTATCCCGGGCGGAAGCGTCGGCGCTGCACACTTACAGAGCTGCAGGGCAATTGCCAGAAGGGCGGAGCGCTCTGTGGTCGCAGCAGGCAGGAAGAGCAAGCTTGACAAGGAACTGCTAGCTTATATCAATAGATTATCGTCGCTTCTTTTCGTGATGGCACTTTACATGAACAAGAAGGAGGGCATTGGGGAAACGAATCCGCCGTATTAGACTTACTTACTCAGGTTGAAGTATTCACGGAACCTCTGGGTTGTCTCGATGCGTTTTGTGCGCCCTGATTTCTTCGTGCTCACGAAGCCTTTCTCGAGAAGCTCATGTATATGATCATACGTGGATGAGCCGAATGCCTTCACCAAAGCGCTCTGCATTAGCGGCTCGTTCTTGCTCACATAGGCCAATATCTTGAGCGAGCCTTTCGTTATGTCCGGACTTCCGGCAAGGCCCCCTACCTTCGAGGAGTACGGCTCCTTGAGTGTAAACTCGTATTTGTCACCAAACCTTAGGATCACGAACGGCCCTGCACCGGACTTTGTCTCTTCTGTAAGCTCATCCGCCAGACCCCTTAAATAACCTGCGGAGGCAATCCCTATTGCCGCGGACAGCTGATCCACGCTCATCGCCTTTCCCGCGACGAACAGCGCCGCTTGGATTAGGTTCTTGTATTCCTGTTTTTGGTCGCTCTTTTCAGCCAAGGCGCGCACCCGTCAGCTTTATCACTATATCATTGAAGAATTCCTCTTGTATTAATGATATAGAGCCTTTATGGGCCAGAAACAATAGCGGTATGAAAAGGTCCTGCACAAACGATTCGGGCCCGTTGAAGACAGGGCGCATGGAATCGAGGGTTGTCATGCCAAGCCGATCCGCATCGGCCCTTATCTTGGCGTATAGGTCAGCTATCCTCTTATCTATGTCCTCACTTACGCTTATGCTTAGTGGAATCTGCATCTCACTCACGTAAACCTTCCGTTTCTCTTCTGCCTTTATCGCCGCATCGAGAGCGCCTATAAGCTCCTGCAGCGTTATCTTGCGGTGCGGCTGCAGCCTTGCGCGGGCAGTGAGACCACTGACGTCAACCTCAGGCCTGACCAGCACCGGCAATGGCCCATCCGGACCGTCCTGTTCGATGTTTTCCTGCAGCAGGAAAATGTTGAAGCTCTCGCTCTTCATCCTTAACAGGATTGAAGCAGCAAGTATCACATTCGCGGGCACCCTCAGGTCAAGGACCTTCATACGCCTTATAGCTTCTATGTAGCCCTCGACCATCTGCTCGATGTTCAGGTCCCACGGGTCGAGCCTCTTTTTATCAACTAACTCTATAAGCAGCTCCTTCCAGGTTGCATTCTGTACGAAGTCTCCTATATTAAGCTTGTTTATCCGCTGGTCGGGGAGCGCCTCTAGCTGCTCCTCTAATCCATTCATCATAGTCGCCTACAGTTATTATGGCCTTGAAAAGTTAATAAATGTTGGCTATTGCGCCAAAATCCGAAAGGATGCGCCGTATCAATACATGCTCCGAAGGCGTTTTATGCGCTCATCTATCGGCGGGTGTGTTGAAAAAAGGTTTGAGAAGCCCCCGGCCTTAAACGGATTCGAAAAATACAGCGAGGAGGTTACCTCGTCCGCGCGCTTGACGCCCGTGGAATTAGGCTTCTCGGAATATCCCTTTATCTTTCCGAGTGCATCTGCAAGCGCGTGCGGATTCCTTGTTATTCTGGCGCCGTTCGCATCGGCCATATATTCTCTCCTCCTAGATATTGCAAATCTGATTAACAAGGCAAAGAACGGTGCTAATAGCCCTATGACAAGGCCTATAAGCAGTATAATGCCGCCGTTCTGGTTTCGGCCCCCACTGCCCGGACCTCCGCCGAAAAAGAACGACATTCTCACCATCCCAGCAATGATGCCTATTGCCCCGGCGAACACCACTGCGACCAGCATGAACAATATGTCATTGTCATATATATGTGACATCTCATGTGCCAGCACTCCCTGCAGCTCGTCGCGGTCCATCATGGCTAGCAATCCCGTAGTGACGGCTATTGAGGCATGCTTCTTGTTGCGGCCAGTGGCAAACGCGTTCGGGTTCGGATCTGTAATCACATAAATTTTCGGAACCGGAAGCCGGTTTGCGGATGCGAGCCCTTCAACAGTATCGTAAAGAAGGCGATGCGCCTTTGGATCCGCAGGTACTGCACCCGACATCTTCAAGACGAACTTGTCTCCGCTCCAGTATACAAAAATCCCGTATATAACCACCAGGATTACCGCCAACACTAGGCCGAACAGACCGAGCCCGAAGTAGAGGGAGAACAGAAATATGACCCCGATGAAGAATAGCGAGAATACGACCATAAACACTATAGACTTCAGCTTATTCCTTGCTATCTCATCGAAAAAGCTTGTCACAAGATCGCCGATTATCAATGTTACTTTCCAGATCTCTGCGGCGCCTGCTTACCTGGCTTAGATGGCTTTGCGGGCTTGTTCCCGTGCCCTAAAGGCCGGGCTGACGGACCCTGCGGGCCATTCACGTCACTGAAGTCGACCTTCACAGGTTCCTTCTCACCTTCAGGGGCCTGGAAGAAGTCCGATTTCGAGAAACCAAACCTGCTTGCGAAGAGATTTCCAGGAAACTGCTGTATCGCATTGTTATAATCGAGCACGTAATCATTGTAGGACGTCCTTACAAACGCAATTTTGTCTTCCGTATCTTCAAGTTGCTCCTGCAGGTCCTTGAAATTCTGCGACGCCTTCAGGTCGGGGTAGTTCTCTGCAACTGCGAATATGCTCTTTAGCGCCTGGCTGAGCTGGTTATTCGCAGCTGCCTTGTCCTGCATTGACCCGGACACTATTGAGCTTCTCAACTGCGTAACTTGGGTCAAGACACTTTTCTCGTATTGCATGTAACCCTTTACCGCATTTATGATATTTGGTATCAGGTCGTATCTCCTTTTGAGTTGCACATCTATCTGGGCAGATGCGTCCTGCACCCTATTCCGCTTTGAAACTAATCCGTTGTATACCGCGATTACTATCCCTATTATTACCAGGATAGCGGCGATAACCACACCAATAGCTAGCGTAACTAAACTCACCATGTAAACCAGATATATTACGCAATTAGGCTTTAATAAGATTACGGTAATCTTAGGTTTTAGGACTTGCGGCGGGATAAACACCGGAGTAGAACACCAAAACGGGAGGGATAAAGAGGATCTTAAATGGGCGCGCTGCGTGCGACTTCCCGCAGGTATTTATGGCTTTGGAAGCTTGAATATCTTGTAGTCCAGTACAATCTCCATCTCCTTTGATGAATAAGCCCTGACAACCCTGCTGAACAGGATCCTTACCCTGTATGAATGGGCTTTTGCGTGTTCTTTCACCGCCTTTGCGAGCCTTTCCGTCCCCCCATTTATTTCCACAAACGCATACAGATGCACAGTGCAGCCATTCCTCGCGATTTTTAGGGCGCTGCCCAAAAACAGGGTGCTTGATTTAGGCAACGGCATGATTATCCTGTCGGCAAAATCCTCGAACTTTGCTACCTGCCGCTTCACATCACCCCGTATCGGAATAACGTTCGGGACCTTGTTGAGCGCAACATTGTGGATCATCTGTCTGCAAGCATATGGGTTCAACTCTATCGCGGCTATGGTCGCCATCTTGTTCAGCTTCGCTATCTCTATTGCGAAGGGGCCCACGCCAGCGAACATAACCATCACGTTTTTGTCGTGTTTTGCCAGATCCGCCATCCGGGCGCGCTCGTATGACAGCCGGTTTGAGAAAAAGGTTTTCCTCACATCGAATTCGAATATGCAGCCGTTCTCCCTGTAAACCGCTGCAAAGGTGCGTTTTCCTGCAATGTATCTCACACCCCTAATTCGGTATACGCCTTCCACAGGGCCCGTCTTTCTGAGCACTGTTGTTATGCTCCTATTTGCCCTCATTACATACTCCGCAAACCTTTTCACGTCTGCTGCCTTTGCGGCGGCGGGAGCCTCGATTATTGCTATGTTGCCGAGTATGTCGTAGCCCGCACCAGAGCCCCTTAGCACATTTGGGTTGAGGGCCTCTTTGGCGTTCGTGCGCTTCGGAATCCAGGGGGCACTTTTCGGTTCAATGTCAACAATCGACACATCGCAATTTTTGAGAAGGTTTTTAGCCTTTTTCATACTTACATTTACTAAAGGAAAGTAGGTACAGCCGGGGCTATGCTGAACAAGGAATGATTTGTCCATTAGGCTATTGCAAAGGAGAAGCCTCTTCACCCGTTCAGCCTGGGCCCAATACACTTTTACGTGCTTCATGATAACCAAAAGCAAAGCAATATAGTATGTTAAGTAAAATATGTTTAAAAATATAAACGAGTGGTATTGTGTACTTCGCAGTCAAGGTCACTTCAGGGCAAGAAAGGATAGCAGCGAACATGCTCCAGAACCGGCTTTCCAAAAAGAACGAGGCCCAGGTATATTCTATACTGGTGATAAATGGCATGCGCGGGTACATCATCGTCGAATCGGACAACGAGGTGACCGTACGCAGCTTCATAACCAAAGAGCACAACATAAAAGGCGTGCTGCCCACCCCGCTCTCTAACGAGGAGATAGAAAAGCTGCTTGCTGTAAAGAAGACAGAACAGCTGGTTTCAAAGGGGGATGTTGTTGAATTCTCCACGGGGCCGTTCAAGGGCTATAAGGCAAAGGTATTGAAGATAGATGACACCAAATCTGAGATGACAGTGGAGCTGCTAGACGTAGTAGTGCCGATTCCGATAACCACTAAGATGAGCACGGCAAGGGTAATACAGAAAGCATCTCGAGAAGAGAGTCCGTAAGTACGACTTGGGTTAAACCTTGTCTGTGCGGTTCCAAACCGCGCAATAAGTTTTTTATTAGTTAGGTGTGAAAGAGACTATTATGGTATTGCCGACACTCGGGATTGGGCTTATCAGCGAAGCGATAGTGATAGCAATAATAGCTCTCGTCCTATTCGTGATATTGAAGCTCGGCAAAACAATACTGAGGCTCGTCTTCGGAATTATAATAAATAGCATAGTTGGCCTGATGCTGCTGCTGCTCCTCGATGGAATTTTTAAATTTAAGATAGCCATCTCGCTGGCGCTCCTCGTCCCCGTGGCGATATTTGGATTGCCAGCTACGGGCACCATTGTGCTCCTAAAATTGCTCAACGTGAGCGTGTAAAAGAATTAGTCGACTGCAAGCTTGATGTCAGACGCATCGATTGTCTTCCTCTTCGCGTGCTTTGACAGCTTGACAGCGCGCTGTGCGACACCGAATGCCATTTTGTCAACGGATTTTTGGAACTCCTGCAGCGCACCCTCGCTTATCCGGCCTGCGCCTGCGTCCTTCAGCATCTTCCTGACAGTAGAAGTCGGCATATACATATGAACACCAAAAGTGACAACCGTCTATTGCAACAAAGCTATTTTAAGCTTGCTGGAATTACCAGGCCATATAGAAGTTCAGGATCAGATGCACACTCACCACCATAGTCGTGCTTGGGATATTCAAGGAATGATATAACTGTGCTGTAGGTTATTATTGCAAAGATTTTTATGGGTGTTTTGAGTTAAAAGATTATGGGCACGGGTGGGAATGGAGCCGCGGCGGAAGCAGGCGGCACGAACCTATCTGAGGATTTGGATGGGGAAAGGTACAGCAAGCTGAACCAGATATACCTGCTTATAATATCCAAGTACAAGGAGTACATAGAGGAAAAGGAGGAACTCTCTGTTGCAGAATTGCCAACACTCGTCATGCCAAAAGCGAAGGCGGTATCTAGGAAGGCTGAGGAAATACGCAACGCATTCAGGAACTACTCCTATGAAATTAACTTCAAGGATGCGGCAAGCAAGGCATTCCAGTTTGTCAGCCTTGAAATAGACGACATAAATCTGCCGCTCCAATTCTGGTTGACCCCAGAAGAAACCATGCGGTTCATGGGCGGGGACATAACGGACAAAAACATACTCCTGTGCAGCATGCTGATAGCGCTTGGCAATCCCTCATCGAAAGTTCTTGTGGTGATAAACGGTTCCGAGCGTAAAATCGCAGTCTACTACGAATTCGGCGGGGGAATTGTTGCGTTCGATACGGTCGGCGGCTCGATGAACAGCTTTGAAACTAGGGATGCACTGCTGGAAAGCCTTAGCATAGGAGAGGATACCACAGCCTATGAGTTCAATGACCAAATGTACATAGATATAGGCTGAATAGGCTCAACGCCTGTTCTTTTTCATTATCGACCTATGCTTTTTCCGTATCTTCTTGGCCTTAACCTTTCGGTAGGCTTTGCCCATCTTCTTCCTTGAATTTGAAACTGTCCTTTGCATTCAGAACACCATTGGCTATAGTATTTATCAGAAACAGCTTTATAGATTGCGTGGTCATTCCACCGGAACGCTGAAGGCTCTATCTGTGATTATCCGCTTGACTGTTATCTCGGGTGTACTGTTGTTGTACCTGGCCTTCGCAGATTTCGGGTCTATCAGACATGGAAGATTGACCACACGGCTGTATATTGCGTCTTCGCTAAATCCGTTTATGCTGAGCTCCTCGGCCTTTGCTTTTACAGTTAGGTGGGCCTTCCATGTGGACGGACACTATTTATTCGTTGCCAGCCCCGTGGGGGCGGAATACACACGGTAGAAGCGCTGTTTCTTGCCGACTGACCCATAGGGCATACAGCTTTGATACACTATCGGCCGCAGGCCACCGGATATGGCTTGACCCTATTTCTTGAACCACGAGTCCATACTCTGCTGCCTTGCCGAGCCCCGCATCTTTACGAGCATATCGGCGTACTTCCCTATGCGCTCCTTACTGAAACCGTGCCTATCACACATAAACTCGATAAGCCCGCCCTTATCAGGCTTCTGCCTCAGACCGGCCTCTAGTTCTGCACGGGTTATCTCCTTTACTTCGGGGTTCTTGAACATTGCCATTATCTCGTTCGGATCGAGCTCGAACTCTGACTTGTACTTGCTGCGGACGTAACTTGCGATCTCACTAATCGAGGATGAGCTCTTCGCTATCTTCAGTGCGGTCTTGGGACCTACGCCCTTTATCCCATCATTGAAGTCAGTACCCAGCATAATACCTATCCATATGAGCTGTTCCTGTGTAATCTTGAGGTTGTCCAGAGTTTCCCCCAGGCTCACCAGCTCCGGCTCTACGCTCACATAGACGTTCCGGTTGGGCAGCTTGCGCTTTCCAGAAAGCGTCATGTTCCTCACTACCAGCGGCGCACCCAGAAGGAGCGTATCATAGTCCTGACTGCCCACCGCATAAACCTGACCATGCCTGCACATGCTGCTCGCCTGTGCCTCGCCCTCGCTCGGCGCGCTTATGCAGTATATGCCCATTAGGCCCAGCAGTTCCTTTGCGCTAGTAACAATTTCCTTATTGACCGAGGTACTGGCCTGCGCGTATGTACGCGCCTCCTCGAGCCTGCCCTCCTTTACGGCCAAGTCCCATGCACTGTGGGCATCCTTCCTGCGGCGCATTCTTGCCGCTATCGTCTTCTGTTTAAGTATAGACGGTATACCGTCAAAAACATATATGGGGAGTATACCGTTGCCAATCAAATCTATGGTCCTGTAGAAAAGCCCGGACAGGTGACTTGTTACATTGCCGTCCTTATCGGTAAGAGGCATCCCATCAGGCTGCCTTATTATTGAGAGGAATTGGTAGAGGACGTTAAAGGCGTCTATTGCGACGCTCTTCCCGTTAAGCTCCCGCAGCTCAATCTTTCTACGTACGGCAAGCTTGCTCAGGTCTACTGCCAACAGAGCACCTACTCCAGGAATTCCCCCATTGTCGCAGAACTTTTCCTACCCGTGGGCATATCCTGCGCCTGCTCAACCGGCGCCTCAAGCTTTATGTTGAGTGCCTTCTCGAGCTTCTTCACAAGCTTGTCGGGCGGCATTGTACGCTGCTGCTCGACCCGGACCAATAGCGTTTCCTTTTCGTTTATCATCTCGGCAAGCACTTTCATGGGCAGCTTCATGCCTTCCCGCGCCTTGCGCATCACAGTCCCGTAGTTCTCTAGGACCTCGGTCTCGTTGCGCACCCTCGTAGGCCTATACTGTTCTGCTCGGCCAGCTTTCACGACCGCGGCGGACGACACCCTGCGTACAATGCGCTTTCCTTTGGCGCACTTCACGCATACGCCGAGCTCGACCCCCTCTATACTAACAAAGTAAGTCTCTGCCATAGGATTCCCGCACAATTCACACTCGTCCATCTTCGCCACCGATAGATTAATATGCTTAAGAATTAATAAACCTTGTCAGGATATACTATCGCAGTGCGTCAGACCTTGCCGTAGTGCAAAGTTAACGGATTGGCGGACCCGTTCATGTGATTTTTTGGATAAGAAAAGGGTCAAGAAGCGGGGGAAGTCGCAGGACGATGGCGTGATAGTCAAAGTCCCACGCCTGAAGGTATTACTGATGTCGGTAGCTGCAGGCCTCGCCTTCGCTGCCATCGCATTTAGCTATTATGCGGCATGGTTGGGGACCGTGGTGCAGTGGACCGTGGCGCTGGTGTCACTCGCGCTCGCAGGCATTGCAATCAAATCCCTCGGAGCACTGCAGGGATGGGGTCCGATATATATGATAGGGAGCAGACATGGGCTCAGGTTCATAGATGCGCTCGCGAAAAGGTATGCGCGCTTTTGGAACGAGATGGCCATATGGGGTTTTGTGCTAAGCTTCGGCATTCTTAGTTACCCGCTCATAAAGGGGCGCATCTCTAAGAAGCAATTCGTCTTTGGCTTGCTCTCACTCATTTTCATACTCCTAGTAATACTGCCGTACATATCAGTTGCGTTGCCTTTCATAAACATACCGCAGATACAGAGCGCTTCGTCTGGGCAGGCGCAGGCGGGGGTGAATTATCTCGGGATAGGAATAGACTCAATCACATTTGCAGGTGGATTTGCCGGATATGTCTTTGCGGCGCTGCTCTACAATGCAGGCAAGATAATATACGGAATGGCTGAATACGCAATCTCGTATGCAGCCGGGGCTCCGAAGATGCAGGCACTGACCAACCAAGTGCCGGGAGTTGCTCCAATAATACCAGGCATAGACATACCGCTGTTCGCGGGACTGATCTCGTTGGCAATGCTACTAATAATACACGAGTTCTCGCACGGTTTCCTTTCGAGGATGGCAAAGGTCAGGCTCAAGTCAATAGGGCTCGTTCTCTTTGGCATCATTCCGATGGGCGCATTCGTTGAACCAGACGAGACAGGCATTTCAAAGCTCGATAGTATAAAGCAGACGAAGGTATTCACTGCAGGCATATCAGCCAACTTCATCGCAATGCTTGTATTTGGGGCGCTTACGATACTTTTTGTCTACACGGTTATACCCGCCATAGATTCTGGGACTGGCGTGTTTGTATATGGCACCACGCAGGGATATCCTGCAGCCGGAGTACTGCAGCCAGGCATGCGTATACTTTACTGGAATGGGTATCAGATACGCAACATGAGCAGCTTTGCCGTCGCGGCGAAGAACGACACGGCAGGCTCAATGGTGACCGTGACAACGAATTCAAGTACGTATACGTTTAAGGCGGTTGCTCCTACAGGCATGAACACGACAGCAAAAGGGATAATAGGTGTAAATGTATATGAGGGCTCGGTAATAGCGAATACACCGTATGCGCAGGTGATGTACTTCCTATATACGGTGCTTGCACTTTCATTCATGCTCAACTTCCTGGTCGGCGCAGTGAACCTGCTGCCACTTCCTGGATTCGACGGGTGGCGCATATACAAGGCAAACATATCAAGCAAGAGGTTGATAAGCTTGCTGAGCGCGATAGTGGTGTTCGGCTTACTGATAAATGTGCTGCCATGGCTCTTTTATACCTGAAGAAACTTCGTAAGGGCATCGGCATTATGCTTGGCGTGGTATCATGGGATTTGAAGAAGACCTCTTTTGGATAGGGCATGCAAGTTTCTATGTAAAAAGCGAGTTGGGAAACATATTTATAGACCCGTTCGGATTATCTGGCCATATCGTTGAAAAGGCGGACATAATATTGATAACGCACCCTCATTTTGACCATTGCAGCATGGACGACATAAAGAAGATAGCAAAGGAGGATACCAAGATAATAGCTGCAGGCGGATGCCTTAATGGAAATGGTTATAACGTGATAACCGCCGCGCCCGGCTTCAATAGGGAGATAAACGGAATTGGCATACGCGCAGTACCGGCATATAACAAGAAGGCAGAAAGACTAAAATTCCATCCGCGCGAAAACGACTGGGTTGGATACATAGTCGATTTTGGAGATGGATGCCTCTACCATGCGGGCGACACCGATCACATAAGCGAGATGGACGGGATAGAAGCGGATATCGCGCTTTTGCCTATTGGGGGCACATATACAATGGACACGGAGGAGGCGGCTGCTGCGGCAAAATCGATAAAGGCAAGGCTGTTCGTGCCTATGCACTACAAGCACCTTCTAGGAGAAAGGGGCTCGCACGAGGCTGAGCGTATGTTTGAATCGGAGGTTGGCAACGCCAAAATAATGACTGAGGTCCAAAGGCCCGACTACTCACACTTCTGAAGCATGCTGATATCTGCATTCTCGGATATTGCACGCGCAATGTCGAGCAGTTTTTGCGGCGGAATCTGGAATGGGCGAAGGGCTGCAGCGCCAGTCTGCTCGGATATTTCGGCGGCGTGCTCCTTTGTTATACCGAGGCGCACCCTAGAGTCGATAAGCGCATTCCGTAGCTTCTTCTTCTTGTGCTCCATGAGCACCGATATGACGCACATGGTGCGTTTCGACACTTCGAGGCCCGTAGGGTTGAGATGGATCACCTTGGAAGAAACCCGCGGCACGGGATAGAAGCAGCCGCGCGGCACATCGCAAACGGTTTCAACATTGAAGAACAATGACGAGAATACGCTCAGTTTGGAATATTTTCTTGTGCCAGGAAGAGCAGACATATGCTCCACAAATTCCTTCTGCAGGCATAGGACCGCCTCTTTCCTGGATGATGCGAGCCACATAAGTGACTTGCTGGAAAGATTGTAAGGTACGTTTGCAACCATAAGCCCGTAGTCACGGAATTCTTTTTCCGGGATGGAGAAAAAATCCGAATTTACCAGCTTTAGGTTCTTTAGGCCCAATTGTTCAAGCTCCTCAAATAGCTTGCGATCGAGTTCTACTGCGACTACGGCTTCGGCCACCATGCAAAGCTGTTCGGTGAGCATGCCGCGGCCGGGCCCGACCTCTATAACGCGCCTGCCTTCTGCAAACGAAGCTTCAAGCTCAGCAATGTTTCTGCAAACGAGGAAATTCTGGCCTAGACGGCGGATTGGTCTTGCGGCCCTGTAGCCAAGGCGAGTTGGACGGAAACCTGCCGCGTGGATGTCAGAGGGCATACTGGAATTGAGAACCTAAAGCTTTTAATTGTTAGATGCTTATTCCTATCTGATGGATATGCTACGCACCAAGAGCCAGTCTGCGATAGAATTCCTATCCGTCTACGGCACGGTGCTTGTCGTAGTGGCTCTGGTGATTGCACTGCTATTTCTGTTCATAAATGCGCCAACCGCGACAATACAGAACCAATGCGGATTTTACAGCGGATTTGGGTGTATAAACTACAACTACACGCCGACAGGCGGGACCGGTCCGGGAGGCACGCTTCGCCTGCAGGTGCGCAATATGCAGACAGGAACCGTAAACATAAGCGCATTCAATGCGTACCTGCATGGCACGCAGAGCGTTTCCGGATCATGTACACCCACCGCGATAGCGCAGGGGCAGATTTCAAACTGCACCGCAAGCTTCGCGTTTACTCCAAACATAGGTGCGGTCTACAATGGCGGCGCACAGCTGGTTGGAAATTATTGTCCGCCAAACCCGGGGAATACGATGATAAGCTCGTGTCCGGCTTCCAGTGGCCTCTCGTACACCGCATCGATTGTCATACAAGCCACAAAATGAGCGAGGCGGGTGATTGGATTATGATGTGGCACTCCGATGCTGTTTCTTCATAAGGTACATCCTCTTATCTGCAATCTCGAATAACCTGCTTTGTGAGGTAGAATCGGACGGATAAAAGGATATTCCAATCGAGGCACGGATGTCTTTCGCCTTGATGTTGCGCAGTATACGCAATATTAGGGTATGCTTCTGACTGCCATCCATATTCAGCAACAAAACCCCAAACTCATCACCACCTATCCTGCAGACCACATCCTCGCTTCTGGTAGCGGCAACGAGAGCATCCGCAACCGCGATAATCGCCTTGTCCCCCCCGCGATGACCCTCGTTATCATTCTTTTGCTTTAGGTTGTCCAGATCCACTATCGCGAGGCCAAATCCGCTGCCCGAACGCTTTGATATGTTCTCGAATTCTGTAAACATCTCCTGGAACTTCAGGCGGTTGCCCACTTTTGTCAGCGGGTCATTGTACTTTGCAACTTCCAGCCTCCTTATCTCGGCTGCAAGCGTCCTATTCTCTTCTCTTAGGGCAGATAGTTTATCCGCAAGCGCCTTGACCTTTTTGGCGCACTTGCTTTCCGTATGGCGCGAGGTACTAGATGCGTTGGGATTCACAAAAACCATCAATAGTTAGATATGCGCACATAAAGCTAAATACCGTTCAGGATTTTCTGCGTGGCAGCGGAGCGCCGGCGAGCACCATCGGCAATTCCAAGCTGCCGGAGTGCACACTGCCAGACATTTCTACCAGTAGGTTATCCAGCGTATCAAGATTCACGAGCGCCCGCATTGTCTTTTTCACGTCATACTTGTTGTGTACGAAAACGAAAGAGGAAAGGACAAGCCCATAT
The DNA here is from genome assembly GCA_964592765.1 of Microcaldota archaeon. Lineage (GTDB taxonomy): Archaea > Micrarchaeota > Micrarchaeia > Micrarchaeales > Micrarchaeaceae > A-MIC-10. The sequence continues at coordinate 61,698 of CAZQGC010000002.1, forward strand.
GCATAAATATCCCATTTGCTTTTGCAGCTCTCCAGTATAAAGTTAGATAACACAGCATGCACACTTTCGGGGGTGCATTCGGCGGACGCTTTGCCCAATACAGTATATAGCTTGTGGGCGGCATCCTCAAAGTGCCCTCTGCGGTCTTCACGTCGTATGCGGCGGTACTGCTCATCAAAGTAAAGGTCAGTGCGCTTATGCAGCTTACTGAGGATGGCCTCGCGAGCGGCCGCTGGAAGCCGCAAATTTTCGGTTTCGTATGCGGCAGCGGAAAATTCTGCACCGCCTTCGGCAGCAACAGTTGTAAAGAAACGGTTCTGTGAGTTTGCACCGGCTCTGCTTTTCACAGATTTGGCTATGGCGCTGGATTCGTTATAAATCCGTTTGAAGCTTAGGCTGCCGTAAACCTGTACGGCATGTGCAAACTCATGCACGAGGATGTTCGTGCTGCGCACACCGGAGCGGAGATACATTATCCCGGAACCCCCAACATACTTGCCAAGTATGTCTGAGTCCTCCGAAACATACCGCGAAGCATAAATGCGCGTTTTGGGTATGGTTATTCCGGCTCTGCCAAAGAAGGATTCGCACTTAGGGTAGTTATCCAGTGCCCAATCCATTGTATTTATACCGTCTTCCAGGGCTTGGACTCCGTAATCAAGCATTCGAAATTCGGTTGCACCCACAGCTTTCGGAGAGTGCACCAAACCAGTAATGGGAAACGGATCCCATGCTATAAAGTATGCTGCGGAGAGTATGTCTGCGGGCTCTCTTCCGTGTTCCTCCATTTTCGAAGCCAGCCCGTCAAATCTTGTACGAATTTGTGAGTTGCCAAAAAGCCCATTTAACTGCGATAGTAAGGAATTTATGACATTTGGGGGCTTCGGCACGTTTCCCTTTTCAGATATATTATCCAGCATATCGGAAATTGCGACGTACAGTCCGAGCCGCATATCAACATTTTTATACCCGTTAATAGAGTTGATTAGCCTGCCACAATTGGGGCACGAATCCAATGCAGTGGCGGGGCCGGACATAGCCTTTCTGATGGACGATACGAGCTGCATTGGTGCATATGCGGTATGCGCGGTGACATCTGAATCTGCTTTTCCCATCGGGTGTTCCATTAGGCATCATGGTTGTTTATTTTATTTGTGCGGTACGCCCTTCTTCTGGGATCTTGTCCATAGCGCCACGGCATCCTTTATTCCGACAAGACCCTTAATGTCGTCAGACAAATCCCATTTATCGCCCAGCTCCTCAACAAGCCCGAGCACAGACCTATCTGGTGTCGAAACACGCAACATATATAGTCCGTTATCTACTCGATCCACACGCACGTTTATATCGGCTTTTCCTTTTGTGAAAAGGTCGCCGAGTGGGACATCGCCAATCGGAATCGCATGCTCTATGACTTCAAGCAACGCAGTAAGATCGTATTCCCTAAGTGAAAATGGAATTAGAAAAGAGAATCTGATAAGGTTCTTGGCTGAATCATAATCGATCTGAATACCCTTCCCATTCAGTTCTGCACGGAGAGCGTCAACCCTTGACTCAAAAGCATCTCGGTTCCCCACAACATCAACAGCAATGTTCTTGCAATGGTATTCTGTTTATTAAAAAATTTATCTTTATCGGAGGACCCAGGCACAGAGAACGGGGTTGGGTGCATGCAGCTTTCGGACAACGCTAGGTCTGAGATAATTGTATATATTTGGAGATATATACACCTTTAGATTGCATGGAGTGTAAGAACGATAAGGTTGTGGCAAATACGAATACATCTGGAAAGGATGAAGGGTGCGGCATGCTCTTGCGTAGAAGCGCTTCGCTTGTGCGTGGGCTGGCACTTGTGGTAAGCCTTACGGGTCCTTTGCTAATGCCTGCGGCAAATACAGCCGAAAGGCACACCATCGCGCACGGCACCACTAAGATTGAGTCTTGGTCCGAAGGACAACCGAACAGGGATAACGGCAATGTCAAGGTAATCTACTCCATAGAGACAAAAAAGCCCGTATTTTTCATAACAATAGACGACGGTTGGTTCCCAAACGAACAGGTTCTGAAGCTAATGAAAGAGGAACACGTGCCGATAACCGCGTTCATAATAAAAAATGCGATGCTAGAACACCCAAAGTATTGGAAAGAATTCTGCCGTGCCGGAGGGCAGATTGAAAATCACACGGTTTCCCATCCGGATCTGGATAAGATTAATGCAAACGGGATTTTTGCTCAGATAGACGGTTCCGAGAACGGAATAGAAAAGCTCGTAGGAGCAAAACCGTATATGTTTAGGCCGCCATACGGGGCATTTGACAAGCAGGTCATGGTCGCCGCGAGCGCAGACGGGATAAAATACATCGTCATGTGGACCGATGAGATAAAGAATGGGCGACACGGATATAATCAGGGCCATTTTGCACTTGATGGGCCAGGGAGAACAAACCTCAGGCGGGGCGACATCGTGCTCCTCCACTGGGTGCCGGGACTGGATAGAGCGGTCCGTTACGTATTGGACAAAGGAAAGGGGGAGGGGCTGGCTCCGGCGAACCTGTCTGATTTTATAAAATGACGGGTGGGCCGGGAGTATACGCCGTCCAGACAAGCATTTAACAATATGAACAGTAGATTCCAACTATTCGCAGCGGATGAGAGCGGACCGCGGAATAAAAAACCCAGACATAAACGATGGTTTCATGGAAAGATTAACGAAGATAGTATGTACAATCGGCCCCGCCACGGCCAATGCGGCTTCGGTTGCGAAGCTAATTGATGCTGGAATGGACATTGTGAGGTTAAACTTTTCTCACGGCAGCCATGAAGGGCACCTAAACGAAATACGGCTTATCAGAAGCATTGCTAAAAGGAAGAGAAAGCATATTGCCATATTACAGGATCTTCCGGGGCCGAAAATAAGAATAGGGAGACTAGCTGCAGTGTCCATCAAGAAGAGAGATGAGATAGTTTTATATGATGCACGTAGGACCGTCTTTGATTCGGAGCAGGGAATCTTGAACATACCTGTTTCATACCCGGATATATCGAATGCGGTAAAAGTTGGCTCCGATATTTACTTAAACGACGGCAAGGTGCACCTTAAGGTAAATACCATAAAGGATGGAAAGGTGAACTGCACGGCGATGAATTCTGGAAGTGTCGAAGGTGGAAAGGGAGTCAATATACCAGAGGTAAATTCTGCCGTTTCGGTGATAACGGAGGAGGACATAAAGCACATACGATTCGGAGTCACAAACGGCATCGACCTGATTGCACTATCCTTCGTCAGATCGGCAGAGGACGTGAGGCAGTGCAGAGGGATTTTGAAGCGTATGGATTCGAACATTCCGATAATCGCGAAGATAGAGAAACGGGAGGCAGCCGCCGCATATAAGGATATAATAGGCGAGGCCGACGGAATTATGGTTGCGCGTGGTGATCTTGGCGTCGAGGCCGGAATCGAAAATGTTCCTATAATCCAAAAAACCCTAATACGCGAGGCAAACCGGAAGCGGAAGCCGGTTATAACCGCAACGCAGATGCTGACATCGATGTTAGGCAACAGCACGCCCACCAGGGCGGAAGTAAACGACATTGCAAACGCGATATTGGACGGCAGCGACGCGGTGATGCTTTCAGATGAGACTGCGGTCGGAAAATTCCCAATAGAGGCAGTTAGGATTATGGACAGGGTTGCAAAGACTGTGGAGAATGGAGGGCTCGAACTCGGAACAAAATGCGACCGTAAGAACGGCAGCGGGGATGGGAAAGAGGAGGGCCTGGAAAGGCTGCTGCTGTTGAGCAAAGAAAATGTCTCGAGTTTCGGCACGATGATTATATTCTCAGACACGGGAGTCCTGCCGAGGGTTGCTTCAAGCTTGAGGAGCGGTGTGCCGATACTTGCGGTCGCCAAAAGTACAGGGGCACTTGGCATATTTGCAGCGTTGTGGGGCACGGTGCCGCTGCGTGTGGGAAGCCTGCCGAAAACTACAGCAGAACTGGCACAAATGGCGAAACGAGCAGGATGGCAGAGGAGGGGAGATTCTCTTCTCATAATAGAATCAAAAAAAGGCCTTAGTTATTCAATTATGGATTTGAGACAACCCCTATAAATATTTTACTAGTTATCATATCATTGTGGGATGCGTCAGATGGCAGACATGGATCAAAAACCGGAAATCAGCCAGAAAGAAATAGAAGAGATAAAAGAGAAGCTCCGCGTGGCCGTGAAGTCAATGGCTGACAGCGGCGGGGAAATAGTGCTTACCGAGCTCAGCAGAGCACTTGACATGCTTGATCTTAAGGAAAAAATGGAGAAAGGATTGCTGCCGTATCTGGCTGCGGCGGGCTTCCTCGCGTTCTCCGGGCGGGATATTGATGTGGAAGGGATAGGGCGAGTCATACTTGCACTCGGCATGGTGCCGAATACGGACTTGCTTAGGGATATGGCAGCGTTGAAGTACAAAAACCACATCGTGTACGCAAGCGCCCTTTATTACCTTATTGCAATAGGGATAGAACCAACACCAGAACTTCTAGTGCGCCTTGTCCTTGCAATCGATGTGCACCCGGATGCGAAGCTTGCAAGATTTGTGATTGACTTCTACAACGAAAACAACAAGAAAAAATAAGGGTTAGGTAAAAATATGCGCGAGAAGATTCTAACCGGGGTCGACGGAATAGACAAAATGCTATATGGTGGAATACCGCAAGGCAATCAAGTTGTACTTGCAGGCGGACCGGGCTCCGGCAAGACCCTGTTTTGCTTCGAATACTTATACAAAGGCGCAAAGAATGGTGAAAATGGGGTGCTTTTCTCGCTTGAGGAGCGGCCCGATATGGTTATAAGCAATGCTAAAACTGCCTTCTCGGATTTTAAGGACATAGACCAGCTAATTGCTGAGAACAAGCTCGTAGTCTACGGCTCAGGTGACATACGGTCATACTTGAAGGGCGAGGAACAGGAACCCAGGTATGCATTCGGGGAGATAATAACCGAAATGGAGACGGAGATCAAATCATTAGGGGCAAAACGCGTTGTGATAGACTCGCTGGCAATAATAAAGCTGTTGATAAAGGATGCGTTCGAGTACAGGAACATATCTATGGACCTGCTTGCAGTGCTGAAGAAGCTTGACGTCACTTCAATATTGACTGTTGAGATGGAGGCGCCGGAGAAAGGCAGGATGATTTTCCAGCCGGAGTTCTTCATATATGACGGGATACTTAGCATGTATTCCGATAGTACGGATACAGCAAACAGGACGATGACTTTGGAGATAACAAAGATGAGGGGTACAAACCACAGTTTTATGACCGTACCGTACGAGATTACTACTGCAGGAATTAACCTGCTTCTGCTAGCTGAACGAAAGGGGGATTGAGATGGATGGGAAATATATCGACTTGGATGATGGGGAATTGGTGAAGAAGATAAGCACCGGCGTGATTGGTCTTGATGAGTTGCTGTATGGCGGAGCACCGACGAACAATCAGATCTTGATATCAGGGGATGCCGGCACAGGCAAAACATTACTGACATTCGAGATACTTTATAGAAATGCAAAGATCAACGTGCCCGCAACATTCATAACGACTGAGGAAAGGAAGGATAAACTAATAGAGAATGCAAAGTCCGCATACACGTATTTTGATGACATTGACGACTTAATAAACAATAAGGTGCTACAGATATCTGAGATGCAGGTTCTTGACGTGCTGAAGTCCAGGGAGAACTGGGAGGCATTCATAGTCGGGATAAACAGGGTAGTTCAGGCAAACAACTCGAAGCTTCTCGTGATAGACTCCCTCACTCCGCTGCGGGTACTCGCTGATGATGATAGGACATTCACCAGATCGATAAACTTCATGATTGAGAACTTTAGGAACATGGACATAACGACATTCCTGACTACAGAGACAACCCCGACGGCGGCCGACCCGCCGGGCCTTTACGGAACGTTCATGTTCGATGGGATGATTTTCTTGAGCACGGTCATGGTCAAAAGCAGTTTCCAGTACCTAATGCGCATCGCGAAGATGAGGCGCACGAACCACAGGAACACAGCCGTACCGTACGAAATAAGTGCCAAGGGATTCAACGTATTCAGATAATGAGGGCTGTGCACCCATAAGCCTGCAATGACCGGGATAGCATGCGCTTAGTGAATATGGCGTCGCACACACCGTCCGGATATAAAGGGCTTTTTGATGAGATAATCAAGGAGCATGGCATCGTCGCCTTCCCTACCGATACAATAAACGGAATTGGCTGCTCGCCCTACGACCGCACGGCTATCAGTAAATTGATAGCGATAAAGGGGAGGGATGAGAAGAAGGGTTTCCCCGTACTAGTATCAGACATTGACGCGGCTCGGCGCGTGGGATACATGAACAGAGTGGCGATGGCACTCGCCGGCGCATTCTGGCCGGGTGGACTTACATTACTGGTACCGGCCAAGGATGCAGGAATCTGCGGGCTCGTAACGCAGAATGACAAGATAGGAATCAGGATACCTGACAATCGTATCACACTGAAGGTTGCAGGGCTTTTTGGCGGGGCTGTGGTGGGCACGAGCGCGAACAAGAGCGGACGCGAACCACTTACAACTGTACGTAGCCTTACAGATAAGCTTCCTGGCATAGACCTTATAGTGACACCCTTAACAAAAAGGCATTCGGTACCATCAACAATTTTTGACACTTCGAGCTTGGAGGTGGTCAGGCACGGGGCTGTCGCCGAAACTGAAATCCGCAATCTCATTGAAAGTAAGCCGTAATATGTACGGATTGAATGCGGGGTCCTGCGCATCTGGGTCTACCGTAGCTCTGCAGAGAGCCTTACTAGTTTCTCACCCATACTGAGCCGTTTTAGGGCATTGCGCCGGACTGAAGCTGCAGATACCCGAAACCTGGCATTACCTTCTGACATGGCAGCTGTTGCAACGGCCACTGCAACTCCGGTAAAGGTGGAGGATATTGCAGCCTTGTTGCGGATATCCGGCATTATCGATTCGCGGCCAGCGGATTTTACCGATTTGGCAAGTGCTTGTGCCGCCACTGCAAGCTGGCCGTAGGTAACCTTTTTCGCCTTTGCGGCTATAAGCCCAAGCATTATCGCAGGATAGCCAATCATGTTGTTCACCTGATTCGGATCATTACTCCTTCCGGTAGCGGCGATGAAGGCGCCAGCCTTTAGCATATCCGCGTAGCCCATCTCAGGAACCGGGTTGGCGAGAGAGAACACAATGGGCTTCGCTGCCATTGACTTTATCATATCGGAATTGAACGCGCCGGCAGTAGAGACACCTATGAGCACATCAGCCCCGCAGACCGCATCTGCCAAAGTGCCGCGCACCGAGTACGGGTTGGTTATTGCAGCCAGCCTTTGCTTGAAACGGTTCATGCGCTCTTTCCTGCCTTTGTAGATTATACCTGCCTTATCCACTACATAAACGTCGTGGACGCCAAGCTCGTACAATAAACTTGCAATCCCAAATCCCGCAGCGCCTGCCCCATTTATCACGACCTTCAGCCTTCTAATGCGCTTTCCTGCGAGCTGCACAGCATTTATCATGCCCGCCGCAGCCACCATCGCAGTTCCATGCTGGTCATCGTGGAAAACAGGTATATCGAGCTTCTTAGAGAGGGAATCTACAATCTCGAAGCATTTAGGCGATTCAATGTCCTCTATATGGATTGCAGCGAAATTAGGAGAGGAGAGTTCCCCAAAACGGACTATCTCATTTGCATCCTTTGACGCTACGCATAGCGGAAATGCGTCTATATCGGCAAACCTCTTGTATATTATCGCCTTTGTCTCCATGACGGGCAGGCCGGCCTCCGGCCCTATGTCCCCGAGACCCAGTATGCGCGTGCCGTCGGTTATTATTGCAACACTATTGGCCTTCATAGTGTATTTGTAGGCGAGCTCTTTGTCCTCTTTTATTGCATTAGAAACATACGCGACGCCAGGCGTATAGAAGATAGAAAGGTCGTCCTGTGTGAACACAGGAACCTTTGAAGTTATCTGCAGCTTACCGTGCAGACGTGCATGTGCCTTTAGAACCGTATCTTTGCTAATTTCCATTCTATCACTACAAAATGCAAATACACAGGAACCATAAGTAATCCCTGCGGCTACTTCATTATTTTCTCCAGCAGGGGATAGGTATCAAAGAGCTTTTCCTGCTCGAGCTGTTGGTAGAGCATGTATATTATGCCCACGGTCAGCAGTATACCCATGCCCGACCCTACCGCGCCGGTAAGTGTCGCGAGGGCGGCAAGCAGTCCGACAAAAATACTTCCCAGTACGGTTATCGTCGGTATGTAACGGTTAAGCAGGCCTTCAACTATCCTGGGGTCACGCCTAAATCCCGGTATCTGCCAACCCTGCGAGCCTATCTGCTCTGCTATGTTCTTTGGGCTCTGCCCTGTCATCTCAATCCAGAACTTGCCGAATATGACACAAAGCACGATGAGGACCACTACATAGATTATCACATGCGCCCATTCCGGCACCAAGACAATCCCGCCCCATGGCATAAAGAGTTGACTAGTGTGTGTAAGCAGGTAACTGACATACGGGCCATACCCACCTATCCCGAGCGGGGCCTGATAAGGCAGTGGGAATGTTGGAGAAATCAGATAGGAGATGCCTCCGGTAAGCTGCAGTGACGAGCCGCCGCCGGAAACCCCGACCGGTTGATACAGTGCGATGAACTTCGCAAGATTTGCAAATGTCCCTTTCACATTGGCTATGAAACGGAACCAAACGGTAAAGCTCATTTCTAGCGCTGAGGCGAGTATCACGGGCAGGACACTGACGTATAGAAACGGTATCGGTAGCCTTCCGCCGACACCCCTAAGCTGCTCGAATGAGAGCGGCAGCTCAATCTTCATCTCGTAGGCATATATGCTTACCAGAAATATTACTATCGAAAAGAACAGCGGGGCGAATACCAGCACGGCATTCGAGATTGCGGCTGCACCGCCGGCGGTTATAGCTGCTACTGCACCCGGAAGTATTACCTGCACGGTCGTCGCTATTATCGAATACGAAACACCGCTGGCTATGAACAGATTTATCCCGGATGTAACTCCATACTTTGTCATCATTTCGTCCAGAAAGAGGACGGTTATCGCACCGATGGCGAGTTGAAGCGTGACGATACCAACGAAACTTGAAGAGGCAACGGGGACGAACCCACTTGCGGAATACGCGAACGCCTCTATGAACGCAAGTATTATTGCCATAATTTTCTGTAATGATTGGAATCGTGATTTCTGTACTGGGTCATTCATGTCTATGTTGAGCAGACCGGAGCCAGAAATCAGCTGCAATACTATACTGGAAAGTACTATCGGGCCTATCCCCACAGTGATTATGCTGCCTATCTTCGCAGCGAATATTATACTTATGAGCTGCAATGCCGACGATGTCGGCGCATTGCTTACACCGAACGCATTTATGTTGTAGAGCACGAAATAGATGCCAAGAATGCCTGCGGTCCAGTACATCTTCTCCCGCAACGAGAGAGGCTTTGCAGGACCGCGGATACTAGGTATGAACCCGGATATCTTGTCCATGAATTCAAGAGCCATGTTTTAGCACCATCAGGATTTTTTTGGTTTCTGTTTGCCGGAATACTGTTCATTCAACTGTATGGCATATCCGCCCTTTGTGTGTATCTCTTTCACGAGCATCTCACTATCGTTGCCGCTACCTTTCACAAAACCCTGCACGAATGACAGGGAGAGATCAACAAAGCCCTTTCTCGAGAGCGGACCGTCGAACCGTATTGTGGCAGACAATGGATGTCTTCCGTTGACTTTTAGCCTACCAAAGTTTAATAACCTTACCGCATCTTCGAGCCTTTTGAATATTGAGTCCTCACCCAGGCGCAGGCCATTCGGGTGCAACGCAGCGTACACCATTTCGCCATAGCGATTTATGATCCTGTTGATTGGAGTGGAATACTCAGGCTCAAGCAACGCGTTCCAAATCAGGCTGTGATATGCGCCACTTATATTATCCGTTTCCGTACCGGACAGGATCCGGTTCGCGACGCAGGATGCCATCCCGAACAGGGTTTCCTCTGGCTTCGTGGGGGATGCATTCCATCCACCGGAGGATATGAAGCTGCAGTAACCCGCGCCGTCCGCGCTGCATCCCTCCTCTTCCAGCAGGATTGGCCTTTTGGCTACAGAACTGAAGAACCCGGACAGCACGCCGGCCTCGAATGAGTGTATTTTAGCCCCCACCATCGCCTTGCCGGCATCGTATATAATCACGTTGAAGCCGCTTATGACATTATTATAGATTACATAATGGTAACCTGCTTTCTCAAAGAAATCAAGAATTGCAAGGGGCGGGTTCCCGAGGTACTTGCTATCACCCGAGTGCGTATACGCACCGAATACGAGTTTCCCTATGCGCATCCCGGCCCTGAACTGGACTGCTGACATGCTTGGTGTCATTCCCGAAATCGTCCCTGCAAGCATTACCGACAGGTTGCTCAGTTTTTCCTTGCGTGCATCGCCATACGGATCGATAATCTTGCGAACCAGCGCCTCTTCGTAGCTTGATGGGGCGGAAGCTGCGGCCTGCGTCTTAAAAACTCTTAAACGAACAGCAGCCGCCTTCGGCGTGCGGTGACTTTTGGCTTTGGACTTGACAGTAGACCGAAACCTAGTGCTGAGGCGCTTTACCGCTACGGGATGTTTTCTGTGCGGACCCAGATCCGCGCGTCTTCCCCCTTTCTGTTTCATTTAAGCGCCGTTGGCACCGCCCGCATGGCGGCTCATGCAAGACCTTCCTGAACCTCTATTGACTTTATAACAGGCTGCGAACATACACTTGGCGTGTTGTTGAGAGATGCACACAGAAAAGACGTATAAACGTCTGCTGCGGCGTATTCTGCATATGCAAACTGGCTGTTGAAACTGCTAAGCTTCTGCAGTACCTGTTCGTGCGTCATATATGTGAGTTGCAATGTTTGATTGGTTGGCATGCTGTCCCCAAACACAACCGCATCAGCTCCGGGCATCACGACATTACCCCACAACGTAAATGGAGTACCCTGAAACAATTTGGTGCTGTTTGCGTATGCCATGGCTGCAGAATAGGTCGAGTTCGATGCTGATTCTACAAAGTAGGATAACGGAGCCATCTGGAAGCCCGCCTTTATGGGCGATTCGTATTCTCCGGCTATGAAGTTTACGTAATTGCTATGGTAGCCACCATTGCCAAATTCCACGCCCTTCGCCATCGTGTAATTAACGTCGCCCCAGTAGAGGGTCGGCAGGTCGCCGTCCTGTAGCGCACTATAGCCCTTATAAAGCATGCTGAAGTTTCCGAATCTTGACAGTGCGAGCGCCATTGCCCAACGATTCTCACCGCAGTATATGCAGGACGTGGCACCTATATATATGACACTTGCCTTGCCATTTGAAATAAACGGCTTTATTATGTACGACTTGTTGACTGGACCCTTGAATATGTAATCTGCGATTGTGCCGTTAAGAAACATGTTGCCTGCGGTGACAAAATTGCTGTCTGGCGCATTGTTTATTACGGAGAGCTCGCTGCTGTTAAGCGGCATATCTATGTTTGTGAGGCGCGAACCGAAATTTGATGTTGAATTACCTACCATTGACGGCACGGTGGCGGGCAATGTTGTTGACCCATGATTCACAGAGAGAATGGCACTTTTCAACGATGGTATAACATAAAGGCTCTGGTAGGCACTCACCGCTATAGCGATTAGTACCAAAGTTATGAGTATGTAATCCAAAACCCTAAGCTTTGCAAGATTTCCGCTTATTTTCTTGCCTGATGCTGCATTCGCTGGAGTATCCATTTCACCACGCACATAAGTATAATAATAAAAGGATATAAAGGTTAGTATAACGAAAAGTCAGGACATTGCATGCCAACAAAACAGATTTTCGTAGAAGAGCAGAAGCGCCTGCAGAAAAGTGAGCTTGCCGATGCGCACTGCCATATCGACTTGTTTGAGGATATGTCAGATATCCACAAATCCATTTTGGCTGGGGTGCGCACGCAGATATGCGACGGGGTCGATACAAAATCCAACCTCAAGACATTGGAACGCTGCGACAATACAAACCTCTTTCCCGCATTGGGTGTTGATCCGCAGCATTCCGGCATGAACGATGCGGAATTGGATTTTAATATCGAACTCATCCGAAAGAACGCTGGGCGCATCGTGGCAGTAGGCGAAGTCGGGCTAGATTACCGCCTCGCCACCGGCAAAAGCATGAAAGATAGGCAAATAAAGGTATTTGGGCGCATGCTTATGCTGGCAAACGAGCTTGGACTGCCTGTATCGATACATTCACGAGACGCATTTGTTGATGTATTCAAAATGGTTGACAACAACAAAATAGAAAAAGCCCATTTCCACTTCTTTGAAGGTAATGAGGAGGATGCAAAACTCGCCGTAAGCAGGGGATATATGATATCAGTGCCCCCAATAAGGTCGTCAAAACGGCTGCATGTCATCAGATCTGTTCCATTATCTAATCTCATGACTGAAACAGATTCTCCGGTCGTAGGGAAAAGCCCACAGGATACAATACTTTCCGCAAAGATTATCGCAGAGGCGAAAGGCATTGACTATGAAAAGGTGTGTGAGATGGTAACACACAATACCAAAGCCTTTTTTAATGTGCAGAACAAGTTAGATAGAAAGGCTCCGCTCATGAGGCATTAGCGGGCCCGTAGCTCAGTTTGGACAGAGCAGCAGCCTTCTAAGCTGACGGTCGCGGGTTCAAATCCCGCCGGGCCCGGTTATCTTCTGTAATATGTGAGGCACGCCGCAGGGGTATCCAGAAGGATATAGCTAAATAGGCATCTGTGGGCGTTACATAGTATTTGAAACGGCTTTACAGGTAGAGCATCTTAATATGTAAAAGAGCCAAAGTAACTTCTATTATGTGGTCTTTTTATATAATTGAGGGTTACCCCCAATAAAAATAGGCAGTACAGATTCTTTCGCGGAAACATAAGAATGGAATCTTGCGATTTCACTTTACTGCGGGGGTAGACCAAGGGAACAGCAATGGTCCAAATAGCGGAACGGCGTCCTCACATCGAATGAGCCTGAGGCTGAATGGCGCCAAGGCGGCGTGGGAGGGCGTAGGGGAGAAGAAGGGCCACTGGCACCAGCACAGCAAGAAGGCCAATAGCCGGACACATAGCCGTAACAGCAAACAGAGACCATTAGTCAGTTTGTTTTGTATTTTTATCTTTTTAATAAGTGCGCGCATCTTCTTTACAGAAGTATGAGGCGGTAAAGGAGTATGGCCATTATTGGAACCGATATATTATCGTCGACGGATATCGGTACACTTTCCAGAAGCGCGAGCACAGTAGCGAAAAGAAGACTATAGTACCCTATGAACATAGATCCGGCAAGGGCAAGGACCACAAAGTATGCTACAGTGCCTTCAAGCGTTTTATTTTTGTTGTATGGCAGCCTGTGCTTCCCGTGTATGCCAAATATGGTGGCTATTGCATCGCATAAGAGCAGGGCAATAAGGCCCACCGCAGCAAAGTTCCGGTTTGGTGTGCTGCCAAGTATCAGCATGGTGCCTATTGCCATGTATATGGCGCCTGCGCCGAGCACCGAGTTCTTGCGTTCCATGCTGCGCAAGAATCCAGCTGCCTTGTGATTTATCAACAGACCGCTCACGGCATAACCAAAGAACGAAAGCAGAAATACAATTGCGTACGCATATTCCGGCAGCAGCAGGAAGGATGCGATAGCTATCACACCTATCAGGACCTGAAATAAGTCACGTTTGCGCTCTAGCTTTTTGTCGTTGCGATTTACCTTCTGGATATAACCGAACCGCAAAAGGAGGGCAAGAAGGGAACCTATTGCGAACGCCTCTATGAATGGCATCGAATTCTGCGGCAGCGCGGACCAGTATAAGAACGAAATGACAAGAAAGGCCGCGCCAAGCGCAAAATCAACCCTGTGGGACGAATATGAGTATATCAGGTCTACACCGATAACAGCAATGCCTGCGATAAACAGTGCAATGCCCGGACTTATGCCGGAAGACAGGTAAAGTACTGTTGAGTATAGTACGGACAGCGCAAGAGCATAGAGGTAGCGGGGTTCTTTGAGCCTGGACCTGTATGCGTATAGCATTGTGAGCAGCAGGGCCACAACCGGGAATAGCAAAATCAACATATCAACGCCGTCATATACTGTAAATTCTAAGGCAGGGGATTAGGGCTTTATCCGGTTTATCATTCTCGGGAAGGCGGTTGCGTCCCTGATGTGATCTAGGTTGAGCATCCACTTTACGATGCGCTCCATGCCCATTCCGAAGCCCGCATGCGGGACAGAGCCGTACTTCCGGAGGTCCAAATACCACGAATAATTATCCATGTTAAGGCCTTTCTCATTCATGCGCTCAATCAGCTCCTTGTAACGCCACTCGCGCTCGCTGCCTCCTATTATCTCACCGTGCCCGTGAGGCGCCAGCATATCCGAACAGAGAACTGTTCTAGGGTCTTTTGGGTTTACCGGCATATAGAATGCCTTTAGGTCCTTCGGCCAGTTATATACAAATATCGGCTTGTCCTCCTCTTCTGTAAGGAGCTTTTCCTCCTCAACCCCAAAATCGTCGCCCCACTTCTTGCTTGAACCTTTTTGCTGCAGCAGTTCTATCGCTGCATCGTAGCTTAACCTCTTGAATGGCGGACGGATTTGAAGTAGCGCGGCGGGTTTGACACCGAACTCCTTCAGCACCTCCGGATGCTCCTTAGCAAGCTTGTTTGCAATGCGGCTGACAAGCTTTTCTTGTAGGGCCATATTCATTTTGTTGTTAAAGTATGCCATCTCTGGCTCCAAATGCCAGTATTCGGCGAGGTGCTTTACGGTCCTGGATTTCTCTGCGCGATATGAAGGGGCAAATGAGTATACCCTCTCAAGCGAAAAGATCATCGCCTCCGCATAGAGCTGCGAGGATTCCGTCAGATATGCCTTCTGCCCAAAGTATTTGACCTCGAACAGGTTTGCCCCGGTTTCACCGGCGCTTACCGTTATGAGGGGCGGGCTTATCTCGAAGAATCCGCTCTTGTCAAGGAACTCACGCGCGTACCTAAATATGTAGGAGCGGGCCTTCATGGCGGAGATCATGCGCTGGCTACGGAGCCAGAGATGCCTGACATCGAGCAGGAACTCGGGACTTTGGTACTCAGTAATCGGAAACTGTTCGCCTGAGTGAACAACCTCTAGCGCGGTAATCTCAAGCTCTGCGCCATTCGGAGCGCGCGGATCGGATTTAACAACACCTTTTAGGACTATGCTTGATTCCAGGTAGGCCTTGTCTATGTCTAACCACTCCTTTTCACTGACCTTGCTTTTATCAACAATGCACTGTACGGTGCTTGTCCTGTCCCTTACTATGACAAACATCTTTCCCCCACTGCTCCTCTTGCGGTGTATCCAGCCTTTAATCATTATTTCCTTGCCTATACTGGCTATCGCCTTTTCTACCGGAATGCATTTCGAGTATTGGAACAATAAAACCCCCTCAACACTAAATAGAAAACAAACAACCTTTTAATCTTATGCCTACCGCGAAAAACTGCCTTGCGTATGCCGAAACTCTATACATCGCTTTGCCAAGTATTTTTTAGCAGTTGCGCAGCGGAACCTAACATCTCGTAATGTATTTATATTTTTAAAAAGAAAATATAATAGTGGTCCATGGTCAACGCGGAGAGTAGGGCAAAAAAACCAGAGAGCGGGGACGGGCAGGACAAGACGGCGGCCAAAAACATTGAGAAGCTTGGCAAGGATGAGCTGGTGGAAATTGCGAAGGATAGAAAAACGGACCCTGCAGTGCTCGCCATGCTGAGTTCCAGCAGCAAGGAGGAGGTAAGAGCAGCAGCTGCAGCAAACGAGAGCATCGAAACGGAGATGCCGGAGAGGATGAGCCGCGATAATAATTTGGAGGTCAGACGCACGGTTGCATTAAACCCCAATACAGACTTAGAAACCTTGAAAAGGTTGAGTAAGGACAGGGAGGAAGGCGTTAAAAATGAGGCAATACGGCAAATCCAGAAGCGGGAGGCCAAGAGCTGAATACGGGCATGCCGCGCACGGTCTATGTACGAATGAACCGGATTAGCTTCAGACGATGTAGATTATCCACGTAGCGGCTGCAAAGCCCAATGCGATTATTGTAGGCACAAGAATCTTTGCGAGCGACGATACGGAGTCGAGGACGGAGAATATCTTCTCGCGCGCATTTGGACCCCAAACCACAAAATTAGACACCTCCTTTGTAGTGTGGCAGACTTTGGCTTCGCCCAGATCTGCCAATGCGGCACCGATGCACTCATCTACGGTAGGGCGAATTGCCGCAAACTTTGCGTGGCGGCCAAGCACATTGCTCACTGGGAGATTCATCGAATTGACCGCATGCGTGTCTGTGGTCAGAACTTCACAGCTTACGCCGAACTTTGATTTGATGTGTCCAACGACCTCTTCACGGAAGGAAGGCAACATATTGTTAGAATTGAATTGGAGAAGCACATACCTGAAACCGCCAAAGCCGAATGCGGCGACATTGAGGTTGCCATGGCCAAGATCCTTGGGCGCCCCTGAACGTACGTATAATTCTGTAGATGCAATGCCGACAAGGAGCTTGTTGGACTTGCGAAGCGGCTTGAGAAGCTCGACCGCACGCATATAATCACGCATTTGATTCGTACCCATGCGCACTCCGGCCAAATCCGACTTCGAAGCACTCTCATACCTTGAATTGTGGGCGTCTATTAGTATGGTCGGCTTTCCGGTCCTGGCAGTAATCAGACCCCGCAGCAGTTCTGCTGCATCTGGGGAGAAATCCTCTGTGATGGCCGGCGCCCTAGATAGTATAACGAGGTTCACGCCGCCGAAAGAGAGCCCAACAACTCTAGATTTCCCGAACGCGCCTTCTAAATAGCTTGATGAAGAGGACCTGGCGTTGCAATGATGCATTGCCAGGCGTATGGCACCATACAGCTTAGATATCTGCATCGATGCCACGGGATTTGTATCCTCGTTGGTTGCGGGGTGCATTATGAATGCGGCCGACTTGTACCGCAACTGGCAATGCCTTTCAAGCAGGTATGGAAAATTGCTGCCTCCAATGTTGCCCATAACACCATAGTGTATGTTCGGGATGAAAAATATCGAGGTCTTTCCAGGTTTCTTGAATATTATTGTATCTGTTCGAATGCTAGTATGGTGACCGTATGAGCCCGCAAACGGGTTCTCGGAACTTATGCCGAATAACCATTCCTTCAGCATATCTGAAAAGGCGCCAACCCCGTCTATCCCCAGGCCGCGCTTGATGGGTCTGTTAAAAATGTATATTATTGCGTATATTACGAATGCAAAGACCAGCATGCCCGCGTATAGTTTGAGCAGCAGCACATTTGTAGGTATGTTATTCGAAAAGAACAGCCTGCCGGATGGCACATAAAACAGGATGCTGAGAGTTGACTGCACGAGCGCAAGGAACGGGCTCTTCCGTTTTGAGAAGATGACCTTGCCTGCGAAAAACCACCAGCCGTATATGCTGGCCGCACCGAGTATGACCGGAAGCACGGCAATATCTGGCCCAAAGAAGGGATATAGCGCGCCGCCCAGCAGGACGCAGAGATCAAAGACTATTCCGCCTACGGCGGACATGAAGAGCAGGTGCCGTATCGCCATGCGATTTGCAATGAGCTTTATGAATATGGCCGTAACCGCAACCGGAACCACAAGCGTTATTATTCCAACAATGGAACCTCCGATTAGAAGGTTAGGCCAATCGCTTATCGGAGCGCTAGGGTGTGCCAGCGAAACGGACGCAACTCCGAAGGCAACCGAAGCAATAAAGAACATGCAAAAGAGCATCGGGCCCGGAGGCAGCTTCTTGGAGAACATCCGTGAGTAGTTCGATACCGCATTTCTTTCGCTCATTTAAACACAGGCGTCACTTTCCGAACCGTCTATCGCGGTCTGAGAAGGACTTTATCGCCTTTGTCAAGTCCGCCTTACCGAAATTCGGCCAGTATTTTGGGTAGAAATAAAGTTCAGAATAGCCGCCCTGCCATGGAAGGAACCCTGAAAGACGCATCTCCCCCGACGTCCTGATTATCATGTCTGCATCCGGCAGCAAAGCGGTCATGAGATTCTTTTTTATAGTGTCATAATCGAACCGTCTAATATGCTTGCGCATCATCTTCTTTACGGCGTGAAGTATGTCCTCGCGACCTCCGTACCCGAGGAGTATGTTTATTGAAAAGGACTTATGTGTTTGGGTCTTCCTTTCGAGCCCGCGGAGCGCAACGCGGAGCTTGGACGGAAGCAGTTTTGTATCCCCTATGATTCGCACCCTGGCATCATTCTTCTTGAGTAGGTTTAATATATATGGATCCCTTGCAGCCTTGCCGTAAAGCTTATAGAGCGTGCCCAGCTCCCTGCCGCTTCGGTTTGCAATATTCTCGGTGGAAAGCGCCCATACCGAAATTGTCTTGACGCCGAGTTCCTTAGCCCAGATGCTGACATCTATGAATTTCCTTATTCCAAGATCGTAACTATGCAGTAATGAAAGGCGATTCTTGTGGGACCACCGACGATTCCCGTCCGGTATTATTGCAAGATGCTCTGGCGCGCCGCGGGTCCCTTTTGCTATCTTATCACCAGCAGTCATATTTGCACAGCAATGGTTATTATATTTTACACTTTAAGCCACATGCACTTATATGAATACATGCAACCTATAAATATTAAATTGTGGGGATAATATAAAAGTGTTGCTATGGGTTTCGATCCTGCTCTTTTTACACCGCTGAAACTTGCGGACATGATTGGCAATGGGGCCGCCATAGCACGAATGCTCGAATACGGCCGCGATGTAAATTGTGGCAAGCCGCGGAAACCGCTCATGCTGTTCGGCCCGCCAGGGACCGGAAAGACCACGGCAGTGCAACTCCTTGCCAAGGAACTGAACTGGAATGTGGTAGAGCTCAACGCCAGCGATTACAGAGACAGCGAAACGATAATGAATAGGATAGTGCCGGCGACACGGTCACGGAACATATATGGCAAAATGAATGCAATAGTGATGGATGAGATAGATGAGCTCGCTGGAAGGTTTGATGGGGGTGCAGGAAGCTCGATAACGGAGCTCATCAAAGGCTCAAGAAGCCCAATAATATTTGTTGCAAACGACCCGTGGGACAGAAGAATAAACTTCTTGAGGAACGTAACGGAGAATGTGGAGTTTAAAAAGGTTGATACTGCGAGGATTGAGGCCCTCTTGAAGCGCGCTGCAGACGAACACGGCATGGTAATTAGCCTTGAGACGCTGCACGCGGTTGCACAAAAATCCGATGGCGACGTGAGAAGCGCACTGAATGACCTCTTTGTTTTTGTCGGAAGCGACGGCTCTGAAAGCATTGTGCAATGCATAGGACAGCGGGATGTTAGTGTAGATATATTCAAGACGCTGGACAGGATATTCTTCTCTAATACGCTCACGGGACCACTTATAGCCGCAATGAACTCTGACGTGGAAAACGATATGCTTATACGCTGGATAGAGGAGAACGTGTCGAAAAGGTACAAGCGCGGCGGCGACTTGGGAAGGGCTTTTGGAAGCCTGTCAGAAGCGACGCTGTTCTCCGCAAGAGCCTCGAAACTCCAATATTACGGCTTGTGGCGGTACATGAATGTACATATGTCTTCGGGGGTGGCACTTGCCAAATCAGAATACCCATCAAATGTCGAAAGGTACACATTCCCGAAGATTGTGAGCACGCTGAGCAAGGCGAAGCCGCAGAAGGAGAGGCTCCAATCTATAAGCCAAAAGCTGAAAGGCAATTCGCACGGAAACACAAAGGCCACGATGGCGGGCACACTCAAACTGCTTGGGGAGATGGCGAGGCAGGGGGCGAGAGATTCGGGCAAGCCGGCCGTATACGAATTTTTTGAAAGCAGGTACGGGATTACAAATCCGGAAGTGGACGCAATAACAGAGCTTTAGGGTGCACAGTCTAACATACTTTTGGAAAGTTCCGCTAAACTTTTAGGAGAATATATATATTTTGGATGTGGTATTAATATCGGGTGAGGGTGGAAAGAAAATCGGTGGGTGAATGGAGAGAATAAGCAAAACAGTGGAACTGGAAAAGCTGGACTCTCTAAAAAGACGAGCGCTCAAAGCGCTCAGTGGAACCGACTTAGCCAGCGTATATGATGCAACCGAAATCGAGAAACAGGACAGCAGCATAGATACGGCAATAAAGGTAATCCTCGCAGAAAAGCTGGTAGACAGCATAAAGATAGCAAAGAGGTACGCGAGGCGGGCAAGGATGAAGAGGGTAGGGGCATCAGCGATACTGATAGCCTCACAAAAGAATAGATGGTAAGAAAACAAGAATGAGGATGGCGCACGTTGGGGCGTTTGTATTTTTGCCCCGGCGGCGGGCACGATTTGTGGAATGCACCGGAATCACGAATGCGAAAAGGTTAAATAGTTCATATAAAAATATTCAATTGCATTGGTGACTTACATGGCAGAAGAATCGCAGACAGATAGGAAAATGGGATCCGGAAACATAGTTTACATAGGCAAGAAGCCAACAATGAATTATGTTCTGGCAGTGGTAACGCAATTCAATAGCGGCACGAATGAGGTCTCCATAAAGGCGAGAGGCAATGCAATATCTAGGGCGGTTGACGTAAAGGAGATTGTAATCAACAGGTTCATGCCGGGAGTTAGGGATATGGGCATAAAAACCGCTTCGGAGGAGATAATGAACGAGGACGGAACAAAGTCCAAAGTAAGCACGATAAACATAACGCTTGCCAAGGCTTAACCACAAACAACGGACAGTGCCTTGCTGTTTTGCTGGACGGCAAAACAAAAGGCATTTTTACTTTTCCTGTAAGTTAATACCATTGGGATAATCATGCTAATGAGCCATTACATAGCGGATCTTAACAATGGGATGGACGGTAGAGAGGTCACGCTGGCCGGCTGGGTGCACGAGGTCAGGGAACTTGGAAACATCAAATTCCTGCTGCTTAGGGATTCTACAGGCATAGTGCAGGTTATAGGCAAAAAGGGTGTTGTGGAAGAGGGCGTACGGGGCGGAATGTCACTCCCAAAGGAAAGTGTTATCAGGGTAAGGGGCACAGTCAAGGCAAACAAAGAGGCAAGGGGAGGGTTCGAGATAGTTCCCGCCGCCATAGAGAATTTGAATCCGTTGTCTACAATGGTACCGTTCGAAGTGACGGGAAAAGTCGATGCGGAGCTGGACGTGAGGCTAAATTACAGGTATATAGACCTGCGCAGGCTGGAAACTAGCGCGCTGTTCAGGATAGAGTCAACGATAGCGAACAGTTTCATAGGCTTCGCAGAGAGGAACGGCTTCACCCACATACGCACCCCGTCCATAGTAGCCGAATCCACAGAGGGCGGAGCAGACGTCTTTTCCTTAGATTACTTTGAAAGGAAGGCTTATCTGGCGCAGTCGCCGCAACTCTACAAACAGCTCGCGGTAATAGGCGGATTAGGAAAGGTGTTCACAATAACGCCGGTTTTTAGAGCAGAAAAGTCCAACACGACTTACCACCTCAACGAGATAACGCAGATGGACGTAGAGATTGGATTCGCGGACCATGAAGACGCGATAAGGCTCTTAAGTAAGGCGCTTGTTAGTATGGTAGGTGACGTCGTAAAGGAGAATGCTGAAGACCTCAAGACGATAGGCAGGGAACTGCACATCCCAGAGGTCAAGGTAGTAACATACTCTGAAGCAGTGGATAAACTCAACTCCGCAGGGGAGAGGATTGGCTTTGGGGAGGATTTCTCCAGGGAGCACGAGAAGGCCCTCAACAGGGAGTATGGAGATGCGGTGATAGTCAAGGGCTTCCCGGCCGCTGTCAGAGCCTTCTACTCCATGCCAAGCGAGGGCAATGAAGAGCTGACGAACAGCTTCGACCTGATATACCAGGGGCTCGAGGTAGCCAGCGGGGCTCAGCGCATACATCTGCCGGAGGTATTGATAAGATCGCTGAAGAGGAAAGGCCTGGATCCGAAGAACTTTGAATTCTATATAAACGCTATGCGCTGCGGGGCGCCCCCGCATGCCGGGTGGAGCCTGGGCCTGGAGCGCATGGCAACCACAATAACAGGCATGAACAACATACGCGAGTGCGCCATGTTTCCAAGGGACAGGAAGAGAGTAACCCCGTAGCGGATGCAGACAGGAGTGCGAGAACTACAGCCGTGGAGTAAGCGGCGGCGACCACAGAATTGTGGATTGACAGCCTTATTGGTATTTCCCGCTTGTCTGCAAATAATGCTTCAAAGACCCTTTCTTCTCGTTTATTGCCCCTTTCGTATGCCTGTTGGGCATGCTTTTGCCTATATTAAGTTTTTGCCCTTTTAATATTCGGATAATGCCTTTTCGCGGGATTTTTGTTCCTTGCTTGAAGGCAGTGACCTTAGACCTTGAAGTTCGAATAACTTATTTTTCTTCTCAGAAAAAAGGATCACTTAATGAGACCATATCCGGTAAGCCTCCACCGTTTGTCTATGCTGCGCAGCATCGCAATCTTCATGCTGGGCTCGACACAGACGGGCCGGTTGAGCTCCATTTCGACATTGTCTTTCTTGACTTTCTTAACATAACCGACCACTGTCGCGGTGCCGACGCCCAACAGTACAGGCTCGCCATCGCGCACATCGTATGCCTGGATGTCGTTCCTAGTTATGCGGTTGTACTTTACAGTTATGCTCTTGACAGCCTCTGGAAGCTTTCCGACATGCCCCACCACATTTCCGACCATGCTGTCCGCCTTTACGAATGACGGGTCTATCTCGGTCGAAAGCCCTATGAGCCCGCCGGCTATCGCCTCATTCATGTCTTCGGTTCCGTTATTCATCTTTGTTATATTCGTTATGGCCGGCTTGTATGTCTCTTTCTTCGCGTTCTGCCCGGTATTTATCCCGGGCCTTATCTCTATCCTGTCACCCGCGCGGAACCTGCCACGTATTATCGCGCCGCCAAGCACGCCGCCGACCAGCTTGTCAGTATCGGTGCCGGGCTTGTTCACGTCAAACGAGCGCACAATGTACATTATAGGCTCTGAATCGGTATCGCGCTTCGGTACCGGAATTTGGGTGATTCTCTCGAGCACCATGTCGATGTTGATTCCCCTGTTCGTCATGAGAGGGATTATCGGCGCGTCTTCTATAATCGTGCCCTTTATGAACTCCTTTATCTGGCGGTAGTGCGCCATGGCCTTATCCTTCCCAACGACGTCTATCTTAGTCTGGGCTATTATCACGTTCTTTATGCCTAATAGGTTTATAATCATGAGATGCTCACGCGTCTGCTGCATTGGGCAGTTCTCATTGGCGGCAATCACGAAAAGCACTGCGTCAATTATGCTGGCTCCAGAGATTGCGGTTGCCATGAGGGTTTCGTGGCCAGGAGCATCGAGCAATGAGATCCTCATAAGCGGCTCGGTCGGGGTGCCGCACTTCTGGCATACCTCGGAGGTGGTATAAGCTTCCGCACCGGCACACTTTTGACACTTGCGTATTATCGCGTCGGCATAGCCAAGCTTTATAGTCATGTTGCGCTTTATGCTCTCGCTGTGGCGGTCTGTCCAGACGTGCGTTATAGCCCTTATGAGTGAGGTCTTGCCGTGGTCTATGTGCCCCAGCGTCTCGATGTTAAGCAGGCTCTGCTTGAAAGCCTGGTTCTGCACAGTCATTCGCCCTCCTTCTCTTTCTTCTCTTCCGCCTTCTCTTTCTTGGGGAAGATCTCCTCGAGAGGCCTGGATCCGTATTCTGTTATCGTCGCGCTGACCTGCTTGGTGTCCTGCGCTATTATATTACCGCGGACGGTCACGCGCATATGCACATTCTTGGCCTTGCCCTTTCGGCTGCGCGGCCTTATCGCCTTTATCTTTCCTTGCGCCTTTATGCTTGGCTCAAGGGGAAAGCCGCTGCTGTCACTGCCGCCGGTAATCTTAAGCTTGTAGCCAGTAAGCCCGAAGGGCGTGCCGTCTATTTCGCTGCCGATGCTGCTGTTGAGCAGCAGAAGCGATTTCTCCTCATCGAGCTCAATAGAGCCCGTCAGGCCCGTCTTCTTGTCGGAATAAATGAATTTCACATCAACACCTTAAACATAATTTATCTGATTTCTGGCCATGGCAAGGCTCATCTGTACATATTCTCGGGCTCCTCCTTGAAGCGCCGTATCCTGTTGGTGAGCTCTTTAGGTATAGCGGGGCGCACTTCGTCCAGCGCGAGCACGAAATTGTTTCTTGTGACTACGGGCTTGTTCTCCCGTATCGCATACATGCCGGCTTCGCGGCAGACATTCTCTATCTCTGCTCCCGTATAGTTTTCAGTGAGCTTTGCGAGCTCCTCAAGCTTTACGTCTGTGGCGAGCGGCATCCGCCGGGTGTGCACTTTGAGGATCTGTAATCTTGTCTCCTCGTCAGGCACAGGTATCTCAATTATCTTGTCAAACCTGCCGGGCCTCAGGAGCGCCGGATCGAGGATATCTGGACGGTTTGTCGCAGCAAGCACTATTATATTGTTCGCACCACTGAGCCCGTCCATCTCGGTGAGCAGCGTATCAACGACGCGCTCCGTGACGAGTGCATCTCCATAGTCACTACCGCGGGCGTTCGCTATTGCGTCTATCTCGTCTATGAATATTATGCACGGGGCAGCCATCCTCGCCTTTCTAAATATCTCTCTTGTGGCCTTCTCGCTCTCTCCCACATACTTGCTCAGCAGCTCAGGACCCTTTATAGATATAAAGTTTGCCTCCCTCTCCGTGGCAACAGCCTTGGCGAGCAACGTCTTTCCGGTGCCGGGCGCTCCAACCATCAGTATGCCCTTGATTGGGCGTATGCCTATCCGTTCGAACTCCTCTGGGTGTTTTATGGGAAGCTCGACCGCCTCCTTTAGCTGCGCCTTGACATCGTTAAGCCCACCCACATCGGTCCAATGTATGTTCGGGCGCTCAACGAAGACCTCACGCAGTGCGCTCGGTCTGACGCTGCCCATCGCGTTTAGGAAATCTTCGCGGGTGACCTTCAGCTCGGCTAGCATCTCATTCGGTATCGATTTCTTGTCAAGTATCTTAGGTAGTATTTTTCTTAATGTAAACATTGCACCTTCACGCGCGAGCGCGGTTATGTCCGCGCCGGTATACCCGTGCGTCATCGCAGCGAGCTCATCAAGATTGACATCTTGCGTAAGTGGCATGTTCCTTGTATGTATCTGTAGTATCTCCTTCCTCGAGTTCATATCTGGGACTCCTATCTCAATCTCGCGGTCAAACCTGCCGGGCCTCCTGAGCGCCGGATCTATCGAGTTCTCCCTATTCGTTGCACCTATGACTATGACCTGGCCCCTGGATGAGATGCCGTCCATGAGCGTTAGCAGCTGTGAAACCATGCGCCGCTCAACCTCGTTTGTCGCCTCCTCGCGCTTTGGCGCTATTGCGTCTATCTCGTCCATGAATATTATGGTTGGTGCCTTCTCCTTTGCCTCGTTGAATATCTCGCGGAGCTTCTCCTCGCTCTCCCCCACGAACTTGCTCACGAGCTCGGGTCCCGATATGTCTATGAAATTTGCATCACTTTCGTTTGCGACGGCCTTGGCGAGCATCGTCTTCCCAGTACCTGGCGGGCCAAACAGGAGCACGCCCTTCGGAGGCTCTATACCAAGGCGCTCAAAGAGCTCGGGGTACCTTATAGGCAGCTCCACCATCTCGCGTATCTTGCGTATCTCGTTCTTCAGACCACCTATGTCCTCGTAATGCACATCCCCTATGCGGACAATAGATTCGGATATGGGCTCACTCCGTATGGTCACCTCGGTCTTCTTTGTTATCTTTACTATGCCATGCGGTGTAACCTGCGACACTATGAAATTGAATGCGTAACCGAACATTGGTATCGGGACAACATCACCCTTTATGAGTGGCTTGTCCTCAAGCTTGTTCTTGGCATAGTTAGGGAAATCGGGGGATATCGGAGTCCTCTGGTTCGGTGGCGGCGCTAGAACCACCTTCTCCGCATCCTTTACCTCCGCCTTGCTTGCAAATACCTTGTCCCCTATACCAACCCCTATGTTCTGCCTTATATAACCGTCTATCCTTATGAAATCCAGCCCCTCGTCCTGAGTATGGGCTGGCCAGACCATGGCAGCCGTAGACCTACGCTTACCCTTTATCTCGATTATGTCGCCGGTAGTGACCCCCAGAAGCTTCCTTGCCTTCGAGTCTATACGCGCTATGCCCCTGCCGTCATCTGTAACAAGTGCACTTGCAACCGTCAGCTCGACAATGTTAGACATTTTCGGATCATCCTCTGGCGAGCCCTTGGGAGAACCTTAAAGGCCCGGAATAGCAGTAAATTGTAAATAAGTAAAAAAAGTATTTAGACCTATTGAATATATCGCAACCCGGCGCAGGGCGCGGCATTCACTGCCCAATCGGGCGCAAGAAGCGCGCGTGGTGCGGCATTGCGGCAATCACAACAAACCTGGGACAAGCAGGATTAGTTGTCATCCTCGCTGATGTCCTCGTCGTCCTCGTCCTCTTCGTCGTCCTCGTCCTCTTCGTCGTCCTCGTCCTCTTCGTCTACGTTTTTCGGCATTCTTTCACCCGATAATATCTGTGTGTTTATAAACAATACATTATAAATACTTTTCCGATATTTTAGGCTTCGGCCCACGGCCCGCCACGAAAGCCGATTCTCGATGTTGTGGGCATACAATAAGGTTTATATAAATTGATGTCTATTGTACTATAGGCAGATAGTCGCTTTGCCTATCACGTGGTCATATGTATAATAATCATAGAAATGCCGTGGCGCATTGCGCCAGACATGTCGCACATGGGGGGGAAATAAACCTCCCGGCTGTGCCTTCCTGACCACTGAGTAGGGTAAACGGCTGTTCCTAAGGGTGAACAACCCGATAAGTGGTAGAAATGGCAAAGGCATACATTGACATAGTGAAATACGTAGTGGAAGCAAGGTTCGACATAAATGGGCTTGTTGAAAAGCCAGATATAATAGGCGCGGTATTCGGGCAGACAGAGGGGCTGCTCGGAAACAGCCTGGACCTTAGAGAACTGCAGAAGAATGGGAAAATAGGCAGGATAGAGATAAACACCTCTTCTTCTGGGAGCAAGACGTTCGGCAAGCTTTTCTTACCTTCTTCTTTGGGCAGGGTAGAGACCTGTATATTGGGGGCGGCAATTGAATCAGTTGATAGAGTAGGCCCGTTCGAGACTGCCTTCAAGGTCGAGCAAATAAACGACACCCGTGACGACAAGCGCAAGAAGATAATAAACAGGGCGAAGGAGCTCGTCAAGAACCTGCTTAACACAGAGATACCAGACAGCAAGGAGATAAGCGACCTTGTGGAATCGGACGTCAAGGCCAGCATAATAGGCACATATGGGGTGGACAGCCTCCCGGCCGGGCCTGACGTGAGCAAGGATGAGGATGTCATAATAGTGGAAGGCAGGGCGGACGTCGTCACACTGCTTAAAAGCGACATAGCGAACTGCATAGCGATAGGCGGCGCTTCTGGTACCGTGCCGAAGACTGTGATAGACCTATGTGGGGCGAAGGAAGCAACCATATTCATAGATGGCGACCGCGGAGGCGAGATGATTGTCAAGAACCTTATAGGGGTAGCGGATGTGGACTTTGTAGCTAGAGCGCCCGACGGCAAGGAAGTCGAGGAACTGACAAGGAAGGAGATAATAAAGGCACTTCGCAGCAAGGTGCCACTGGAACAGTTCCTGCAGCAGAACAGGATAAAGGACACGCGGCAGGACAACCATAACCACGGTTATGACAAGCGCGACCAAAGGAGGCCCGGCAGGTTTGACCAGCGCAACAACAGGCCACCATTCCGCGAGAGCGAGGATACTAACATCCCGAGCCCGTCAACGATAGTCAACAACCTGAGGAACAGCACGCATACCGAAAGCGAGAGCCGCGAGCGCGAATTTGGCAGCCAAAGGACACAGGAGAACGGGCACGATGAGCGCTACGGCAAGGATGCGGGCAGCCTCGGCATAAAGAGCATCGACGGGGAGAGCGAGCCAGAAAGCGAGGACATACCGAGCATCGGGCAGCAGCCTACGGTCGCACCGAAGACGAATTTCCCGAATGGGAAGTACGTCAGTTCGCTGGAGGAGCTGCACAACACGCTCAGGGGCAGGCTGTACGGAAGCGACGGCACCCTGATCAAGGAGGTGCCGATACGGGAGCTGATACAGTCCATACAGGACTCGCACAGCGCGCATGCGGTGGTGTTTGACGGAATAATAACACAGAGGCTTGTGGAGCTCTCATACAGGCAGGGCGTGAAGGAGATATACGGCATAAGGTCTAGCCAGGTCTCCAGGACATTCCCTGATCTCGGGATATACACTTCCGAGAAGGGCGTATGACTGCGGTGGGATTGGCGAGAGGGGAGCCAGAAAGAAAGCGCCGGCTGATTACAGCTAGGGCAGGATAGGCTTTGGCGGGTATCAAAAGAGGGCGGCAAGCGCAGCAGTATTCAACTTGAAAGACCGCAACTATCCAGTCTTGGAACGGGCTGGCAAGGCAGACGGAGTTGCGCAGATATTCAAGGGGATATTCAGGAATGGCATATCCAGGGCGGAGGATCCCGTCAGAGGGGTTGGGCGGCCTCCGCGGGTCCGTTGCAATAATAGCTAATGATAATGGCGTTGAACTAAAGCACGTTTCCGCGGAGAACATGCGCAAATTCCGGAGCAGAAAAAACAAATGCTTTACGGTGGTGGTAACCACAGGTAATTGGTAATGTTTTTATTCTTTCCTTGAGCAAGGTAAATGACCTTCATGAAGACCTTCAGGAACCAGTCTGCGATGGAGTACCTCATGACGTATGGCTGGGCCATCATAATCGTAGCGATTGTCCTTGGCGCGCTTTTCTCCATGGGGGTCTTCAACGCTGCGAACTTCATGCCGAAGGCGCCGCCAGGATCATGCCATGTGTTTAGGCCCAACGGTGCGGGGACCACGACGAATCTCAACC
>CAZQGC010000003.1:0-89067 GCA_964592765.1 Microcaldota archaeon
TATTTTACCGGCTGAGTGGCAACCTTGCGTCAGATGGATACCGAGTGGCAATAGTGAATATAAAGAATAAGTATCGTATTCCTAAGAAATTTCTGAGAACTAAGTCCGAAAGAGACCGTCTGCCTAGCTACCCCATGATCCCTAGGTTTGCAACGACGTTTGCAATTTGGATAACCCAACTGATTTTTTTGAACAATTGGATACTCCGGAGCCACCAAAAATTCATAAAGAATGATTACGACTATTCTGTATTGAAGGGGGTGGATATCCTTTTTGCCGATGAAGATAAGGGAATAAAGATTAGAACCGATAGAATTGTTGCGACCGCATGGCAAACCGCTTATTTTGTCGAGGATTACCTGAAAAAAAATCCGCATACGCGAGGGTTTTACCTAGTACAGAATTTTGAATACGATAGTGCATTTTCGTGGGGATACGCTAATTATGCGAGGGAGACGTATGACTTTGCTGATTTATACAAGATTGTCGTCTCGAAGGGGCTTTATGACAGGTTCAAGGGGGATAAACCTGCGATTATGCGGGTCGGGATAGATCTGAACGTTTTTAGCTTTGTTATACCGCAGAACAAGCGGAAGGAACTTTCAATACTCATGCCGCTCCGGGGAGATAAGTCAAAGGGGGCAAAATATGCACTGCAAACCGCCAAGATACTGATGAAGGAATCCAGCAAGTATAAGTTTTTGGCTTATGGTACATTGGATAAAGCTATTGTGCCAAGTTATATAGAGTACCATTATAAACCGAGCAACAAAGAACTTTCGGAGTTGTATAATAGCGCCGCAATATTTATCTGTCCTTCAATAATAGAGGGATTTGGTCTGCCCCCCCTGGAAGCGATGGCTTCCGGCTGTGCCACAATCACTACCGACTCGGTCGGAATACGCACTTATGCCAAAAACGGTATTAATTGCTTAGTTGTGCCAGTAAAGGATCCCGTTGCAATGGCAGATGCAATAAAACTAATCATAAAAGATCGGAGACTAAAAAATAGGATAGTCAAAAATGGTGTAAAAACTGCAAAGGAGTTCTCCTATGACAGAATGTACGGGAACTTCCTTTCCGCAACCCTTTAACATACCTAAATATTTGCGCGTTCTAGTTTCTTCAATGTACTGGGATGACCCACATAATACTTCAGGTATGGATAAAAGCTGGCTGCCCAGCTCCAATTTGTTCCCCAGGAGTTCAGACACCCCTGGCAGTTTGCGACAACCTTCCTTGCCTCTTTCGCGGCCGCACTCTTCCATATCTCTGTTGGTGTGTTTACTCTTACATTGCCAGCGGTCTGATTCCAGTGGGTAAGACATACTGAAATGTCGCCATTGCTCTTCAACACGCAGAAAGTGTGCATTGCAAAACAAGTAAACTTAATGGGCTTCCCATTCAACCAATCTACCCACTTTTCATTAAGAAGATTCGGTGGGAGAGCCCGCACCGCGGCTATTAGTTTGTCCCTTTGGTTCTCTTTTGTGTCCCCCGAATTGTTGTAATAAGAAGAACTATTAAACCACTGTACTTCGTTGTGTATGCCAAGCTCTGCAGTATATTTCTTAATTGCCTCAATATTTTCGATGCTGGAATCCGTCAAAACACTACCCACTGCAATCCAAAGCTGATCTTTATGGATCTTCTTGAGTTCTATAAGCTGGTGAAGCAACCAGTCCACTTTCTCAAAGTTTCCTTTCACCCCCCGAATCTGGTCATGTGTCTCACCCACACCATCAAGCGAAACACCAACCTGCATTTTTACACCATGCTCGAGTGCGTACTTTGTTATTTCATAAGCCCTTTGTGGCATTATCGCATTTGTGCTTATACAGATTGCTGCATTCGGTAAAGCTTCATGCTCCGCCATAACAACCTCCTGCAAATCAAGCCGCACGGTAGCCTCCCCCCCAGAGTTGTTTATATATATAACGTTCTTAAAAAGGGGATCACTAAGTGTCTTCTTTATTTCTTCCGGGCTTAAAGGTTCATGAGTCTTTTTATTCTGCCATATGTTGCACATTGTGCAATGGGAGTTGCAGAGCTCTGTTACAGAAAACCACAAAAACTTGGGCTTGAGCATCTGCAGTTCGCGCATCACAAGATTCTTTGGCCCGTTTACGGTTCCCTTCAAACCTATTTTCAACAAGGAGTCAACCATCTAAAAACCCATACCAGAAATTAATTTCATTAGTGGAAATCTATAGAACTATTTTACATAATCGTATATATAGTTATTATCCAAATTTGTATCTTAAGGGAGTATGTAATTCCAGATATTTAAACCATCGCTTAAAATAGGCTTTGCACCTTTAAGCGAAGTTGCACCTATAATCAGAAGGTTGCATTTTTAATCAAATCAAATCTTTTCGTTTTATAGAATAGAGCATTAATTTGCCTTTTCTATCCTTAATAAGTATATCTTTCTTATAGAGGCTGTTTAATGTATAAAATGCTGCAACTTTAGTTTTTCCTTGGAAAGCTTTTATTTCATCTATTGTAACCTGCCCTTTGCCTTTTATATACTCTAAAATCTGTTTTTCTGTAATAGATAAATCTGAAGGTATTACGGTTTTTCTATCAAGGATTACAGTAATAATTTCTTCAGTTACATTAGAATACTTTCTCTCGTTGGCCAAAGCAACACCCTCTTTTAGTATATTAATAAAGGCTAATGGGTTACCTGATACATTTCTAGCACACATATCTACAGCAGCCTCGGTAAATGGTTGTAATTCTATTAAATAATTTGGGGTTGATTCAAAATCTCTTCGATCTAGTTTATATTTTAGTATCCTTTCCCAAAGCATCTTTTTGAGTTCACCATTAGTGGCTAGTAAAACTTCAATACCAACACCATCTTTTATTATATCGTCATTTTTAGATATGAGTAATTTTAATGTATCGGTGTAAAGAATAAACATTGAGAAAATCTTAAATCCCTGTTTGGAAGTCATAGAACTTAATATATTTTTCAATTCTTGTAGAGCTAATTTGTTATCTTCTTGTCGAAGCACTTCAAAGTCATCAAATACAAAAAGTATATGTTTTTTGAAATTTTTACATAATTCTTCAAGCAAGGTGACCTCATAAGAAAATAGCGTTGCACCCTCTTTCTTTTCGATTACATTATGTTTTATGGCTGATTCGGTTATCTTTGCTATTGTATTATTTTCTGGTTCATACATTTCAGATGCGAATTGACTCAAATTCTTTCGTTTATTTGCGCTAGCCCTCAATTTTTGCATTTCAAGCCCAATGAGATTTACCTATCAGATAGTAACGAAGAGCTTGTCAACACGTATAACATGATAAAGGAAGACGTAGAAGGACTTATCAAGGTTTTAAAAGAATACAAAAAACAACATTCTAAAGAGTTCTACTATAAAATCAGAGCTGAGAACCCTAAAGATCTATATAATCTATTACGTGCTGTTCGCTTTATTTACCTAAACAAAACATGCTTCAATGGGTTATACAGAGTTAATTCTAAAGGCCAATTCAATGTTCCTATTGGAAGTTATAAGAATCCTGCAATTTGCAACGAAAATGAACTTAGAGAAATATCTGGCACGCTAAAAAATGCAATTATCACAGTAAAACAATTCGATGAGATTGGGGATTATGTAAGACATGATGATTTTGTATACTTCGATCCACCTTATTATCCAATCTCTAAGACCGCAGGTTTTACTACTTATACAAAAGAAAACTTCTTAGAAAACGAACAGATTAGATTAGCTGAACTGTATAAGAAGTTAGACAAAAAGAGGGTAAAAGTCATGCTCTCAAATAGTGATTCCGATTTTATTAAACGCCTCTATCAAGGATACAATATCAATTTCGTTAAGGCAACAAGAATGATAAATTGTAATGCGAATGGTAGAGGCAAAATAAATGAGATAGTAATAACAAATTATGGCAGTAGGATACAGGAAAAGCCTATCTACCATTATGTGTTGCAGCAGCAACAATAGCGAATATATCCTCTTCTTTGTTTAGTGCAGTTAGGACTCCTTTAAACATAAACGCACCTTCGTAACCTGTCTTTTCTTCTATGCTTAGCAGTTCGATTATATGCCCTATAAATTCTACGGAATATTGTCCATATCGGTTAAGTGGTTCAAACTCTCTCAGATTTGCAGGATTAGTGAATCTAAGTTCGCATCTTTGCTGTTCTTCTTTGGTTCTGAAGGGCTCTTCTCGTCATACATATTCAAGAGATAGCGGATAAAAGATAAGGTAAGCGCCTTGTCATGCT
The DNA here is from genome assembly GCA_964592765.1 of Microcaldota archaeon. Classification (GTDB taxonomy): domain Archaea; phylum Micrarchaeota; class Micrarchaeia; order Micrarchaeales; family Micrarchaeaceae; genus A-MIC-10. Next base: position 4,268 of record CAZQGC010000003.1, read on the forward strand.
CTTTCTTTATTAAGAGGTCAATAACCCAATGTATGTGTTGCGGTGTCCTTACTCTATTGGCTCTTGTGTACCTATCTCTGAATTTTACAAGTATGTCCAACTCTGGTCTCCCACCATAAGAACCTTGAAAACACCGATTACCTCTCCTCCATTAAGCCGAAACTCCTTAAAAGCAGTAATTCTTGGCTTCCCTCTTGGCTTATACTTTAAAGGCATAAACTTAGTAAGTTGTCAACTTATTTAAAACCGTCTGCACCTTTATTCATCCGTCTGCACTTTTAATGCCCTCTAAAGTGCCTTTAAGGTGCAAAGCCCTTAAAATACAAGCAGTACCCTCTTATTTTCTCCCACTGTAAAATCATCGAATGCCGTACCTGCGACATCTGTATTTACTTTATTGTGTACTCTTTATACCCAAATGTGCATGGTCTTCCGTCTGCTAGGGCGGCCCTGCTATCCGCCGGTATGAATATGCTTGACCAGGCGGTTTCGTAATCACTACTGCCGTGCGCGCACACGCCCGCTTTGTGGTCCTTAAGTATTTCTGCCACGGCGGCGCTGTCTGCCTTTCTTGCCATGCGAAGCGCAGCATCTATCGCGGCTGCCCTGGCGAGCGTGTCTCTCGGCCTCTGGGCTCTATGCTCTAAGCCCCGCATCTTTGCTCCGAAGTGGTTCGCCGCTATCAGCACCCCACCACGGAGTATCTGCGCATTGATTGCCCCCGGGGCGGCCTCAACAAGCGCAATCTTATCCGGGCTGGCAATAACGAAATTAAAGCCCCTTGCATGCTTAATATCCCGAAGCACCGCGACAGCCTCATCCACATTTTTGCATTTATCTAGCACATATCTCATCGCCACCGAAGGTATTATACCGGGTTTTATGCTCTTCGAGGCAACTCCTGCGCCGGCTATGGCAAGCCCCGCCTCATTCATGCCGTCATGCCTGCCCACAACCGAATCGGTACTGCCTATGCTCGCAAGGCCGTTCTTAGGCCTAGAGCTGAATCTGAGCAGAGGCCCAGAATTCCTGAAATGCCTGCCATAATTCACAGCAAGCAAGTTCTTCACGGGTTTCTTCCTGCCGACCGCGAATGCGGTAGAACGATCCCCAAACACCACATTTGTCGTAAGCACCATAGAAAGCAGGTCCTTGTAGTTGCACTGCAGCGCATTGCTCATGCCATTTATCTCCTCGATCAGCTCCGGAAAGAGCTTCCTGACCTCTATTAAGGAATCCTTTGCAAACCTGTGCGTCACAAGGTTGGCCCGCGGCGGCATAAAACCCTTCTTCCTTAGGGAAATGCCTATGGCATAGCCCATTCTAAAGTAGTCTCCGGCAGATGACAGTATTTCCAAGTAACCACTAACCCGCTAATATTACATTTATTAAGATATTTAACCATTTTGATGTTTTTTGGCCGTGCGCGAATAATGCAAAATCTTAAATAGCACGGGTGATTGCTTATACTTGGTGTGTGCCGTGGAAAAAAGCATCAATAGAGATTCCGTAGGCAAGGATGCGCGATTTTTGAAGGTTGCGGCGCAGGCCGCCGCAGGCGAGGGGAAAATCGGCAGATTATTTAACCTGATAGAGGGGGATGTGGAATGCGCATATATGGTATTCCGATATGCCGGTATAGCAAAGCTCGCAGACAAGAACGGTTTGAGCGCGGCATACGTGGCCGCATACCACGGCGAGGTTGCACTTTACATAACGACTGACCGCCCCAGGATGCTTGCGCTGAGTGACAAGGAAGGGTGGTCCGTGGCGCATTTTTGCGCGTACAAGAAGGACGCCGCCCTGGAGATGCTAAAAAACCATACAGACGTAATGAAGCTAAAGGACATACACGGGTGGTCCGTGGCGCACATAGCGGCACGGGAAAACAAGGATGTTGCGGTTGAGATTGCCAAAAACTACCCCGAACTGCTGAAGCTTGCGACAATTGATGGTTATACGGTGGCGCACGAGGCCGCATTCTGCAAGGAGGCAGCAGAAATGATTGTCCGATACCCCGACATAATGCAGCTTGAGGACAAGAATGGCCTTCAGGTAGGCCAGATAATCGAGACAAGATACCAGACGGAAAAGCCGTTTGCGTGCTCGGCAGGCATTTCAACAAAGCTGAGAAGGCAATCGACTTAACAAGTTATTTAAGGCGGAACTGCAATGAGTTCCCCGAGCATTGCAGATGGTTTAATGCACGATTCATATAATCGTCGAATTTCCGGCGCAGCCTTGGCGCGGCTGCTTATGCTCACAATCCTGCTCATCTCCATTGCCCAGTCTGTGTGGTTCTTCAAGAACAGGGCTTATGACTATACTGACGGCGGCCTCGCAAACTATCCGAAGGCAAGCACGCTTTACAGCTCCTTCTTCTTGTGGTCCCAAAGCAATTATACCGGGCTTATGGGCAACCTCGGTTCCATAATCGGAGATGTGATTTACTCTACCTTCCTGGCGCTCGTATGGCTGTTCGGGAACATATTCGGCACAGAGCTGTATTTTGGCCTGCTCCTGGCAATAGGCAACCTCGGCATGTTCTTCCTGGTCTATTCGCTTCTGGACGGCCACGGCGAAGCAATCCGGGTGTTCTCCTCGTTCATGGGCATGGCGATATTCTCCTTTTACCTGTCCCTTCCAAACGGTCCCGGTTTCAATGTTGTTGGTGTATTCCTGCCTTGCGCAGTGCTCTTTGCGCTCCGCCTTTCCGAAGGGCGCAATCCCACGGGCCGTAGCAGCACAGGCCGCGCGCCTTTCGGCTTCCCCCTTCAGCATACCGGGCTTCTGAACCGGTTCCGATATCGGGATTTTGCCCTGCTGACAGTTTCGGTTGCGGGGCTGCTCGCCCTCGGCAACGGCGCATACGCCATCCAGAACCTATCTGTTGTGCTGCTGCTTATGCTCTTCCTTGTTGCCTACACGGAAAGGAGTTTCAGGAAGCAGCTTTTTTTACTCTTCGCGCTTTCAGTCTGCCTTGCGGCATTGATGGATTTCAGCATGATTTACGGGCAGTATGCATTCACACATGCTGTCGAAGGCCAATTCTTCAACAACAGCTCATATTGGATAATTCAGAGGCTGAATAAGCAGAGCATATTCGATGCACTGCAGCTTCACAATGCAGCCTGGCAGCTTCTTGCAGCGCAGTTGCTCATATTTACCGTGGCTGTGCTTTCGGTACTCGCGATTCCGAAGCTGAAGCGCAGCGCCGCAGGGCTTACCGTGGGCATACTCGTGTCCAGCGCAGTGCTGCTCTTCTTCTGGGCGAACTACTCCGCGCCGTTCGGGCCCCTGTTCTTGTATCTCATCGGCAAGTTTCCAATCCTATTAGTGTTCCGTTACTCGGGCTCGAGCCTCTACTACCTCATGTTTTTCACTTTAGGTACGCTGTTTGCGATGGGGAGCGCATTCATCATGGGAAAAGTAGGCAGGCGGGGCGCCGTGGCCTTCGCGCTGCTGATCCTGTGCGGGGTTGCGGTGCGCGTATACTACATGGAATATGTCCCGCAGATAGGGTATACGGGCATAACAATACCACAATACGTTTTTCAGGTATCAGATTTCATAAATTCCCAGCATGGATACTTCAACGTCGCCCTGCTCCCGGCGGAAAGTCCATTCATGCACTTCTCTACGTGGTACAATGGCACAGACGTTTATACCTATCTTATCAATGCCCCGGCATTTACCGGAGGATACGTTGCGGCATCAGAGCTGTTTTTCCCTGCGAGCTCCGGGCTCTACTACGCCGCAGCATGGAACATAGGCAACATGCAGGTCAATTCCCCATACATCGCGGAGCAATTCGGCAACCTCAGCATAAAGTACATAATCCTGCAGAAGGACAGCAACAACCTGGGCGATACGCATTTCAATATAGACAGGCTGCAGTCAAACCTCAATAATGCAGTTGGATTGCGATTGGTCAGGAGCTTCAATTATACAGATATATACGAGCTTAACACAACCGCGCCGATTATCTCGGCGAATGCTTCAATAACGGGCTTCTCGTTCGCGGACCCGACGCGCGTATATGTCACAGTGAACGCCACGCAGCCGTTCGACCTCGTGTTCCGGGAGAGCTATGATCCGCGCTGGGCAGCCTATTATCCGAACGGCACCGCAGTCAACGGAAGCCAACATACAATGGTCGGCGGGTACGCGAATTCATGGCATATCCAGAAGATCGGAAATTATACGATGGAGCTCTATTATACCCCGCAGACGATGGCATGGGTCTCGTGGGCAATCAGCGGTGCTGCCATGGCAGCGCTTTCTGCCTCGTGGTTCGTGCTGCGCAAGGTGCGCACCCCCAAAATCAGCAGAGCCAAGTGAATACCAATTGCGGGCAATTGGGGCGGCCAATGGCCGCTTGCAAATTGGCACTCACTGCAGTGTGCCGGAAATACTTTCCTGATACATTTTCTCAAGGTAGCCAAGGCTGTATGGCAACGCACCCCAGCCGAAATACAGCTGCCCATATTCTAATACCGCCAGGCCTGTTCCGTTTACGGGAGCCAGCGACCATGTCCCATAACTTACATTCTGCAAAATTGACACGTCGGCGCTTCCATCCGGAAGCACCGTGTAATACGTGCAGTCTGTTAGGTTTATCCGTGCGCTCACGTTCCGCAATCCGGCAAACTTTTGGTAACTGTGGCCAGAAAGCTGCGATATGTAGCTGCTATAGCTCCCCCCGCTCCGGTATATACTGTCAATTGCGAAGGTGAAGTCGCTCAGATTGTGAAACAGGAACAGGTTTACCGGAGAGCTGCTATGCACCACTATCCGCACTGAGGGTTTGTAGCCCGATGGGCACACGCTCATTAGCAGGTATGAATCAATCGTCTCGTTTAGGTACGTCAGCGAATATTTCTGGGAAACTGCCCGCAGTTGCCTCCTGACAGGGGTGCGCACGCCACTTGCTTGCTGCAGCTGGCCGTATGTGGGGCTTATGCGGGCCGACCGGTTTTCCAAGGCGGCAAAGTCGCTCTTGTTCATGGCTGTGGTTTGCCCACCGAAGCCCGTGCTGTACGGCATGAAGCGCAGCACGACATCCTGCGTGCCGGGCAAAACCTTGATGACTATGTCAGTCTTGCTCTCATAAGAGGAATTTTCCCCGATGTAGGCGTCCACAGAGGTTCCGTTGCCGTAATAGAAGCGTAGGTTGGAGACCGCGCCGTTCTCGTATAGTGCATATTTTGGGGCATTGAAGCTTAGTGCATAGAGTCCGGAGCCGGTTATGCTGCCAAGCCGTATGTCCATGCTCGGAAGCTTAGACTGTATTATGCCTGTGGGCCATACTGGAAGTGCGAGCACAGCGACGCAAGCCGCGAGCAGCAGGCCGTAACGCCATGTGCCGTCCGGCCCTAACCGCATTATCCTGCCACTTGCTTTTCGCATTGCGCCTCCCGCCACGATGGAAATGGTACCGAAAATCGCTGCATAGTAGCCGAGGATCCCAACATTCACCGCAAAATCCGGATAGCTGCTAAACCTCAGCAGATACATGGCATACAACAATGCTGCGCCGAAGGCGGGGTAAATTGCGTAGGCGGGCTTTTTCAGCTGTACGCTGAGCCCGCCCAGCACTGCGGCCAGCGCGCCCGCTGCGAGTACACTATAGAGGAATGCAACAGCGCCCGCAGTAGAATAGCTTACTGCCGCTGCACCTATCAGTGTGGCTGCGAGGAACAGCGCGTGCGGTGCGTATTTGCCTGCTGGCGAGGCAAGGAATGCGGCGAGCAGCACGACCGGAAGCGTGCAGAGTATCAGTGCTTGGCTGTCCATGATAATGAAGTACGCGGAGAAAATGAGGAGGTCTAGTGCGAGCGCAGCCGCGGAAGCGCATTTTAGGGTCCTGGCAAAATCCCCGCTACCCATAATCTTACCGTTGCATGCGATGGGAAAGCAACGGCGCCGCCGTTCCCAAACCGCAAGATCAGCTGTGCGTTAGCCCGAGGATTCCGCCTATGAGCGCAAGCAGGAAGCCCGCAAGGAAGCCGCCCGTATTGAGAAGGCTCACCACGCTTAGGACAATAACAACTATGGACCAAACCTCCACGCGTTCCCTGTCTGTCGTGTTCAGCAGCAGTGAACCTACTATGATGACCGCCCCTGCCACTATGCCGATTACGCCAGAGACCCCGGTGCCGAACATCATCATGCCCATGAAGCCGCTGAACTTTGAGACTAAGATGCCCATGCCGAACGTTAGTACCCCGAATAGCATTATAAGTATGCCCCCGAGAAGGGTAAGCGCAAATGCTGCGGTCGGTTTAGTCTTGAAATTTTTGTACTGTGCCATAATTCCACCTATATTTTAGCATATGAAGCGATAAGCTAAATAAGTTGCGCCTCCGCGTGTCTGCGGCGGGCCATTGCTGCTTGGCGGCTCAGCCCCCTACCAGGCGTATCCCCCTCTTCGTGTCTATGTTGTATTCGTACTTCGAAAGCCCGATCTTCGACTTTCTCATCTTCTTTATGAAGAGCATGCGCCTGCCGCTTTTTTCATCGAAGTCCATGGAGAATATGCCGTCAACGACGCGTTCCTCCATGCTGTGCATGCTTTGCTCCATCTGGTTGGATGGGGGGACAGAGGTTATCAGAAGCGTCACGCCAGTCGGATTTTCCGGTGTGAGGACTGCCTCACGGAGGAACTCCTGCGCATTAGCCACATTTTCCGAAGAGTGTGCCGCAATATAGTCTATAGATTCGACCACAACGCGGCGCGCACCCAACTTGCGTATGCGCCCAAGCGTATCCGCAATCATGCGCCGCGTGTCCAGCGCCTCGCCCTTGCTGATTTCTATGGTGGTATAGGTTGGCATGTCTATGATGTAGAGCTTGCCAGAATCAATATACTTCTTCAGCTCCCACCCGAAAGAGCGTGCATCTTCGAGTATATCCTCCGCGCGCTCATTAACCGTAACATAGACTGCGCTTTCGCCCTTTTTCAATCCGGTTATTACAAACTGCAGGCAGAAGATGGTCTTTCCCGTGCCGCTTCCGCCAGTTATCAGGAAAGCCTTATTCTCCTCTATTCCCCCGCCAAGGATTTTATCCAGGCCGTCTATCCCAATCTTGATTTTCACCATATGCACCAAAATACAATTTTACCTCTTCCTGATTGCAGCATGCCCGATCGCAGATCTGGCCAGGTCCTTAAGGCCCGATTCGGGAAGGGCTCCGTGTGCCTCCTCAAATTTTACCAGACTTTCACTGGCGAGACGCATAGCCTCAGCCTCCGCATACTTTATCGAACCAAGCTCATCGAACGCATCAAGCACAAAGCGGATCTCCTCTGCAGTTTTTTCCTCGGGCCCTTTCATGTATATGGAGCGCAGCCTCGCTAGCGTACCCTGCGGCGCATTCTGGACCGCATGCCACAATATTAGCGTCTTTGTGCCCTGCTTCACATCTGTGCCTATAGATTTGCCCAGCTCACCCTCTGTCGATGTGCAGTCCAGTATGTCGTCCTTTATCTGGAACGCAAAGCCGGCCGGGATCCCGTAGTCCGCTATCTTGCCGATGTCACGCTCCTCCGCGCCCGCGATTATTGCACCGCACTGCATCGGCCCATATATGCTGTAGTATGCAGACTTCGCATGTATCGACTTGTAATAATCCTCCTTTGTGAACTTCGTTATGTCCTTCTCCTCTGTAAGGTGTATGTCGTAGTACTGCCCTATATGCGTCACCATCATGATGTCTATCAGCTTGTCCATGTAGCGCTTCCTCGTCTGCGCGCCGAGCGCATCGGCGACGTCGTTCGCCATCTTCCATAATAGGACGTGGACAGTGTCCCCCGCGAGTATCGCATATACTGGGCCGTACAGGGTGTGTGCGGTCGGCTTGCCCCTCCTGAGGCCGTTGCCGTCCATCCAGTCATCATGCATCAGGAAATAATCCTCGGAGACCTGCTGCACTGCGGCAGGCAGGAAGGCGTCTTCAAGCTTCCCGCCGTAAAGCAGGTTCCATGCCAGCAGGTACATGGGCCGCCTGTATTGACCCTTTCGGTCGCTGTAAGACCTCATCATCTCGAGGAACTCGCGCGGTACGCCCTCTTTCGGGTAGTAGCTCATGAGTAGATTATAGACCTTGTCCGTGTAAAGCCCTGCAAATTCCTTGAAATCTGTGGGGGTGCCATTTTCCATAAAATCAACCAATATACTCAAGCAGTAAATAAAGATGTTACTGAAGCAAGAAATACATAAATATCTAGAAATGCGCTCTAATGGATCTGCAGAGCCGGCCTGCAGAAATTTATCGGAAGGCAGTGTAACGGCTGCTGAGCCTAAAGCAAGAATGTGCGGGGAAAGGCGGGATTTCCTAGTGCGTCTTGCCCACCATCCCCCATTTGCCACCGTGTATAACCCTCCGGACCGCTGCCTCCGCATGGACCGTGCGGAATGCTTAAATAACAATATATTGTATGTTTAAATATGGCTGTCAAATTTTCTGTTCTTGCAACGGTAATACTCCTAGCGGTTTCAATTCTTGTTGTATCGGGGCTTTACGTCGCAGCGTACCGGTCCTCGCCAGCGAGCGGAATATTCGGGGTGTGGACTTCCGCATCCGCAAAGAACGCAAGCACCTCACCGTTCATCAAGGTAGGCCCGCCCGTAAATATAACCATTAAACCCGCCGTTCCCCCAGAACATGACACAATTACGAACCTCACATGTGTTGGTGGCACCGCTGCGTTTAATTTCACCCCGGCAGAGAACATCTCAATCGTAAATGGGACCAAATTTACAATCAACGTTACATCCATCTCCCCGCCAGGCCAGGCTGCCAACATTAGCCAGGAAGCCAATGCCATCGGCATGCAGGCGGCCAACGAGATACGGGCAATAATATCCAACGACCCGAATAAGTATACTAATCCGGTTAACGTGTCGCTTCTGGTCAACAGCATAATAACAAGCCAGCTTGAGCCAGAGCTGCAGGCCCTATTCGTAAACGTGAATGGCGGTGTATACAACGAATCCGCCAACCAGACAGTCCTCGCAAATTTCATCAATTATCAGAAGTACCAGATATACCTCCCGTTCGGGAACTTCACGCTTGGGTATCCGAATAGCCCAACGCAGCCGAACATAATCTCGGGCTCATATACCATGGTCATAGGAAATTCCATGATGCTGCGAGTCTGTACTGCTAATTCCACCTCCTGCCAGATACTGTTGGGAAACATCACTGCGAACTGCATTGCCTTGACAGGAAACGCCCCGCCCGGGAATACGCTACCCCCGAACACCCTGCCCCCGAATACGCTCACCACGACGTGGATAGGAACAACTCCGTACCCCCAGAATTCGACCGGTCAGTCCTGTGTACAATCCGGTTCAAGCGTGTACTGCATCGGCGGTGCCAATGACATCGCAACATCCTCGTTGAGTTATTATGCAGTGCTCGGCACCAGTGGAATAAGCTCCTGGTTGCCTACTGCCCCGTATCCGATGGGGATTGAGGGCCAGAGCTGCGTGGCTTACGACAATTACGTTTACTGCACGGGTGGCATCCCCAAATCCGGAAATCCTGGCGCTTCGGTTAGCGCCGCATTCTATTCCGGAATATCGCCTTCGGGAATCACCGGCTGGGCACACACCACACCATACTTGCAGAATGTGACTTCGAGCTCATGCGTGGCATACGCCGGGTACATCTATTGCGTCGGCGGCGAGAACACGACCGGAAGCCCGCAGAACTTCACAGCCTCAGCACTGCTGCAGACATCCGGAATCAGTATATGGTCCTCTGCAACACCATATCCAGAGGATATTAGCGGCGAGTCCTGCATGGCGGCCAATAACAACATATACTGCGTCGGAGGCACAAATTCCGTGCTCGGCATGGCGACCACTGCAGATTCTTACTACGCGCCGATAACAAGCCCAGGGGTGCTGGGTGCATGGAAGGCCACCACAAGCTATCCGATCCCGATTACGAATTCAAGCTGCGCGCCCATCGGAAGCGGCAGCGTGATATGTGTGGGTGGTCAGAACGACACCGGCATAACCAACAGGACCTATTCTGCAATGCTGACTCTTACCGGAATCTCCGCCTGGTCGCGCAGTCCAGATTACCAGACACCCTTAAATGAGACCTCGGGCGCTTCGTGCGTCGGTTACAACAGATACACTTACTGCACTGCCGGAGCATCCAGCCAGGGCACAGAGAATTACTCTTACTACCTGCCCCCGGGCTGATGTGCGGTGCCGGATACTGGCAACGGCCAGCCTGCGGTGCGAGGCCTCAAACACCGCGCCGCAAACCCCCGATAAGATTATATACCTCCCATCTTATGTTTAGTCAAGTGAGGATTTGGAACCTGATCTGGACATCACCAGTTACATAAAGGAAAAGGCCGCGCTTGTCGACAAGAGGCTGCATGAGTACCTGAGCGACAGCAGTTCCCCGCAATACCTGAAGAACATACTCAAGAGAACCGCATACACCTACGACGAGGAGGCAATAGAGCGTTCCATAATGGAGCCAGCACGCCATATACTCGGCGGAGGGGGCAAGCGCCTGCGCCCAGTACTGACACTCGCCGTGCTCGAGGCCTTTGGCAAGGACTCAAACAACTACATCGAGTTCTCTACGATACCTGAGATAGTGCACAACGCCACGCTGATACACGATGACATAGAGGATGGCTCCGCAGAGAGGCGTGGGCTTCCCGTTGTGCATGTCAAGTACGGCCTTGACATAGCGCTGAATCTTGGCGACTTCATGTTCTTCTTTCCGATGAATGCGATAACTACGAGCACAAAGATAGACGATGCGATAAAGGTGCGCCTGCTCAAGATGTACGCAATACAGATGCAGCGCCTGGGGATAGGCCAGGGCGTGGACCTTGCATGGCACAACCAGCTCGTGGATATTTCAACGCGCGACGTCAGCCACTACCTGCAGGCCGCATTTGACAAGACGGGGGCGTTAACCGGAATGGCAGCGCAGATAGGTGCAATCCTGGCTGGCACCGACGACTCAGTGGTGAACATAATGGGCGAATTCGGGGCCTCGATAGGGGTTGCATTCCAGATCAAGGACGACTTGCTGAATGTGGCGAAGAGCGGGGTGTCAGACAACAAGGGCGGCGTCGGCGAGGACATAACAGAGGGCAAGGTGACCCTGATGGTGCTGCATGCACTCCAAAGTGCCTCTGTCGGAGAGCGCGAGCACCTGATGTCCATACTCAAGGAGCACACACGTGACCCGAACAAGATAAAAGAGGCAATAGGTATAATGGTGCGCGCAGGCTCGATGAAATATGCTGAAGGGTTTGCGTCGAAGCTGATAGCCGAAAGCTGGGCGAAGGCGTCCCGCGCGCTTCCGGACACACCGGCGACGGCACGCCTCAAGAGCATAGCAGATTTTGTAATCAACCGAACAGTCTGATCTCCCGGTTAGAACCGGCATGCGCCTGCGCCATCCGCCTGGCCGAAAGCGTCGCCTCCATGTTTGTATTCGAAATTAGCTCCTTCACACTTATCCGGTCATATTTCTGCTCCAATATTGTGATTGTGGCGTCCAGCAGCCGCCTTCTGTGGGCATCTCCCTTGTGCGGGTACTTTACCGTCATGATTAAGTAAGAATCCGGCTTTGTGAGCACAGCAGAGTTTACCAGAATCCTCGCAGCATCCCTCGGATCGCAGTTCATGTCGCATACTATCATATCGAACTTTCCGGATCCGGAAAGCTCCTGCGCAGCATCCTCAATCCTCTTCTTTACATGCAGTACTGTATTGCGCTGTATTTCCATCCTGGCGGGGTCTACTGCAACGACAGTGCATCCAAGGTCTGAAAGGAGTTCGCTCCACCCTCCTGGCGCTGCGCCGATGTCCAGCGCCCGCCAGCCTTTCTTTATGGGCACGCGGAAGCGCCTTACAGCCTCCTCTATCTTGTAGTATGCGCGCGAGGTATGCGCAGCCCCGTCCTGCGCCTGCGTCGCATAGAGCTTCCTGCCCGCCACCCCGTAATAGTACGTCCCTCCGACCGCGACAAGGCTCGCGACGAACTTGAATTTTGTGGGGTTCAGCTTTACGCCCCTCCCCTCCAGTGTGTCTAGGGTGAGCTCCTCAAGCTGTTTCCCGTTGGCCTGCAGTCTTGCGGTTCGCTTTCCGAGCATTCCAGCAAGCCCTGCAAGTGCCCCCGAAAGGCTGTCCGAATGAGAATCAAACACGTAAAAGCGGTTCATCTGCCTTCCCATTGCACTGTCGGCCCTGAGCCCAGCGGCAAGAATGCCTGCATCAACAACCGGATTTATGATAAGCAGCCTGCCCTCCACCCTTGTATCCTGCTTGTTGAGCCCAATGCCAAGATCGATGAGGTAATCGCGCAGCTTCTCGGGCATGCTCGTCTGTATGCAGAACATGCTGTGCTTCTTTTTGTCCATGCAGCATCCCGTTTAAGGATATTTACATCAGGGTATAAAAACCCCTGCAAAACCAAACCCTAAAGGGATTTGTTGGTTTAGATTACTTTATCGACACTAGTCTTTTATCAACAATCCTGGATGGGCGCTGCTACAAATCCCGTCTTTTTGGATTCGCCGTGCTGGCTTTCGCATTCTCACATTTCGGAATAATTTATGCCTCCCTGGGCGCACTGCCCGCATCCAACCTTGTGTATCCCCTGTGCCTGCACCCCGCCCCGCTGCACTGCCAGCACAGGACAGACCCCATCGGCAGTGCACACGCGGATGCAAACTGATTAAAACCTGCCACGCGATAAGGTACTGGGATTGGCTTGGTCTCCGGAAAAAGGTGCAGCATCCGCGGCAAGGATGCGCGCACCCGCAATGGCAGCAGAATCATCCTTTACATGCTTGCCGCCCTCCTATCATCCACATTCCTCCTCTGCCTCGCGCTTTCGACAGGACCCAGCAACTTCGGTGACGACTTGCAGTACGCATTCATTGCGTATGGCGCCAGCCATGGCCAGTTCGTCCAGCTCACTACGATGCCGCTCTATGTGCGGGTTCTGCAGGTGCTCCCAATAGCGCTCATGTTTAGGATTTTCGGGTATGGCCCAGTTCAGGGAATTATCTGGGACGCGCTCTCGTTTATAGGTACTGCACTCCTCGTATTCCTGATTGGTAAGGAGCTTTACGGGGAGCGCATAGCGCTCCTCGCCGCCCTTCTTTTCATACTTTTCCCTATGGTGTTCGTATATTCGATAACGATGAGCGACAATCCTCCGATGATGCTGTTCGCTGGGCTTTCTGCGTACCTGCTGCTCCGCGCTGTCCGCTCCGGTTCCTGGAAGTGGTACCTGTCGGCGGGAGCCTCAATGCTGCTTGCTCCGCTCGCCAGTCCAGAAGGCTTTGTCTTCTGGGTTTTTGCCGGCCTTTTCCTGGCTGTCGAATGCTCCAGGCACAAAATACGGCCCAACCGGGCAAGCCTGCAGCTCATTACCGGTTTCCTGGCTGCACTCTGCCTTCTCTTCGCATTTAACTACGCCACATCCCACAACCCATTCATTACGTTCACCGAAAATTGGTCTTATTACGGCTTGTTTTATAAGAGCAGCGGCATTGCGATGGGCACCACCCAGGCGCTGGGCTACTACCCTTCGGTGATGTTTCCGTACAACCTCACTGTCTTATTGGGGCTGCTCCACGGCAGCCCTGCAACGCAAAGCAACATACACGGATTCCCATTCAGCCTCATAGTGGGCAGCCCGTACTTCTATGCGCTTGTGGTTGCTGCCGCCTACCTGGTATACAGGCGCGACAAACCGTCGTATTTTCCGCTCTTTTGGATCGCCGTAGTATTTGCTTACCTCGAATTCGGGCCGATGCATATAGGGAACGGCGGCGGATTTTCGTATGTGCTTTCATACAGGCTTGACAGGTACCTGCTGCTCGCGGCACCGCCGATGGCGATAATAATTGCCGCGGCTGCAGCAAGATTTTCGGGTGCTCCGGCGCACAGCAGCCACAACGCGCACAAGTTGCGCCCGCGCAGGTTTGCCGCGGCGCTGCTCCTCGCGGCCCTTGCCATGGCATCCATCATTACAATCTTGTTCTTCTACAACGTGCTTTATGCCGAGAGCTACTCTGAGATGCAAATAGGCCGATACCTAAATGCCCTCAATCCACAAACACAAATCTACTCCGATTTCAGCTATGCGAATATCGCAGTCTACACGCATTTCGAAAATCCCGAACGGTTTCATTTCTCAGCGGGTATAGCTTCGCGCAACTGCACGGAAGTGCCCGCGGGGGCATACGTTGTGCTCCCAAGATACAACATGAGCGGCATGTTGGCATACAACGGCACGCTCTCATCCTTCCGCCCGTGCGGGAACCTCGCGATTGTCCTGAGCCCGCACCAGGGTGCATCGGAGGCTGTGCAGCGCATTGCGATGGTATCAGAGGTGGATTTGTGGGTTGTGCAGAACAATTCAAAAAGTTGATTGCATGAAATCCAGAAAATTGGCAATGACATTGGCTATTGCGGCGGTTGCAGTATTCGCACTTGCGCTCCTCGCGGCTTCGCTGCTGCATGGGGTCCAGCAACCACAAGCACACCCGCTCCTCGCCGGAGCTGCAGGTTCATCAGATCCGGCTGCCATGGCCGTCGCGCTGCAGCAGAGAATCAGGTTCTTCCGTGAAGACATAACGAACACCCCCACGCAGGAGGCGCAGCTCTCGAACCTGTCGGACAGGGGTGCGCAGTTCATTGGAATACTCGATTACGACACCCTGGACGTCAGTTTTGCGAACGGAAGCTGTGCCTCAAACTGCAACTGGTCCCTTGCGGACTGGAACCACAGTGTGTCAAAGGCGATTGCCTCCTATCCGGAAGTACACATATGGGAGATCTGGAACGAGCCGCAGATCAGCACCTTTCAGGACGGATACCAGAATGGGAGTGCATACAACTATTATATAACTGCAAAGAGCGCATACCTGCTGATAAAGGCGCACAACCAGTCGGACACCGTTCTTTGCCTAGGGGGCGACAACATATTTACAGGAAGCCCCCAATCCGACGAGTACGATTTCCTATGGGCCCGTGCGGTGTGGTCATACGGGCTAGCGGAGTACTGCGACGGGATATCACTGCATGCATACAGCGGCTTCATTTATCTGATGAACCAAACTCCTAGCGGTTATTCACAGACTACCGGCGCGCTCTTCAGCAAATATCTCGATGCGTACGAGAACCTGACTGGCAAGCCTGTGTGGGTGACAGAGGTGGGGCTCCCATCAAACCACAACATAAGCGGCATACCCCCTGCATATTTCAACAGCTCATTGCAGAAGCAGGCAACATTCCTGAACCAGACATTCTCACTGTTTGCGTCGAAGCCCTATGTCAGGGCGGCAGTCTGGTTCAACCTTGTTGGAAGCGTGCACCCCCCCTACAATTTTGATTTCGGCCTTCTCAATGCCACGACACTGGAGCCGAAGCCTGCGCTCAGCGCCCTGCGTCCGTATCTGGTCAAGTGAACCGGCGTGCGCCGTGGGCTCACAGGTCAAGCTTCGTGCCCCTGGAATAAGCTGTCTTCGCCCGCTCTATCGATTCCGCGGAGGGCGTGCTTCCGAGCGCCCGCGCAACACTAATTATGTTGCTGTTGCTCGCCTCCATGCCCATCACAACCAGATAATAAATGCAGTGCAACGGGATGAGGTCGTTCTCTATGCCCACCCTATCAACTATCTCAAGCATTCTTTCATCCGGCTTGCCGCCCACTGCGCTTACCAGTTCTGTTATGTTCCTCTTGTTTATTTCATGCCCTACAAAGGCGAGCAGCGCTGCCGAATACACGTAAGGGAACACATCATGCGCATTCTTCTCTATGTCCGGTGCGGCCATTATCCTATCCAGCGCATCCGATACCAAAGCGCCTATTTGCGCATCTATATCATCTATGAGCGCATTCAGCAGAATGTGTATGCGCTTGGTATTTTCAAGCGAATTACTTTCGGGTATCGCGCCCTTGCCGTCCCTCTTCTCAAACGCCACTTCATCACAGAATTCTTACCCGCGCAAGATTAAAAACGATTTCCATCCATTGCGCCACGCGCCAGGCGCGAAAGTCCTCCCGCTACAGTTTTGCCTTACGCGCCGAAAATAGGACTATTATCCCTGCAGCCACTGACACGATCGCCGCGTAAAGGTAAGAATAGGACGGATCCAGGACGTACAAGAGCCCCATGATCAGGTTCGCAAAGAAGAGGCCGAAGCTGCGTGCCCCCTGGAGTATGCCCATCCCTGTATCCAGTTTTACCACATCACGCACAAGCGATATTATCGTCGGTTCCATCGTCTCGACAACCCCGAGTCCAAATCCCATCAGCGCCACGCCCAGGTAAAAGAGGCCGAGCGAGCCGTGCAGGAAATAACCGAGGGCGAGCAGGGCCGTCCCCACGCCAGAAAGGATGTAGCCGAGGTATCCGAGCGCTTTTATTTTGTTCAGGCGTTTCCTTGAGCCTATATAATAGCCGGTGATCGCGGACACGCCCAGGTAAACGCCATACGCGCCTATTCCGAGGGCGTCGTTACTGCTCTTCGCTATGGTGAGTATCGGGAATCCCAAGCTGTAGTAGCTGAAGCCATAGAGTGCCGTCGCGACCATTATGCCGATGAACGCATCCTTCCTGGCCCGTGTCTGCCTGTTTGGATTCGGGGCCTTCCTTACAGCCCGTTTTCGTATATCCCTGGTGGTAAGCAGCAGCACGACTGAGACTGATATCGGAATTGCAGTCAGGAGCAGTATCGTGTTCTGGCTCATCCCGAAGTAGAGCAGCGTAAGGAGGCCCACCACAGCAAACATGCCCCCTCCGATATCGAGTGCATGCAGGAATCCGAACGCCTTTCCGGTGTCCTCACGTTTAGCGGCGTCGGCCAGCATTGCCCTGCGCGGCGGCACCCGAAAGTTCCGCCCCCACCAGCCCCCGCAGAATAGCGCTATTGCAAGCACGGGGCTGAAGGCAAGCCCTACAAGGGACATCAGAATTATGAAGGCGCTTCCCGCGGCTGCAAGCCTCTTCCGGCTGTGCCGTATTCCGAGCACGCCCCCAAAGTACGCAAAGACAGCACCACCACCAAATGCGAATGCATTTGCAAGCCCGAAGTAAAGCGGATTTGCCGCGAGCGTGATCACAAGGTATATCGGAAATACTGCTTGCACCGCCTGGTAGCCGAGGTCGGCGAAGAACGCCGAGAGCGATATCAGCAGCACATCCCTATTCAACCACGCAGGACGCATAAAATTATACAGAAAGCATAGTTATTAAGGGGGGTGGGAAAACCGGCGGTTTGTTTTCCGTATGGTCTGCCAAATCAGTTCGGGGCTGTCATCCTGCGCCGCCTTGACTCTGTGTACGAATCCACATTTCAGGCACCGGTATGTGAGGATTACGCTGCCCCCCTTGTAAATCGCGCCGACGGGAACCATTTTGCCTCCGCATAGCGAAGCCCTGTCCCCGGGGTTTATGTCAATGTGCCTGCTTGCAAGGCATGCTGGGCAATGATCCGTGTAGCCTGTGCCGCGGACCTTCGCACCGCACCATTCACATACAAAATCCTCCCGTGTGCGCCTGAATTTTCCGGCACCGCCTCCCGACCGCATAATATCTAAATACATCTCTGGCGATTATGATTTATCCCTATCGGCGATTCCATGCTTTGCCTTGCATATTCTGAGAATGATGCAATTGCATGTGCCGCGATAAAGCGCATATCCGAAAACCTGAGCCTTGGCACAGAGCGCGCCATGGACGGCTATTCGGTCCGCAGCGGCGCAATCGGCCTTGTAAGGATAAGCGGACGCGCAGTAGACGCCTCATTCATCGACGGCATCGGGGCCTCGCAGATAATATTTGTAAGCAGGCACTCGAGTGCAAAGGGGGTGCTCTCGCTCACTACCCATGCAACTGGCAATTGGACCGCGTCTGCGGAACTGGGCGGCAAGCCCCGAGAGATAAGCATTGCCTGCCCCAGAAAGATGCTGTCGTTCATTTCGGCGGCGGCACGCCTGCCCCAATCCCGTGTCGGTGTTACATACGAGGCAACCCACCACGGCCCATTGCTGGAAACTCCATCCCTGTTCGCGGAGCTGGGCCCATTGCAAGACGGTGCACCCGAAGGCATTATTGATTCATTTGCCCGCACTGTGCTGGACTCCCTAGACATTAATCCGGATTTTGGGAAGGTTGCATTGGGCATAGGCGGCACGCATTACCCAGAAAAGTTCACCCGGCTTGCCCTTTCTGGAAAGTACGCGTTTGCGCACATAATGCCAAAGCATTCGATAGAGCCTGACATGATAGGGAAGGCAATGCTAAAATCCGAGGATCTGCCAGAAGTTGCAGTGCTGGATTGGAAAAGTATAAAAGCAAGTGCAAAAAAGCAGGTATTGGAGAAACTCGAGGCGCTTGGCGTTGACTATGAAAAGGCTTGATTTGCTGCTCGCCGCACTGGCTATCCTGGCGTTCGCAGCACATTCTGCGTACGGCATGTACTGGTTCCAGTCTGGGGCTATGGCAACCGGCGAAGCGGCGCCGAACAGCGGCGCAAGTGTGCAGATACAGACAATATACCCGCAGAATATAAGCTACGGGTCCTACGGCTTCTGGACCGGCGAAACCCTCTCAAACGGCGGCTTCGTGCAGGTAGGCTACTTTGTGCCAAATTCGACGGGCAACTACCAGAACAACTGCACAGAGTCCGGATGTACCGGCAGCGTGTTCCTGAAGGGCGGGTATCCGACCTGGTTTTGGGAATATTTCCCATCTGGCTACGTCGGCTCTTCCTTCTATGGCAATTACGGGAGCAATAACTCCGTAGGGGAGAATGGCACATTCAATACGTATTCTTTCAGGTCAAGCGGCGACGTATGGAACTTTTACCTGAATGACATGAAACTCGGCAGCATCAACATGGGTACTTCAACCTCTGGGCTTTATTATCCCAGCGCGATAAGCGAGTATGCAGGCGCAAGCAACAACAATGCCTTCATGAAACTGGTTTCATTCAGGAACTTCACTTTCTACAGCTCCGGCAGATGGCAGGTTGTCCCGATAGGGATTGCTACAATAGGGTATGGCAAGGGAAGCGATAGCCAGATCATAAACACGTATGGCGTGCAGGAGTTCCAGAACATTGTCAACTATTTTCAGGTGGGTTCTGGTCTGCCGCTGAGCACGAACGCGTCGGTGCTTTGGAAGCAGGGATTCATGCTTAGGGTAAGTTCCGAGTATGGGAACCTGTCCGGCTCGAAGGAGTACCTGGCAGATACGGTGGCTACGCTGTCCGCTCCACCGTATGTGAACATATCCCGCGGCTCGAGGGCCAAGTTTCTCGGATGGTTTGGCAGCGGCGCAAATTCATATACGGGCACGCAGAATTTTACTGCGGTTGGAATGTTCAACAATATAACAGAGACAGCAAAATGGGGCATTCAGTATTATCTGAACGTGAGCGGCGGCACGGGGAGCGGCTGGTATGACAGCGGCACCAACGCCAGCTTTTCTTCCGCCGGGGCGTCGCGATCAACAGGCTATGGCTCACGGCTGCTATTCAAGGGATGGAGCACCGGCAGTAAGTCCACCAGCTCCACAATCTACATGAATGCGCCGCACAGCGTGTCATCGGACTGGACGCCGCAGTACCTCGTGAACATGACATCGGAATACGGTACTGTATACGGCAATGGATGGCATGACGCTAATAGTATTGTGCACGTATATGCCACCCCCACATACTACCCGCTTAATGCAACTGCAAGGCTGCGCTTCTCAAGCTGGGGTGGGGTCTATAACCAGAGTTCCGTCAACATAACCCTTAACGGGTCGGTCTTCATGAATGCGATGTACGTAAAGCAGTACCTGATCAATATAACTGCAGAAGACGGATACGGCAATCCGATATCTGTCAATTATTACAGGAGCAGCCAGGGGATCATATCGCCGCGCACATTCCTCGATGTGAACAGTACGGTACTGATAACAGCAGCACATTATAAGGGGGCGGACGTGCCTATCAAATACACACAACGCATAGGAAACCCGGAATCTGTACAGTTCAAGATACCGGTCTATAACGTGACGATAAATACGTTCAGCTACATATTTTTGCCGGTCGGGGTTTCGATGAACATAACCTTCATGAACGGAACCACGATCGATGCCAGCACATCTGCCGGGCCCCTGTACTTTACAGACGTCCCAATGGGCTACGTCTCGGGATATGTGAAGTACATGGGTGTCGGACAGAAGTTCAGCTCGACGGGCGGTGGCGACATCAACATCTTAGTGCTGGCTCCGACAATCATCATGGCATCGATGATAATTGCGATAGTCCTTGTCGGGGTTGTGTTTGCAAGGAGGCGCAGAAGGGCGCGGGCCGGTGCCTGATGCCGAGCGCATACGAGCCATTCATCAAGAAGTATGGTGGCCTGACCGAGATCCAGAAGCTGGCAATGCCAATTGTCGAGGGCGGGCAGGACTGTCTGATAGCTGCGCCGACCGGCTCTGGGAAGACCGAAGCCGCGGTGCTGCCTGTCCTGCAGAGAATTATCAATGGCGCACCTGGGAGGAACGGCATATTCCTGCTTTACATAACGCCTCTGCGCGCGCTGAACCGCGACATGCTCAAGCGACTGGACCTGATATGCAGTGCATTGGGCCTCACTATAGCGGTAAGGCATGGCGACACCGCGCAGAGTGAACGTGCCCGCCAGTCGAGGAAGGCCCCGAATGTCCTGATAACCACGCCAGAAACGCTGCAGAGCATACTTCCGACAAGCTCCTTCAGGGAAGCATTCCTGCATCTCGAGGCGGTAATCATAGATGAGGTGCATGAGCTCTACGGCTCGAAGCGCGGCGCGCAGCTTTCTGTCGCATTAGAGAGACTGGAGCTGCTGAAGCCCGGCTTCCAGCGCATCGGGCTCGGCGCCACAATAGGGAACATGGGTCTTGTTGCAAGGTTCCTAAACCCTGCCCGGGGGTGCAGGGTTGTCTCGTCGGAAGGGCAGAAGCGTATGCACATACGTGTAGAGCTGCCTGAGCGCGCCGCGAAGCCAATCGGGACCGCAGAGTCAAAGTTCGGGCTGGACCGAGAGGCATCCGCAAGGCTCAGCAGGCTGGCAGAGCTGATAGCAGCGCACAAGGCCACGCTTATATTTGCGAATACACGCCAGGTTGTAGAGGCGGTCGGCAGCAGGCTTACATTTATGGAGAGGGAGCTCGATTTCGGAAAGATTGGGATACACCACGGTTCCCTCAGCAATGATGAGCGTGTCAAGATTGAGGACGGGCTCAAGGAGGGATACGTGCGTGCTGTTATAGCGACAAGCTCGCTCGAGCTCGGCATAGATGTGGGTGGCATAGACCTAGTCGTGCAGTACGGTTCCCCGAAGCAGGCCGTGCGCCTCCTGCAACGCGTCGGAAGGAGCGGCCATACCGCCTCGGAGGAGAGCAACGGCATCATAATCGCTACCAGTATGATGGATGTTGTGGAATCGCTCGCAGTCTGCATCAACGCAGCAGCCGGCGCGCTCGAGTCGTCTATGACGCACGACGGTGCGTTGGATGTGCTTGCGCATCAGGTGTGCGGGCTCCTGCTTGATTTGGGGCCCATGACGGCGGATGCCGCGCTCGGGATACTGGCGCGTTCCTATATTTACAGAGAACTCAAGGCTGATACACTCTTACGCGTGCTCGAGTTCATGCACGCGCAGCACATCATTAGATTCGAGAAGAACAGCATAGAGCCTGTCGGGCGGACGCGCATGTTCTACTACGAGCATGTCAGTTTCATACCCGATTCAAGAAGGTTTGTGGTGAAGGACTCACATACGAACCGGGTGATTTCGAGCCTTGATGAACGCTTCGTGATGAACTACGTCGATGAAGGTTCCGTATTCATAACCAAGGGGCTCCCCTGGCGCGTGCTCAGCATTGAGGAGCACACGATAATTGCGGAGCTGAGCTCCGACTTCGAGGCTGCGGTGCCGGACTGGAGCGGTGAGGACATACCGGTTGCGCGCATGGTATCGGAGAGCGTGTACGCGCTGCTTTCCGGTAAATATAATTCCGAGATTGAGGATTATTCTGGAGCTGCGGTTGCCGATAAAGTGCGTGCGCTCTCAAAAGCGCAGGAGAAAAGCTTCCTGCCAGACGCCACGCGCACAGTGATAGAGGAGACGGGGGATTTCAAATTGATATACTCTCCACTGGGCACTCTCGCGAACGACGCGCTTGCGAAGCTGCTTTCACACCTCATAGTTACGAGGTTTGGGAAGCCCGCTGCGGTGCGAATTTCGCCCTATTCGATTCTAATAGAGTCACATCAGGAGTACGACCCTTTCGCTGCGCTTAAAGGGCTTTCCGAACGGGAGCTGCTCGGTCAGCTTGGGGCCGCCGCGGCAGAGAGCGCGGTCTTCTTGTACAAGTTCGCCGATGCTGCAGTCTCCTTCGGTGTCGTCGAGAAGGGGTCCAGCATGCCAAGGCACACGGTCCTGAAGCTTGCGAAGGTCCTCAAGGACACCCCGGTCTACGAAGAGGCAATCAGAGAACTGCTATACAACTACTTCGATACTTCGGCGCTTTTGGAATTTGCCAGCAGGTTAAATTCCGGTGAAATAAGGGCTGCCAGGCACGCATGTAGCGACCTATCGCCTCTCGGAAGGCTCATACTAGAATCGGCGTACAGCGCGAGAGAGCTAGTGCTGCCTCTTACGCCAAACAGCGTGGTTGTGGATTCGTTTGCCGAGCATGTGCTCGGAAAGAAGGCAGACCTGCTCTGCACTTACTGCGGCATGCGCTTCATAAGGAAGCTTTCCGACCTTGAGCAGCAGGGCGAGATACGCTGCCCTAACTGCAAAAGCAACATGCTTGCAGAATATTCAGAGCAGCGCGCAAAGGTCACAGAAAAGAGGCTATCCAAGAAAAGGCTCTCCCAAGGTGAAAGGGCCTTGCTAAAAGAGATGCTTGATGAGGCGGGGCTGTTTACCGCATACGGGGGAAAGGCGGCAATTGCTCTCGGGACGTATGGGGTTGGGCACAAGTCTGCTGCGCGCGCACTCCGGATGTTTCGGAAGGACCGCAGGGAGTTCTTTATGGATTTGATAGAGGTGCAACGCCAGTTCATACGCACAAAGAAGTACTGGTCCACATAAATGGCGCCGCTGCGCTAATGGATAAAACACACGCTCAGGAGTTGGTGAGTTCTGTTACACTTTCTATGCGTTGCTTGTGCTCTATGCCGTAGCGCTTTGCCCTCTCGATGTCGCAGCCACCCCTTTTTGCAACCCACTCGACGTACTTCATCATGCCCTTTGCGCCGAGGTTTATGACTCCCGAGAGTGCCATCTTGGCGGCCTTGTTTCCCTTCAATTCATAGCCCGAGTTGCGTGTCGCTACCTTCACGAGATGCTGATAAGAGGCATAATACACCGCCAGCATGGACGGGGTCAGTACCCCCTTACCAATCTGTCTGCCCTTTATCCTGCCCAATGGGACATTCAGCATTGGCGTAACTGTGAATTCGAAAGGCTTTCCATCAACGTACGAATTGCTGAGCTTGTTTATCAGTGCGACAGTTTCCCAATTGTCCTCATCAGTTTCTTCTGCCTGGCCAACCTGTACGGTAAATGCAGATCTCCAATAATACTTAGTTTCAACCTTGACTCCATTCCAAACTATTTCGTGCCATGAGCCATCCGGCCCTATCTTGAGCGGCAGGGTCTTTGCTGGCATGTGCTTTTTTGCGAGCGCCTCGCTGCCAGTCTCAAGCCCCGTCTGTATGCCTATCCAGTTGTTCGGCCCGGCATGCATTATGTTTGAAAGCTTTTCAACAAGCTCAGGGTAGCCGGCAGGTATCGAAATTCTGCCGTGCGTCGGGTTCGCAGACCTGACACCCTTTATCGAAACTACCATATTGAGCAGTTCGGAGAGCGCCTCTTCGTTAGGTTCGAAGAATTGTCCATGGCGATAGCCGAAGAACTCGTCAGAATGTAACCATGCCTTGTGGAACCCACCCTCCTTTATGTTGACCTCTATCTCCTTCTTTATCATGTCAAGGGTGTAGTAGCGCAGCGGCCGCAGGGTTACCTCGCAGAAATCGCAGCCAACCCCACAACCGCGCATTATTTCGACCATGGATTTGACCGCGGGCCGTTCTATCGTAGGAATCTTTTCAAGCGGTGGGTATGCCCCGTAGGAGAGCCTGCCTATGAATTTGTTGTCATCGACTGCTGACATGTGGAAACTCTCATCAAACGTGTTGTAACCCACACGGAACATGTTTCTGTCTACGTTGCCCTGTATTATCTGGTCAAAGAGCTCGTTCAGGACATCGTCCGTTTCGCCCTGCACTGCGTAGTCTATCCCGAGCTTCATGAAGTCGTCCCGCAATATCGTGAACTCCCAGACCCCCGGACCGCCCACCACAAGCTTCGCCTTCTTGCCCTTTCTGAGCCTGTTGAGCTGCTTTATGAGGGTCTCCCATTCCGCCCTCACCCACGCGTAGAGATCACCATTAAAGATTGCGGCGTATGACATGGTGAGTGGTCCGATTCCGAGAGGATCCATGGTTGAGACACCTATTATTTCGGTGTCGTCGGTTATGAATCTGTGCGCCTCGTTTATGTCCGTTACTGCGATATCCTGCCGTGGGTGCTTCTGGAGGAGTATCGCCTCCAGTTTTCTTATTGAATAGGGTGCGTGCAGAAGCTGTTTATCCGGATATGTGGCCGGGTGCTTCCCCCTGATGAAGTGATATACTGTGCCAGGTATCGCTGCCTTCGGCGCGCTCGGCGCAAAGTCAAGAAGCGGGAAATCCCTAAAAGAGTATACCAGTGACGAATCCGCCACTAAAACGAACTTTGTCATTCAACCATCTGTTACTGCCATCTAACATTTAGGTTTTTATTTTCTGATTAGTCCCGAATGCGGCCTTATCGCTTTTAAGTTCTTTCAGGCATTGTGTTTATCTGTGTAAATACCTTGCGGAACCGCATCAGGTCCGAATATGCCATATGCACTAAATACATCTTGGAAAGCAACTTTTTTATATGTAGCCCGTTACGCAGTGTTGACTAATCCAAGCTTACGCATTTCAGAATATTATTATTACTGCCGACCGAATCTTATATGTGCCAGGGTGGCAGAATCTGGTAACGCGCCGGTCTTGAGTTTTGCTCAAGAGCTGATCCGTGATGCTAACAGGCAAGTTAACCGGTGCCCGCAAGGGCTTTAGGGTTCAAATCCCTACCCTGGCGAATCCGATGTCAGCCGAACCAGTCTTTCCCAGACAGGTAGAAATACGATACAGCTACCCCGACAAATTCGCCGGCAATCCCGATCACGGCGCCCATAAAAAGCGAGAAGACGAAGTATATCACGGCCGGGGCCATCAAGATGAATAGGTATGCGTATGCTCCTGGTCCGTCGGCCTTCCTTATTTTCACGTAGCTCAATACGAACAGTACAATGAATATGACGGGCAACACCGATGCCACAAAGATGTTGTCCAGTAGTAGCACGTCGGCCGCGACGGCCAGAAACGGGAGTACCATCCCGATGATGGATAGCATAATGAAGGACATCATTTCGATCTTGATGTAACTGTTGGCTGCGGACCCTCCCTGCTGGCTATCGTCTATTATCCTTGCCACCATCCCGTCCGGGTTTGGCGCTTGGACGCTGTTGGAGGGGGGCGCAGACGGACCTGTCGGGGGCACAGCAGACATCCTGTCACCTAAGACTTAAGTCTCGTCGGCTGAGACCGCACAACGGACGTGTGCGCGCCTTCCATGAACTGCTGTCCGTTTAGGAGGCGCATGCCATCTTTGAACTGCCAGTCCTGCTGCGAACCTTCCGACAGGAACCTCACATCATGTATATGTAGGGCAGAGACTGCGAGATCTATGTCCGGGAGCATATCCTGTACTGAATTTGCCTGTATGAAATAAGAGTCGAACATGCCCGGCTTGTCCTTGTACCTGGAAAGCATATCTGCGTATCTGGTTGCCGTAGGTAGCGTTATAGTGAGCAGGTGTCTGCCCTCATGCTCCGGCACCTCTATATCCTTCATCTCTATCAGGTTCACCTCTACCTTCGCGCCTATCCTTTTCGCATACGGCTCAATTGCCGCCTTCTGCAGCTCCCCGTTGACGTTCTGTTCCAGGTCATCCCTGTCGCTGAACCCATGGCTCCTAAATTGCGATACGAGAGCCTTCTCTATCCTTTCGCTCGGGGCTGCCTCGCCGGCAACCGCTTTCGTCACATAGCCCATCGCGCCGCAGTCCGTGTGCGTCGCTATCACGATGCTTTTTATCGGGTGCACTATGGAGAGCGCCTTTATCGTATTCAGCGCCGTGGCCGCATTTGCGCCGCCGTTCCTCAGGAAAAGCGTCTTGCCGTCGTTGTAAAGCGAATCAAGCGGGACCCGGCTGAGTCTTCTGTCCATGCATGAAAGCACAATCCTGCCTATCTCCGGCATTGTACCACGATTTATCGATTGACATATAGATATGTGGCACACCTTTAAAAAATCTTTGCGTGGGCCGCGATGCCCTACTAAGAACAGCAGCCGCTACCTGCGCAGTTTCGGTGTGGAATCCAAAACGGGTTTTTGCTTGTCCGAGCCCTGTTTTTCCGGATCGATAAATACAATCACGCGTGCGGCAAGGTGCTCCTCCCTACCTGCCATAATGTCCAGTTCCCTCTGGCTGCTAATCCCGATCGAAATTGTGGATTGCTTCGAGCCCGAGGGATGGAATACATAAGCGCGCTCCTTCACGTCAAGGCTGTTCCATCCCCTATTGCTTACTGGTGTCAATATGCACTTTTCATAGTCAATCCGGCACCGGGTTGTGCTTTTGGGCGGTTGCCATCCCTCAATCCAGAAACTTTCAAAACCTACAATGGTTCTGAATTTGTCGTTGTCCCGCAGCTCGCGTATGATGTCGTGCAATGTGGCCAGCCTCCCGCCCGCCTCGGCGGCCCTCTCCCGTGCCCTGAAGTAACTTTCATATCCCGGAAGCGACAAGAACACGCCGTGTCTTGATTCTATAATTCCGTGCACTGTTTTGGGATAGCTCTCCTGTTTGATGTCTGTGTGCTTCTGGTGTGTTGTTTTCTGCACCCTCCCCACCAATAATCTATCTCGCAAAAGGAATTTAGCATTACCTTCGCACCAGCATCATGGATAGTAAGTATCATGAATAGTAATTTAGAATTGAGGCGAGACTTATTACGGGTGCAACTCATGCCAAACACGAAAAAAGGCAGGATGTCCGAAGGGTTGGGATCAGAAGGTCCGGAAGAGCGCTGGGAGGATTGGGGCGAGCGGTTCGGCAAAAGGGTCGAGCGCGCCGGCATTAGAATGCAGTCTGTATCAGAAGGCACCTCTAAGGTTGCGCGCTCCTCCGAATGGTGGCTAGGTGGAATGTTCGATATGCTCTGGCCAATATTCGGAGGTGCAATCGGGATCATACTGCTTGCGATTATCACACTGGTGCTTTACCTGCTGAACGCGCTGCTCGGAAGCGCATTCCTTTCAGCACTAATAAGCTTCCTGTACCAGCATATGGGGGCATTCTTCGCAATCTTCACATTCGGCGGGTATGTCAGCTACCTGGCGAGGAAATACCCGAGGACGCATACCAAAATCAAGCCACTTACAGAGGGGGTAAAGTTCGCCGTCCTAGTATGGGCGCTAGCGTGGATAGTCCGCCTGGTGAATACCATACCGGATGCCGCCCCACTGTCTGACGCGTCAGGCTTCCTGTTCGCGCTTGCCTGGCCAGTCTTTGCCATTGCCGTGGCGATAGGCTATCTTGCACTTTGGCTTCAGTCCAAGAAATCACCAGTGCACGGAGCGGAACGCCGCCGAGGCGGGCGCAGGTAGAGCAAATGCAGAGGGACATAATGATCTCCGGGCTGGGCTGGATTGCATCCGGCATAGTGTGCTTTGCTGTGTGGTGTGTGAAATATGGCCTCACCCCCGCCTCCTCTGAACCCGGCCTCATCTACATCGGCTTCTTCCTGTTGGCTGTCGGGGCCGCGCTGCTCGCATTCAACAAGAAGATTGGGCGCATCATTGATTTGCGGTCTCACGCGAGAGTCAGCCGGAGTCGGACTTCCTGATGCTCCATGTGCTGAGTGCGACTAGCACTACAGAAGCAATTGTTATCGCAAGAAGGTCTGCCAGGACGGGCAGTGCAGAGCCGCCAGTGAGTGCATATCTTAAGCCATCAACCCCGTATGTCAGCGGATTGAAGTAGGCTACGTACTGCACTGCGCTGGGAAATACCTTTAGTGGAAAGATTGCGCCTGAAAGGAAGAAGAGTGGGAACGTGAAGAAGTTCACTATAACCCCATATGCCTGTGGGTCATTCACGAACGAGGAGACAATCAATCCGACGCTGATAAAGCTAACGCCTATGAGCAGGAGGAACGGTATCAGGTAAAGGAGATTGGGGGATGCAACTGGGGTGAACCCTATCAGCATTGAGAGCCCGAGCACAAGCAGGCTAGGTATGACCGCCGTGGTGGCACCGCCAAAAACCCTACCGAGTATTATAGAGACCCGGGAATTCGGGGTTACCATTATTTCCTTAAGGAAACCAAACTGCCTGTCCCACAAGACCATGAATCCAGAAGTGGAGCCGACAAAAAGCAGTGTCATCCCGACGATACCCGGCACTATGTACTGCACATAGTTGACTACCCCCGGTATCTTGACAAGGCTGTTGAAGCCATATCCCAGTCCAAGAAGAAAGAAGATGGGCATTAGCAGAGTGCCAATTATCCTTGCCTTCGACCTTCCGTAGCGCTTCAGTTCGCGCAGCCATATGACATATATTGCGTTGAGCTCCACCTGATCACCAATCAACGGTTGCGGCTGCGAATGCGGGTGCGCATCCTGTCAAGGCTGTTCCCCTCCTCTTCGCGTATCGCATTTCCAGTGTAATGTATAAAAACATCTTCAAGGCTCGGCTTATGTAAGTTAACCGAAGCCACCTTTACACCTGCCTTCCCTGCCTGATCGAGCATCCATGGGATGTACCTGTCGGCCCCGTCCAGCCTCACGTCCAGGGTGTTGTCGTGCCTCTTTACCTCCTTCACCCCAGTGCCCTTGCTGAGTCTGGCCTCAAGTGTGCCAACGTTACCGGAAAACTGTAGTGATACGACATCGCCACCCATCGAATCCTTCAGCACCTTCGGTGTGCCCATTGCCACTATCTTTCCGTGATCGATGAATGCGACGCGGCTGCATAGAAAGTCCGCCTCCTCGATGTAATGCGTCGTCAGCAGTATTGTGATGCGCCTTTTCTCGTTGAGCTTCTTTATGTATTCCCAAATCTTGCGCCTAGTTTGTGCATCCAGCCCCAGCGTAGGCTCGTCCAGGAAGAGCACCCGCGGCTCATGGAGGAGACCCCTGCCTATCTCCAACCTGCGCTTCATGCCCCCCGAATAATTCTCTATCAGCACATCTGCCTTGTCTTCAAGCTCTATGAGTGAAAGTATCTCCCTTATCTTCTTCTGCCGCTCGGCCTTCGGCATCCTATACAGCATCGCGTGCAGGTCCAGGTTCTCCCTCCCTGTGAGCTTGTCATCAAGGGAAGGATCCTGGAACACAATTCCTATGCTCTTGCGTACGTCATTCTGTGCACTCCGTATGTCATAACCTGCAATCTTCGCCGAGCCAGATGTGCTCTGCAGCAGGGTTGTCAGCATTTTTATTGTTGTTGTCTTGCCAGCGCCATTCGGCCCCAACAGGCCAAATATCTCGCCCTCTTTTACGTCGAACGAGATTTTGTCTACCGCTCTGAACGAGCCAAAGGACTTGCTAAGCTTGTTAACTTGCAGCATTTGCATGGACATACCCCTTTATGGCCTTGATTGTATTTTTTCGCAATATCTGTTTATAATGATTCTGTTCTCTTCCGATTACGTAGCGGCATTTATGGATGCCACAAAAGCTTTTAGCGTCGGATCATGCCGTGCTACGCGTTGTGGCATACCGATATAAAATCTACCTGAAAAATCTATTCATGCAGAACATAAGCCTTCTTTATGCAATTCCGGCCCTTGCGGCAACGCTTTTGGGGTTTGGGCTGTTTGCATACTGGCGCCTTAGGCGCAGGCTCACAGCACGCATACTCGCATATTCGGCGTTCGCCTATTTTCTGGCATTGGCGGTAAAAAGTGCATTCCAGTACTTCACATATCCTGGATTTCTTGCCGCCTACGGTGGTTCAGACCTAGTGCTGGGGCTGTATTTCGGGATGCAGACTGTAATCCTGGAAGTCGGGCTGGCATATGTGTTTGCGAGGCTTGCGGTCTCTTCCGGCAAGGTGGGAAAGAGTGACGTGGAAGGGTATGGAATAGGACTTGCCTTTTGGGAGAACGGAATCCTGTTGGGGTTGTTTGCGGTTCTGAGCCTCCTGGTCCTGTACCTTGAACTTTCAGCGGCGGGTACGCTCGCCGTATCGATTCGTTCCTCCCTTACAGCAGCACAGCAGCAACTTTTCTCCGCGCCAACTCCCATCCAGGCCGCATCAAACACGTTCTATTCTCTGGCCGAAAGAACCTCCTCTGTCCTGGTCCACTTCAGCTGGGGTTATCTGGCGATGTTCGCAGCCATCGCCAAAAAGAAGAAGTACCTGCTCATCGCGCTTCCGATGGGGTTTGTCGATTTCCTGGTTCCCTTTGCGCCAGCCATTGGGATACCTGGATTCGAGGCCTTGCTGCTGTCGCTTTCCATCCTTTGCCTTGCGGCTGCCATATTCTCAACAAGCAGGGAGCGTACCGCATTCTGAAGTCGGCTATCCCAGCAGGAAAAGGATTATCGCCTTTGCGAGGAGCAGCTTGTTCTCCGCCTCGTCAAACACCACGCTCTGCGCGCCCTCTATCACACCATCCATTATCTCCTCCCCGCGGTGTGCAGGCAGCGGGTGCATTACAATTGCATCCGGCTTCGCATATGCCAGTGCCTTTCCATCGAGTATATACGGTGCGAATAACCTCTTTCTGGCTTCGGCATCTCCTTCCTGTCCCATGCTTACAAACGTGTCCGTGTATATGATGTCCGCTCCGGAGAGCCCCCCCTCAACATCAGAATGCACACTTATTTTTCCTTGCTCGGATGCCGCCGCGAACACGCTCTCTATGGGCTTTACCCCTGCAGGGCCTACAAGGCTGACCTCAATTCCCATCTTCGTTGCTGCGAGCATGAGCGAGTTGAATGTATTATTCTGTATATCCCCGATGCAGGCAAGTTTCAGGCCCTCAAATTTGCGCTTCTTCTGGAGCACAGTGTACAGGTCGGCGAGCGCCTGGGTCGGATGTTCGAGGTCGGAGAGCGCATTTATTACCGGAACCGAGGAAAACTTTGCGAGATCCTCCAGCTTTGCCTGCTCAAAGGTTCTCATAACTATGAGGTTTGCGTATCTGCTCAGTACCCTTGCAGTATCTGAGAGCGGCTCACCCCTGGACATCTGCGTCGTCTTGGCGTCAACGTAGATTGCAGCGCCACCAAGCTGCTCTACGGCAACCGCAAACGAGACGTGTGTGCGTGTTGAAGGCTTTTCAAAAAGCAGCACTACTGCAGTATGGCTTGGGATATGCCTTGATGAACTTCCGCGAAACAGGTCAGAGGCAATGCCAAATATTTCGCCAATCTGGTCCTTGGAAAGGTCGTTTATGCTAAGGAAGTCCACAATGTCACCTATAAAATATCTCATGAAACTCTTTTAATCAGTTCGGTAACGGAGTTGTATAAAAATCATGCCCGGCGCCACCCGACAAAAATACAAACAAACAGTTTTTATTCTTTTATTTGGATAGATGTTCGGTTTCCTGGCGCCGCATTCGGTGCGGCATTCTGGGTGTGCCGATGATATACGACTATATCGCCCTGATCTTCTTTGCCCTGTTCGGGATCTTTATACCCGTGTCGTTCCTGCTTTCTGCGAAGCTGCTCGGGAAGCACGAGCCCGGCAATCCTGTAAAGAACGCTCCATACGAAAGTGCCGAAGAGACGATAGGGGGCAGCCGTGACATAGACAACGAATATCTTTCGTATTTTGCGCTTTTCCTCCCGTTTGAGATTGTGGCGGTGGTCGTGCTCCTCTGGTCCGAAGTTGCGTATTCGCTGCCGCTTCCAATAGATTTGCTTTATCTTGGACTTCCGATGATTTCCATGTTGCTCATGTTTGCTGCATATAAGCTGATAAACGATAAGCATGGCTGACCAAGATGCGCAGGCCGCGGATATGGCACTGCCTTACACCTTAGATGAGTTCGTCAATGCCGAGAGGGAGATGACGAAGCTCACCTCCGAGTCGCTCAAGCAGTATAATAAGCAGAACAGCGCATTCTTTGCAAAGCTGAGCGACATTGCGCGCTTCACCGCAAAGGATTTCATAAAATGGAGCAGGAAAAGCTCCATGTGGCCGCTGCAGTTCGGCCTTGCGTGCTGTGCCATAGAGCTGATGGATTTCGGCGCGTCGAGGATTGACGCGGAGCGCGGGGGCTACCTGCTGTTCCGTGGCACCCCGCGGCAGTGCGACGTGATGATAGTTGCCGGCTGGGTTACGAAATCGATGGTCCCGCGGATAAAGAGGATGTACGAGCAGATGGCAAAGCCGAAGTATGTTATAGCTTATGGTGAATGTGCCACCTCAGGAGGCCCATGGTACGAAAGCTACAATATAATGCGTGGAATTGACCAGGTGATTCCGGTTGATGTATATGTCGCCGGATGTCCGCCAAAGCCGGAGAATCTCTTCGGGGCGATGATGAAGCTGCAGGACAAGGTAGGTGGTAAAGTTGCAGGAAATACAGAAAGAAGCATTAGTGCAAACATTGGAGGAGCTGAAGAAGAAAGGGTATGAAGTGCTTAAGGACATAGTGGTCACCGACTACAACGACCACCTTAGCGTAGTCTATATCCTGTATGGCGTTTCCGAGAACAAGAATGAGTTCGTCTCGACGAATCTTGATGCGCAGAAGCCGGAACTGGATACAGTGGTGCACATATACGCCTCGGCGGATTGGTATGAGCGCGAGATTTCTGAGATGTTCGGCATAAAGGTCAAGGGCCGTGAGATAAGGCGGCTTCTACTGGAGGAATGGAACGGGATAGATTTTCCGCTACGGAAGAGTTTCGCTTGGGGCTCAGAATATAGAAAGCGATAGCATGCCAATAATGCGCATAAATGTGGGGCCAATACATCCGAGCGCACACGGAGTGCTGAGGCTCGTCGTGGATGTTGATGGGGACACTATCGTGAATGTCGAGCCGCATGTGGGCTTCTTGCATCGTGGCGTCGAGAAGCTGATGGAGACGCGCATGTACATGCAGAATCCCTCATACACTGAGAAGATAGACTATGTCGCACCTTTCTCGTGGGACGAGTTCTATGTCTCTGCGGTGGAAGCGGCGGCCGGCATAGAGGTCAAGGAGCCAGCGCAATATGCCCGCGTCATACTATTAGAATTCCAGCGGATCGCAAGCCATCTTCTCTGGCTTGGCACTTTCGTGAATGATTTGGGCCAGATGTTTACCATATTCATGTGGGCATTCCGTGAGCGGGCAAAGGTCATAAAGCTGATGGAGGATGTTTCCGGCGGCAGGATGTTCCATGTTAATCTCCGGCTCGGCGGATTCAACCACGAGCTTCCGCCGGACTTCAAGGAGAGGGTATATGCCCTTTTAGATTACCTGCAGCGCACGATTCCGAGTTACAAGGACCTGCTGGACAATAGCGGGATATTCGTGGGAAGGACGCAGGGCGTTGGAGTACTTGGCAGGAGCGAGGCCCTGAATCTCGGGGCAACGGGCCCGGTTCTTCGTGCATCTGGCATAGATTATGACATAAGGAAAGCATCCCCCTACTACATCTACGATAAGCTTAGTTTCACAGTGCCGGTCATGGCTGACGGTGATTCATATAGCCGCTACCGCGTAAGATACGAGGAGATGATGGAAAGCCTCAAGATTATAAAGCAGGCACTCGACACAATGCCCGACGGCAGCGTGCTCGGCGCCCCAATAAAGCTTGCAGGCCCCCCGGTAAAAACAGACACCGTCTTCATCGAGCGCGAACTTCCAAGAGGCAGCGGACTCATCTATATGGTGCCTGACAAGCAGAAGCCATACCGCATCGCTACCCGGCCGCCAAGCTTCATAAACATGGCATTACTGCCGCACTTGGCGAAGGGATCCAAGTTCGCTGATCTTTTTGCAATCCTGGGGAGCCTTGACATAGTGGTTCCGGAAGTCGATAAATAAATGCTGCCGGTGCGTGCATTCTGTCAGCGTCAATGACAAAAAGGCACCCAAACCTTTAAATATTATTATGAATATATATTCATAATGGTGAATTGAATGCCATATAGAGATGGAACAGGCCCCGAAGAAGCGGGCCCCAGGGAAAGAAGCGTGCCCTGTATGCACGGGCGCCGCATGCACAGGTACCATACCTGCGGCTCGGGATACGGTTTCGAAAATCCCACTGCCGTTTCTGGTCATGGCGAAATGCTGACTGCGGATGAACAGCGGAAGGTCCTCGATGCAGAGCTAGAAGAATTGGAAGCCGAGAAGCAGGCAATAGCCCGCCGGCTCAAAGAACTGGATGCGGAAAAAGGGCAATGATGCCTGTAGTGGCCGCGCGCTCTGGCTTTTCAGGCCGGTCCCGCGCGCCAGGCGCACCCATCCAACACCCCTATTAAATACTATTTGCATGGTTATGTGTGGTGCAATTATGCCAAGGCCGAGGATTTGCAGGCGCGTTGGGTTTAAACCAGGCGTAGTATTTTTTAAGCCGTCCGGAATACCTGGAGACAAGCTAGAACAGTCCGTACTTTCTGTCGATGAATACGAGGCCGTGCGATTAAAAGATCTTGAAGGACTAGATCAAGAAGAATGTGCAGAGCACATGGGGATTTCACAGCCGACTTTCCATCGGCTGGTGGTTGCGGCGCGCAGAAAGATAGCGGATTCGATAATAAATGGCAAGATGTTGCGTATAAGTGGCGGGAATTTCAAGATTGTCAAACGCAGCGGCCATGGGCATATGGGCTGCCATTGCGGGCCTGTAGCACATGGCATGCACGAATAGCCCGTGGCACGGAAATGCCTACCTGTTTATCCGCTCAAACTCTCCGTCCAAATCCTCTCTCGATTCGGAAAGCCATCTCTTTGCCGCCCCTGCGGAAATCTCGTAAGTGTCGTGCAGGATGCCATACACAATCGCATCTGCCATTTCGGAGGCCGATATGCTATAATCCGTTTTCTCGATCTGTTTACCCTTGAGCAAGGTATCGTGCACCGTTGGTGGTATGGCCTCAAAGACCCTGATTTGCGTATTGCGCAGCTGGCGCCGCAGTGACAATGTAAACGAATGAATACCTGCCTTTGTCGCGGAATAAACTGGAAAGGCGGCCATTGGGACGAAGCCCAGCCCCGAAGAGACGTTCACAATTGCAGAATCATGGCCGGCCAGCAGCGGCACAAAACGCATTGCGACGTATATCTGCGCCCGCAAGTTTATATTTATCTCATCATCAATCTTTTCGAGCTCTGCGGTGCCTCCTGCAAGGTTTATCCTGCGCTGCACACCTGCATTGTTGACTAAGATGTCGAGTCTCCCATATTCCGCTTTAAGCATGCCTGCCAACTGTTCTACGGCGGAACGATCTGATATGTCACATACTGCGGTTTGTATCTCTGGGAGTTTTTTCTTCGCCTCTGCAAGCTTATCCAACTTCCTGCTGCATATGATTATCCGGTTTTCTGCCGCGGAAAAACGTTCTGCCAGCGCAAAACCGATGCCTGTCGCGCCACCGGTTATCAGTATGGTCTTTCCACCAATATCCATTCAACCACCGCATTCCCTCTCCTGGCCATTATTTATAACTAATTTATGCTATCGGTGTAGCTCTCTTTAGAGGGAAACTATATATATTTGGAAAAGAAATAATAATTATGAGTTTATGGAAGTACAAGCAAGCACAGCAAATGCCGTTGTGCCCTCCCCAGAAAAATTCCTGGCATCAATAGCGAATACCAAATTCTTTTGCCCTGACGGCAAGCCAAACCCGGAATGGAAAGTGTTCTATGGAGACACATGGGAATCCGCCAGGAAGACTACCGAAGAGGCAGTTCTCGGAATCGGAGAGCGCGGCTTCCTATACCCACTAGTTACCAATTCCGCATGGGATGCGGCATCGAACGCGCTGCAAGATGAGGCAGAGCCGCCACTGCGCCGGACATACGATAATGCGGGCCCCGAGGTGTGGGATGCGGTATTCGACACTGCGGTAAAGCAGGGAGCGCTATTCGGTAATTCACCAGGATTTCCATATATGGCATCGGCGGCAAGCGAAGATGCCACCTTATACCTGCGGTATCTTTCCGAAAAGGGTGATTTTGAGGGCAAGGATAAATACCTTGCCCACGCGAAGGCACGCTGGGAGGTCTGGCAGAAGGGCTACGCGCTGCTATGCGACGTCAATGGCGTGCTTTACGTGTATGCATCAACGCCAATTACTTCCACAGAAAGCAAACTGCGCAGGTAAAGTGGCCTGTGCAGCCGCCTTTCTATGCCTCAAAGGCGCCAATGCAGCACGGAACACCAAATTAGATAAACTTATCCTGCGATAACTAACCGTGATTCTATGGAGAAAGAGGAACTCGAAAAGATGACGCGTGATTATCAGAATGTCCAAGCCCAGCTGCAGTCGCTTGCGCTGCAGAAGATGCAGTTTACACAGCAGAGCGAAGAGTATGGGGATGCCGAGAAGGCGCTCCAAGCCTCTGCAGGCAAGGTTTACATGGAGCTTGGCGGTGTCATAGTAGAGACAACCAAAGAGGAGGCGCTCAAGTCCCTGAAGGAAAAGACCGAATCGATGCAGCTCCACCTAACCATAACGAACAAGCAGTACGAAGAGGCGAACAAGAAGGAGCAGAGCCTTAGGGCTGCACTTACAAAGGAGATGACAAAGGGGCAGCAGTAGAGCCTATGTTCGCCAATCTCAATACCGTGGTATCGGAGCTGAAGGGCATATCCCACGGCAAGGTACTCTTAACCTTCCACTCAATGGGAGATACCGACGCAGTCTCCTCCGCGATTGCCCTTTCATTGCTCTTTCCGAATTGCGTTATCTCGACGCCTGACGCACTAACGTCGAATGTCTTGCGCATCATATCCAAGCTCGGGTTCGAGGGGAGGATCCGGCGCGGCGATTTTCCCGAAGATATTGCAGCGGTCGTGCTCCTGGACGTAAACAATCTTGAGGGCTGCGGGAAATTCAGGGGGCGGCTCGAGAGCTTCAAAGGCAGGATAATTGTAATAGACCATCACATGCCGTTCGAGGACCTGGCGAACGGGTGCATATTCAGCGATGAGGGATATAATTCTAGCGCAAGCATAGTGTATGAAATACTCGGTGCGTTCGGAAGGGTGCCAGATCCTTCGGTGGCGAAGCTCATAGCAATGGGCGAGATATCCGATTCGGCGGAATTCAAGAATGCAACCCCGAAAACATTCACGCAACTGGGCGAGCTGTTCCGGATCGGCAAAACAGACTACATAACCCTACTTACGGAAATGGAGCACATCTCACCCGCATCAGAGCGCATAAAGACGATGAATGACATACTCTCATCAAATGCGTCTGTGGTTGGGGACCTGCTGGTGGTGCGGGGCGTAGCGCACGCGTACGCAAATCTCGCGGCCGATACGGCGATAAAGGCCGGTGCCGACCTTGCGCTTTTCTATTCCATAAGCAGGCAGGAGGTATCGTTCTCGGCGAGGCTCAGGCCGACACTGGACCGCAAGTACAGCATCCACCTTGGTTCAGTGATGAAAGAACTGTCCGCGATAATAAAAGGTACCGGCGGCGGCCACCCGTGCGCAGCGGGCGCATACGGACCGGGCATTGATAGGTGCGAGGAATTCCAGGAACGTTTCATGGAGAAGCTATCCTCAAAAGTATTCGGTGGGTGATATGAAGCTTGCAATAGTGTCTGATACGCATCTTGGGTATGAGCGCTTCTACGATGACGCATATGCACAGGCCCGCGAGGCGCTGGAAGCGGCTAGCAGACTGGCTGACGCAATAATAATACCGGGGGATGTTTTTGACAAGCGGAACCCGAAGCCAGAAGCAATAGCGCAGGGGATAAACCTCTTCAGGGACATTTCCAGGCTCGGCTGGCATGCTAAGGTCACCGGTTTCACGCCGTGTGGAAGCCCCGAACGGCATGCATATACTGATGTGCCTATAGTGGCGATACCCGGCACGCACGAGCGCGTTGCCGAAGGAAAGGACAATCCGCTCGAGCTTCTTGCGCTTGCAGGCCTGCTTGTGGATGGCAGCGAGGCCATGGTCACGATAGAGAAGGGGGGCGAGCGCCTCTCGATCTTCAGCCTCGGCGGTCTCTCAGAGGAGCGCGTCGGCGAAGAGATAAAAAGGATGGATCCGAAGCCGGTTCAGGGCAGCTTCAATGTGTTCATGTTCCACCAGTCAATATACGAGCTGCTTCCATTCGACGACAGTTTCATGCGCTACGCAGACCTTCCCCCCGGGTTTGATCTGTATGTAGACGGGCATATACACAACAAGGTAACCGGGAAGGTCCATGGTGCCGACTTCCTAATTCCCGGCAGTACTGTACTGACACAGCTGAAGGACGGTGAACAGGAGCCAAAAGGGTTCTTCGTATATGACACCTTGGCGAAAAGCTTTGAGTTCCATGAGATAAAATCAAGGCGGTTCATTGTCCCAAAGGTCAGCCTGCATGGTGCTACGCCACAATCATTTGCAGAATCTGCAGAGGCCGCACTTGCCAGCGCAGTGGGCGGTGCGCATGACACGCCGGTAGTGCGCCTGCGCATAGAGGGCACAATAGCGAAAGGGTATCGGGGCCTCGACATGCCGATAAAGCAGGTGCTCTCCAAGTTCCTCGGCCAAGCGACCATTGAGGTCGATACCTCAAAACTGGAAGACTCAGAATCCAAGAAGGAGATCGAGGAGCTCCGCGAAGGGAAACTTGAAGGCGTATCGATAAAGGAGCTCGGAATGAGCCTGTTCGCAAAAAGGCTGCGGGAAAACGGATTCCCCGATGAAATGAATGTGGCGGAGCTGTTTGACATACTGAGCTCAGAAAAGAAGGAGAAGGCCCTGAAGGCGGCGCGCCAGTTCCTGGAGCCAGAGTAGCGAAGGTGCTACTTCGTGCCCAGTGCCCTTGCAATTGCCTCTTTGTTCCCTACCTCTATCTTTTCAGAGAGGAACTCAAGGTGGTTCGGATTGCACCTGCGCGCCTTCTTTTCGCGCTTCGCAGTGAGCACTTCAACAAAACCGCCATCGAGGACTTTTGTGATGACAGCCCTACTGCCAGCATCCCGCCCATACTTCTTTATGCAGAGTCTTCCAACTTCAAGCAACATGTAAATCACCTAAACATCAGTCAAAATTCTTTTTGTCAATTGCGAGTGCGGCGAGCGATATTATGCTGCATATGTCATCCAGCCCGAGCCTTTCAGTATTTATCTCAAGGTCGAAGATGCTGTGGTCATTGAAATCAATGCCGTACATCCCGCTAAGGTATTTGGTAGTAATTGTATCATATTCCTTTATAAGGCTTAGAGTCTTGCGGTATGGTTCGCCGTTCAGGTAAGCCCTGCGCTTTGCCCGTTCCTTCTGGCTTGCATTCAGCCAGACGCGCAGCGTGGCGTCCTTTATTATCCAAGAGCCCGCCCAGGTCGTGACCACACAGTCTTGTTTCGCTGCCTCGGCGATTATCTTTTTGTCAAAGTCATTGCCGTACCCGCTGTCCTTTTCCTCAATCAGTTTCTTGAGCATGTCAAGCAGTTTGCGGTCGTCATTGTCAACCGCATTCTTGTAGCTGCTCCCTATGAGCTTTATATTCAAGTCCTTGGCAAGCTTCTCGCCAACCGTGGTTTTTCCCGACGAGGCATATCCGGCGATGCATATCTTCATGGTCAATGCGCCACCATCTGGAGCACATAGCCGCGCTGCTTTATGCCTATGTCTGTAAGCTTTATCTCGCCGCGCTCTACCCTGCTGCCGAGGGTCACGATGTTTGCTGTGCACCCCGCGCAAAGAACGCCTCCGAAGGCCCTGCTGTTGCTCCTTCTGCTGCGCCCGCCCTTGCTGCTACTGCTTATTCCATTGAGTTCGGCGCTACATATTGCGCAATGCGGCATGGAGTTCTTACCCCTCTTGTAGTGTGTGACATTCCTTCCCGTCTCCGTTACACGGTTTGACTTTTTGAAGCTGTTGGACCTATGGCGTGGTTCTGGCAAACAAATCACCTGGATAACATTATACTGAACTGAATCGAATCTGTATTCTTTCTACGAAGAGGCTATTAAGGCTTCCTTCTTTGCGGTTTTCCTGTCGTATACCATTACGGTTATGGACGCGGCCATGCCTATTATCACCTCAACAAGGAAAAAGAAGTACTGGTAAGACAGGTCTGGCATTATGAATGTTATTGTGCCCTTTGCGGCGCCCATCGCATTTATGATGCCCGGCACCAGGAAGTAATAAAGCACTATGAATAGCGGAAGCACTACAAACATGGGCTTCATCTGGCTCTTCATGCTCTCTGAAAGCAGCGGCATTATCTGGCTCTGCCTAGCCGAAATCTCCTCCTTGGTTGCACCGCTCTTCACGAGCTCATTGAGCTTCTTGGAATGCTCGTTTATCGTCCTCTGTATCTCACGCATCCTCTTCGGGTTCGTAAGCTTCCTCTGCAGAAATATGGATCCTATCGCGTACAAAACCGCGACAACCACCAAAATCGCCACAAGTCCCGTGTCCGGTACGGCTATAAATACAAACATGCTAATGCCCTGTCAATCATTTGAATGCATCAAACAGCGCCTCGGAGAGGCCCTTGGCGGCCGCTTCAAGCCCACCATCTTTGTTCTCTATTATGCACAAGGGAATATTTAAATATGTGGCATAATAAGCCATGCCTGCCATGTCCATCTTCCGTTGCAAATCTATTGTTCTGATGCTTATTCTGTCCCTCCGCCTGCTCTTATCCATGCTCCTGCGCCGAACTATGTCTGTGGATGGCGCATCGATATATATGATCCGTGCAAGCCCCTTCAGGTGCCTTACCGAATCATACGGCATCGCAGGGGAAAACCATTCGCCGCTTTTTATGGTCATGTGCGTGTCTATGGCTATGTTGCCTTTCATCGCGGTGATGTCCTTAACGACTGCGATTCTGAGGCGCGCCCAGTACTTTTGCTCGAGGTGCTTCAGCGCGTCCCTATCGGTGGGCCTGCCTCGCCTTTTCATCTCCTCGACCATAAGAGTGCCTATGTTGACTGTCTTATAGTGTATGCCCTCCTGGTTTCGGACCCTGCCAAGCAGTGTCGTCTTGCCAGCACCAGAAAGCCCCGCTATTATCACAACCCTGCCAACCATACTTACTTATCTTAAAAAAGTATTAAATTCCTTTATGCTGCTGGCTGCTTGTTTTGATTTGGGTTAGTGGGCGCACGGCAGAACCGTGCGCCCGGAATGGGTTGGTTTTACAGAATAAGCGTATGCAACACAACGTTGCACCATAGCAGGGCATCTTCCGGAATTGGTGGATTAAAATATGCGCGATAAAATGGAATTGGTGGGTGGCACATATTGCTGTGTTGGTTTGTTCGGGTTCTGCCCTGCTTGTGGTTACTTATATTGTGGCGGGCCACGTATATATACCTGCCTGGATACATACCATAAAAAATATGATAATTTGTGTATTACACACATAAATTAAAGTATTTTGTCCATACTTATGACTTATTTATACGGTTTAATACAGGTAAGTATAAATATCATTAAATATTAATATTAAGTCATGGCAGTCGCAGTCCCCGAAAAGGTCCGTGCCACGTTCGAAAAGGTCCGTGAGCGCTACCCGTTCTACGTGCAGCTCACGCAGATAAAGGGGCATTTTTACGTGTACAGGCACTCCAGCGTCTATGACGGCTCATCCCACAAATCTCGCGCGACTTCAGTATACCTGGGTAGGATAGACCCTGCTGGCAATTTTGTCGAGAAAACGACAATAGCCGAAATAGCAGCGCTCCACACTTCCGCCACGCAGCGAAAGGAAGGCCTTAAGCATGGTGATCTGGAGATACTCACCAGCCTCAGCATGAATTGCAGGATGCCGATGGAGATGCTCGCCGAGAGGGCGGGGCTGGGAATGCATACGGCCGCGAACAGGGTTCGGAGGCTCGAACAGCTGCTCGGTCTGCGTTATTTCACCAGCATAGATTACAGCAAGTTCGGCTTCTCGCTTTATGTGGCGATGGTGCGCTTCATCAACGCACCTGTGCAATATTCAGAGATCGGAGCCGCAATCCGTCGGCGCCCCGAGGTGCAGCTCGCGCTGAGCACCTCTGGCAAGTATGACCTGCTGATCTTTTTCCTAGCGGAGAATAATGAGGGCGCAACACGTTTCATATACGATTTGAGGTCAGATCCATCATTGGAAAAGCACGATTCATTGTGGAATGTCACGTTCTTCTACAATACGTACGGCCAAATCCCGATAAGGCAGGAATTCTTCGATTTCGTCCTTTCGAAGAAGGTGTGGCACCGCAGCAAGGGAAGCCTGAAACCAGGGCGTGACAGCATATTCCAGAGGGAATTTGCAGTGCTCAAGGAGCTGTCCGCAAACGGAAGGATGCCATTCGCAGAGGTAGACCGCAAATACAGGTTTGGAAAGGGCTCTTCGATGTACACATTTGAAAGGCTACGCGAGCAAGGCATCATACTCTGGTCAACGATGCTTATAGAGAATCCGGGCGCAAGATATAATGGCCTGCTCCTCACAGGTACGGTGAACCATAGGGCATTCGTGCGTTCCAGGGAGGCCCTGCTGCAGCACATAATATCGGAAGGAAAGGGAATGACAAACCGCTTCGCTCTGGTCGG
This sequence comes from Microcaldota archaeon, assembly GCA_964592765.1. GTDB lineage: Archaea > Micrarchaeota > Micrarchaeia > Micrarchaeales > Micrarchaeaceae > A-MIC-10. The sequence goes on from CAZQGC010000003.1 coordinate 47,235, forward strand.
AGACACCGGAATCTCATACGGTGCGCTCTTCGTGATGCCAATTTTCCATGACGGCGAGCTCGAGTCAGAGGCCGCTTCCCTGTCAGCCGCGGCGGGCGGGGTGCGTGTACACAAGCATGTCATAACCGAGGTGCTCTGCGGCAGGCTCTGTTACCGGAGGATAGACAACGAATACTCCTCACAATACGCGATAATAGCCAAAGAATACAAGAGAATCCATATAAAGGAAAAGGAAACCTACTACGGAAAATAAGCATTAGCTATCCCGCCACCCGGGTAAGTGAAACTGCACTTCAGCCTGTAGTGCTTCCTGTTGCTCCGCCGTCCATTAGAATCATCGTTGTTATTAAATCACTGAAAAGGCTTAAAAGCCTATCTGAATATGCTTTGACAGGCATAATATCCATTGCCCATCTACGGAAAACTAAAGAAAGAAGAAAGAATTAGAAAAAAGAAAAATAAAAGGGAAAGAGCAAGCATTCAATTTAAGGGTTCAGTCCTCTCCCATGCCCGGCATGCCTCCAGGCCCGCCAGGGCCGCCTGCGCCGCCCTTGCTCCTGGAGCTTATCATGTCGTCTATTCTGAGGATTATCTCCGCAGCCTCGCTTGCGCTGTAGAGGGCCTGTTCCTTTATTCTGAGCGGCTCCAGCACGCCAAGCTTGCTTACATCGCCCACGGAATTCTTAAATATGTCGATTCCGTAGATGCTGCCATCCTTGGTCCTGTGCTTGTTCCTGAGCTGCACAAGAGTGTCTATCGCGTCCATGCCTGCGCTTTCCGACAGTGTCTTCGGTATTATCTCGAGCGCGTCAGCGAACTTCTGTATGGAGAGCTGCTCTCTTCCACCTATGCTGTTCGCGTAGTCCCTGAGCCCTGTTGCCAGGTCTACCTCTATCGCGCCTCCTCCGAGTACATACTTGCCGTCTTCGATGACACTTGATATGGCGCCCACGACGTCTGTCAGCGACCTTTCAGCCTCGTCTATGACCTGTTGCGTGCCTCCGCGTATGAATATCGTTACGCTCTTCGGGTTCTTGCAGTCCTCAACGAAGACCATCTGCTCACCAGAGATCTTGCGCTCCTCAACCATGCCTGCGAATCCAAGGTCCTTCTCCACGAGATCATCAAGGCTTGTGACAACCTTCGCGCCTGTGGCCTTTGCGAGCTTCTCCATGTCGCTCTTCTTGACCCTCCTGATTGCCATTATCCCGGCCTTTGCCAGGAAGTGCTGCGCGACATCGTCAATCCCCTTTTGCGTAAAGAGCACCTTTGCATTGCTCTTTGAGACCTTTTCGACCATGTCCTTGAGCATGCGCTCCTCCTGCTGTAGGAACGCCTGCATCTGATCCGGAGACGTAATCTCTATCTTTGCGTCGACCTCGGTCTTCTCTATCTCGAGTGCGACGTCAAGAAGCGCTATCTTCGCATTCTTCATCGACTTCGGCATGCCAGGGTGCGCAATTTCTTTGTCGACAAGCACCCCATTTATGAAAGAGGTATCGCCTATTGTGCCGCCCGCCTTCTTTTCAATCTTGATCAGGTCATGGTCAACTACAAGGCTGCCTCTTGCGTCCTTGTCCATCACCTGCCGCACGGCACGTATGACCATCTTCGAGAGGTAAGCCTTGGTCTGCTCGCCGCCAACGTTCTTTGAGCCCATGGACACCATTGCAATCTTTTGTAGCACGCTCTCATCGTCCGTGTCCACGCTTTTCGCCTTGTCGTTAAGTATCAGTGCCGCCTTTTCTGCCGCCATTTTGTAGCCGCGTATTATCGTGGTCGGATGCACGCCCTGTTCGAGCAGTTCTCCCGCGCCCCGAAGTAGCTCGCCCGCGATTATAACTACGGTGGTTGTGCCGTCACCGGCCTCCTTATCCTGGGTCTTTGCTATGTCCACCATGATCTTTGCGACCGGGTGCTCCACATTCATCTCTTCAAGTATCGTCGCGCCGTCATTCGTTATCGTTATGTCTCCGAGGTCGCTCACAAGCATCTTGTCCATGCCCTTGGGACCCAGCGATGATTTGACCGCATTTGCGACCGCAATTCCCACGGCGATATTTGTCCTCTGTGCATCCCTTCCAAGAAGCCGCGTGGCGCCTTCCGGCAGGTACAATACCTGTTGTCCTCTTAATTGGTCTTCAGCCATTCTATTCACCTATCTATACTTGAGTATTTGTTAGCTAAGTATTAGGGCATACCTACTGGGTATACTATAATTCTATTGCCGGCAAGAAATAAATACCTTGCTGTTTGCGCGATTTACCCCATTGTCCGAAAGTGTCATCGATAGGCGTTGCACAGGACCCGTTTTGCGATACAAAAAGCCTACCGTAGCATCGCTTCTGTTATCTGTTTGAACACGCTGGCAATGCCCTCGTCCTCCAGCACCGGGACCACGCCGCTATCGCTCAGCTCCGAGAACCTGGGGTTGTATTCAACAGAGCCAAGTATCCTTGTGTTGAGTTCTTTCGCTACCAGCCCGGTGTTCTCCGATATTCCGCCCGCCGCCATGTTCTCCACAATGCCAAGGATCTGCATGCTCAGTCTCCGCGCCATTTTGCCGGACCTTATTGAGTTGACTGCTGCGATGCGCTGCGGAGTCGTCACGATTACGAAGCCATCAAGGTCCAGGACCTGCATTATAGTCAGCGGCGCGTCGGAGGTGCCCGGAGGCAGGTCTATTATTAGGTAGTCGAGCTCGCCCCAGTCCGTATTGCCGAAGAAATCATAGAGCATTTTCACTATGATTGGCCCTCTCCATATCATCGGCTTCCTCTCGTCGTCGATTAGCATGGCGGTCGAGGCAACCTTCACCCCATCCTTCTCCAAGGGTTTCAAAGGCACCGATTCGAGGCTCATCATGTCCTTTATGCCCAAAAACATCGAAAGGTTCGGGCAGTCTATGTCCGCGTCCAGAAGGCCGACAGAATAGCCCATCCTCCTAAGGGAATATGCGAGATTGACAGATACTGTGGTCTTTCCGACCCCGCCCTTCGCGCTGTAAACCCCTATCTTGTGTTTTATCACAGAGAGCTTTCCTTTAAGGTATTCCCGTTCGCGTATCACTCCGGCGAATGAGGGGTGCACCGCCCCGTCCACTCCGGTCTTGCCGCTTTCTTCCATGCAATCATAATGAATTTTGCACAATGCTTTTTATTTGGGTCTGCTGCGCCTCTTTACCCAAGGTTGTTTTTTGCGCCCTCTTTCGGCAAACCAGTACCTGAACGTGTAGAATAGGAATACTGAGCCGATCACTACGCCGAACCAGAGGCTCGCTATCCTGGTAAGTATTGTTGCCGCCGCTGCAATCGTGGTAGATACCCCTAGGTTGACCGATGCCATGGCGGTCATCGTGACGTCTGCGCTGCCTATTGCCCCGGGTATGAAAGTGAGTATGCCGACAAGTATCGAAACGACATACACAAGCACGCTCTTCAGTATGTCGACCTGGCGTCCCAGCGCATCCATGGCAAAATACAGCGCCATCGACCCGAGAAGCGCGGACGGAACAGAGAAAAGTAGCGAGATCACATACACCTTGGCGTTGTTGAGCCTGCTCTGCGAGGTGAAGTATTCCTCCCCGTAGAGCTCGAACACGCTAGAGAACTTGCCCCTGAGCAGCTTGTTCCTGAGCGTATTGAACAGCCACGGATTCAGGATGAAGACAAACGGCAGAAGCAGCAACACATCGACCGTGATTATAAGTGGCAGGTAGTTGTAGAACAGCACACCAATAATCAGGCTCAGCACGATGAAGCCCAAGTAATCTGTGAATATGTCAAGGCTAACTATCGGCAGCACGCTCGCAAACTTCTTTTTCGATATTCTTTTTATCGTATATGCTGTAATCACGCGCCCTATCCTGCCGGGCGTGAGCTCCATCGAATACAATGACATGTACACAGCGAAGTTTTTCCATTCTGGTATACGTATGCCCAGCGCTTTCAGGTAATATCTCCATTTGAAGAAGCTGAGCACATACCCGAGGAACACCAGCAGGAATGCGCATGCATACAAGTACATGTTGCTCTTCGCTATCGTGTCTGCAACACTGAGTATGCCGCCCTTCGAGAAGACCGCAATGCCAAGAAAGGCAGCGAGGCTCGCAGCCAGCATTATTGCAACGAAATGCCTCACTCTTCTAATGAGCTTGAAGTATTCCTTCCTGTCTATGTGCTTCTCGTGTGTTGAGAGGTACCACAGGGACCTTTTATCCGGCATAATGCTTCACAAACGGCAAACTATAAATAAGTAGCATCTCAAAGTAGGAAGTGCTGACTGTGGTCTGATGCGGAAGAATCCCAGGATAAGTGTTATTATTGGGGCGTATAACGAAGAAGCCATGATTGCGGAGACGCTCAAGTCGATCCGCGCCCAGAAGTTTCGCAGCTATGAACTGATTGTAGTGGACAACGGCAGCACCGACCACACCGCACGGATTGCAAGAAAGTACGCAAGGGTCGTGGTGGAGCGCAGGAGGGGGGTAAGCATAGCGCGGAATTCCGGCGCTGGGGCGGCGCGCGGCAAGATACTGCTCTTTCTGGATGCAGATGTCCATGTCCCACAGGGTTTCCTGTCCGCAGTCAATTCCACGTTCGCCGACAAGTCCGTCGTGGCAGCGAGCGGCCCAATTCTGCCGTTGGAACGCGTGGGGATAACGATACGGCTGCTCTATGGATTCCTGTTTGATTTCCTTGTAGGCCTTTCGGTTAGGCTACGCATGCCGTACTTCATAGCCGCAAACTTCGCGGTGCGCCGTGATGTGTTCGAGCGCATCCACGGTTTCGATGAGGAGCTTGTGACATGCGAGGACGGTGACATAACGCAGCGCGCTAGCCGTTACGGCAGGGCTGTCTTCGCGAGGAACCTTCTGGTGTACGGCAGCGCCCGCAGGATGCTTGCATGGGGAGAGGCCAAATATATAGGCTACGGGATTGTCAACCTGCTGCAGTACTACATATTCAACAGGCCGCGCACCGATTACGAGCCAGTGCGGTATGAAGCCGCGCAGTACACGGAGGCGCCGCGGACCACCGATGAGTGACCATAGATATTTTATATTTATCCATTCAAAAAGGGTAGTAACGGGGTGTTTTCTTATGAAAATAAGTGAACTTAAAGCTGGCGCCAGTAACGTTAGCGTGCAGGCAAAAGTTATAAAGAAAGAGGATCCGAGGGAAGTGGTAACGAAGTACGGCAAGCGCCTGAGCGTCGCCAACATAGTCATACAGGATGATACAGGTTCTATAGCGATGTCGCTTTGGGGTAATGATATCTCGAAGATAAGCATAGGCGACAAGATAGAAATCACGAACGGCTACGTGAGCGAATTCCGGGGAACGGCCCAGCTTTCCACTGGCAAGTTCGGCAAGATTGAAGTCCTAGAGAAGGGCAGCGGCTCTGATTCCGGGGCCGAAGCTGAAGAGTTCGAGGAGCTTCCGGACGACAGCGAATGAAGCTCATCCTTGCGCTTCTATGCGCCTGACATACCCAAGTGAGCAGACAGGCGCAGTATTGTTCAAAGTTTTGCATATCTGTGCGGTATAGACGTTCGCATCGCCGATTATTGCCCCGCTGACCGTATCATTCCTGTTGCCCAATCTGCTTATTATCGCTGCCCAGTCCATGCCGGCGAGCAGCTTCGGGTCAGAAAGCGAGCCCACTGTCACAGTAATGTTTGCAAAATCGGTGAAAGGTGTGCTGCCGCGACTGTCGTATTTTTTGAATATTCCATCCTGCAGCTGGTTCATGCTCATGAGCGGCGAATATGTATTAATTGAATAGTTCCAAGTATTTGTAGCTACCTCCACACCCTGGAAATCTACAAGGCTGCTGCTGTACGAAGAGTTGTAATACGTGAAAGTGGAGGTGCTAGGGGCATAATCCTGCGCGGACGATGTCATGTAGTGAAGGCTTGTGAAGTTCCCGAACCTCATCAGGGCAATCGTAAGCCCCCATCTTTCCATTGCGCAGAACGGACAGAAGTCCCCAGACACGAATAGTATGACGGGCCTGCTGCCATTCATGAGCCGCGAGGCATTCGTTATCCCCTGCAGGTTTCCAGAAGAGCTGCCGACTCCAATTGAATCTGCAAGGCTGCTGTTCATTGCGACAGCACGGAGATCCCTGAGCACACTGCCGCTTACCGCAACGTTGTCATATTTCGTCACGTTCCTGTAAGTGTTGCCCTGCCCATTGACTGAAAAGACCACTGCCGCACCCACTGCAATTACGGCCACAAGCACTGCCAAAAGCAGCTTCCTGCGTTTCTTATCCATATACATACACCGCCAAAAGCGCATTTGAGATTTAGTCACTCTAACATTATAAGGTTTGCCGTCCGTGTCTGCCCATACCCGGAAAGGGTTATATAGCTGCATCTATCATTATTCTTGTTCCGAATGCAAAAGCAAAATGCGGGGTTGTAGCGTAATTTGGCAGCGCGGCAGGCTCCAGATATTTATGGAAAGCACGATGAGCAAACGCGATGATTGCAATCTGGAATTTTGAATAGTGAAGTAACCTGCAAATTGGGGTTCAAATCCCCACAACCCCAAAAAGATTTTGTCTTGGTCACTAAGGCGGCATACATAAAAGATTCCGCAGAAGAAAAGCCCCAAACGCGCCCCGTTTAATATGGGGTCCAGAAACCGGCTTCAGAAATCTTCCAGAGTCATAACCGGTAATGAGCCCATGGCAAGAATCGGCAGATTGACTGCAATCATTCTTCACAGGGATATCTATCCTGCCGAATATACTCCGCCCCAAGTCAACATAAGGCCACATACTCGAGTATCGTGCGCTTTAAAGCGCGCAGGAAATAATCACGTTGCGCGCCGCCCGCTTCCCGGTCCGTAAAACTAGAGAAGCGCACGCTGCGGAAGATTACACGGGATTATTCAGTTTTACCAATTATCCTACTTGTTACTTTACCCATATATATCGTAACAACGACAGCTATCACCGTAACTATAACCGCGTAGGTTACCGCACCCTCTACAGCACTCGAGGTCTTCAGGAAAAGCGAAATCACGCCCTGTATCGCCGTATTCCAGGCCAATGCCGCGACAAGCCCGAATGCCGAGATTATCAGGGCGGATATCTTGTCAATTACATTTCCTCCGATGGCATGCGCTCCGCCGTGTGCTGTTCCCATTGCTTTTTTAATCTTTTCCATGTAATCCTCACGGTTGGTGTTTTGGCGGAAAAGAATTTAAACATTGTTTTTTGGAAGTGGAACGCCAGCCTCCGCGCTTTCCCAGGATTATACAACCTGATGGCAGAATGCATTGCACAACATATAAATATTTCTCGATTTTATTGTTAACTATCGGGGCGATTGTCTGGCTAAAGACGAGAATTTTAATGGGGAGGGGGATAATTCTATCGGCAGTTTTGTGGGAGGTGCGGCAGAATCTGGCGCGGCCGAATCCGCTGCGGGCGCCGAAGGCGCCGCGGCCCCATACGACCCCAAGAAAACGGTGTGGGTGATTGGAGAAATCGGCGGCGGCACAAAGTATTTTAGCGAGACCGCAATGCGGGGGGTATACCGCATGCTCAAAGAAGCCCCCGTGCTTCCAGACCATCTCATATTCAATGGGGGGATACTTCCGGAGATCCCTACCTACGCCACCAAGGGCGGGGCACAAAGGCTCATGGTGCTAGAGAACGGCATAAACATCCTTGACGATGCGGTCGTCTCGGTGAAACCGAGCCTTGACCGCATAATAGAGCTCATAAAAACAAAGACTACAGGTACCCAGATCCATTATGTGATGGGCCCTGAGGACATAGAGAATACACGCAGCAGAAACTACGACCGCGTGATAAATGCGTATGACCACAAGCCCGAGATGATGCAGCACATAAAGGAGAGCTACGTCGAAAAGATAAAAAACAACGAGATTGTCATAAAGCAGATGCAGAACACCATCCACCGGCTAGAGGAAAAAAGTGCTAGCGACCCGGAGAACGCAAGGCTGCACATAAAGATGGAGCATCTTAGAGAGAGGGTATCCCAGTACGGTGACGAGACGGATGATTATCGTGAAATTGTCGGGCTCTACATAAAGCTTCAGGCAGAATGGATGCGCACGCACGTGATACTTAACCTCAAGCAGATGGCTAAGCTGTTCGGATCAAACAACGAATGGGAGAATCTGGATGCATACCGCCATTTCTACGACACACACGACAAGAGCGTAATCTTCGGCGAGATAAAGGCGATGCGAGAGGAATATAAGGCGGCGGCGCGCAATCTGGACAAGCTCAACGAGAAAAAGGACCCCGAGCAATACAAGAAAGCGGAAGAGAAGGTCAAGCGCCTCGCCAACCTGCTCAAGAAGGTTGGGTACGAGAAGATAAGCAAGGCCTCCTCTGGTGCAGAAAGGGCTTCATCCGAGATACTCGAGTCGGGGGAAATATTCACGCACAACATCAGGGCATCGCATGATGTAGAGGAGATTGTGCGCGCGATAAGCGAGAAGGAAATACTTACGCATATACGGAACGCATTCGGCAGGAAATACCCGCTTAGCGTAACTATAGATGGCATTTCCGGCAGGCAGGCCATCTATAGAGACATAAGTGCGGGCGGATTCGTCATGCGGATGACCAATAACCCGACGGTAACATCAAAGCAGACCAGAAACAACATAACCCAGTTTGCAGAAAAGCTGCTGAGCGACGGACCGCAGGAGGATAGGTCAAGGATAAGGCTGCTTATCGGGGGGCATGCCGCATTCGCAGAGGTGGAGGCCGTACCGCTAGTGGATAGGGGCCACGGCGTCTTTGTGCTGATGGCGCCCCCGCTGGTGGACGTGGATAACCTGGCATCCCTGTGGAAAGAGGGTATAAAGACCGTTGCAACAAGCATGTACGAACGCGCCGGCCATGTGGTCAGCTCTGGATTCTGGGAGGCGACGCTGCACGGCCCGCAGAACAAGTTTACATACCACACATTCAATGAAGCGTGCGGCTTTGCTGAGAAAGAGATGGTTGAGGAGAGGAGGGTACTAGCATCGAAATTCATTGAGCTTTCTAAGAGAAACGAAGAGAACGGGAATGGTGCCAAGAAGGCCCTGCGCATGCGCAGACATCTGCAGGCATCGGCCGTATCATATGAAGAGCCGATAGAAGTGGACGACAAGGATCGCCTGCAGATAGTGCACAAGATGCCATCCGAATGGAATGCGATGCTATTCAACAAGTTTCTGGCAATGATGAACATAAATCCGAAGGAAAAGGAAGCCCTGGTGCAGTTTGCAGACTCGCTGCAGTCAGGCAGGGTGCCGAGCCATCCCGCGGGCCAGGCATTCATGGAATTCATCGACAGGACAATGCCCATCGGGGCCGCACAGCACGAAGAGAAATTGGTGAGGGTGGGTGGAATATCTGATATACACATAGGCGCATCGGGATCCGGTTTCTGGACCCCGCAGGATCTCACGAAGGCATACCTGCGCAGGCAGCTTTTGCAACCCAAGAAGACGGACGCATTCATATTTGGTGGAGACATAATAGACTCCAACTACAAAATGCACAACTTCGAAAAGGATTCGGAGAAGGACCATGTGCGAAACGTGCCGAGATTCGAGAGGTTTATTAAGGAACTTGGGCTCACAGAGAATGAGCAGCACGAGGCCATGGACAGGTATAAAGCGCACCTCCTGGACAAGCAGCCCATCTACAACGTGGGCGATCAGCAGGCTCTGCTTGGCCGTACCCTGGAGCCGCTCTTCGGCGTCTCAAAAGATCCCGAAGGGCCATCCCTGATACTCGTGGCGGGAAACCACTACAACAAAAAGAGCACCAGCAAGGAGCTTGACGAGGCCACTACGATGGCCAACGTAGTTGATCCGCACTTTGACCAGGAGAAGGTTAGCCTGGTATACGGCGGAGACTACGGCGTGGATTACGCGAGGGTAAAGGGAGAGACCATGCTAATGGCCCATTTCATGGACGACAAGATAATGAAATCCCTGCGCGTCGCAGAAGGGGTCCGCGGCGCGTTCGCCGGTGATATACATAAGTTTGACTTCAAGGTATTTGGCGATAAGTTCATCGCGACAATACCCGCGGGCGCATACACGAACATGTTTCCAAGGCAGATAGGGATACCTTCGAGCACGGACCTCAGAGGCTTCTCGAATTATGAGATAGCGCTCCGTGGTGGGGTCCCTGTGCGGTTCGCTGCCGAATTCGTGACTCAGGGTCAGTTAGAGCAGGAGGGCTATCTAAAGAAGGACAAGGTCGATCTGCTCATAGAGGCATTCGAAAAGGACAGGCTTGTGAAGGAAATACCAATGGCCAGTTTATTGCGCAGGCCGCAGGCTGACAAGCAGCCTATCGAAAAATCCAAAATTCCAGGTACATAGGGAGTAATTGGTTGGTCCGATGCCGATGCTGTTTAAGGACGATGGGGCGACGCTGCTTTTCCTAAAATATGCATTGCCGTGCGCTCCGGCCCTTCTGGCAAGGCGCGGCTTAGTGGCCGGGCAGGATATCGCTGCAGAGATGGCGGCGGTGTCATCAGGCTGTGTGCCAAAGAACGGGTTTGAGTATAAGTTCGTCGTTGCAACCGCGATGTGCTCTATAGAGGCCAAGCGGTTGGGCCTGCAAAATATCGATGCCGATGCGGTTCGGGAATATTTCCTCTACAGGCACAATGGCTTGGTCTTAGCGAATCACCTAAATGGCGAGGAGCCCAAGGAATTTGACTACCTGGCATGCATGTCCCGGCCGGGAGAAGTGCTCGCAGTGCATGGCAGCAGCGCACTGGTGGAGACCAATCTCGGGGCAAAGAGCTATAACAGCCTATTCCTAAAGGACGCCAAAAACGGCGATCTCGTAGCGGTGCATCTCGGTTACATAACTGAAAGGATAACCAAGAAGATGGCGGAGCGCATGCTGCCAACACTTGTGGAAAATGCATGCAAAAGGTCCAAGGGCGTAGGTTAGATGCGGAAAGCCAAAAAGCCCAGGGTGCTTGTCTTTGGCAATCCGCTCGTAAGCATAGACAGCATTCCGCTCCAGATTCTGCCGCAGCTCCGTGAAAAGTTTCCAGAAATCGATTTTGTAGAATTTGACCCTAGCGAGAATCTGGAGGACGAGGGCCGCCACCTTCTGATAATCGATTCAGCGGAGGGAATCCGCAAGCCATCCCTGATCACAGATATCGGGCTTATCCATACCCCAAAGATATATTCGATGCACGACTACGATCTTGGATACAGCCTGAAGCTCCTCAAGAAGCTGGGCTATATCGACAGCGTAACAGTATTTGGGGTACCGCTCCGCATGCGCAAGGCTATGGCCCTCAAGCAGGTCTCCGATATGATCAGCGCCACTTTACCTTCAAGAAATGGCTCGCGCAGCTCATGCAGGGGTCATAAGCGCGTATGAGCATCTCTATGCCATTCACGATCTCACTGCGGCTCCTGCCCGCATTTGCCTCCACATATTCTCCGACTGCCTTTTCCATGCCTATCTGGTTCTGCTGTGTCGGGACGATTATGCTACCGTTAGAGGCCCTTCCTAGTTTGTCTACAGAAATCAGGTAATAGAGCGTTCCGCGCGGCGCTTCCAGAACCCCTATTCCGGTTCCCTCCCTAATTGTGAGCGGGGCATGCCCCTCCTCCTTGAAGTCGGAAGATTCAAGCAGCTCAATCGAGTGGTCTATGCAATGCAGTATCTCTATCGCCTGCGCGAGGTTGTTGTGAAATATATTCTTCGACGGGAACGCCTTAAGGTATTTTGCCGCGTCGCGCCTCGTGTCCCGGTGCAGGCTATTCTTGTTGCGGTTCATGCGTGCCAGCGCGCCGACCATGAACTCAGAGCCCTTGAAGCTATAGCCGACCGCCTCAGAATATGGTATCACGACCCTCTTGAGGTGTTCCAAGTATTCATCCTCCTGTAGGGCCCCTATCCTGGAACGGTTCCGCACGAACGAGTAATCATCTGTGATGAGCGAGATAAATCCCGTATCGCGCTCAAAGCTCAGTGCGCTGCCGTGGAATATGTCTATAAATTCAAGCGCAGCATCCCTTACGGATGAGAGCTCTCTGACGACGTTCCTGACGTCCTCCTTTTCCGGCACATGTGAGAACCTGCCAACTTCGGCGAACGTCGCGTGTACTGCGCGGCCGGCAACAACCTTCGACATGTTGTTTCCCGCAGCCTTTACCGCGAACGCTTTTCTGATTAGCTCTTCATCTGCTCCCTCAAATTCCATTACAGAATCCTTGCCGAAGAGGTCCGGCAGGCAGAAAATGAACAGGTGCAGTGCGTGGTCGCGTATCATCATGCCGTATGTGGCGAGTTTTCTCAGCAGAATCGTCTGTTCCGAAGGCTCATAATTTATTGCCCGCTCGATGGCCTCCGCACAGCACGAAAGATGCGCGATGCTGCACGTCCCACATATTCTGGAAGTTGCGAGCGGAAGCGAGATTGCTGCCTTTCCGCGGATTGCCTGCGTGTAAAATCTCTTGCTCTCTGTAATCTGGAGCCTGACGTTTTCCACCCTGCTGCCGTTCATCTTGATGTCAAGGCTACTATGGCCTTCCGTCTTTGAGATGCCATCTATGTGTATGTCGCAGCCGCTGCCGGATATGTCTTCAGCCCGATGCATGCGCAACACCGAACTCGTCAATATACCTCGAGAGGCGCTCCATGAAAAGATGCTCCTCCATCGGGCATCCCTCTATCTCGTCGTCTACCTTGACAATCTCACTGACTTTCCTCACCCTATCAGACTGCTTGAAGCGGTCTACCAAGAAGGCAATCTCCTCCTTCAATTCGGGGCCGAAGGCATTACGCTGTGCGGCCGGCATCCCGTTTATTGCACAGGACCCGACGGCCACCAATTTCTTGCAGTTGCTGCGTATTTCGGCAAGTTTCTCCGCATCGGCGTCTGTGGTTATCGCGCCTTCCACGAACGCGATATCGAGACCATCCATGTCATTCTTGTCCTTCAGGACGCGCGCATGCCTTATGTCGAGCAGGCTTTTCCACTCGAAAAAGTGCTCGTTCATTAACTCTATCCACACCATTGTGCTGTCTTCGCTACACGTAAAGGAAAACCAGCCTATCCTGAGCTTCCGTTTATCCATGCAATGCCAAGCTTTATTTACCCTGCCGGGATATTAATGTTGCGGTCGGCCCAAACCGTAAAATCCATTGGCCGGGGAACCTATAAACTATAAATATCTGCTATTCCTTACCCTGAATGTGTTGCGGTGACAAAGAATAGGAAATATGTGCTCGATACCAAAAATCCGGCCCCCGTAAGGAATAATGTATTGTACCACATAATTGCCGTGCGTGATTTTGGAGATGTCAAGCGCGGCACTGTCGGCGGTTTTGTATCCAGCGAGAGCAACTTGTCGCATGAGGGAAATTGCTGGATAGATATCGGAGCCGCCGCCGCCCAGAATTCGCGCGTTTCGGAGAATGCCCGGCTTTCTGATAATGCAGAGCTCTTCCAGGACGCGCTCGCATCTGGAAATTCATCGATGTACGGCAGTTGCCGCGTGTTCGGCACTGCACGAATATCCGGCAATGCCTCCATATCTGGCAATGCTGAAATTTACGATGACGCAAGGGTGTCTGGCAACGCCAAGATAAGCGGCAATGCGAAATTATGCGGGCACGCCTGGGCATTTGGCGAAGCCGTCATTGTGGGAGATACATTCGTGAAAAGCGAGTGGGTTTCAAGCGGCGTATGGATATCAAACGATTCCTTCAAAAAGGGGAAGTCATCTATGGTCGTCTCCAAGAAGCCCGAAAAGCAGAAATCCTGAGCGGATTCGGGCATGGCGGGATTTGAACCCGCAACCGCCGGGTCCGAAGCCCGATGCGCTATCCAAGTTGCGCCACATGCCCAATACTATACTACCAAGCAAAGGTTAAAAATTGGCGCACCAGATCAGGAATATTCTGGCAGCCTGGTCTGTTTTATATTGTTAACCGTCTTCCAGTATGCCCGTATGTAATCCTTCAGCTCCTGATCCCGTATGTTGTTTTTCACCGCATCTATCGCCTTCGAATCCGACGGATATCCGGATCCCAGGTCAAGTCCCAGCTCCTTTGCAAGCCTGTCCATCTCCCTGTCCCTTTCTATCTTGGCTATTATGCTGGCGGCCGATACTACCGGGTACTTAGAGTCTGCCTTATGCTCTGCGACTATCTTGGTATAGTTGGCGCCCTTGCTTCCCTTCGCCTGCTGCTTTGTTCCAATGACCTTTGTCGGCTTTGCGCTCAGCGCGTTTATCCGGAGCCCGAAGCGGGCTTCTATCACATCAGGGGAGTCAAGATAAAGCTGGTTTATCGGCACCTTAATCTCATCGAAGAGCCGTGCAAAATGCTTCGCCTCCAGGTCATTTATTGAAATTCCGCCCTTCATGGCCTCATTTATCTCAGCAGGGGAGATTCTGCCCACCTTGACGTCCTCTGCAATGTCTAGTATAGAAAAATAGAGCTGCTCCCTCTTTTTCTTGGAGAGCATTTTCGAGTCCCTTACTCCTATTTCAGGGAACTTGTGGACAAGGCTTGTTTTGACAGAAACGAGGGCAACCACCAGCGGGCCTATAAACGCACCCCTGCCGGCCTCGTCGCCGCCGCATATTATTATCAAATCACCAGAAACATTACATGTTTCTAGTGTCTACCATCACGTAGTCCGCGACGGCAGTGACTGCGCCATATGAGACTTTTAGTGCCCCCTCCCCAGAGCTGAGCTTCTTTGCCAATGCGCTGTCGGCACTCGGCTCTATAAGTACATAATTAACCTTTCCAGTCACCTGGCTTATGTCTGCGTCTATAAGCTTCCCAATGTCATACCCGCTTGTGCTCACAACCTTCTTCCCAATAAGGTCCTTTGCTATTATGAATTTTACCATTCGCTCACCGGTTTCCGTATGAATTTATTTAATCGCAAGTTAATTATATCCTTTCCCCTCCTCTCGGTGTAGCGGTCTACAATGCTCTGCCCGCGCGTTTTAAGATTCTTTTTCCACATATGTCTATGTGCTTGGATGTCCGAGATGCCACTGCTCAAGGAGAAACAGGCGAAGGTCCTCCTGCTGTTGAGGGACCAGTCGCAGGGATGGTATATATCGAGCCTTGCCAAGTCCTCCGGGACCACATACGTCCACACGTGCAATTTCCTGCTCGCGTGCGAGCGCCTAGGCCTTGTCACCAGCGAAAAGCACGGGCGCTCAAAATCGATAAGACTGACCGAGAAAGGCGCAGCGCTTGCAGAATCATTGAGTGCCGTATACACAGCAGTCAGTGCGCCTCTGCCCCGACCGCAGAAGGATCCGCAGGAAGGCAAGGATACTGTGAGTTAGACGACTTCCACGTCAACGCGCTTCCTTACCGCATTTATGACGTGCCCGTAGTCCCTGTAGTGTGCAATTGCCGTAAGCATTAGCGTGTATTCCCCACTGTCCGCATCTAGCCCGTTGTACACCCCGATCCCGGCCTCCTTCTCCTCTCCGGGTGCAATCTCGCCGAGGCGGATTTCTCTTTCCTTAGAGAGGCCCATTCCATCAAAGCCGAGCTTTGGCGGAAGCTCCACGACCAGCGAGGTGAGCAGCACCTCCTTTGTCAGGTTCCTAACCTTTATGGAAAGATTGGAAGAGCTCTTCTTGCCCGCATAAAGCTTGTACGGCATCCATTCTGTGGCAACCATGAACGGGGATCTCTTCCCGATGTCCTTGCTCACATCCCGTTTGCCGAATATGTTGAAAAGCGCCATGTGCTCATCCAATAGAAGATAAGAACTGAATATATAAATTCTTATTGCATCTAATACTATACTGGGTGTAAGCAGCTTTCTATGTAAGAGGGCGCGGTTGTTCTATGCCACTTAAGCATAATCTCACGAAGTACGACAGGCTACGCGAGGAGATTCGCGTGCTGTCCATGAAGGACAGCGCGGAATATGACAGCCAGGATAGGCTGATACACAATATAGCAGTGCTCATTGCATCATTCTCGTCAGCACGCTCGTGGAAGACCTGCCGTGAGCTGGAGAACAATGGATCAGCCCAATTCAACACGCCAGAAATCCATCGCGAATACCTCGAGGCAAAGGAACGCAAGTGGAAGGAGATTGCGGTATCAGACATAACGGAAGTGTCGCAGCGCGGCCTCCAAGAATCCAAATTCGAGCGCTGGCTTTACTACAATGTCGAGGGCAGCCAGCACGGCGAGTACAAGCGTGCCTGGGCCGAATTCGATAGGATGATAGAGTACGGGGAAGAATTCGAGGAGCAGAATGCAACCGCTTAAATATCTCAAATAGGTGGGTTACAAAAATAAATATCCGCCCGGACCTGCTTTATAAAGCTTGCCCCCTCATTCTATTCTGGGGGATCAAATGGCCAGTTCTGTCATAAAAAGAAACGGGGCGAAAGTAGATTTTGACGAGGAGAAAATAGCATCCGCAGTCTTCAAGGCTTATGCGAATGTGTATCCCGAGAAGTCCGATGCCGACCGCCTTGTATCGGCAAAGTCAGTTGCGAAGGAAGTGGTGCGGCGTGCTTCCGGCCTGCGCACCGAATCGGTAGATGTTGAGGAGATACAGAACCTGGTCGAGGCCGTGCTCATGGAGGCGGACTCGAACGTGGCGAAGGCATACATACTCTACAGGAACAAGCGCGCGGAGATACGCGCGCTCAGGGCGTCGATCGGGATACCAGATGACGATCTAAAGCTCCCAATAAATACGCTTATCGTGCTGGCGGCCAGGTACCTCCTGAAGTCGGACGGCATAAAGATAACCGAAACCCCCAAACAGCTTTTCAACAGGGTTGCGTATGTAATAGCCAGCGCCGAAAAGGCGTATGGTAAGAGTGATAAGGAGGTTGACGAGCTGGCCAAGCGGTTCTACGACGCGTTGGTATCGTTCGACTTCATGCCTAACAGCCCCACACTCATGAATGCCGGCACTCCGCTCGGGCAGCTGAGCGCCTGTTTCGTGCTTCCCGTCGGTGATTCGATAGAGGAGATATTCGACGCGCTCAAGTACGCGGCGCTGGTGCACAAGAGCGGCGGCGGGACCGGTTTTGCGTTCTCCAAGTTAAGGCCGGCAAACGATATCGTGCACGGCACGAGCGGCGTATCGTCCGGCCCACTCTCGTTCATGAAGATATTTGACACCGCAACGGATCAAATAAAACAGGGAGGCAAACGCCGCGGCGCGAACATGGGCATATTGAGCATCCACCACCCGGACATATTGAACTTCATAATGGCGAAGGAGACCGAGGGCACCCTGCGCAACTTCAACATATCCGTGGCGATGACTGATTCTTTTATGAAGGCCCTGCAGAACGACCGCGAGTACGATCTTATAAACCCGAGGACAGGCAAGGCGGTTGGCAAGCTGAATTCAAGGGCGGTCTGGAACCTCATAATAACGATGGCGTGGAAGACTGGCGATCCCGGCATTGTGTTCATCGACAGGATGAACTCGACATACTCGAACCCGGTTCCAAAGTACGGGCCGATAGAGTCGACAAATCCCTGTGTAACCGGCGATACACTCATAAGCACAGCATACGGAATGCGCCGGGCAGAGACGCTCGCAGCCACGGGCATCCCAAACACGGTACTCGTGGATAGAAGGTTCGGGGCAGATTGCATGCAGGTGTCGTCGCCAGTGGTGATGACTGGGATGAAGCAGGTGGTAAGGCTCTCAACCCGAGAGGGATTCGAGATAAAGCTGACAAGGGACCACAAAGTATACAGTGCGGCGCGGGGCTGGGTTGAAGCTGCATCCCTCCAGAAGGGAGAGCTTATAAGGATTGCAAATGCTGCCGGGGCTTTCGGGAAGGAGGGCAGCGCCGCGGAAGGCCGCATTCTCGGTCAGATGGTTGGCAGCCAGCACATAAATCCCGCCGGTGCGGATGAAATGGCAGCGCTCCCCCTCTATAACAGCATGGCACCCGACCTGCGGTCCAATAGCGACGCGAACCCGATAATTTGGTCTTCCGGGCCTGGAAGCCGTCCGAATTCGGCCGGTGTTGCCACAATCCAGGTGCACAGGCTCAAGACGATAGCATCGGAAAGATTGGGGGAGCACGCGGTTGAGCGGGGCCCGGCCGAGGATAAGCTGGCTGTACTGGACAGGGTCTTTAGCGGCTCAGAAGAGCTGCAAAGAGGCTTCCTGCAGAGCCTATTCGAAGCCGATGGAATGATGTGCGTGGCTGACGGGGCGGAGTGCACAATAAGGCTGGCCTCAACAAGCGAGCAGCTGCTGTCAAAAGTCCAGCTACTGCTTCTTAACTTCGGCGTGCTCGGCAAAATCCGCAGGAACTGGAAAGGGGTGCATACAAAGGCACTGCCCGGACCAAGCAAGGCGTCCAAGCAGTACGGTGTTGAGGTGCTCCATGAGCTATCCATAGAGGGCAGCAACACCCTGGCGTTCAACGGCAATGTAGGTTTCCTCTCCGAATGCAAGAATGGAAAGGCGGCTGAGGCAATACGTGGATATGCCCAAAGCCAGTACCCAGAGCATTTCCTGGCTGCTGTAGAGGCAATCGACGAGCTGGGCAGCGAGGCGGTGTACGATCTTACCGAGCCCGTGACGCATTCGTTTATAGCGAACGGGATTGTGGTGCACAATTGCGGCGAACAGCCGCTTTATCCGTATGACTCGTGCAACCTCGGTGCGATAAACTTGTCAAGGATGGTGAAGAAGACGGATGACCATTATGAAGTTGACTGGGAGAAGCTGCGCGAGACCGCAAGACTGGGTGTCAGGTTCCTCGACAACGTCATAGACGCGAACAAGTATCCCATACCCCAGATAAGCAATATCTCAAAGGCTGTGCGGAGGATTGGCCTTGGCATCATGGGCTGGGCGGACATGTTGATAAAGCTCGGCGTGAGGTATGACAGCACAGAGGCGATAATGCTCGCAGAGCGTGTCATGGGCTTTATAAGCCGGGAGGGGCGCCAGATGAGCACCGAGCTCGCCGTAGAGAAAGGCCCGTTCCCAGAGTTCAACGACAGCATCTGGTACAAGCTTGGCTACAAGCCGCTTCGGAACTCGACCGTCACGACAATAGCGCCAACTGGCACAACCAGCATAATCGCGGGAGGGGCTTCGCAGGGCATAGAGCCGATTTTTTCCGTTGTGTACATGCGGAACGTCAAGGAGTCACTCGGCTCGAACCTGATAGAGATGAATCCGGAATTCGAGCGGCAGGCGCTCGAGAATGGATTCTATTCGGAAGAACTCATGAAGAAGCTCGCCGGGCGTGTCTCGATACAGGATGTCGAGGAGATTCCACCGCAGATTCGCAAGCTCTTCGTGACTGCGTATGACATAGCGCCGTCCTGGCACGTCAAAATGCAGGCCGCATTCCAGAAATATACGGACAATGCCGTATCCAAGACGATAAATTTCCCGAGCTACGCGACACTCCAGGATATAGAGGGTGCGTACCTTGATGCGTACAGGCTCGGCTGCAAGGGCATAACCGTTTATAGGGACAGCAGCAAGAGCGTGCAGGTCCTTCAAGCAGTCGACAAGCAAGCAAATCTCCGGCTCTTGGAAGCAAAGGCTGCCCATGAGGTGAAGACGGAAGAGGCGTCGACGGTATCTGCCATAAGGGATGCGGCAAACACGTACGTGTTTTCGCCAGGCAAGGAAAAGGAATGCCCAGTCTGCGGAAGCCGCCTCTTCGCTGCTGAGGGCTGCTTTACCTGTGCGAAGTGCGGCTACAGCGAGTGCAGCTGAGTGATTGCATGGATAACGACGAGATCGAACAGCTGATAAAAAGCAAGGTGCGCGACGTACCCGATTATCCCAAGCGGGGGATAACCTTCAAGGACATAACCCCGCTGCTGGCAGACGCCTCCGCCTTCCGCAAGACCATTGACGCACTCGCGGAGCGCATGCCCGAGGGCGCGGATTCGATAGTCGGGATAGAGTCGCGCGGCTTTATAATAGGCTCCGCCCTATCCTACAAGCTTGGCCTCGGCTTTGTGCCAATACGCAAAAAAGGGAAGCTCCCATATGATAAGATAAGCGTGGACTATACCCTCGAGTACGGGAAAGAGACTATGGAGATGCACCGCGATGCGATAAGCCCCGGGGACAGGGTGGTTGTGGTCGACGATTTGCTTGCTACGGGCGGCACCTCCGGCGCATCGGCAGAGCTGATAAGCCAGCTCGGCGGAAGCATACTCTCATTCGCCTTTATGATAGAGCTTGTGCAGCTAAATGGGAGGGAGCGGCTCAAGGACTTTGGCATAACGGCGCTCGCCAGGTATGTGTGATCCACAAACCTATGCGATTGCGGCAATCAGATATATTAGGAGCGCAAGCCCCATGGCGGCAAGGCTCAAGTCCCTCGTGGTCTTGAACATTCTGCTCCTGCCGCGGCGTTTGAAATAAGCCGCGCTCACGTATGCCAGCAATGCGTCCACCACTGCAATCGCCGAAATGTAGAACAGGTTGCCCCTGAATGGCGGTGCAAGGAAAAAGAGGATAACGCTGAGTGCTACGGCGGCAGCGTAGAAAAGCGCCGCAATGGCTGCCGCACCTAGCATGCCCGCATAATGCGGCAGGCTCTTCACGTTCCTTACCTTCCTGTCGCCATCGTAGTCCCGTATCGTTCCGTGAATCTCACGTGCGAAGCCGCTTGCAAGGACAGTCGCGGAAAGGACGGCAATGACCGGGCTTATTGTGCCGGCCACCACATAGTTCCCGTAGATGAACGGTATTGCCATTGAGAATGCTACGTAGGCGTTGCCAAGCAGGAGCATTTCCTTGAGCCTGTAGCTATAGAGCATGGCCAGCATCGCGAAGATCAGCGCAATGGCAAATGCATACATGTTTATGAAAAGGCTAGCGAGCACGCCAACCACAAACGAGCCAAGTGCGACCGCAAGTGCGCCCCGCATACTTATCTGCTTTGAGACGAGCGGCCTATCTCCTTTGCCGTTCGCCCTGTCGACTTCAACGTCGAAGTAATCGTTTATCGCAAAGGAGCCCATGCTCACGAGCACCGGCGTTGCGAAGCTCATCAGCAGCACAAATAGCCCCGGCAGCGAACCACCGCCTGCAATAAGTTCGCTCGCTGCCACTGCTACAACGAGCATTATGCTGTGCTCTATTCGGGTAAGTTTCAGCATTGCCAAAAAGCTCTTTCTTAAAGGCATATAAATTTTCCTTTGCAGATAACTATATTGCTTTCGGTGCACGGATGCAGAAATACAAAAAGACGCAGTCGGCGCTTGAATTCCTGATGACGTACTCGTGGGCATTCCTAATAATATCGATGTTCGTTGCGATTGTGTTCGTGACTGCATTTTCTAGGCCCCCGTCCTACTATTCACAGTCGTCGTGCAATCTACAGCCGTCCTTCCCGTGCACAGGCACACAGCTTGCGCAATACGGCTCTTCTGGCAGCCTTGTGTATATGGTGCAGTTTACAAACCAGCTGGGCGTGGCTGTTTACTTCCCAGCAAATGCCTTTAACGCCACAACCACAGATGTCGGTGTGCAGGGCACTGCGAATTGGGTTGGGAACTGCACGCCGCAGTTTGCCCCAATCGGTGCGACGGTAATGTGCACAGCATATGTTGGCGGTTCCTATGTGCCCGCAATCGCATCGCAGACCTCCGCGGCGTTTGCCCTAAATTATAAGATATGCCCCGGCGGAACAATTGCATCCTGCGATAATTCAGTATACCGGTCAACAGGCAGTTCGCAGCAGACATTCAGCAAGCAGGCTACGCTTTACGCGCTTCGGCTCCTTACGAATCCGGCAACCGCAAAGATAGCGGTCAACGGGGTTCCCTATGTGAACAACACAACACTGCTTCTTCTGTCTGGCAATTATGGCATATACGCCCAGCCCCCGTCGCATTACGCATTTGCGAGCTGGTCCGCATCGAATATCGTGATAGCCGCGCAGCAGCAGAACACGACGGCTACGCTGTCGACCAACGGCACTGTAACTGCGAACTTCAGTTCTGTCTCCACCACCTCCACCTCCACTTCTACGACAACATCCCCTCCTTCCGTTTTGACAGTATGACCGTATCAAAATTCACCTGATCTATCCCCTCTATATTATAAACCCCCATTGCCGATTTGGACGGCCAAGGTTTGTTGCATGCTGGTGCTGTAATGTTTAAGGAATTTGCAATTTCCCTCGGAATCATCTCGCTCGCGGCCGCATATTTACTATATACGGGACAGCAATATTTCTCGCAGGCTGCAATGTTCCAGCTTCTTCTGCTTGCCGCAATTAGTGCACTCTCCTTTATTGTTTCATCGTACCCCGGCAGAACCAGGCAGAAGGTCCTGCTTGCCTTCCTCGCAGCAATAGTGCTCATTATATCCGTCTACGAGATTGCATTCTTAAGAATTCCCCTGCCGGTCATTTTCCCCTATTCGGCAGCATTTCTGCTAGTGCCTACGGCCTCTGCGATTTCGGTAGGGTTGCTTTACCTATTCGGCAAGGTCAGGACGGGAACGCCCCGCTGCACGGCCCGCCTCGGGCTGGCCATCTTGGGATTTGCGATACTGATCTCAACCGCAGCGTATCTGGTGATGTACCTGCCCACCAATCTTTCCTGGAACGGAGTTGATGAACTGGCGTTTAATTACTATTCGGCATGGCTTTTCCTCCACGGCTCTAACCCATATGCTGTAAGCATGGGCCCGATCCTGCAGCAATATCACATATCTCCTACAGTAATGCTGAATGGGACATTCGAACTTACTTACGATTATCCAGCACTGAGTTTTCTTGCATATGTCCCGATGCTCATGCTTGGCGCCAAATCATTTTTTGTCTTTATATGGATACTGATATTCTTCGCCGCGCTCGCGTCCCTGGTGATATACGTGTATGTGGGTCCGTCCCGGCGGATTCTACTGCCAATATTCGTCTGGTTTATGGTGACCTATTCGCTCGTGAGTGTTTCCAATACCTATCTGGCAATCTCCATATTCGCCTTCTTTGCATATGTCGTGCGCCGCAGGCCTTTCGCTTCGGGCGCGCTGCTCGGCCTCGCCGCAAGTGTAACGCCGCTTGCATGGTTTGTGCTTCCGTTCTTCTATGTGCTTACGTCCCGCAAAAACGGCCTTCGCGCCGCGGGCGTACAGGTACTTGCATCTATATTGCTGTTCGGTATGGTAAATGCGTACTTCTTCGTGCTTTCACCTGGCGCATTTACAAAGAACATATTTGAGATACTCTTGCTTGGCAAACTCCCTCCCTACGGCATAAACGCTACCCAGTTCTTCGCCGCCTTCTATGCTGTCCCGCCGTGGTACATCAGTGTACTGTCACTTTCTGTCTATTTCTTCCTGCTTTACGTTTTTTATTCCGACGTAGAGAAGCACCGTTATCTCCTTGCATTGGTTCCTATGTTTATCTTTTTTCTGAGCTGGCGGAACATAACGGTATATGCGATGCCATTCGTGCCGTTGCTGTTGCTCACGCTGTACGAAGGTCGCAAAGATACCGGTCCCGCAGGCAGTGCAGAAGTCAGGGCCCAAACCTCGTATGGGAACATTGCGCTTGCCGCTGCGCTTCTGCTCGCCCTGATTGCCTTAATGGCCTACTCACACAATGGCTATGTTGCCGAAAGCAAGTTCTCAATAACCAGGATATATCCTGTGCTTTACCCGTCACCCTATTACCCCGGGCACTATTCACTCAGCGGCCTTCTGGTGAACCTCTCAAGCAATTCCAAGACCAACGAAACGCTCACGTTCTATGTTGTGAGCCGCAGCCCGGACCAGGAAGGATATGTGCTGGGAAGCACCTTGCCACGGCTTGCCCCGATGTCCTCAAGATTGTACCTCATAAACTATACGCTGCCGCTCGTCAATAATAAAACCGGGATATTCCTAATGGTATTTAGTCAGGACTACCTTTCGAGCCGGACCCTGCGCCTGACAAACCTAAGCGCCTCCCCGTGAAGCAAAGCCACACGGGAATCGCGTTTGCGGTAGGGAAGTTTCGGCAAAATATAATAACGCTTGCGCCAAAACTCTATCATGGGGGAAGCTATTTCTGGAACTGATGCCGCCCAAGAGGAATTTGAGATAGCCTGTAGCATACTTGACATAGATTACATCGTAAGGGGCGGTTCACCGGCGATAAGGATAACCGCAAAAGGGGAAGACGGAAAATCCTATGAGATACTCGACCATCGGTTTAAGCCATACCTTTATTTTGTCCCGCGCGGCAACAGGTCCAGGGTGGATGTGCTGGACATGGCTGTCGCGGATTCCGGAAGGGTTATCCGCCCAGTTAGCGCAGAAGAGGTTGTGCGGGAGCTCTTCGGGAAGAAGAGAGCCGCACTCAAGGTCTATACGGATGCGCCTTCAGACATACCAAAGCTTGCCGCCCACCTGTCAAATTACGGAGAATGTTTTGAATATGATATACCATTTTCAAGAAGGTATGCGCTTGATATGGGGGTAATCCCATTCGATACATACCTCGTAAATGCGATTCGCAGCGAAGCCGGGTTTTTGGAGCTTGCCTCCCTTGAGAAAACCGAAAGGCCCGCACCGCTCAATCTAAACCTGTTCTGCTTTGATATAGAGACATATAACCCGCTTGGAATCTCCCGCCCAGACAAGGATCCTGTGATAATGCTGAGCTATTCTTACAGGTCGAATGGAAAATCCGGGAGCGGTGTGATTACCTTTAAGGAGATAGACCTGCCCTTCGTAGAGTTCGTACCCGACGAGAAGGCACTATTCTCGAGGTTCATTGATCTCATAAACGAGTTTGACATAGATGTGATTACAGGATATAACTCCGCAAATTTCGACATTAAATACCTGCAGGAGCGCGCTGCCACACTTAAGGTGGATTTCAACCTGAGCCGCGGCGGAGGCGAGACCCGCATAGAGCGGCACGGCCTCGTGGACAAAGTGCGGATCGGCGGAAGGGTACACGTCGACACGTATCTGGTTGTGAAGTTCGTTGCACTTGTGGGCAGTGCCGAGCATCTCCTCAAGCTGAACAGTTATACGTTAAAGAATGTCTACGATGCGATAAGCCCGGAAGCAAAACTCACCGTGGAAAAGGGAAAGATATACGAGATGTGGGACGGCTCCCCGGAGCAGCTGCGCACGCTCGCAGAATACAACCTTACGGATTCGCTGGCACTGCAGAAAGTCTATGACACGTTCATACCTATAATGATTGAGCTTTCCAGGACAACTGGCGACGTACTTGGGGATACTTCCGTGTCTACCACCGGGCAGCTATGCGAATATATGCTCATGCGCTATGCCACTAAGTGCGGCGAGTTCATACCAAACAAACCAAGCGAATCAGAGATAAAGGCAAGGATGCTCAATCCGATAGAGGGGGCGTATGTAAAGACCCCAGATCCCGGAATCTACGAAAACCTCGCGATACTAGATTTCAGGGGCCTGTACCCCTCCATAATAGTTGCACACAACATAGACCCGTCTAACATTTGTGCGGATTGCGGCGATTACTTTGAATCGCCGATAGGCGTACGATTTGGAAAGGTGCGCAGAAGCATAACTCCGATGATACTGCAGCAGTTGATAGACCAGAGGAAGGAGGTTAAGAAACTTTACAAGAAAAATCCGGAAGACATCTTCCTCGGGTCGCGCTCGCAGGCGCTCAAGATTGTGGCCAATTCATTTTTTGGGTACCTGGGCTACGCAAGATCACGATGGTATTCTAGGGACTGCGCCGCGAGCATAACTGCATACGGGCGCGATTACATACATAAGGCCATAGCTGAGGCCGAAGCCGAGGGCCTTAAGGTAATCTATGGTGATACCGATTCGCTTGTCCTGCTCCTGGGAGACAAGAGCGAAGAGAGCGCGCTCACGCTGATGCGCAACGTAAATTCCAAGCTTCCGGGCATGATGGAACTTGAGGTCGAGGACTTCTACGTCAGGGGCGTGTTTGTCGGCAAAAAGGTGAGCGGGGACAAGGCTTCCGGAGCGAAGAAGAAGTATGCGATGCTGACGAAGACCGGCAGGATAAAAATCCGCGGCTTCGAACTAGTGAGGCGCGACTGGTCCAAGATAGCGCGCGACACGCAACGCGCGGTGCTCGAAACAATACTCAAGGACGGCAATGCAGAGAAGGCCGCAGATATTGTGCGCAGTGTGGTGCACGGCCTGCGCGCAGGGAGCGTGCCGCTAAAGGATCTCACGATACGCACGCAGCTTCGCAAGGGAATTGACAACTACGATTCGAAGTCGCCGGAGCTCTCCGCTGCGAAGAAGGCGGTGGAGCGCGGGCAGAAGAAGAAGGCTGAACTGGAATACGCAGTTATAAGCTACGTGATAACAAGCCACGGGAGCAGCATATCTGACAAGGCGGAGCTCGAGGAGTTCGCCGATGATTATGATGCGGACTATTACATAAACCACCAGGTGCTGCCTGCCGTCATGCGCATACTCAAAGAGCTGAACTTCAGCGAGGAGCAGCTGAAGAATTTGGGCTCGCAGAAAAAGCTGTAAGTGATCGGATGGAAATGAAGGAAGACGAGCTAAGGATTTTGGAAGAGGTTGGAAAGGTATCATACGCTGCGATAGCAAAGGCAAAGTCGCTGATAAAGCCAGGCGCGCGGATACTTGATGTAGCGCAGGCCGTGGAGGGCTTTGTCAGGGAAAGCGGCTTCGGGTTTGCGTTTCCGCTCAACCTTTCGATAGGGAGCCAGGCCGCGCACAGCACGCCATCATTTGAGGATGACCGCAGCTTCGGGGCTGGCGATGTTGTGAAGGTTGACTTCGGGGCCGCAAAGGACGGGTTGTACGGTGACTGCGCATTGACGGTAGACCTGTCGGGAAGATATGGGAAGCTGGTTGAGGCAGTTGAGCGCGCACTCGAGAGCGCGATAAGCGCAGCAAAGCCGGGCATATCCACCGGAGAGCTTGGTGGGGTGATTGCAAAGGAGATAGAGTCCGCGGGGTTCAAGCCCATACGGAACCTGGGCGGCCACCTGGTGGAGCGCAGAAATCTGCATGCAGGTTTTTTCATACCAAATCATGATGATGGCAGCACTGACGTGCTCGAGGAGGGTATGGTGATCGCGATGGAGCCGTTTGCGACGGACGGCACAGGCCTGGTGCGCGATGGCGACGACTGCGAGATATTCAGCTATGCCAACGATGCGGCGGTGCGCCAGCAGAATGCGCGCGCAATCCTGAATGAGGTGAAGGAGAAATACGCCGATAGCCCGTTCGCTGCGCGTTGGCTCTCTCCCGTGGTGCCGTCACGTTTCTCGCTTTATTCGGGAATACAGGAGCTTGTAAGGGCCGGAGCGCTTGAGCTCCATCCTGTCCTTGTAGAGCAGGCCGGAGGCACAGTTGCCCAGGCCGAGGCCATGATGCTAGTGGAGAAAGACGGCTGCAAAGTGCTGACCAAGTGAGTGCAATTGCCTCCCGGCGCGCGCCGCAAGCAGCATATTGCAGTCAACCATACTGGAATGTGGTCGTTATGCTGGCAGTGACCGAGTCGGTTCCCGTATATACGACCGGACTTTTATACCCCGACGAGCTTCCTATCCCATCGCCGAAATACGAATAGTACGGGCCGTAGTTGTTGATTGTGATGTTGCCAATATATACAGGCGCCCCGCCCGCTACTGCCTGGGCCTGGAGCGTTGCGTTCATTATCGCATTATGCAGTGCCATCTCCCTCATGCTGTTTAACTTTCCTACAGAGAACAAGGCCTGTACATTGTTCACGTAAACATTCGGCACCCTGGTTACTGCACCAAGGAAATTGCTGGTAGAGTTTGCATTCGGCAGCGTTACAGACAGTAATTCGTATGCCATGTAGTATGATTTATTGTAGACTTTGTAAACTGAGAAGGAGGTAGTCTTTGCGAGGCTCATGTTGCCGGTGTAATTGTAAATGGTCCCGTTGAGGCTTGCCATCGTCGAGGACAACGCATCTACTGCTGCAGTGGTCGTTGCTCCGGTTGCGTTTACGTTAATGTATACGACCTCCTCGTCGGGGATCCCCTGTACCGACCCGGTTGCAGAGACCATTACATAACTTTTCGCGGATTCGAGCCCTCCCCCAACACCACGGCTCGAGTAAATGATCAGGACTGAGAAAACCAGGCACGCGCCCAAAACCAAAACCGCAACAATAGAAAATATCAGGTATGTATGGGCACTAATAGAAGTATCCGTATCCGTTTTCATATAGACACCGGTACGGTATCTCCGCCAATGTTTATATAGTTTGTGCCATTCCTACAGAACGCTTAGACCATATAACCCGGCCTGCAGAACTGCCGGCTCTGTGCCTGCCAAGGACCCCGCCGCAAAGGCAATCACGCCACTTCCGATCAGCTTCGCCGCGCAACTCTAATGCGGGTACGCCGAATCTCACTTCTCCTGCTCCAAGGTGGCTTCGAAGTCGTCCACCTTATACGGGAATTCATCGTTGCTCTTTATTTGGCCCTTCTCCTTCATGACCTCCCTGGTCAGAAGATAATACGCGAAAGCGAGAGACCTCCTACCGCGATTGTTTACCGGCACTATTAGGTCTATGAACTTGGTGCTGTTGTCCGTGTCGCTAAGTGCCACTATCGGAATTCCAGTCTTGCTGGCTTCGTTGACAGCCTGCTTCTCATTCCGCGAGTCACTTATGAAGAGCAGCCGCGGCTCTATGAAATCGTCCCTATTCGGATTTGTGAATACGCCCGGGTTGACCCTCCCCTTTATGAATCTGGCGCCTATCATATCGGCAAACTTCTGCGCTGCGAATATCGCATATGTCCTTGACGCAGTTACAACTATCTTTGATGGGTCATACCTCGCCATCATCCTCGATGCAGTCCGTATGCGCTCGTCTATGACTGCCACGTCGAGCAGGTACAAGCCGTCCTCCCTTACCTTGTATACGAAGCGCGCCATGCCCTGCGCCTTTATCTTCGTGGCTATGTGTATTCCCTCTTCGAGGTACTCGTTCCTGTTTACCAACAATTCTTCCATGTTAAACACCTACGGGGCCGCCGAGATTTTCAGTTGTGCCTTTTGAATTCCCGAAATTTTTTACTCGGGTCGCCAGCACCCCAAGCTGGAAGCCTACCAGGCTAGCAGACGGCCCCTGCCATATATCATGAAGCGCAATAATATTAAACCTCAGCTTTTATTGCTGCCTGGGTCTGCCTTGCGCCCGACACTCATGAACTCGTCTATGAGTTCTATGTTGCTTACGAACATGCGCCTGCAGCAGTACCTCTTGACACCGAGGTCGTCGAGCACCTTGCCCGCATCCTCATGGTCCTTGTTCACGCGCTTGTCGTACGCATCCCACTTGTCGGCGACTACGGCACCGCACGTGAAACACCTTACCGGCATCATCATTCATATCACCATTATCTGTAAGAGGTCTGGAATCTTGCCCTTGCTTTTGGTCCCTTGTACTTCTTTGGTTCGACTCTCCGCGAGTCGTCCTTTAGCATGCTCCTGTCGTGTTGCAGGTACTCCCTCCTTATTATGTCGTTGTCAGAGAAATTTGCCAGCGCCTTGGCGATTGCACTTCTTGCGGCCTCGGCCCTGGCGACCATTCCTCCCCCCGAGAGGTTTACACGTATGTCAACTGCCTTTGCCGCAGCCTGAGTTGCCCCGGACACAAAGACCGGCTCCAGCACGAACCTCCGGAGCCCTTCCGGCTGGAAGTTATCAATTAGGCTACCATTGATCCGTATAACCCCGCTGCCGCCGCGGACCGATGCACGCGCTATCGCCTCCTTCCTTTTGCTCTTTACCAGAATCGTCCTCGCCGCGATTTTTGCCTTCTTCGCTGCCGGCTTCCTTTTTGCCGTCCTCTTCGGCTTCTCCTTTTGCGCCTGTGCACCTGCGTCTGCGGGCGGCACTGCATTTATTGCGTTTGAATTTGCCATTACTCCTCACTTTTGTAACCTAAAAGCCCTGCCAGCTCGGAGACCGTCATCGTATTGACATACATCTTCCTGGCGTCAGCGTCCGAAAGCGCCTGCGCCTTCCCCGAGAACTCGTCCGGAATTCCCGAATAGACGCGCAGCCTCCTGTAAGCGTCCTTGCCGCGCGGCATCCTGTAAGGAAGCATGCCTCGTACTATCCTCTTTACAAACATATCGGGCCTCCTCGGCCAATACGGCGAATGCTCCGGATTGGCTTTGTCCTGCAGGTTTAGCCTTGTCCTGTACCTGCTCAGTATGTAGCCTTTGCGCCCGCTTACCAGCGCCTTTTCTGCATTGACTATGACGACGCTCTTCCCGCCGAGAAGGGCCTTTGCCGTGGCGCTGGCTAGCCTGCCAAGTACCTTCTTGTCGGCATCAAATACGACGTAATCCTGTTTTGCCTCCATAATTATCACTTTATTATGTTTATTCTTGCCTTGCCGCTTTTGATGGCCGTTTCCAGCTCCTTGATGCTAAGCACCTTGCAGCCCGACTTCTTGAAGCCCTCCAGCGCCTTCTGCGAATACTCGAGCGCGGTGACATTCACACTGTGGTCCATGCTGCCCAGAGAAAGCACCTTGCCCGGCACCACAACGTAGTCGCCCTCCTTCGAGTGCTTGTTTATCTTGTACAGGTTGACGTCCTTTCGAGAGCGACTCGGTACATCTACCTCTGCGCGCAGCTTCTTCCAGAGTTTTGCCCTGCTGTCTGTGCGTTTCCCTGACAGTTCGCCTAGCCATTCCTTGACATTTGCCTTTTCCGCGTTTGTCCTCATTTAATCATCCTTGTTATGCGAGGGGAGAGATTTGAACTCTCGCAGTCCCTAAAGACACAGGAGTTCTGACCAGTGTTGACCTCAGTCCTGCGCATTTGACCATACTCTGCCACCCTCGCACATTAAACAACTATTTCTTTATATCCTTTTTTATCTCTTTCACTCTTTCATTCAGTGCATCGATGGCTTTCTGCGCAACTTCACGCGGAGTCATCTGTCCGAAGGATTCAATGTAAAAATCGAATGAATCATCGCCAGTCTGCTCGAATGTTGCGATTGCGGGCTGGAACTTTGCATGCGTGATGCCCGTGCCTACGATCGCCTTGGCGTCCAGCCTCAGCTGCTGCCCCTCGGTAAGCTTGACAAGCGGTATCTTCCCGTTGGCGGTGCGGACCTCCTTGTCCTGGCTTTTCAGCAGCTCCGAATATACTGTGCATGGCCCGTTCGCCTCAAGGGTGAACAGGACCTCCTCGTCGCCGGACACCTTTGCCGGGGTACTTATCGGCGCAAGCCCTATTCTGTGGGCTATGTACTCATCGAACATGACGCTGCCGTTCTCGTAGAACGTCACCTTGTCTATGGCGAAACAGCCGACGAGGCTCATTGCCGCCCTCCGAAGCGCATTGGCATAGCTGTTGCTCGCGCCAGTGAGCGCAAACTTCAGCGCACCTTCGCCATCTTCCTCGATTTTTACCTTCATGCATTCACTTGGAACATTAGACGCTAAGATAAGTGCAAGCAACGATGCAATTATAAATAGCAGCAACTAATTATATTGTTATTGGTTTATGCACGTAAATATTTAAAAGCTACGTGGGTGCTGTATTGAGTTTTGACAATCTGCTGTTTGGTGCAATCGACTCCGGGACTGAGATAAGCGGGGGCAGGTACCTTGCATGCTACAAGGAGCGCCCGCACATATCCAAATCAAAGCTCGACTCCGCCGGCGGCTCGAAGTACCTGAATGTCGGCGAGAGCCATATGGGTGGATATGCCCGCGACTACGGCATAAGGTATGTGGCCGTGGAATCACTCGCCTACGACCTGCTTTTCTCGCTGTACGACGTCAATTCCTCATGGCTTTTTGCCTATCGGCTTTTCACATTCGGCAGGGCGGATGAGCATGTGATTGCGAAAGCCATTGCGTCGCTGCCACACGGCCGGCTGCGCAACCTGGAAGCGAGGCTAATCGGCCTGCAAAACGGTCAGGACTACTGGAACGTGAAAGCCCTTCTGCGGCTTATGCGCCGCCACAAGATCCCTATAAATGAGATAGATCTGTTCGGCAACCAGCTGCGTCATGTCGCGATAGATGCCTCGCTGGGAATGACGTTCAATGTCCTGCTGTTGGACAGGGTGTACCGCCCCGGGGAGCTCGCAAACCAGCAAACGCAGGAGCAGTTCGAGCACGAGCGCGGGCTGCACAGTCTCAGCCGTGCAGCTCCGTGACTGACAGGTCCCTATAGGCATATCCGCCAGGGTGTGGGATGCTCTCCTTGAGTGATATGCGCGTGCACATGAAGCTTCCAAACTCCCTATCCGCATTCATTTTGACGTAATCCTCGGCAATCCTCTTTCTGTCTGCATTTCTTATCCTGGCGACCGTTATGTGTGGTGCGAATGCACGTTTCCCGATTCTTATACCTGCCTTTTTGATTGGCCAGAGCAGAAGCTCTCGCAAAAGCGCAAGCTGCTCCTGCCCCTCGGAGACTTTGATGAACACTACCTCCTGCTGGCTGAGGGAGAAACTGCCAGCGCCGCACAGCGATACCCTGAAGCTGCCTATCTCGAGCCTCCTCAGCCCGGCGGCCGCGGCGTCGGCTTGCGCCTGTGATATGTCGCCCAGAAAGAGAAGAGTAAGGTGTATCTTTTCACGGTCCGCATCTGTTTCCGCCCGCCGTGCAAAGCTGCCCGCTATTATGGCCTTTGTCTTTTCCGGCGGATCTACTGCGATGAATGCGCGCATGCCCTATGCTCACCTTCCCAGGAACCGTTCAGAATAATTGGCGAAGAACACCATCGCCTGTTCAACCACCGGTATGCCTGCGCCAATTGCGCGTGCAGTCCCGAGGTCATTCCTATCTACACCACCAGAGAGCGCAAGGAGCGGGGGATATGCGATGAAGATGATGAGAGCCGAAGCAGCGATCATGACCGCAAAGCTGACCTGCGCGAATCCGACCGGAAGGAACAGCAGCGCGGTCACGGCATTTGCGAGCACAACGCGCGCTATCTTTTTAGAATTGAAATTAATTCCGAAGTGCCTGCGCGCCGCGCGGACGAACAGGATTGCAGTGAGCAGCGGCGTTATAAGGAACATCAGCAGTGCCGCCCCCATCCCGCCCATCGTCGGTATCATAACGGGTATGAGCACCAGCTCCGCAGCTGCGATGATGCCGGAATACTTTGCAACCTCGCGGGTGCGGTTCGCGCTTATGAGCAGCTGTGCGGTGTAAGTGCCTATTATAATTCCCATGAAGCCAAGGCTGAATATCTGTATGTATGCCGGTGCAAGGCTGTACCTGCTTGAGAACGCTGTGTACGAGAATGCCTTCGCAAACACAATAAGCACTGCAAGCATGGGCATCAGGAGCAGGAATGAGAAGTAGACTGCCTTTGCATAAAGGCTACCTATCTTTTTCTTGGATTCCCCGCGGGCCAGCCCCCCCGCCATCGCGGGAAGAAGCGACATCCCTATGGAGCCGCTTATCATGTCCATAAGATACGCGGTCTTGGATGCGACTCCGACATTTCCGACTACAAACGAGGTTGCCATAACCCCAAGGACCACGAGCACAAGGTTGGGCATTGAGTTGCCGAAGAAGTTTGAGAGGGCTATGGGGAGCGAAAAGCGGATAATCTCCCCGATGCCCTTTACAGACGGCTTCCTGATTGGCATTCTGCCCTTTATGTATATGAAAAGCACTGCTGCTGCAATTCCCACAAGATACCCCGAAGCAAGCCCCACTATCGGGGCGAGCGCGCCCCAACCTGCAAGGGCGAGTGCGATGCTCAGCGAGGACTGCACGAGTGCCATTGCTATTATGCATGCGGTGACCTCCCTTCCCTTATCCATTCCGACCAGTGCAGCCGTCGCAGCCGCAAAAAGCATGCTTCCTACTATCGTAACGGCGCCAATCTGTATCAGATAAGCGTATCCTACGTCATGTAGTGAACTTTTGGCAAGCGCGCCGCTCATTACAATTGTGAGCACCACCAGGACAACGCCGATGATGATGAGAGCAGAAAAGCCGTTTGCCAAGACCTCTTCGACATCGCGTTGCAGGCCCCTGCCCCTGTACTCCGATATGAACTTGTTCACCGCGGTATCTATTCCAAGCGTGCCGGTGGCGCCAATAAAGCCAGCAATCGCTATCGCTACTGTGTATATGCCGTAAACAGACGGTCCAAGTATCCTGACAACGACTATGAAGGAGGCTGCCAGCATAAAGAATGAGATGAACTTCCCGAGAAGTATGAAACTTGCCATCCTCGTTGCCGGGTTGCTCCTACTTTCGACGCCTGCCCGTGAAGTCCTCTTGCCCATTTCATGCACAAGTAAGATGCACCCACCACCTTAATATTACTTACAGGGGACGTTTAGAAGCGGCGCCGCCCGCACCCGCATGTCCCAAAATCCAAAAAACAACGAACCATTTAAAAATTGTTTTGAATAAAATGCATTATACTCTTGTCGATTGATTGCATGGAAGATGATGCGGGCAGGTCGGGCCAGGAAGAGCGGGAGGAAATCAAGCTCATAGAAGGGGAGGAGCGCCGCCTCCGGGAAGGGCTCGCTGAGCTTCAGCTCAAAGAGAAGGGGAAAGAGCGCTCGCCAGTGCACTCCGGGCCAACACCTACAGCCGCAGCGCCGGGCCTCCGCGAGGCATTCATGTCCAAGATGAAGCCAAAATACGCTTACGCCGCCGCCGCCTTCCTGCTCATATCGCTTGTCCTATTCCTGCCTATAACCGCGAACATGCAGTCAGTTGCCCCGGGAACTGGAGGCGACACATACCAGAACCTCTGGGACATATGGTGGGTCGGCTATTCAACATTGACGCTGCATACTAGCATATGGCATACCCCCATGCTTTACCCGCCGCTGGGTGCGAACCTGATATTCCAGACAA
Source organism: Microcaldota archaeon (assembly GCA_964592765.1). GTDB lineage: Archaea > Micrarchaeota > Micrarchaeia > Micrarchaeales > Micrarchaeaceae > A-MIC-10. The sequence goes on from CAZQGC010000003.1 coordinate 82,092, forward strand.
TGTCGCCGATAGGTAGCCTGCTCTCGCTTCCGTTCCAGGCGCTGGGCATAGTGCCAGCATACGATATAATGTTCTTCCTGGGCTTTGTGCTCTCGGGGCTTTCGATGTTTATACTCGCCGAATACCTGACTAAGAACCCGTACGCCGCAATGTTCTCCGGCCTGGTCTTCACGTTCAGCGCTTTTCACATAGTGCAGTCACTGTCGCACATAGACTGGATATTCATAGGGTGGGTCCCGCTCTCGATATACTTCTTCCTGAAGATGGCGAACGGGGAATTCCCGAGGCTGAATGCTGTCGGGCTCGGCCTCTCCTTCATGCTTTCGCAATTCATGGGCGATGTTGAGCAAAGTATGATGCTCATGATCGCCCTGGCGCTGATATTAATAGTTTATTTGGCAATTCGGGAGAAGAGGAAGAATGTGCTGAGCCTGCGTTTTGCCACTGGGTTGGCAATATTTGTCGCGGTCGCCTTCGTGGCCGGCTCTTTCGGTTACGTCCCGATTGCAAAGGCGCTACTGCAGCCAGGCGCGCTAAGTTCTGTGAATCAATTGAACGATGTGGTGCACAACCAGCTCTGGAGCGACCCATTGCTTTCCTTCTTCTTGCCCAGCCCGTACAATGGCCTGTTTAACAGCCTTTCGAAATCCTATTCCGGCGTGTTCTTCGGTGCAGCATCCGAACGGATATCCTACATCGGATTTGTTGCCCTCGCGTTTGCCGTATTTGCACTTTACAAGAAGCCGAAAGCCTCCTGGCTATGGCTGTTTCTGCTGCTTGTTTTCGGCTGGCTTGCACTTGGCCCATACGTGCACCTTGGCATGCCTGCTGTGACTGTGCAGAACGCCCAGCTCCAGCTCAACTCCACTTGGATGCCCGGGCTATACTCCCTTTACAGGGCGGTGCCCGTGCTCAATATCATGCGCGAGCCCGGAAGGTTTGACCTTATGTTCGAAGTTGCACTCTCTGCACTCGCTGCACTGGGCCTTGCTGCTCTGCTAGACAGCTCGCACAAGGCTAAGAGGTACGCGCTCCCCATAATCGTAGTCGTAAGCCTGCTCTACCTGGCGGAGGCTGCCGGCTTTATGACCCCTGCGGTATCGGCATTCGCCACAACTGGCGTGCAGGTGCCTTCGCTATACAACGCGCTCGGAAACGTGAGCGGCAACTTCACAGTGCTTAACATACCTGCACTTCCGAGCCCGACATCGAATGACAGTTCGCTTTACGTCGCGCGCGCCACATATTTTACTGCAATATCGCACAAGCCGCTTGTGGGTGGCTACCTTACGAGGCAGAACAGCAGCCAGCAGGAATACCTATTTAACATACCGCTTGTCATACAGGCATACAACCTGCAGCTTGGGAACAACATGAGCTACGGTTCGCCCGTCAACGAGAACTATACAAATCAGACAATACTGACCCTGTACAATTACAACGTGGGCGTGATAACCGTTGATCCGCCCGCATTCACAAACAGCAGCGCGATAACCCTGCTTAATTACCTTTACAATGCCTTCGGCGCCCCGCTAATGCTGAATTCCTCCATCGCGTTCCTCACGTCGAATGTTGTCAGCCACAGAATATTCCGCAGCTATGTGGCATATCCCATACTGACGGAATGGAGCCCGCAGTACGCGCTTCTGAACGGCGTGATGCAGCCACTCTGGACGCCGATCGGCAGCGGCGCGGTCATAGTGTATGCACCGTATGCGGACACAGCCAACGTGCCGCAGGAGATTGCATCGGGCGCATCCGAACAAGTACCCACCAAGATAACCTTCAGCGCCGCCGGAATGTACGGCAACACTGTCCTATATGTCGGGATGCTCGACCAGCTCAACAATGTAAAGGTGATCGGGCAGTTCAGCCTCACAAAGGCGATGGGCGCGTATTCGCTGAATGCCACACTGCTCTCCGGGCCGCGCACTCCCGCCACCCTGCTCTTCCTGACCGGCAACTCGACGCAAAACTACGTATACATTTCCAACATAACCTTCTCAAGGGGGTGAGCACATACGGTGCGCATAATTGCAGATAGCCGTGAAAGGAATGGGAACCTGCTGGACCTGCTGGTGCGCCGGGGTGTAGAGGTGTCCGCAATACAGCTGCCCGTCGGAGATTACGTCATATCAGACCGCATCTGTATAGAGCGCAAGACCATCTCAGACTTTGAGAGCTCAATCATGGATGGCAGGCTGTTTGACCAGGCCAAGAGAATGAAGGGCGTTTACCCATCTCCGATGCTTCTCCTGGAGGGAATGCATTCGGATTTCAGGATGGGTGATAACGTCATCGTTGGCGCAATTGCACACCTGTATGTAGATGCCGGAATCCAGGTGCTGCTGTCTGCCGGCCCGGAGGAGAGCGCACTGCTCATAGAGTCCGTCGCGCGCCAGGAGCAGGCGCAAGGCGCACGCGAGCCCTCTGCGAAGGGCGGCGCGAGGCTGTATACTGACCGAGAGTACGAAGAAGCAATCGTGGCAAATCTTCCGGGTGTGGGGCCGAAGACTGCGCGCAGGCTGCTGGAACACTTCGGGAGCATACGCGGAATTGTGGGGGCAACCGAGAAGGAACTTACCGGTGTCGAAAAAATAGGGAAGAAGAAGGCTGAGCGCATACGTAGAATAATCGACGACAGGTATTTGGCAGGCAGAGACAACCCTACGCCATGAGCCGGGAGCTCATCATCTTCACGAGTATGCTGCGCGTGAGCGCAGCGGGATTGCCCGGATCGGCACGCATTCCGTAAGCCCTTTCCGCATCTAGCATGTGTTTGCTGTTGAAATCCGCCCGTGAAAGTTTTACTTTCCTGCCGATGTTATCGAGCGCTTTTCTGCTGTCCGAGAAAAGTATAAAGCTTCTGCTACTCTTTGCCCCTGCCCGCTCGATTGCCTCCCTGGCCTGCCTGGTCATCGCGGCAAAAAGCAGCATTTCCATTCCAATCCTGTCGGAAATGTTCGACTTGTTCTTGAAAGCGGTCTCTGCATTCAGGTATGCCGCGAACAGGTGGTTTGCGGATATCACCGCAGCCGGATCAAATACCTGCACCACATGCCCTGCCCTGCCTTCCGCCTCTACAAGCTCAAGCAGCATCTTTAATTTCAGGCCGGAGCTGCCCCTCACGACAAAAAGCTTTTTTGTATCAACATCTCGGATCATGCAATCGGCCTGCTTCCCGTTATGCCCTCCGCAGCACGCTGCCGAGCCTTCGGAGCACATCGCCAATTTCTGTCTTCATAGCCTTTTCACGGGTAGAGCGCCAGATTCCGGCGATGCCTTCGCGCATCTCGAACAGTGCCTTGTACTGGTACCTAAGTTCCACACCTCCGAATTCGCCTTTTTCTATGCAGCCGTCCATCACAAGCGGCGCGCTCTCTGCAAGTTCAGCCAGATTGACATCATTCTCGGAATTGCCCGGGCGCAGAAAATTCAGCATATTCTCATCAGGATAACCTTCCCACACTAAATATTTATCCTTTTGTGGGAGCCCACCTCTGCGCGGATAGACGCACTGTGCAGAACCCCGCTGCCTGGGCCTGCGAAGGCAGCATAAGTACTGCCGTAAACCAGAGCAATACCTTATCTTTATATTTTGAGCTGGAGATTGCATATATGGTTCTGGGGTGACTGCATGGAGACGAAATTCAGGAACGAATTCACCTACAAAGGTTTCCTTGAGGAGGGCAAGGAGGCGGATTTTGACTGGATGTTCGACAAGGCGGTGGAGAGTGCGAAGGCGCTATTGGGTCGTACCTACCCGATGTACATAAATGGCCGCGAAGCCGAATCCAACTTCACAATAAGTGAAGCATCTCCGATAGACCACAAACTGGTCCTTGGAATATTCCAGAAGGGCATGCGCGAGCACGCCCAGATGGCAATCTCCGCGGCACAGGCTGCATTCCCGGGCTGGAGCGCCACGGACTACAGGGAGCGTGCGCAGCTTTTTATGCGCTTCGCCGACCTGCTTTCAAGGGACAAGTTCGCGCTCGCAGCGGTGCTGAGCTTAGAGAACGGAAAGTCAAGGTACGAATCGATCGGCGAGGTTGACGAGGCGATAGACTTTTCAAGGTACTATGCGCTCGAGCTGCTTGCTAATAAAGGTTTCAAGAGGCGCACTTCGATAGCGGAAAGCAAGGCCAAGGTGCGGGCAGGCTTCCAGGGTGCGCCCTCCGGTGCCGAGAGTGTGGCCATAAGGCTGTTGCCATACGGCGTTTTCGGGGTCATCGCCCCATTTAATTTCCCTGTTTCGATATCCGTCGGCATGAGCCTCGGTGCGCTTGCCGCGGGCAACACTGTGGTCTTCAAGCCTTCTTCATCTGACAACATGACAATGCTAACCGGCGTCCACATATATAAGCTACTCAAGGAGGCGGGGCTTCCCGACGGGGTCTTTAACCTTGTAACTGGGCCAGGCTCTGAAATCGGGGATGAGCTGGTAGTGAACAAGGGCGTTTCCGGGATTGTTTTCACTGGCTCAAGATCTGTCGGCGCAGGCATGCTGGCAAAGGTCTATGGTGCAGGGCAGCAGAAGGTCTTCGTCGTCGAGATGGGCGGCAAAAATCCTGCGATAGTTTCGAAGACTGCCAACTTGGACAACGCAGTGTCCGGGGTTGCGAGTGCGGCATTCGGCTTCGCCGGGCAAAAGTGCAGCGCCCTCTCGAGGGTTTACGTGCATGAGTCCGTAAAGGAGCTATTCATAAGCAAGCTCACTGAGAAAATGCGCGAACTGAAGGTCGGGAATCCGCTGAAAAAGGGCTTCTACGTAGGCCCACTCATAAGCGAGAGCGCGTACAGGCGCTATACAGAATCTGTCGAGAAGATAAAGTCCGCGGGAAGGCTTCTTTATGGGGGCCAGCGAGTGGACACCGGGCTTGATGGCTTCTATGTCGAGCCCGTGCTCGCGGAACTGCGGCACGGAAACGAGCTCGTGCACACCGAGCTGTTCCTGCCGGTGCTGATTGTAATCAGCTACAGCGATTTCGGCGAGGCCCTGCGCATGGCCAACGACACCGACTATGGGCTTACTGCGGGCCTGTACTCAAAGAACAAGCGCGAGATTGCAGATTTCTCCGAGAAGATGTCCGCCGGCGTGCTTTACGTGAACCGCGCCGTCAGCGCCACCACCGGCGCAATTGTTGGCATGCACACGTTTGTCGGATGGAAGGGAAGCGGCCTCACCGGAAAGGGCACGGGCAGCAAGTTCTACCTGCAGCAGTTTATGCACGAGCAGAGCCTCTCGGTTACCAAGTAGGTGCCTCAATGTGCCTGCTAAAAGCGCTCCAGCCCCACCTGCACTACCGCACGCTCCGCGTATCAGTGAATGGCAGGGGCTTCACCGCACTTGTCGCCGATACCCCGCTCAAGAAGATGATAGGTCTGATGTACCGCCCCGCCCTCCGCGGCCCAGAATGCATGCTCTTCACATATGGTCTGAAGGGGAGATACGGGATATGGATGCGCAATATGCGCTTCCCAATAGACATACTATGGGTTGATGAGAGACTTGCAATTGTGGACATGGCGGAAAACCTGCAGCCGTGCGCCTCTCTTGCCTGTAAAGTCTACCGGCCGTCTGCTGCTGCGCAGCATTTTGTGGAATTGCCGGCAGGCACCATTCGCAAATGCTCTGCGACCCGTGGGCAAAGAATCTCAATCCCGGCATTGCAGAAAAAAGCATAGAGGAAAAGGAAAAGAAAAACCTAAAATAAAAAAAGAAAAGACGGAAAGGATTATCTCCTTCCCCTCCTGTTCATCTTTGACCTTGCCACATAACCCTTCTTGTCTATGAAGTAAAGGTACCCCTCTTCCCTTCTTACCTTCTCGCTTCCGATGCGTGCCTTCCTTCCGCGCCTGTTGGACTTCATGGGTGTCCTCCATACATATCCATCCTTTCCGAGGTAATAGAGATACCCATCCTCCCTATCTATTGATTCGCTTCCAATCTTTTCAGCCATACGATCACAGTAAAATATCTGAGGATATATTTAAATAGTTATCGTCTATATTCGGTCTATTTATCGTCGGAAGGTTCTCCCAAAAATGGAATTTGATATCAGCCGTCCCGCCTCTGGTCTGTCGCGGCGCAGCCAAAATCACAGTTTTATAAATGTTCGTCGCGCAGTAATCTACGATTGAATGATTAATATAAACCTAATAAAGAAGGCAGATTTTTCGGGGTTCACATTTTTGGAAGGTTTTCCAGGCATCGGCCTTGTCGGCCCAATGAGCATAAGCTACCTGGTCAACAAGCTCGGGTTTGACTACATCGGCTACTTAGAGAGCGATGCAATACCCTCGCTCGTCTCAATACATGACAATCAGCCCCAGCCGCCGCTGCGCCTCTACCTGTCGAAGAAATACAAGCTGCTTGTGCTCTTTTCCGAGGTGTCCCTCCCTCCAAACATCAATGTGTATGGCATTTCCAGGGACATCTACGATTTCCTGAAGAAGGGTGGGGTGTCGAGGATAATCTCAATCGGCGGCTTCCCGGCCGAGAACCCCGAAGGTGCAGGAATACTCGGGATAGCGTCAAGTCCCGAACTCGCCAAATCGTTCGATAAGTTAGGGATAAAGGGAGTGGGCGAGGGCGTTGCGACGGGCTTCAGCGCGCTGCTGCTGCTATACGCATCACGCGACGGGATTGACGACCTGAACCTCATCGTGCCGGTAAATCCCAATATGATAGACCCGAGGTATGCCGAGATCGCGATAGAGGCGCTCAATAAGATAACCGGCACAGACGTTGATGTGAGCGAACTGGACAAGGAGGCGGCCATTGTCGAGCAGAAAATAAAGGTTATACTCAAGAAGAGCAAGGAAGACGCGCAGTACCAGAAAGGGGAATCAGGTCCGTCAATGTACGCGTAAGATAGTGCAAATCGTGCGGGGGTAGCAAAGTCTGGTTTGGCTTGTCCACAGAAAAATGCGCAGGACTTAAGATCCTGTGGTCTAGCACCTTCGTGAGTTC
>CAZQGC010000004.1:0-71194 GCA_964592765.1 Microcaldota archaeon
GGGCGGCGGTGGTGGTGCCATATTCGTATTGCCATCCGTGACCAATACTCCAACAGGTTGTATAATCCGCAACCTAACAATAGGCAGTAGCCAAACCTGTGTGATTGATGGGGTACACTTCTTAGTGGGGCAAAACTACATATCCCAGACAGAGTCGGGAACCAGTGTAAATTCGCATGGTTATATGGTTCTTTTAAGTAGCAATTCTGTGAGTTTGGAGAGCACAACAACACACGCTTACTCCCTACATTTGCTTGGAATAAATACCACAAATTATAGAGTTGGCGCCCCAACGGCAGATGTGGAGATCTCCGCTCAGTCTTTGCTTCCGCCAGTTACGGTAAGTACTGCCATAAACACCACGGTAAATAAGACCGCCCCTGTCAAGGCAAATACTACAGCCACTAACACAACCGTTGTGCCAGCTACTACAGTATTGACAACAGTAGCAGTAAAGCCTTCAACGCCACCGAGTACAAACACACCATCATCTAACGCCAACTATCTAATAGTTGTAGCGGTGTTAGTGCTTGGTGCAGTCCTTAGCGTGATGGTCTACTACTATTACAAAATGAGACCAGTTAAGGTTGCAAAGCGCAGGTAGGGGTTGATTCTGGAGTGGCGGCTTCGGTTGCCTCTTCCTCCCCTGCCTGTATAACTCGTACATCAATAAGTGTAATCCATCACGTTTTGTTGTTTGCGCTTTTAAACCGTATTTCTCCCGTCTTCGTTAATAAACGATTACACGAATCCTACAAATAAAAGACATAAATATCACATACCATACAACAAATCCCTATTCTGTAGTAAAATAAAAGCGGTAGATATATTGAAAACAAACAAAATCCAAATACTTCTAATAACAGCCATATTATCATTTTGGATGATTGCGGCCACTACGCCAGCATCGGCAAATTATACTACATTAATGGTTCTATAGTTTTAGGCACCACGAACCTGTCGTCGAACATTATTCAGAATCCCACCTGCATCGTTATTGTGAATAGTGTTAGTCCAACATCGGGACCTGAAGGGAGCCAAGTTACAATAAACGGTGCGGGATTTGGGTATAACCCGGGTCACTTTCATTTTATAATAATCCACAAACTCAATGGCTACCTGCAAGTATAGTCTCTTGGAATTCGACTTCAATTACTGCAATTGTGCCGTACGATTCTGTGGGGTGGGCCCCGTATGCTACCTCGGAATGTCCACTAATAATCGTTCCGATACCCCGCCAATACTGGGTAATGTGGGATCGAACGGTACCACAATTTCCACAACCGCAATTACGATATCGCCCACAGCGGTTGCGGTGGTGTCCAATACAAGTACTTTAGACAAGATAACGCCCCCCGCAGGTGTAAACCATGTTTTTATTGTGGCGATACTGCTGGTTTTGGTAATACTCCTCGCGATCTTGATATACTTTTACTATAGAAGGCGCAGGCGTAACAAAATGGGGAGTACCGCATAAGCGTAATTCCTACAGATGTAGGTTCCATGTCAAAATTGTCCGGAGGGCACCCCACAGAGTTGCACTCGGAGGAATTGTTCCGGAATTGGTATCTAACGGATGCACCTCTAGATAATCATCAATACCGTGGGCCAGAACGATTTCTGGTGCACCGCCCCGCATAAATTGACTGGTAAAAAGTATTAAATATCTCGGAAACCCAACACCTTTGTGTGGTAAAAATGGCAGAAAAGACAATCGCCCCTGTAGCCGCTACGTCCTATATGAAGGCGGGCAGCAATGAGATGGAGGGTTTTTTTGCTAAGAACCTTAAAACAGTGCCACTGTTCCGGCTTAAGGAGACCGGCGCGATGGAAATTGCCCAATTCGCGGTGGAGAAATATTCTGGAATGACTGCAACATCCATCGCAATTCTGCTGGGAGACATCGCATTGCCCTACTCAAATGGGTTGAGGGATGTTGGGCGCGTCAGCAACCTGTTCCGCAACCGGGAAGTCTATACTGCGCTAAACAAGCGGACGGATAGTGCATCCTCCGAAATCTCAAAATCCCTCGGCCTGATAGCGGGAAAATCCGGAGAAAATAGCTTGGCAATCTCTACACTTGCGACTCTTGAACCTTATTCCGATAAGATTGCAGTGGCATTGTCGAAACAGTTTGCCGAGGCGGCAAGCATGCGCCTGCCGGAATTTAAAGGGTTGTATAATCTTATCGACGTGTTCGGGAACGCAACCGTCATGCGCGTTCTGGCCGGATGCGAAGATTCAATTGCTGTTATATTTGTGCAGCACCTATCTGGATTATCTATGTCTCTAAGCAAGAAAACTCCTGAAGAGAAAATCGGCATTCTTGCGGGGCTTCTAAGGAACGTGCCAGGAATGCACAGCTACAAGTCAGATTCACTTGCATCTGTGGTGGAAGCCGCCGAATTGCTGGGCAGTCCAGAAGTTGCCGGTGCGCTTGCAAAGTACGGTTCCGATACCAAGAAGGCTGTGGCAGATTATATCGCATACTCTATATACGACCATCCGAAACGGGACCTGCTTAAGCTCGCAAATGTAATTGGAAATGGCCTATTCGTGGAAAAGTTTACAGAAAATGTATCCGAGTCGGCCCATCTGCAGTTTTGGCTTCCGCGCAAGGCATCTAAAATAATCGCAGAAACTCCGGAGCTCACTGAGGACCTTGTGGCTGCGAGGTCGATACAGTTGGCGCAGAAGGAGCGATAAAGACTGCGGCAATCTCAACTTGCAGAATACGGAAAATTCGTCAATGATGGCATTTCTCCAAAACCGTTAAATATCTACGACGGTGCGAACTTCACTACAGTATATAAGGTCGGCGGTAAAGTGATTACAAAAGAAACACCATCCACTTTGGCAAACGGGGGCAGCCATGCAGCCTCTGTATCGGATTGCAGCCGGGGGCGGCCCGAACCACGGGCGGTAAACGGGGAGGGTCTGCAGGAGCGCGCAAAGAGGTTCGTATCTACATATAAAATAAGTGAATTGGCCACTGCGATATCAAAGATAGAGGGTTATGGGGCCGTAAGTTCATTAGAAGTCTTTTCTAATCTTATGGACATAGCGTCATATGTCAATTCGGGCGCCACTGTGGTCAACGTAACGAAGGCCGTAGCCATGTATTCGGGGCCTGCCGCCATGGAGGTGTCCAAGGTGCTCCTTCGGGATTTCAGGGATTCTGTATCCAGACCCGAAAGCGCAGTCTGTGGGACACGCCACAATTCACACAATCCCAACCCCCTCTCCGCGGTTGCATTCTTCAGTGAGAGTGCGGCCGCTAACGCAATAAGCAGATACGATGTATCTGTGGTAAGGTCCGTGGTGCAGCATCTAAATGGGGCATTATCCAAGCTTGCGCCGCACGAGGTCATGAATATGGTCAGCCTATTCGGCAACGAAAAGATTGTAAATGCGGTTAATGCTAATGCCAGAGAAGGCAATGCTGTCGAGCCTGCGCTTGCGGAGCTATATAATATATCATCCGTGATATCCCTGTTGTACGATAGGACCCCAGATGAGGAGAAGGTTGCGGATAAGATGGCGAAGCTGATTCGAAATATGCTTTGAATAGAGTTAACGCAAAAAGGTAATAGTATGGAATATAAGGTAAAAGAGATGGAAGGCAGGCCCATGGAGCATCTTAAGCCATGGCGGAATGAACTCGGCAGCCCGATGGTGGAACTTACCGCCGGGGGGAGCACAGGGTATAATTTGAGCCTGAGGGCAAATGATTATAATAGCCTCGTCGGGCGGAAATTACTTGACAGGGCGGTTGCAATATCGATGAAATACCGTTTTCTGGATGAGCAGAACGAGGTGCTGCGCGCGTTCGGTGCGACGGCAAGCACGCTGGAAAATAACAATTCTATAAATAGCGTCTTCCTGAAAATGGCCCAGCGAAAAACTATAAACACCGTTTCTGTATTTTCCCCGCAGCCGGGCGCAGAGGTAACCTACTGGCTTGGTAAGATTGCATCGCGTTCGAATACGTCCGACCAATTCTCAATTGCGCAGGATGTATTTGGCAGTTCGAACTTTATCGCCACGGTGGGGAAGTATCCGCATGAGCAGAATTCATCCGCGCAGGTTGCGTATCTGCTCGGGCTTTCGCTATACCGTGCAGCAGACGCTAACCGTGAAGTGGTATTTGATATTCTTAAAATCATAGACACGATGGGCAGCCCGGAATTTGTAAGGACCGTGGACAAGTACGTTGAGGGTCTAAACCCGGCTGCGACCGCAGAAGTGATAAATCAGCTATACATGGTTGCGCATGCATGGCCGGAAAGGGACACATCGGAATACGCGAGGTTTCTCGGCAGTCCGAAGGTGCTTTCATTTGTGAATAAGTCCAAGGGGCAGAAAGCAGCTATTGCTGTAGAAAGTGCAGCCGATGCGAAATCGTACCTGTCCATAGTGCGCACGAATCTTGGGGGCAAGAGGATGGAGAATGCCATAATGGAGATGGCTGAGAAGCTCGTGCGGCGTGAGTAGCGTATTGCGTTTGGGTGTCCATATGGAAAAAAATAAAAATTTGGGTGAATTGTACCAGCGCCGGAGCGGTGAATTTGCTGATTTGGAGATTGCCAGGGAATCGAAGCGCATAACCGCAGCGGCAAAATCCCTTTCGTATTGGATAACCAAAGACCACAAATTCGAGGCGCAAGTTTCACGCATATTGCTGGATCCGGAGATCGTAGACGTCGTGGTGCACGCAAAAAGTGCCAGTGTGGCATACTGGCTCGGTAAGAAGGCCTACAATTCGCTCGATCCCGTGAAGACAAAAGGGCTCGCGGACGTGCTGGGAAATCCAACAGTCTCCGAATTCACTAAGGAGTACTCCAACCCGGCGGTGGTGGAGCGCCTCACATTCATGGTTTGCGATACTGCGTATAGGGTGGATGACCCCGTCAAGGCACTGGAGCCCGCATTGGCCTTCAGCGATTGCCGCGTTGTCGGTTCGATTAACAAGTATGGGGATACCGCAATGGCAGTAGGGCTGGCAAATCTGCTGTACAAGCTATTCGAGACGGAGAACAGCGTAGACCGTTTCATGTACGTATCGGAATTCTTCGGGAAGGGGTCGGTAGTGGAATCAATCGAATCCTACGCTGGTACGGACAGAAACGGATTCCTGCGTGCACTGTCGGATATTGCATACACTGAATACTGGCAGACTCCCGCAGCCACGCAATCCCTATTTGTGGAAGGCAAGTGAGCTCCGGCGCCAATCCCCCCGCCAGAATACCTCTGCAAGGGCAGAGGCGTGGCGTTTACAGAAGGCTGTTCAGCTCCTCGCCATCTACATTGAGCCTGTGCTTTGCCATTATGCTGTCCCTTATGCTGGCCTTGTCTCCAAACGTGCCACCGGCACGCACTGCATCCACAAGTTCCCTCAGTCTCCTGCCAGTTATCCTGGAAAGGCCCTCTTCCTCTATAACGGAATTCAGGTCTGCATCCTTTGCCGCTATGCGCTTCAGGGCCGCCTCGAGCCCCTGTTTTGTTATTTTATTGTCTGCATAAGTGCCGAAGAGCTCCAGCAGCCTGGCATCTGGTATCGCGTCTGCCCTGAGTCCTTATGCTGGCCTTGTCTCCAAACGTGCCACCGGCACGCACTGCATCCACAAGTTCCCTCAGTCTCCTGCCAGTTATCCTGGAAAGGCCCTCTTCCTCTATAACGGAATTCAGGTCTGCATCCTTTGCCGCTATGCGCTTCAGGGCCGCCTCGAGCCCCTGTTTTGTTATTTTATTGTCTGCATAAGTGCCGAAGAGCTCCAGCAGCCTGGCATCTGGTATCGCGTCTGCCCTGAGTCCGGACCTTGAAAGCTCGGTGAACTTCTGAAGCAGCACATTCGCTACGAACCGCGGCTCTGCGTGCGTGCCCCCGACAATCTCTCTATAAAGGCCCAACCGGGGCGACTTCAGCATCTGCTCCACAAGGTTCTTGTCTGACAGCTGCTTGGCAAGCATGGCCCGCTCCCCATCTAGGTCCGGAGCTTCCTCGGCGGCCCGCTTTCTCATCTCGGGTGTAATGCGTATTGGGAGTATGTCAGTTTCCGGATACATCCGCGAGCCTCCGGGCAATGGCCTTATGAACTTCGATATGCATGCCTCGTCATTTACGGCGCTGCGCGTTTCCTTCGGCACGCCCTCCATCGCCAGCAGTGCCCGGCGCCTGGCCGCGGCTATCGCGCGGGGCGCGATCAGTCTGCTCTCTGCCACTAGCATAAACGAGCCCGACTTGTCGATGCCCAGCGCCTTTCTGAGCTCTACAAGCTCTACCTCGAAAAACCCATACCTTGCCATATCCTCGTCGCTGTGGATTATTCCGTTGCTGCCTGCGGACTTCGCATAATCGCTTATCTCACTGCCCAGCCTCCTGTTAGGGTTTACCTCCCTGCCAAGAAGCCCCGCGAACCCCCTCAGTCCGAATCCCAGTACGATGCCGCCCCTATCTAGCATGTTCCTTATTATGGAGACCTTGGTGCCGCGGAACAGGCCAGTCACGTCAACTGGTTCCAGAACCTCCGCTCCGGCTATGCGCAGGCTGTCGGCTATCTCCAATAGCTTCTGCTGCCTTGTAATCTCGTTCTCGATGAACCTGTTCATGAGGCGCACCTCCTGGAGGCCCTTTATCTCAACGCGCGCGCCGCCGCGTATCGACACGTTCACATCCTGCCTTATTGTGCCTATTCCGCGCTTTACCCTCCCGGTCATGCGCAGCAGCATTCCAATGTGCAGGGCAATCTCCCTGGCTGCCTCCGGCGTTGGTATGTCCGGAGACGTGTCTATTTCTATGAGCGGTATTCCGAGCCTGCCTGTGCCATACTCGATCTCCATACCGTTGTTTGCATCTATGCTTGCCGATTCCTCCTCTAGGAATATTGATGGTATACGGATCTCTATGCCATTGGCATTGACCCTGCCGTCCATGCCGAGCATCATTGTGCGCTGGAAGGCGCTGGGGTTGCTTCCGTCAACGACCTCCTTCCTCATCGGCTCAAGTTCGTCGAAGGCCTCGATGCTGAGCGCCTTGGCGACCGAAAGCGCGATGGCGAGTGCGCCGGAATTGATCCCGTGTGGCGGCTCCTCGTCGATTTCCACTAAGCACGAATCGCTGCGCCCAACCCGATAAGCGAAGCGCCGTTTCCTGCGCTCTTCGAATTCCGCGGATGGGTCCATCTCACCGAGCTCTCCTGCCACGGCCCGTTGGTTCCTGTAAACCGTGCCGATTGCTTTGGAATCTGCGGCCTCGGCGGGGCAGCTGCAGAACAGCTTGCTGTCCGTGTCGAGCCTCTGGTGTATCTCAAGCCCGCACATGAACCCGATATCACGGTAGCGCCGTTCGTCCATTGCCATCACATAAGGAATTCATCGTATTCTGAACGGCCTTTGATCTCGCCCGCCAAGTTCTTCGGTAACAGCTCCCTCGCCCGCTCCGCGTTGAAATTACCGAGCAGCCATCCGAGCTTCACGAGCGCCGTCTCAGCGGCCATATCCTCGCAGTAGGTGACCCCGGTTGCACTTATCATGCGCAGATTCCTATAGACGTTTGTATTCACGCGGCCGTATACGCATTGGGAGGTCATGCCTATAATCGTACCGCCGTCAATGGCCTCACGTATGGCAGGCAGCCATCCTTTTTTTGCGTCAGAAACCGGGACGTGCCCGAGGCCGGTCCCCTCTATTATAATGCCCCTGTAGCCCTTTTGCGTGTAGAACCTGATTATCTCCGGATCAGAGTTCGGATAAGCCTTCAGGAGTGCAACCTTCCCGTCGAATCCCTTCTTTACTGCCAGTTCCCTTTGCGGTGCGCCTCCAATGCGCTTGTGCTCATTCATGTACTCTATGCCGCCAGCGGCCCGTATTCTGGCTATCGGCCTGTCGTTTATCGCCCTGAACGCATCCCTTCTCGATGTGTGCATTTTTCTTGCCCTGCTGCCGCGTATGTATATGCAGTCCTCGTCTGAGCTGTTCTCATGCATGCATATGCCCACCTCCGCAATGTCGGACCGCGCAGCCGCGGCAGTCGCGCAGATGAGGTTCATAAAGGCGTCGCTCGAGCCTCTGTCGCTGCTCCGCTGCGATCCTGTCAGCACAACTGGCGCGTTCAGGTTCCATAGCATGAAGCTCAGCGCCGCTGCGGTGTAATGCATCGTGTCGGTGCCGTGCGTAATCACAATACCGCGCGCCCCGCCGTTAAGCTCTTTTGCGACCGTGTCCGCAATCCTGCCCCACTCGAGTGCGCCCATGTCTTCGCTTGCGATGCTCATCAGCGGCAGTATTGACACATTTGCGATGTCGGCAATCTCCGGTACCGAATAAAGTAGCTCCTCGGGTTTGGTGAGCATATAGACCCCACCTGTCTTGTAGTCGACCCTGCTCCCTATCGTGCCGCCCGTGTATATAAGTGAAACATCCTCAAGCCCCTCCTTCCTCGAGGCCTTTGCCTGCGGAAAGGATATCGCGCCCTGTGCGGATTTTAGCTTCTCAAGCCGGTATCCGATGGGATTCACGCCTATGTTGTACCCATTGGCGAGCTTTATTATTAGTAGGTTTTCATTATTGGACTCTGTGCTCGGCATCACTTCGCCCTCAATTGTCTGTCCTTCCGAAACCATTCTGACAAGGTCGCCAGTGCGTGCCGCCGCCGAATTTAAGAGTGCTTCCACGTTCTTGCCGTACATATGAGCTCCCGTCAACCTAGATTATTTACTATTAAGGCTTAAAACCCTTGCTTTCGAGCAATGGATGAAAACAGTAATGATGCCCACAAAGTATAAAATATTGAGTTAGGCGGGTCTACAGTAGAGCGCATTGGCCGACGCGGCATATACTTCGAGCTCCGCCCGTTCGCCGAGCCTAAGCCCGTCTGCATCCGAGGACCTCACTACAACCTGTTTGTATGAGTCCGTCTTCCCGTTCATCGAATGGCTGCCCAATTCGGTCATTCTGGCCATTACCCTCTTTCCCACAAAGCCGCTGTTTATGCCGTTCTGTATTTCCCTCACCGTCCTGCTAAGCCTGGTGCTTCTTTCCTTTACCGTTGCCGCATCAAGCTGCGTGAGCCCCGCCGCCCTAGCGTGCGGCCGAACGCCGAACTTCGATATATTTGTTATGTCTGGTTTTACCTCCTTAACGAACCTTACCGTATCTTCGAAATCCGCTTCGCTTTCCGTGGGATACCCGGCTATCAGGTCGGTTTCTATTGTTATGCCGCCGACCTCTGTGCGCAGCCTTTCCGCGACCTCGGCGAAATGGCCGGGGCTGCAGCGCCGCCCCATACTGTGCGCCACGTAGCCGCTGCCTGACTGAACCGGAAGGTGCAGGAACCTGTAGAACCTTCTGTCCTGGATGTTACGTATGATGCCATCAAGATATGCATCGATATGGTCCGGGTTCAGCATGCCTATGCGCACTGAGAAGTCCCCTTCTATTTTGCGTATGCTGTCCATCAGCCTGGCCACATCCGTCTTCGTGTCCGCACCATATGCGCCCATATCCTGCGAGGTGAGCTGTATCTCACGTGCGCCGCCAGCCACACTGTCTGATATTGCCCTAATTATGAGCTCTTCAGAGAAGCTTTTCAGGCTGCCCCTCGCAAACTTCGTTTCGCAGAATGAGCAGCTGCTCAGGCATCCCTCGCCGGTTGGGATTCTTGCGATTACCCCGCCCGCCGGCCTGAAAAGCCGGAGCTTGTCAATCCTCCCGGAATCCAGGAAGCAGACGCGCCGGCCGCAATGCGCCGCTTCTACTGCCTCAACTATCCTGTGGACATTCCCTGGTGAGACAAGGCTGGCACCGGGTGCACGCTGGCTGATCAGATTGGGTGAGGCGCCAGCCAGGCAGCCTGCAACAACAATGGCCTTGCCGGTTTTCCCGATTTCGCGAAGCTCGTCAAGGATCCTCTGCTGCGTTTGCCTTTTTACCGTGCATGTGTTTATGATTATGACATCGGCCTTCCCTTCATCTGTGGCAATGCAGATACCGCTGCCTGAGAGGAGCGCCTGCATGATGTCTGAATCCGCCCTGTTGAGGGTGCAACCATAGGTTTTTATATAAGTTTGCATGACTAACACATATAAGAGGCTGTACGCCGGCGCCAATTCCGCCAGCGAGTTTCGTTTAAGAATGCCAGTCCTCCTTAATAAGTTTTTCCGAAGGTGCTGTTTTGACAATGTTCTGCGAAAGATGCAAGAATGAGATATACCGGTTTGTCGGCTGCAATTACTGCGGCAGGAAGATATGTGACTCATGCGTCAAGAGCTCGCAGCGCATATCTAAGACTAAGAAGCTTGTGATATGCAAGGACTGCTGGTCCAATATGCCAAAGAGAAGGGCCTACAAGCACAAGGAACGCGCAGTCGATGTGACTGCTGCGGTCTGATTGGTCAGAATGGCTGCTCGAGCATTCTGCCCTCTATTTCATTCTTCATCATGGCTATGAATTCAGATGCCTTGATGCCCTGCTTCTGCTTCCCTGACCTGCTCCTGGCGGTTATCTGCCCAGCCTCTTCCTCACGCTTGCCCAATACTATCATATAGGGTATCTTGCGCATCTGCGCATCGCGGATCTTGTATTCGAGGGTTCTGTCCGATGCATCCAGCTCAACCCTGATCCTGGCCTTCCGGAACTCCCCGTATACGGCATTGGCGTAACCCGCGTTGCTTTCCGATATCGATAGGACGATCGCCTGCACCGGCGCGAGCCAGGTCGGGAACTTCCCCTGGAAGTGCTCTATCATTACCCCGAGAAAACGCTCCACACTGCCCAGTATGGCCCTGTGTATCATTATGGGCATGTGCTCCTTGCCGTCTTCCCCCGTGTAAGTTATCTTGAAGTTCTTGGGCATGTTGTAATCCAGCTGTATTGTGCCGCACTGCCATTCCCTTTTGGCCGAATCCACGATGTGGAAGTCAATCTTTGGCCCGTAGAATGCTGCATCGCCCTCCTTAATCCCGTACTTTATGCCGTTGGACTTAAGTGCCTCCTCCAGCGCCTTCGTGGCATGCTCCCAGAGCGCATCGTCGCCCATGTAGTTGTTTGGATCCTTTGTCGACAGCTTCGCCGAGTACTCGAGGCCAAAAGTCGAGTAAACCCCCTTTACCAGCTTCAGCAGCAGCTTCATTTCGGATTCAAGCTGCTCCTCTGCGGCGAATATGTGCCCGTCATCCTGCGAGAACTCTTGTACGCGCATCAGCCCGCCCAGGGTTCCGCTTAGCTCCTTCCTGTATAGCCTGTCGAATATTGCGGTCCTGAATGGAAGCTCCTTATAGCTCCACTTTCTGGCCTTGTATATCATTATTGTGGCGGGGCAGTTCATCGGCTTGAGGCCGATCTCTCCGGATTCGTAGTCGAGCAGGAACATATTGTCCTTGTAGTGCTGCCAGTGGCCGCTGACATGCCATAGCGCAATGTTAGCCAGTGTCGGAGTGCTCAGCTCCTTATACCCGTAATCGTAATACTTCTCACGTAGGAAGCGCTTCAGCTCCTCATAGACTATCAGCCCGTTCGGGTGCCAGTAAATCATGCCCGGCGAGATCTCCTGCCCGCTGTACAGGTCCAGCTGCTCCCCGAGGGTTCTGTGGTCGTTCTGCGGCAGCCCTGCCCAGTCCGACTTCTTGAGTATCGAAAGGTCCACCCTCTCCTTTCTCTTTGCTCCCGGGGGCGCTTCCACGCCCTCCGTGCCATAGCTCCTGGACTGCTCCGCCAGCGGGTGGCCTTTTATCTCGAGGCTTAGCTGCTTGTTCCATCCGAAGGGTGCGTGCGTCACCGTGCCGCCGAACGACTCCCTCGCCATTTTCTCCATGGAACTGAAAAGCCTCATGGCCTCAGAAGGGTTCTCGAGCCTGTTGCTGAGATGCGCGAATGGATATATGACGATCCTGCCCAGCTTCTGCCTCTTTGCGAACCCGACAAAATCTTCTGTTGCCCTTTTCGCCGCATTCTCATCGTCACCCTTCTCTATCGCGAGCATTACCACTAATGCGTCCCTTACCTCCTCCGATCCAGGCTCAGCCTGCTCGTATACGCTTGCCTCGGGCTTCACCAGCCTGTAGCTTATCCTGTCAACATCAAGTTGAAGTACCTTCATAGCAATCGCCCTTTTTCCGGAACAATGGCATCCGAACCACGCCCCAGCAAAAATGCCAGTAAAACAATATAAGGTAAAAGTTAATAAACTATCAACCATAATATCTTCTGGGCCGGGATATAGCGCCTGGCATTATTCTTAAGCGATAGTGATGCAATGAGCCAGTTTGGTATACAGTTCCACACATCTTCGAAGACAAAGAGCAGCGGCAACGGCAAGAGGAGATCCAAGGTGCGCGACAGAAGGCGCAGCGACACGGGCAACTACTTCTCTGCCACGAAACTAGGGGAGAGCGATGTCAAAAAGGCGGTAAGGCGCCGCGGCGGCAGCGTGTCGCCCGTCCTGAAGCGTGCAGGGTTCGCAAACGTAGCCACGAAGGCCGGCATAAAGAGGGTCAAGATAAAGTCAATAGAGGAATCCCGTGACAATCGCAACTTTGCAAGGCAGAATATAATTACGAAAGGCACAGTCATAGGCACAGAGCTTGGCAAGGCTCGCGTGACGAGCAGGCCAGGCCGCGATGGCGTGGTCAACGCCCTCCTTATCGGTAATTGAGATGCCTGCGCACGTATACGAATGCGAGCAGTCCGTGGTGGAGGCCTTGAAGAAGAGGCTATCCTATGACCCTTATCTTGACCCGGCTGTCATTCCCCCGTCTAAGAATTCCGACAAGAAGGAGTCGGAGCTCACCGATGAGGAGAAAAAGGAGCGGGCGGAGCACGAGCGGATAGTGCAGGAAAACCTCGCAAAGCTCAAGGCGGACCCGTTCGGCAGCCTCATATTCGCCAGGCAGGAATACGACATAATCGATTCCGCCACCCTTGGCCTGGGATCCGGGAAGTCCTACCTATACCTCAAGGCAAATGAGCAGTTCCTCGATCTGGCGGACCGCTTTTTCAGCGAAGGTTTCAAAGGTGTAAAGCGTGCCAAGGGGGACGAGGAGGCAAGCGTGCTCAGCAAGATAGCGGAGCGCGAGCAGAGCGCCAACGCCGGCTTCGGCGCGATATTCGGCTAGCCTGTCTGGCAGAATGTCATCCTTTAATATTTTTGCATCGAACTATTAACGGGCATAAAATGGAACTTTTTGTACAGGCGTTGATTGCCGTGCTGGTCGTGGTTGCTGTAATAGTAGCTGCATTTGCAGCGTTCTCGCTCTTCGGCCGGGGTGTGCCCGTATCCTCTATAAACGAAACCCAGGCTCGCACCGTGATACTATCGGACCTGGCGGCGCACGCGCAGAACGCTGACATTGCAATAATCAACGCCTCTCAATCCGCGGCCCATCCGGGCAGCTGGAGCATAACCGCAAGGACGATATACAATCCGGACAGCCCGTGCCCTGCGGTCATACTGCAGAGTTTCGATTACCCTGCGACTGGACTACTCAACGTTACCGAGGTCTACTCTAACTATTCCTCCGGTGCCTGCCGTGTCTATGCCGCGTTCAACGGGAAGGGTGGCGTTATCGACAACATAGTGTCGATTCCGGCGCTTGCGGTTGCAATGCCGTACAACGAATCGTACGCGCCGCTTCTCTCATACATAAGCAAGTATGGGTATGCTAACATACATGCCACTGCGTCGCGCTATTCAAATCTCACGGCCGGCAACCAGTCATTCGACAACGTGTGGCTCATCAATTATACGACGTCAGATCCGAGTTCTGCATATCACATCGTAATGGATTATTCCGGTTCGGTGCTCTACGGCTATACCGGGTGACTCTTTTTCCGTCGACAAACCTGCGTTTTTTGCTGTTGTTGCCTTACCCTCGGGATTGCCGCAGCAATGCATAAATGATTCTGTCGTCGTAAAAACCGAACACGTGCGCGTTTCGGTCTTACCCCCTCTAATCATAAAATAAAGACAAGATTTTTAAAGGTTATTCGGTTAATAGTGAATAGGCGATCGATATGAACGACCTATTCGATAATGTATTCGGGGCCCAAAGCGGGTCAAAGGATAGCAACCTGAGCAGCAACGAGTTCTCATCGGACCAGATAAAAATCGTTACCGCAGGTTTCGGAGGAGGTGGAAACAACACCATAAATAGGCTTCTGAAAACTGGAGTGAAAGGTACCGAGCTTGTCGCGGTCAATACGGACGCGCAGCACTTTAAGGTTATTGACGACAGGATAAAGAAGGTGCTCATCGGAAGGAGCATAACGAGGGGTCTCGGCGCAGGGGGCAATCCCGAAGTGGGAAAGAAGGCAGCCGAGGTTGACCGCCATCTCCTGGAGGAGGTGTTCAGCGGCACGCAACTTGCATTCCTGTGCGCAGGCATGGGTGGCGGCACCGGAACCGGGGCGATACAGGTCGCGGCCCAGATAGCGAAGGAGCAGGGCGCGATAGTCATCTCGATGGTTACCTATCCGTTCGACCTGGAGCGCGTGCGGAAGGTGAAGGCCGAAGAAGGCATAAGGGAGCTTTCAAAATACAGCGACAGCGTTATAATCGTGGACAACAACAGGCTGGTGAAGCTGGTGCCGAACCTGCCTATGCCGGACGCATTCGCCCTTGCAGATGAAATTCTCGCAAAGGCAATCGGCGGGCTTGTATGGACGATAACGCAGCCGAGCATGATAAACATCGACTTTGCGGATGTGCGGAGCATAATGGCGAATGGCGGGGTGGGCTTCATTGCCGTGGGCTCTGGAAAGGGCAACGACAAGGTGACCATCGCCTCGGAGCAGGTTCTCAAGAACAAGCTGCTCGATGTGGACTACGAGGGCGCACAGGGTGCACTCATACACATATCGGGAGGCGCTTCGCTGACAATCGGAGATGCGATAAAGGCCGGAGAGATAATCACGGACCGCATGGATGAAAAGGCGAACATAAAATGGGGCGCAAGGCTGGTGCCGGGCTACGAAGACTCGATAGAGATCGTCGCAATAGTGACGGGAGTCAAGGGCACAAGCATAGCGAGCAAGTTCGAGGAGAAGAGAGCAACGCAATTTTCCGACCTGGAGATGATATAACATCTCTAGGATTTTCCGGTGGGTTTGATGTCCGAGCAGATAAATTTTGACGAGTTTACGGCCAATTTTGCGGTAGTGGGAGTCGGCGGCATGGGTTCCAACCAAGTGAATCGGCTCTTCAATGGCAACATAAAGAGCGCCGAGACGATCGCCATGAACACTGATGCAAAGCACCTCGGCCTGATAAAGGCGCACAAGAAGCTGCTGCTTGGCAAGTACATAACAAGGGGCTTGGGTGCCGGGGGATTCCCGGAAGTTGCCGCAAAGGCTGCGGAGGCAAGCCTGCCGGAAATAAAGGAAGCCATAAGCAACTATGATCTTATTTTTGTATGCGCGGGCATGGGCGGCGGAACCGGTGGCGGTGCCGCTCCCGTGATTGCGAGGCTCGCGAAGGAGCAGGGCTCGCTGGTCGTCGCATTCGTAACCTATCCGTTCTCGCTTGAGAGGAGCAGGAAGAGCAAGGCAAACTGGTCGCTCGGAGAGCTCTCAAAATACGCCGACAGCACGATAATAGTGGAAAACGACAGGCTGCTCAACTACTACCCGAACCTTCCAATGGAGAAGGCATTCGAGATAGTGGACAACATAACCGTGAATGCGGTAAAGGGCATAACCGATACTATAAAGCTTCCAAGCCTAATAAACCTTGATTATGCAGACCTCAAGTCTGTGCTGCAGAATTCGGGCACCGCAGTCATAAGCGTGGGCGTAGGTTCTGGCAATGACATGGTCGAGCATGCAATAAAGTCGACGCTTGACCATCCGCTAATGGGATTCGACATGGAAGGTGCGAAGAGCGCGCTTGTGCATGTGAGCGGTACGAATTCACTCTCGATAGAAGCCGCCACGAAGATAGCAGAAGGGGTCACCGAAGGCCTTGATGCAAAAGCGAACGTTATATTCGGTGCTAGAATATTGCCCGAGCTGTCAAACCACATAGAGGTCATGTCTGTAGTGACTGGGATCAAGCCGAAACTTGGAGAGTATGAGGTAAGCATGCTGCATGACAGGAATGCTGCGAAGAACCTGAACCTCGAGAGCCTGTGACTATCCCCGGTATTTCTTCTCCTGGCCTGAAACAGCTTCTTCAAATTTGCAGGCAGGGGCTCTGTATCCCTTATACTTCTAGCCGGTTCGCTTCGGTGTGGGTTAATCCGCTTAACGGCGCCCAGTGCCGGTTATTTAATGTTTGCATGGCAGTAATATTCGGTGTTTGGCATGGGGGAAGGCAAGCTTATGGGAAAAGTGGCTGTGGTCACGGGCTCATCGAGGGGCATTGGCAAGGCCATAGCGTTTGCATATGCGAGGGAAGGTGCATCGGTCGTCATCAATGGCACATCAGTGGCCGGCGCCATGAAGGTTGCCGAAGAGATTATGGCCACAGGCGGCAAAGCAGTAGCGATAGCCGGCGATGTGTCAAAGCGCTCGGATGTAAAAGTGCTCGTGGAAGGTGCAATGAAGGCATTCGGCGCCCTGGACATATTCGTCAACAATGCAGGCATAGTCTCACAGGGCACTTTTCTAGACCTTACGGATGAGGATTGGGACCGTGTGATATCGGTCGATCTGAAAGGCACATTCATGGGCGCCCAAGAGGCGGCCCGGCAGATGATAAAGCAGAAAAGCGGCGGCAGGATAATAAACATGGCATCCATTGCGGCACTCGTCGGATTCTCCGGGCTCGCACACTACTGTGCAGCGAAAGGGGGAGTGATAGAGTTCACGCGCACGATCGCCATCGAACTAGCCCCATACAAAATAAATGTCAATGCCATAGGCCCCGGTGTTATAGACACAGATATGGCGAAGGGGGTGCTGGATAATCCTAATGCTGCGAAGGCATTCCTGGCGAAGATACCCCTGGGCCGGATGGGTAAGCCAGAGGAGATAGCCTCCATGGCCGTGTTCCTCGCATGCGATTCATCCAGCTATGTGACTGGCGAGACCTTTTATGTGGACGGCGGCTGGCTGACAATGTAACCTTAATCCTGATTGCGGTGCTGGGTCAGAGCGCCGCCCCTGTGCGTTTCGATGTACCTACGGTAAAAGGACATTTCTTTATCTATCCTGTTTTTGTCCCAGCCGAGGAGCTTGCCCATCATGATAGCAACCTTTTCCGCCCCGTCAAAGCCGCTGTTGCTGCTGTAATACAGTTGTGATCTCCTCAGCATAAAATCCCGAAGGCTCTTCGCGTGCTCGTGTTTTACTGAAAAGTATACCTGTGCCATCACATCCGGGGAGCCCTGTGATATCCTCTGTGAAAGTTCGCTGTCCCCAGAAGCTATCTCTTCCACCAGTCCGCTCCTTGACCCATATGTCTGCCTGAGGTGCTGCACCGCGGCGCCGCACGTGCCGCTACAGCAATCAGCTACTGTGCCACCCCCCGGGAGCGCGCGCTGTGCTGTCCCAGATTCCGCATTCACACCCAGTTTTTCTGCGACAATCCGCCCAGCCTTTTCTGCCATGCTCCTGTATTCTGTTATCTTCGTTCCCGCTATCGATATCAGGTTCTGTATGCCCTGTCTCCCATGGTCTATTACGCTATATTTTCTGGATATGCTTGATGGCGTCCCAATGTCCTGCCTTACGAGCGGCCGCAGGCCGGCATATGTCTTATAATCGGAAATCCTGGCGCCAGGTGCGAATGTCTCCACCGATTCCAGCACGTATCTTATGTCGTTCGCATCTGAGGTTACAGAATCCGGATTGCCCGGATAATAGGTGTCGGTTGTGCCTATCAGTGAGTTCCTGCCAAACGGCACTATGAACAGCAGCCTTCCGTCTCTCTGTGAATAGAAGACGGCAGCCGTATCGGCTATCTTGTCTGTTATGAGGTGTATGCCCTTTACTGGTGTTATGAAATTGCCACACATCCAGGTCTGCTTTTCTAGGAAGCTATTGAGCCAAGGGCCTGTCGCGTTTACCACTACCCCCGGTTCAATCCTTACGCTCCGACCTTCCAGCTGTGCGTTCACCGACATAACATTTTTGGACTTGATATCCAGACCAGTTACCTCTGAATGATTGTATATCCGCGCCCCGCTTGATTCAGCATCTATGGCGTTCTCCAGGCAGAGGCGTTCTACCATCTTTACCTCGGCGTCATAATACGAGAACGCACCGGCCAGTCTTAGCGGAGAGATTATCGGCATAATGTCCATCGTTTCGTCCCTCGATAGGAAGGTGTGCGAAGGTACGCTCTTGCCGTATGAAAGGGCATCGTATAGCATCATTCCAAGCCCAAGCATGCGCCTGCCTGGCTTTGAGCCCTCATAGACCGGCATTACGAACTTCAGCGGCTTTACGAGGTGTGGTGCAATCCTGAGAAGTGTCTCCCTTTCGAAAAGGCCTTCATGTACAAGCCCGAATTCGAGGTTCTGCAGGTATCTAAGGCCGCCATGCACCAGGCGGGTGGACTTACTGGTGGCGCCACTCCCGAAGTCCTCTTTTTCGATAAGCATTGTATCAATGCCGCGCATTGCAAGGTCCCTCGCAATACCGCAGCCTGCGATGCCGCCCCCTATGACAAGCGCATCGCACTTAATATGCTCTATTTCAGGCATATGCGGGTATCTTCCTTTCAGATATAAATATGTGTGCAGGGCGTGTTGCACCGCGGCCAGCGAGCCATTTTAGAAAGTGCTAAAAAGATGGAGTCCAAAAGAAGATTATGGAGGATACTGCAGAAGATGCGGACCCGCACGTAAGGATGTACGGCAAGAAGTTTTACGAGGTAAAATATCTTGATGCGAGATGCCCCGTATGCGGCAACCGGATAGATGAATTCGGATATTGCAGCTGCGGTTCCGGTGACTCCTGAGCTCGCACCCGTTAAACCATAAGCGCCTCAATGAATTTGCCTACGGAGGCAGCTGGTGCGCCATTCAAGTCGGGTTTCTGGTTCGCCGGGTTAACCTCCGGATAATTTGGTATGATGCTTTTTATCCTGTCCCCATAGCTCATTATAAGCTCATTCTGGTAAAATACCCCGGTTGCTATCTTTTCATTTTCCATGGAAAGCGCCATGGCTGCATTAAACTTCCCGGCCGCCTCGCCCTCCGATCTGACTACCGAGTCAATGCTGCTTTTGTATATCCTCTGCCTGTACCATTCGTTCGTGTTGATGTCATTGTATGTCGGACAAGGCTGCAGTATGTCCACGAAGGCCAGTCCCTTGTGCATTATCGCCGCCTTTATTATCTCAGTCGTCTGCTTTACGTCGTAGGCGAATGCACGTGCAACGAATGTGTATCCGGACGCAAGCGCAAGCATTATTGGATTTATCGGGTCATTTATGTTCGGTTTAAAAAGAGATTTTGTTTTCTCGCCCCTCTTCAGCGTTGGTGAAGCCTGTCCTTTTGTAAGCCCGTATACGCCATTGTCATGCACTAGCAATGCCATATCCACATTTCTTCTGCCGGCGCTCACAAAATGCCCGACCCCAATGCCGAATGTATCCCCGTCGCCCGCCTCCACCACCACTTCAAGATCGGGGTTTGCGAGTTTTATTCCGGTGGCGAACGCCAGTGACCTGCCGTGGAGGGTGTGCACCCCTGATATCCTTTCGCTTATGAAGTGCGGCGTCTTTCCGGAGCACCCTATGCCGGATACCACGACCATCTTCCCTGGGTCTATGCCCAACTCGCGTATCGCGACATCATCTGCCCTGAGAATGCCGAAATTCCCACAGCCAGGGCACCAATCATTGAATTCAGAATCAAACGCCCCCATTCAAAATCACCCGCTTCTCATCATTTAGTATGACGTTTTTCACCGCACCGATGAACTCCTCCCGCATCATGGGCCTCCCATTGAGCTTCAATATGTAGTTTGTAGGCATTATGCCTGTAATCTCGCTAAGGACTTCGGCTCCCTGGGCCGTATAGTTGTTTTCTACAGCTATTATCCGCTTCCTGCCCTGCAGAAGCCTGCCGACCGTGGCTTTCGGATACGGGTTGAAGAGCTTAACTTGAACTACGAATATGTCTATGCCACCCTTCTTCATTTCGTCAATTGTGTCTGCGGCGACGCCTCCCGGAGAGCCCCACGTAAGCAGAACATTCTCCGAATCCGGGTTCCCAAATGTTGCGAGCCTGATATTCTCGGGTATCTCCTTATCGGCAAGTTTGAGCTTTGACATCCTTCTCATGTAATTGTCCGTCCTATTGCCCACGGATTCATCTATGTGTCCGTATGCGTTGTGCTCGTCTCCGGTATAAAACATCCTCGCTTGGCCAAGGAACGCCCTGGGAGACACGCCGCCGTCCAAAGGCTTGAATCTCCTGTAGTCCGCTAGATTCTCCTCCAATACGCCGCGCTCTATCTTTATGCCTGTGAGATTGAGGTCCTCTACATCCATTATGGAATACGCGTTTGCAAGGCCCTTTTCCATTATGTGTATTACTGGTGTTTGGTACCTTTCAGCAAGGTTCAGGGCCAATGCAGCGTCGCCAGCTATTTCACTGTGCTTCCAGCTTGCAAGAACAATCCTTGGAAATTCACCGTGCCCCACATTGAGCGCAAACTTCAGATCTGCCTGCCCGCTTCTTGTAGGAAGCCCGGTTGCTGGAGCCCCTCTCATATAGTAGCTTATAAGGACAGGTACCTCATTCATACCTGCCCAGCTTATGCCCTCGGACATCAGTGAGAATCCGGGCCCAGAGGTTGCCGTCGCCGATCTGGCGCCCGTCAATGCCGCGCCGACCGCCGCGTTTATCGCGGCAAGCTCATCTTCTGTCTGGAGTACGACGATTCCGCCCTTTTCCACGGAGCCATTTATGTCCAGCACCTGGTTTGCCTCTATATAAGCGCTTTCGTCGCTGGCTGGGGTTATCGGATAATACGACTGAAAGCGCAAGCCACCAATGATTTTCCCTATGGCGGACAGCGTGTTCCCGTCCGCCTGTATCCTTTTCACTTTCTTGTTGGCATCTACCTCCGCGAGGCCATACGCACTGCCTGCATAGCCAAAGCCCGCCTCAACCGCCATCAAGTTCAGCTTCATGAAAGTCTCGTTCTTAGAGAATCTTGACTGTACGGCGTCGAGAAGATGCCGCTTGTCAAGCCCAATCAGTGCATAAGAGGCGGATATCGCTATTATGTTCTTTGCCCGCTCTGCCACTGGTGGTGGTATTTTCAGCGCGTTTATTATCTTTGCTAGCTCTGCCGTGTAATCTATGGCTATCGGTTTTGCACCATTCTTTTGTGCGTATTTCACGGCATCAAGGAGTGTTGTGCCGAAGCCTTCCTTCTGCAGCAACCCCTTCGCCTTGTCGCGTATCTCGGGTTCCATCGACAGCACCAAATCTGCCCGAGTGCCTTCCAGTCCCTTGTTGTATATTATGAAATCCTTCACAGATGCGAAATGCTGGAAAACGCTCTCAGAATCGAACGTAGCCAGCACATTTACATACTCCGAAACGCTATTCATTTTGCCCTCTCCGATCATCACGGTAAAGTAGCTATGTCTTCCCTTTATGTTTGAATAGTATTCCCTGCTGCCGTAAAGGTAGTAGCCGCCCTGTGCGACGGCATCGCCGAATATATTTGCTGCGGTGTCGACCCCGAGACCCTGCGGCCCGCCAATTAGCCAGCTTATCTGCATTGTATCCCCCAGATATGGTATAATTTGATTAACGACATACATTAAAACAAAATTACAAATAAATAGGTTATGCGGCAATTTCAGGATTCAGATATAGGAATTACCTCCATTTCCGTGTATTTGCGTTGACAAAATTCCTGTAATCACCATCGCCGAACCTCAGCCGTATGCCCATTTTTTCAATCATCGAACGCATGCCTTCTCCCGCTCCGGAAGCAACTACTTCATTGACCTTGCGCGATGTGAGGAATCTCGCAACCGCAGCATGGTGTTGGCCTTCCTGCTCTCTTTCGTGGGATTCGTCCCATCCGATATCTAGTTCTTCAATGTTCTCTGTTTTGCCGTCCTTTACGGAAATAAGCGCCGCTCGCGGCGCCCTTCCGATTCCGGTAAGCATTCCATTGTTGTCAATCATTGCCATTATAATTTCATTCACCATATCACCTGCGACTTACCTATGATCTTCTCCAACAAGCAATTTATGTATATGTGCATTCACGCGTGTATCGCGCCTTCAAGTCGCCTTTCGCACACGCCACTTTCATATTGCAGCCCCGTGCTCCATCCAATCCGCAAACCTGCTGGGCATATGGAAAGTTATAACTTATTGACCCCCCATTTCTGATTAATATACTATAAATGGTCCTTCGCAATGTTTATTGCAATATTATTTTTTGCCCTCTCCATCGTGTTTGGAATCTGTATAATGCGCAAAATTGGTTTTGCCGGGGACGTGCTTACCAAGGTAGTCTTCGGGATTCCTGTCGGGATTGTCTTCTCTACTTTTATCATGCTCGCGCTATATGCTCTAAATGGCTATCTTAGCAATTCTGTATTCGGACTAGGCCTGGTCCTGATTGCTGTGCCGACCGTTTTTTTGCTGCATTCAAAATCCAATCCACCCGCAAAAACAAACCGGGAAAAAGTGCGCGCCGGAAAAAATCCGGGAATGCCGGACAATGCCACAATTAGCGCGCTGGCCGTTTATGCAATAATTGCATTTGTCATTATAACATCTATGCAAATGCGGGGAGGAGCCCTCTACTGTGTGGGCCCTGCGATATGCTCAGATCTGATGTACCATCTGGGGATTGGAAACTCGCTCCTCTATACCAATTTTCCGCCCGCATACCTATTCACAATAAAAACTACAAACGTATTTCCATTTATCCTCGATTTCTATTCCGCTATCCTGATGAAATACGGGTTCGGTCTGCAATTGGCAATGTTACTCCCTTATTTGGTGCTCTTTTTCTCAGCCGTAATGGGCACAAAATTGCTCATTTACCGAATAACAAGAAGCTCCGCGGCAACGATTGCAGCCCTTTTTATTTTCTGGTTTGGCAGCGACTATCTCATGGCAATTGTGATATATTCCCTGAACGGCGTGGCAAGTTTCATCCCCAACACATTTCCTCCGATTGGTGATCTCCTTAGCTCTTACGGTATACACGCCGTGGGATTCATGGCAAGCTTGAATACGGCGCAATTCATAACCAGCGGGTGGACCTCAATAATCTATGGAATGCTGCTTCCCCAAAGGGATTTTGTTTTGGGTTTGCCTATGGGCATAATGATAATATATGCAATCTACAGGTTGGGGTTCGAAAGTGCTCGCTTCAGCAAAAAGGAACTCCTGTTTCTCGGTGCGGCAATCGGTACCCTGCCCTTGACTCATCCAGTTACGCTGGAGGTCATTGCCGCATTTGGCCTGTTCACATTCGCATATCTCGTTTCAGGCAGGAAAAGGGCCAAACGCACCGCATACGAATTCGTTTTGGTGCTCGTACCGCTCCTTTGTCTGGCGCTTCCCCAACTAGCATATATGGCCCAACAGAAACTCGCAGAGGGCTGGTACTCATTTATCTATCAGAACTTCATCTACGATTCAGGAAATGCTGTCGTATCATTGCTGTATAGCGTATTCAACGTTATCATATTCTGGTTTGAGATGATTGGCGTACCATTGATTATCGCAGTATTCGGATTCAAACTGGCACCAAAAAAAGTGCGGATTTTATTCATACCATTCTTTTTGCTTTGGGTTTTCATAACAATATACTCCGTACAGCCCGTGCCCGCAGATTCGAACAAGATATTCCTATATATATTTCTGGTTCTGAGCGCCATAGCGGGTTATCCATTGGCCTGGCTGTACACTAAGAGGAAGCTCCTTGGGAAAGTATCTGCGATAGCCATTCTCGCGGCTATCTGCTTAAATTTTCCGCTGTTATACCTGCATTGGATGCCCGTCCAAAACCTTTGGATAACGGCCACAGAATTCAATGCGTCGAAATTTATAATAAAGAATACGCCCCAGAACGCAATATTTGCGGTAAACGATAACCAGTCGCTTATTCAGGTGGTCTCATCGCTCTCACATAGGGAAACGATAATGTCAATCGAGCCATACGTATCGATAGACGAGCACACATATCCACTGCAACAATTGGATTACGCAGATAAGCAGGTATTTCAGCATGGAAACTGCTCTGTGATACGCATGTATAACATCTCATACGTATACTACGTGGGGCTGCAGAGCGGTCAAAGCGTCTTCGACAATGGTAACTTCACTCTTGTATACAATGCAACAGATTGGCCATGGGGCAAGGAGATAGCTATATACAAAACGAATTGCGATAAGCCTCTTGTTGGTTCGGGCAGATAAATGGCGTGCTGTGGGTTCGACCCGCACCATGTCGCGAAAGAGGCACGGCGAGGTATGCTTAACATTCTTACGCGGCCATAAATGAAGTAAACAGCCTCGGAGCCAGTATAGGCCCCCGAATGCAAAGTAAAAAATCATATTCTATTGCTGCAGTCCCATTAAATTGAAGCCCTGAGAGGGAGTTGGACCCTCGACCTCCTGTTTACAAGACAGGCGCTCTGCCACTGAGCTACCAGGGCGTTTTATCTGATTTGCCCACAAAAATTATTAAGAGTTCATAAAAATCCTGGCATATCCAACGATGCCATCAAAAAACCACTTTACTGGGCGCATGCGTTGCCCGATCCTCTCTATGAATTCAATCTGCTTCCTAGTTACCGTTTTCGTGTACACGAGAATCGGCGGATAGACTGCGAACAGCACAGCGAGGTTTATCAGTATCACATAAATGTGGTCGGCAAATATGGTGGCAACCACAAATAACATGACACCCAAAATAACTGCCGAAATGGTAACCCTCGCCATACGTGTATAATCAAGGTTTATTGAAAATTGCTTCCGTAATGCTTTTATATAGATTAGGTCCAGGATTATTGGTGTTGCTGCAAACAAGGCGATGAGCAGTCCCATTGCCCTGAGGAAGGGCACCAAAAGCAAGACAAGGAAAGTCTGTACGAGCACGCCAGTTATTTGGTACCTCATGAACTTTTTAGTATCGCCATAGCCGATTATGAGGGTTCCGGCATAACTGCCGATTATGCCCACTGCAGCGCCTATTACAATGAATACGAAGTACTGCGGTGCGAGGGAATAGGAATTGGAAAACAGGAGGTTGACGAGCGGCTTCGCATCCGCCGCCGAAAAGGCTATCAGTGGGAGCAAGAACATGAGTGAATAATACACGCTATTATTGTATATCGATTGCATCCTGTTTGCGAGTTTCTGCTTCTCAAAAGCCCTTGCAAATACCGGAAGCAGCACGAACGTGCTCGAAGTGAGAAAGACCTCGACGAATCCGCCCAGGTTGAATGCAGTACCGAAGTTCCCTACGATGCTCGCCGTGGCAAATGCACCGAGAAAAGCGATTCCGAAGTTAATCACTCCAGTCTGCGCGATGTTGGAAACCACTATCGGGGCGGAGAATTTCGTGAGCCGCTTTATAACGGATTTTGAGACCCTCATCGTGCGCATGCCCAAGGGCGCCGTAACCATATAAAGCATGACGGCAAAACTCGCCGCAAAGCCTATGACTGTGCCAACTATTGCGCCAAAGACCCCGTATCCCGAGAGCACAAGAGCCACGACGGAAGCGAGCTCGATTAGCGAGTATAAGAGCACAACCTTTGTCGCCTTTCCGTTCATCCCCATGCCAACAAGTATGGCAATGCAGAGATTAATCATCACCGAGAGGAAGATGGTGATGCACGCCGCCATGAGTGGCAGCGCAAGTGCCGGGTCGTTGTACATGTAGACGGCTGCAACAGAGCTTATTCCGATGCCGAAGACGGTTATTATCAATGAGAGCAAGCCGGACATCGCGAGGCTGCTTGCCACTACTTTTCCGATGCCTCCCTTGGTCCTCCGTTCGGGTATCATTTTCCTCACAGCGGTCCCAAAGCCGAACCCGCCGCCTATGCTGAGGAAAGTTGAGAATGCTATCGCTATGGTGTATATTCCGTATTCCTTGGGTTGAAGGTATCTTGCAAGGAATATGAGCATCGCGAGCGTTATGAGTGCCCCTGCGATCTTTCCCGTAACGAATATGCTTCCGCCGCTTGCGGTTGCCAAGCCGAGCTCCTCAATCTCCGTCCTTTCTGCGTCTTTTTTTGACACCCTAACCCCTGACTATGAACTCGTCGAGCCTGTCCCTAAACCGCTCTTTCTTCTGCCTGTGTTTCCTAAGGTACTCGTTTATGGTTTCGGCAAGATGCGCCTTGTGCTCTCCCGCAAGCATGGTGCCGTTCCTTTCCGCGTCGAATATTGCAGCAAGTTTCTTGTCGTCAGGTTCAAAGAAATACTTATAGTACTGGCAAACCACACACTTTTCCGGGTCGCCGCCGTATTTCTTTTGAAGTTCTGCGGTCGCCTGTTGCCCGGTGAGCGCCTTGCCTATCTTCTTCCTTACAGTGTCATCATCATCATTTAGATATATTGTGTTCGACTGGTCACTGGCCGACATCTTCGGCGTGCCGTTGAGTCCCGGCAGGAACTTTGCATGGATTATCGCCGGCTTGTAATATCCGAGCTTGTCTATGACATCCCGGGCGAGCCTGAAGTGCACGTCCTGATCTATCGCGAGCGGTATCAGGCACGGCACATTCTTTTCCATCTCGACCGACTTCAGGAAGGCCGGCACGGCCTGCATGCTCGTGTAGAATATCCAGCCGATGTTTGCTTCGTTCGTCAGACCGAAGGCATCTTTGACTGTAGAGAATGTTATGTGCCGCGCCACCCGCACAGCCTGCTTATACAGTACATCCGCATATTCCGTATTGAGGAATATCTTCGTCTTTTTAGGTTTGAAGCCCAGGGCTGCGATGTTGAGCGCATCATCGTACGCCAGTTCGTGCGTCTTCTCTAAAGTCAATGAAAGATCCTTCCTTGCCAGGAATTTCTCCTCATCGGGTATCTGGATATACACTTCGGCATCGAATTTGTCCTGCAGCCATTTTGCAAGGACGAAAGGTATGAGGTGCCCGACAGTCATGTTGCCGGATGGTGCTATTCCAGTATAGATATAGAACCTGTTGCCCTTCTCATATTCATTGAGCAGCCAGCTGAGCTCACGGTGTGCGTAGTATATGCCGCGGTTTATCATGAAATGCGGGCTTCCCGTGTATTTGGCTATCCGCTTAATCAAGTCCTCGTCAATTAGGTTTATGCCGGAGCTGCGTGCGAAGGCATCATAGTCTATCTTGCCCTCTACCTTCCATGGATTAACCTCGAAGCCCTCGGCCATAAAATCATTAGAAAGTGGCAAACAAAGCTTTTATTGCTTGCCCTCCTGGTATTCATTGGGGAGGCTTGCGCATTTTCTGCACTCGCCCTGGTCAATTTCTATCCTTTTATCTCCATTCTCATACGCAAATAGCTTCCCTTCTTCCTCGTTGCTTGCATGCATGTGCGATCCATCGCAGAACGGCTTGTGTTTTGACAGTCCGCATGCGCACACATGAATCTGATAATCTTGGACCTTCTTATCCTGAACGAGCCTGTCCATTCCCGGGAGATCCCCCACCTTGACAGTAAATGGCGCAGCCATGCCATGCTTCACAATTCTCATTTATATCCCGTATATATTGGCCCTGCCAAAATTATAATGTTTTTTGCATACGTGTAAGAAGTAAGGTACATGCTGCAATTGCATGGTTTTCTGCAGTTCTATGCTGCCCGATTTGGTCAGCCAAGGCCAAAATAATCAAAAGGCTTTTATATATTAATGCATCAAAAGTAAATACTTTTGACTTAAATAGCATAACGGATCTTAACGAGCTTTTCGAAGATTGGTGTCTTAAATGGGAAAATTTCCGGTCGCAGACGCTGAAATCACCAGCGTTTTAGTATGTAGGCGATGCAAGGCAAGGAACAGCCGCAGCAATAAGAAGTGCAGAAAATGTGGCTACACTTCGTTAAGACCGAAAAACAAGACTGTAAAGAGGAAGAAGTAATCGTATTCATAGCGTGAGTTTATGGCAGATTTAACACCCATGGAGCAATTGATAATGAAAGCGATGCAGGATCTCGGTGCGACAAAGGATACATCGATAAAGACTGCAGACGACATAACCAAGAAGTGCAACAGGCCGAAGGGGCTTGTCAACAACACACTTGCGGATCTCGCCCACAAGGGCGTCATAAAGCGCATCGCGCGGGAGAAGGCATCTGGATACTATATACCCCAAAAGTGATTTTGTGGATGATGAGCCTTCCGAGTACGTGGACTTCATGGTCAAGTACAAGGGCTGGCTTGCTATAAAACGTCTCGGAATCCGGGAGCATACCACTCCCCAGGAGGTAGTGATGCACCTATCGAGCATCCGCGGCGCGATAGACAGCAGGATGTATAAAATGCTTGGGATAGACACCGATTCCATTGATACGCTCGCCGCCGAGCTCACTTCCGGAAAGAAGGGTCCCGAAGCGATTGGGGACTCGATTCGCGCAGCCGAGCAGGCTCCGATAAAAGGGCGCATCAGTGCAGCCTGTTCTACGTCAACCGCAACACGCATAGCACAAATATACCTGGCAAACAAGATATTGTTCAATCTCAACGTCGACGTGTCGCTTACCCCGGCAATAATGGCAAAGCTGTACCCCGAACTGAAACTGTCAACACCGAAAGGTGTCGGGGTTCCGGGAAGGAAAAAGAAGCCAAAAACAGTGTAATTGTTTACGCTCAGTTGTGCCTGGCCATCCTTCTGTAACGGTTCAGTTCTACCAGGTTCTTTACTTTTTCAGTGCCGTATTTGCCAAGCACATCGATGAGCGGCACCAGGTCTCCCAGCGTTTCCTGGATTATGTGTTCGTTGTCCAGTAGCTTCATCTGAATCTGTTCGTCTGACACCTTTGCCACTTCGTCAGCCACCCTCCATGTCATCACATCCTTTATCGCCAGCATCCCGAAATCCGCCGTGAGCGCATCCCAGATTGCATCGCTTCCAAATCTTGCCATCTCGTGTGCAACGCTCCATAACCGATTATCGAAGGTTCTCGGCATCGCGGCAAAATCGAAAAGGTGCATTGCCGTATCGGCTTCTGCGCATGCCGCAATCTCATGGGCGACGCTGCGCCCATTCTTGTCCTTCATTGCAAGTATTCCTTCCTTTCTGGTCAGTTCAAGCCTTATGCCCTCCGGGCCCTTCTCGGCTAGCCTGTGTGCAACGCTGATTCCGCCATTGTCTCTTAGTGTAAGTATATCCTCATACTGCAAAAGCATCCTGCGCAGTTCAAGCGTCCCGTAAGCAACTACTTGGTGTGCTACGGTTTCCCCCGTGAGCGCATCGTGTGTGGCAAGTGCATTTCTCCTCTCAAGCAGTTTATATACGCGTTCATCGAAACTCGAGAGTGCAATGAAGTTTGCGACTGTCCTGCCCACGCCGTCCTTCAGCCAAAGCGTATCCCTGTTGCAAGCTAATCCTGCAAGAATGCGGTTCCCTCCGGAGAGCGCAAGCACGTGCGCCACTGTGGTCCCTGTTTCGTTCCGCATGCCTAGAATCTCGGCGTGTCTCAGCAGCCGCATCCGGGCCTTTTCAGGACCGAGCTTAGCTATCGTATGTGCTACCGTGCCCCTTGCGCAATTAGTTGTTGCAACCGCCTTCTCGTTGTCCGCAAGCATTACCCTCGCATCGCCTTCGGAATTTTCTGCGATATCCTGCGCAACGCTCCTGCCGTTGTGATTCTGCAGCATGACAATTTCGGTGTCCCCCGCTATCTGGATACGGGCCTTCTCCGGGCCGTACCTGCCTACGAAGTGCGCTACTGTATCCCCGTCATCATTGCCCATGAACAGAAGATTGCGCTGCACTGCTAGTATCTCCTGGAGTTCCTCTGATGCACCTCCTGCTACAAGAAAATGGGCAATCGTGTTGCCGTGCGTGTCGCAGATGCGCAGCATCTCGGGAGTAAGCTGCATATCAAGGTTTCTTGCAATCTGTGTGCTGGCCGATTCAGTCTGTCCAGTCTTACCGGGATTTTCGGTTGTCTTTATCCTGTTGCGCGAGTGTGCCATGCCACGACGCCCCTGCCTATAAAAAAAGATTGTTGTATTAGATATAAATAACTTCTATACGCACGGCCTCAACGCATTTTTGGTCTGGCCGATCAAGGCAAAGAGGGCTGGGTAAAGCTATAGCCGCAGGCATACGGCCGGATATTTGAGGGCCGTATGCCCAGGTAGGGTATGCACTCTTTCGGAACGCAATGCCCCACACGGCGGCAGGGGTGCGCCTTTGAGTTAGTGCCGTATCGTAAGCGCCTTTACCTTGCCGTCGCCATCGACATAAGCGTACCTGCCTGTGCCGTCGGGCTTCCTCAACAGCACATGGAAGCCTTCCGACAGTTTCTCGGTGTGCAGTATCTCCATGTCCTTTTCGATTGGATTTCCGCCCGAAGCGTCCGAAATCAGCCTCTCCGCATCACCTTTTATGAGCTCCTCATGGAGGACTTTATACTGTTCGGCAGTTATGCGGTTCTGGTTGCCCGTCTTTATTGCTATATTCCTTCCTACAGATTCCGGAGTTGCAATGATATCTATGGTGTATGCCATCGACTGCGCCCCGCTCCCGTACCCGACGAATATGCCCTTTCTGGATTCCGGTTCCGACGAAAAGTCGTACCTTGTCAGTGCACTAGCAAGGCTGACGAATGCAGAGCTCGAATACGAGTTGCCAATCTCTGAAGGGAGTGCGAGTGCCTCGTTTATGTGGAACCTGCCTATGAACTCCTTGAATTCCGGCTGCTTCCCCAGTTTCTTTATCCAGCTCCATGCATCCGATATGCCCTTGTCCTTTTCTATCCAGTCCACTATCTCCCATTCCTCCTTGCCCCCGCCCCTATTGAAGTCCTTCAGCCTCTCCTCTATTAGGTCTGTCAGCGATTTTCCGCCCATGGGCGATTTTCCTAGGCTTTCCCTATCCTGCATCTCATCCAGGTGCTTTGGTTCATAATCCTCCAGATAGCGTGCGAACAGGTAACTTGTGAAATATATCGCCTGCTTCGGGAACGGCACGTGTGATATGAAAAAGCCGAATCCCCCAAGGTCGAATTCTCCGTTGCTCTTCGAGTAGTGCTCCTCGAGCTGATCCAGCGCCTTCGATACTACATAGATGTATGCGAGTTCGGAGAACGTGCCGTACACCACCGGCGTTTCACTGCCGAATTTGGTAAAATCGGAGAGTGTTTCATGGAAGCTTCCGACGCCCGGCTTCGGCATCACGCTTACAAGCTCCGGATTGCCGGAAACCCACATTGCAACTGCCGCTGCGCCCTGCGTCGCCTCCGCATTCTTCGCCTTTTTGCCGTCGTATACCGCAGTGTCGGCAGTGATAACGAGCGCCGATTCCGGCTCATCCGAACTGAGGCTGCCCCTCACTCTATTGACCGCTTCGTTCATCGCGAGTACGCCGCCGACGCATGCAAACGTTATCGGTACGACAGACGCATTCTTGAGCATGTCGATGATCGGCCTATATTTTGCCTCGTCTTCCTCAATGAGTTTTGATGCAACTATCATCAGTGAAGGCTCTATTTCCGGCCTGCTCCTGTCCGCGTTGCTTTCAGTGGCGAAATAGATGCTGCGTATTGGTGCATCCGCAAGCCTGTCCATGGCGTGGCTGTCGTCGGTGATGCCCTTTACCATGCTGTACAGGGCGTCCGCGACAAAGGTCACGTTGCTCTCGGACAGCCCAGGCAGGACCATCTTGTTTATCATCAGCCCATGCTTTATCTTGCCGTTCTCGAATCCCAGCAGCTTTTCCATCTCATCCGATCCCATTCCAACTCCGGGTGCCGCAACGACCATCTTCGTTATTCCGACCTGCGCCTGCACGTTGGATTCTATGCTTGTGAACTCCCGCCTCTGTACTTCCCCAGACCCAAGGTACGCGAAAGAAGCTGAGAATGCCTCCGGCAATTCCGCAACATCAGAATCCGGTCTTGCAGACCATTCGTAAAACTCCCGCATTTCGTCCGAATTCCCGAATACGCTCCTTTCATTAGCAAAGCCGTTCAATGGCCATTCCGCCGGATTTCCAATCTGCGTTTCCCAGTTGCCTTCGGGACCGTGCAGTTCGGAAATCTGCTCTGCCCACTCTTTGGCCCATTCATTGTTTATCTCGTTCTGTTTTTCAGCTGGCTGCTTTGCCGCGCCCTCGGGGCTCCTCGAGCGGAAGTTTCTGCTTTGTTGCATTGAAATCACGGGTAGACATTAAGCGGAAACATTTATAAAGAGACGAATCGGCATTAGACATTTGACGAGCCAATTTTGACGGCGTGCTCTAGTCGACACTATTGCATATGCGGTCAAAACGGAAAGGCTATAAAGGTTGGAAGCCAAATAAACTTTTGGGTCCAATGGGATTTCCTACCCGCGGAAACGCCGTAATTGCGAGTCCGAACTGCGCCTAAGGTGCCAAGTTGAAGTATACGCTTATAGACACGAGCTCAATCCTGTTCGGGCTCAGGTTCAAGAAGGATGCAATTGCCGCAACGGCGGCCCAGCTTCCACTAAAGCCAGCAGTCTCTAGGGGCGTGCTTAGGGAGCTGCGCGGCATCTCGCTAAATCGCGGCAAGCGCGGCTCTGCCGCCAAGACCGCCCTTGTGCTGCTCGAAAGAAAGACCCTCAAGGTGTACGCAGATACCGGCAATGTCGACCAGTGGTTGCTTTTGCAGGCTACGAAGGACGGAACCCCGGTTGTGACCAACGACACAAAACTTATTAAGATGCTGGTTGCTAAAGGTATAGTGAGCTTTAAGGTTTCTAAATCCGGCTTGCTTAAGCAGTGTCGGGGGTGAATCGATGTACACGATATATACTGTCAAGGACATGTTTGCTCTGCCGCCCGAACATTTCGATTCGGACATCAGCGACGTTGCGGAAGGCGTTCTGCAGAAGAAGTATGAGGGCAGGGTAGACAAAGAGCTAGGGATAATAGTCTCCGTTTTCGACGTCAAGGACGTAAGCGATGGTACTATCTACCCCGGTGATCCTGCGACGCACCACAATGCAAGTTTCAGCGTTTTGGCGTTCATGCCACGCGTCGACGAGATAGTGAGCGGCGAGGTTGCGGAACTAACAGATTTCGGTGCCTTCGTCAAGATAGGCCCGATGGAAGGTCTCGTGCATGTTTCGCAGATAGCTAACGAATTTCTTACATATGACCGCAAGACACAGGTCTTCATGTCAAAGCAGAAGAAGGCGATGCTAAAGAAGGGCGACCTTATCTATGCGAAGATATCAACAGTTAGCATGAAGAATACCGTCAAGGATTCGAAGATAGCGCTTACGATGAAATCAGACGGGCTTGGCAAGCCGGAATGGTACAAGAGCTCTGGTGCTCCAAGGAATGTTCTGCACCGCGGCCAGGGAGGATCGGGGCACCGCGGCAAGCGGTGATTTATACCTGATTGACGTTATTGTGATTACATGACAGACGAAAAGGCATGCAAGAAATGCGGGATGGTCATAAGCCACGGGGACGTATGCCCCGTGTGCGGGTCAAAGGAGCTTACGAACAAGTGGGGCAGCTACATAATCATGCTGAACGCAGACAAATCTGAGATCGCAAAGAAACTCAACATAAGCATGAACAGCACCTTTGCGATAGATGTCAGGTGAACGCGGACTGGGCGCGCGGCGCGCGCTTCCGCACTAATAATGGCCTGTAAGGGAATTACTGCTCCTCGTGGCCGTGCTTGTGTTCCTGTGCATGCCCGTGAGCGTGTTCCACACCATGTGCGATGGCCTCCTTATCAAGTTCCTTCCTGTTGTAATCCTCCTCTACCTTTATGTTGTCTATGGCTTTCAGGTAGCTGAACGCGGATGCGACCGTCCTCGCCTTTGCGAATGAGAAGTCCGCGTCCTTTCTTATCCCGCTCCCGTATTTCACGGAGAGCAAGCTGCCATTTATCGCTACCTCGGTTGGTGCAGCGCCATACGTGCTTCCCAAACTCCTCACTTTGTCCTCGTCTTTGGTTACGTGGCTGACGACCTTCACCTCATACACAATGTTGCGCCCTGCGTATTGGTTGTTGGCATCCACTATGACCCTCCCGGAATTCACACTTCTGACAATCGCGGTCCTGTCGTCCAATTCTACCGTAAGTCCGGGATACGGCTCTATGTTCCTTTCCCTGAAGTCTGCAAGGCGCATGACTCTTACGAGCTGCTCGTCCCGCTGCCCGAAGGCCTCCTCCGGTTTGAACGTAAACTTTTTCTGTTCCCCGACGGACATGCCATGCAGCTCCCTGTCAAGGCCGCTTATTATGCCATTGCTGCCTACTACTACCAGGACCTTGCCATATCTGGCTTTCTCGTCATAAAGGTTCGCCTTCTTTGCCTTCTCCTCGTCCGTTGTAGCTATGAGGGAGTTGTCAGAAGCATCCCATGCGCTGTATTCGACCTCAATGAAATCGCCGTTTTCAAAAGCCATACTATCACTCTGTGTGTAAAGATAATCTACGGTTAGGAATAATAACCTTTACAACATTATACTGCGTATTACACTGCGCAGTTGGTAATAATGAAGAAGGACAAAAAGGGGATAATCCTGTTCATAGGATCCATTTTCGTTGCCGCCATGTTCCTATCAAGCATGCTGGTGGGCGGTGGTGGCCCACCGCCAAGCTCGTCTTCAAAGCCTAATGCGAGTCTGAACGTGAGTACATTCTTTGGCACTGGGACGGCGAACGCGATAGTGGTAGGGTATGGGAGCTCAGTTGCTATAACGCTGCTCAATTCCACATACGAAAATTCAACGAACGAGTTCCTCGCGGGCCTCGAGGCGAACAACACGATAAGCACGTACAATCAGTTCAACAATACCTTTAGGGTTTCCCTGCAGTCTATAAGCGGATACGAGTTGCAGAGGGAGCTATCGGCAAAGCTTCGTCCCGGCGCGTTCCAGATGAGCGCCGCGGAATACGTGCTCCTTCCCGGGCAGGCCACACTGCACATAGGCGGTCAGGCAATCACCACCTATCTCGGCTCCGGACAGCGGAAAGTCACCGTGCTTAACCTTACTCCGATAAATTCAACCGTGCCGGTATATCTGAATGCGATAGTTGCCTTTCAGAATGGCACCTACTCCGTGTACAATAACAATATTACGCTCAAGGCCAGGTGAAACTGGCAGTGGCCGCAAGGCCAATCGGTGATGTGCAATGCCGGATGAAGAGATAGCTGCTGTGGCGCGCAAGCATGCGATACGAAATGCCCTTGAATATGGGCAGGCGCAGCCAGGTCCAGTGCTTAACAAAGTCTTCTCTGAGATACCCTCTGCAAAGGAGGATGTAAAGCATGTCGTGGAAATAATCGGGAAAGTGGTCCGTGAAGTCAACTCGATGGCAAAGGCGCAGGTAGAGGAAGAGTTTTCGCGATACGAGTTCCCCGAGAAGGCCGAACGGCACGGCCTGCCCGAACTCCCCTGGGTAGTGCCTGGCACGAAGGTCAATACGAGGTTTGCACCAAATCCGAGTGGTTTCCTCCACATCGGCCATTCGAAGGTGATGATACTTTCAGACGAGTATTCGAAGAAGTATTGCGGTAGCTTCTATGTGCGATTCGAGGATACCGATCCAAAAGGCAAAAAGCCGATACCCGAAGCCTATAATATGACAATAAAGGACATAGAGTGGCTAGGTTGCAGTATTGCAGCC
This sequence comes from Microcaldota archaeon, assembly GCA_964592765.1. Classification (GTDB taxonomy): domain Archaea; phylum Micrarchaeota; class Micrarchaeia; order Micrarchaeales; family Micrarchaeaceae; genus A-MIC-10. Next base: position 35,725 of record CAZQGC010000004.1, read on the forward strand.
GTGATAAAACAGAGCGAGAGAATGTCCCTCTACTACGCGTTCGCCGAGCGGCTTATAAGAGAGGGAAAAGCATACGTCTGCACGTGTGCGAAAGAGGTTCTCCAGGAGAATCGCAGGAAGGGCATCGCATGCCAGTGCCGCGGGCGTTCCTCTATTGATGATTGGAAAAAGATGCACGATGGCGGTTTCTCTGAGGCGAGTGCGGTGCTTAGGCTGAAGACGGACATGAAGCATCCGAATCCATCTGTTAGGGACTGGGTGCTCTTCAGGATAATCGACGAGGCGCATCCGCTGACTGGCACCAGATACCGGGTCTGGCCCCTATATAATTTTGCTGCAGTGATTGACGATCACGAGATGGGCATCAATCTCGTAATAAGGGGAAAGGAGCACGAGATAAATGCTGTGAAGCAGGGCATGCTGTTTGGTGCATTCTCCTGGGAGATGCCCCACATAATAGAGGTTGGGACGCTCAAGGTGCACGGGGAGCTGGCGCATAAGTCCGATATACGCAACGCAATAAAGGCCGGGACGCTGAGCGGATGGGATGACCCGAGGGCTCCTACAATAATGGCCTTCAGGAAGAAGGGCATCGACCCGAGGGCGATAAGAACCTACATAATAAGCTCCGGCATAGGGAAAAGCGATTCTTACCTTGACATAAAGAAGCTCGAATCCTTCGATAGGAAGATAAAGAAAGATCCAAATGATGCGTGAGTCTGCATGTGCCAATGCCCGCTCATATCTCCTTTGCTGCGTGTATGTCCTTCAAAAGCGCGGTCAGCCTCACACTGTTAGAATACTTGCCGAATATGGCGGCGACCTTTTCCGCTTCCGAGAGCCGACCGAGCTTAAACAACGAGAATGAGATATAATACATGGCATTCACAGAGGGTGTGCGCTGCAGTGCAATCTGGCCGGCGACACGCATCGCGTAATCATACCTGCCAAGGGCAGTGTCAAGCACCATGCCGGCGTATGTGGCAAGTGCCGGCGCCCCTGACCTATTTACGCTGTTAAAATCAGAGTATGCCTGCCTCAGTTTTCCAAGCTTCACATTGCACAGCAGTGAGACATAATAGTCCTCCGCGGCCGGCAATTCCCCCGGCCTATTCTTGGCCATAAAGATTGCCTTATTGAAGAAAAGCCTTGCCTGCGTATAGAGCTCTATGGATCTCAGCCTGTGCCTCGCATTTTCTTCCATGAACCCCGCGAGGTCGTACCTGACCAGCGAAAGCTCATAATTTGAATACATTATGTAATTGAGCCCATTTACGTATAGGTTGGCAGGGCTTCCGTTCGTGGTTAGGGCCTTTTCATACTCTTTTACCGCCCCGTCGAAATCCTGTCGGGAGAGCTTCGTAATATACGCGTCGAGTACCCCAGCAAGCTCTGGGTTGTCTGCGGGCTCATCGCGCGTTGACTCGACAACATTTTCGCAATTCTGGCAGAATGCGGAGCCCCTCCCTGCCCTATGCACCGGTGTAGCCGCACCGCAGTGGCTGCACACCACGTGTGTCTCGGAAGCAAACGCCTCAGCGAATGCCTTCCTATAAACAGAGATCCTTGCCATTCAAATCAGATAAATATGCAAACGAGCCTTTATTAGTTTTATTATGTTTTTTGATTCCCGCCACGCTTTTTGCGCAGCACACAGAAGAGGTGCAGGCTGTCATATGGCTCTATGTCTATTCTCTGCACAACCTCAAAGCTTACCGACAGCCTGGCGAGTGTCTCGGCGAAGACCTGCCCGGGCTTCTTTGATATGTCTATGCTCTGGGATTTTATCGCAAGGTATGCGTATCCTCCATCCTTCAGCAATTTACTGTTCTTCAGTAGTATCTCTGCCTGGTCCCTGGCCGATACGTCCTGATATATCGCGTCGCACTCGCCGACCGATTGGCTATATTTTTCGGTCTCATTTGCATCTGCCAATATGGGGAACATATTGTCCCTACGTTCACACACACCCAGCAGCTGCCGCATGTTCCTCTCGGATATCTCTACGCAGAAGACCTTCCCGGAGCGCGCGATATCGCTGACATGGCTCGGTGTGGTGCCGGTCGCTGCGCCAAGGTAGAGCACGCATGAATCTTTATGCACGTGGAGCTCTTTCAGTCCCTTCATTATTGCAGCAGCGAGCTTGCTCCTGTAAGGATTCCAAAACCTGTATTCCAGCGTCCCAGACGCCACTAACTCCTCGCCATAGACTCTGGCCCCGGGTGTCCTGTTGACGGTTGCGAGCCTGCCGTCTATGAGGTATACCCCTTCAAAAAGCTCCCTTATGTCCATCGATGCACCAAACTGCCGGATGGTGGGAGGAGCGCAGCACGCTCACTCGGTGCCGGCCTTCTTTGCTGGAATACCCACCCTTTCGAGATATCTAGGCAGGACTATGAGGGTACGTTTGCTGTCCATCGCATTAATCGCTACCACGTACGCGCTCCCACGCGTTCCTGTGACCACACCGATCTTACCCTTGTAGCGAGGGTGCGGTATATTTCCGAAATTTCCCTTTGGGATGATTGCGACCCGCTCGCCGATAGCGAACTCCTTTATGATTGATCTTATCTTTAGCTGCGAAGGCTTGTGATGCCTTGCAAGGTGCCTCGATCTCCCACTAAGGAGCCCGACTGATCTCTTTGCCATGATGACCACTAAACTTGTCTATGGAACTAATTTAGATGCACAACGTATTTATACTTTATCAGATATACTGTAGCGGTGCATTCAATGAAAGGGCAACGGGGGTCCCTGCAAAGGTCAGCGTCAGGGCATACTGGTATCAAGCTTAAGCCTACGTACGAGGTTGTGAACATAGTGGCGAGTGCCGAACTCAACATAGAGCTCGACCTTTACGGCCTGGCAAGGCTGTCCAGAGACGTAGATTACGAGCCGGAGCAGTTCCCGGGTGCAATATTCAAGGTGCATGACCCGAAGGCTGCGCTTCTCCTGTTCAACAGCGGCAAGATAATTTGCACCGGTGCGAAGACGACAGCAGATGTGGAGCGCGCGGTGGACCATGCGGTCCAGCTCGTAAAGAAATACGTCGTGACCTACAAGGGCAAGCGCCCTACTAGGTAAGCCTGGTTTATTTGCCTTCCCAGAAAAAATAGGAAGGTATAAATATCTTATTGAGAGAAACACTTTGACAGACTTGGTTTCACGCTAATTCTGTAACAACCCTATTCTCATCCACCCGGGGCGTATTTCGGTACGCCTCGAAAAACATTTTTCCTTATAGCCTGGGCCATGCACGGCCGTGCCGCATTGCGGTATTATTCGACCTCACGCTTCACGATCTTGATGATTCCGGGGCGCGGCGAGAATATGTCGCCGCTTCTTTCCAGTTCCTGAATGTACTTGTTTGCCGTGTCTGCGTTCATTCCTGCCTTCTCCGCCTCCTCTATTACCCTCTGCATCCTGCAGGTGCCTTCCCCCTCCTCTAATTTTCTCACTATGGAGAGCACAACATTTAGTTTGTCGACCTTCTCCCTGGGCATGCCCGTGAGTATCGTGTCTATATCGCGCCTGCCGCCGCTGTCAACGGCCAGCGTTTTTAGCATGAATTCGCTCAGCATTATCGCGCGCTCCGCATCCATCACCTCGACAATCTCCGAAAGCCTGGTCTTTGCGCTCGCCTCCGCCATCCTAACAAGGCCCTCTATCTGCCTCGGGGTTATCGGAACAGCGCCATGCTTCGTGCCACTCCTCCTCAAATCAACATAATAATCCTCTATCTTCTGCATTGCCTCGTCCGACAGCCTAGGCTGTACGCTCTTCTTGGCATATGCGATGTACTTGCGCAGCAGTTCCCCCTCTATCGGTGGCAGTTCGACCTGCTTGTAGCCTTCGATATCGGCTATCTTCGCCCCTGCCGCCTCATGCTGCAAAAGGATATGCTTTGCAATCTCTTTGTCTTGGGTCTCGTCGAGCACGTCTTTTATTGGGAATATGAGGTCAAATCTGGAAAGGAGTGTCGGTGGTATGTTGAACTGCTCTGCAGGGTACATCGACGTGTCGAACCTGCCGAATTTTGGGTTTGCGGCAGCCAATACCGCGGTCTTCGCGTTGAACGTAGCGATTATGCCCGCTTTGGCAACGCTTATTGTCTGCGATTCTAGCGCTTCATGGAGTGCGGCACGGTCCTCCTCCCCCACCTTGTCAAATTCGTCTATGCAGACAATTCCACCACTTCCCAAAACGAGCGCCCCTGCCTTGAGTGTCCACCCCCCATCAGAAAAGTCATCCCGCTCCGCAACGGCCGTCATTCCCCCTCCCGTTATCGACTTGCCGCTTACGTATATGCCCTTTGGCACGAGTTTTGATACCGACTGCAGCACTCTGGTCTTTGCGCTTCCCGGGTCTCCTATCAGGAGTATGTGCATGTCGCTTCTTATTAGGCCCCCGTCGACCAGGAGTTTCCCCGGTGTGCCGCCGAAGAGCTGCAGGGCGACTGCCTGCTTTATCTCGGTATGGCCGTATATGGAAGGTGCCATCGAGGCAGTTATCTTGTTGAATATCTCAGGGTCTCTTGCAAGCTCCTTGATCTTCCTCTCCTCCTCTTCGTTTATGTACAGTTCGGCAAACTCCTTCTGCTTCGGAACTAGCGAAACGGTGTCCAAAAACATCGTGTACAGGTTTTTCTCAAGCTTCCCGCGGGCGTTCCTTCGCGGCCGTATCCGCAGCATCCCGGTTACGTCGACTCTATCCCCAGGTATGACTGTGTTGACCAAATCGTCCTCTATCCAGACCTCAAGTTGCCATGTCGGGCTGTTGCCTTTGAGCCTCTCCAAGGGGTCCTGGACCGCGATTTTCTGCAGGTTTATGAATTTCGATTCCTCTGGAACCTCCTTTATCGAGCGCCGCTTGCACTGTGTGCATATCTCCGGAATCTCGTCCTTGTCCGTCCTAGCTTTGTAGACCGACCCGCAGTACGTGCACCGGTATGTACCAATCTTTATTTTTGGGTTTATCTCCGATCTCTTGACTATCAGGCCATCTAAGAGTATAAGTTTTCCGATATACTTTGAGCCCACGTCCTGCACAAGCGGAGTGTTTACGCTCTGGCCAAAAAACCTTACGTGCAGCTCGCGCTCCTCGGTCTGCGCGAAGCCCATCCTGTCCCTTAGGGATTCCGTAGCGGCCTCTATAATCAGGTCTGGACTATCTATCAATTCGTTAGCGAGATCCGGGTCGAATCCTTCGAGGTCCTTGAAGTCAACGTTGAGGCTCGCTCTCTCCGGGTATGCCACTGTGAGTGCCTCTATGCTTTCCCTGTAATGCCTGTCGAAGAACTCGTCAAACTTCACCTTCAGCCCCTCGGTTATAGGATCTGCCATAAGAAGCACATTCTATAATCTACTTTAAGTTATAAAACCTTTACACATTGTTTTTGGCTGTCCCGTAAATGCATGCATCGATGCCACGCGCTCCAAAAAGCTCAGAAGATCCCAAACTTCCTCTTTTTGCTGTCGGTCTCCTCGAACCTCTTCAGGAGCTCCTTCTGCTCCTTTGACAGGCCCTTCGGTATATCAATCTTTATTACCACAATCTGGTTGCCCCTCTGTCCAGAGCCTATATGCGGCATCCCGCTTCCCCTTAGGGTTATCCTGTCGCCATCCTGTGATCCCTCCGGCACGCTTATTCTTTTATCGCCATCGAGCGTGTCAACGGATACTTCGCCGCCGAGGGCCGCCACGTAGAAGGGCACACGTTTTTCGATATAGAGGTCGTTCCCCTCGCGCTCAAACTGCGGATCATTTTTGACCGCTATGTCTATATACATGTCTCCACTTCCCTGCCTGCCGTAATCGCCCATGCCGCGCAGCTTCAGCCTTGCCCCTGCATCGACGCCCTTTGGTATCGTGATGTCTACTGTCTGGTCAGCCACCTTTTTTCCTGCGCCGTTGCATTCCCTGCACGACTTCTCAAAGCTTTTCCCGCTGCCGCCGCACTTCTGGCAGATTCCAACCGTCTGTATGGTCCCGAATACGGTTCTGTTCGTTGAGACAACCTGTCCAGAGCCGTCGCACTTGTTGCATGTGAGAACCTTTGTGCCGGGTTCGGCTCCGCTGCCCCCGCAGTGCTCGCAACGCACTACGTGGCGGACCCTTACCTTTTTGACTGCCCCAGAATAGGCTTCGCGGAGGCTTACCTCTATGCCTGCCTGGATATCATTGCCCCTGTCACCCCGTGCGCCTTGCCGGAAGCCGAACAAGTCGCCGAACATGCCCCCGCCGCCTCCGAAATCAAATCCCATCTCCCGGAAGACGCTTTCCATGTCGAAGTCGCGGAATATGTCCTGCTGTGTATACCTTCTCTGGAAGCCTTCTGGCCCAAATGAATCGTACTGCTTCCTCTTATCGGGGTCGCTTAGGACTGCATATGCCTCATTTATCTCCTTGAATTTCTCCTCGGCGGCGCTGTCTTTGCTGACATCGGGGTGGTATTTCAGGGCAAGTCCCCGGTACGCCTTCTTTATCTCGTCGATGCTCGCATTCTTGCCTATCCCGAGCACTTCGTAGAAGTCCCTTGCCATTCCAATCGTCTGCTATGTGTTTTACGTGCCTCGTTTTTGCTTACTTCTCCACCTTGAAGTCTGCATCGGTCGTGCCGTCTGGATTTTCTCCAGGACCTCCGGAAGGACCGCCTCCGGGTCCTGCGGCCTGGCCTCCTTTGTACATGCTCTCCCCAATGCCCTGCAGGTCTTTGGCAAGTTCGTCGCTCTTTTCCTTTATAGCGGAGTAATCTTCCTTCTTAAGGAGCTCCTTGAGTTCTTCTACCGCCTTTTCTATGTGGTCCTGGACCTCCTGCGGGGTCTTGCCCTTATAATCACCGAGCGCCTTCTCTGCCGTGTAGATAAGCGATTCCGCGCCATTCTTCGTCTCTATGTTTTCGCGTATGCGCTTGTCCTCATCCTCGTATTTTTTCCAGTCGTCAATCTTCTTGTTTATCTCATCCTTGTTCATCTTGTGTGGTGCCACTATGTCCATGCCCTGGTTCTTTCCGGTCGCCTTGTCCGTGGCTGTCACATGGAGTATGCCGTTCGAGTCTATGTCGAATGATACCTCAATCTGCGGGATGCCCCTCGGAGATGGAGGTATGCCTGTCAACTGGAACCTGCCAAGCTCTATGTTGTCTTTGGCCAGCGCCCGCTCGCCCTGCACCACATTTATGTCAACCTGCGTTTGGTTGCTTTCTGCGGTCGTGAATATCTGCGATTTCTTTACCGGTATCGTCGTGTTTCTCTCTATTATCGGAGTGGCCACGCCCCCAAGCGTTTCTATGCTGAGTGTCAGCGGAGTTACATCAAGAAGCACGATATCCTTCACTTCGCCGGTGAGGACGCCCGCTTGTATTGCCGCGCCCAGCGCCACTGCTTCCATCGGGTCAACGCCGCGCTCTGCCTTCTTGCCAAGAAGCTGCTCTATGTACCTTTGCACTATCGGCATCCTCGTCGGTCCTCCAACGAGTATGACCTTGTCGACCTTTTCGGGTTCCAGCTTTGCATCTTTCAGTGCCTGCATGACTGGTTTTGTCGACCGCTCTATTATCGGGACCACAAGGCTCTCGAGTTTTGCCCTTGTCATTGAATACGTGAAATGCGTCGGGGTGCCGGATTTGTCCTGTGCAAGGAACGGGAGGTTTATCTCGGTAGTCAGCACGGTGGAGAGTTCTATCTTTGCACGTTCGCCAGCCTCCCGAAGGCGCTGCATGGCCTGCATGTCTTTTGTGATGTCAATTCCGCTCTGCTTCTTTATCTCCTCAATAAGGAAGGCTACTACTGCGTTGTCCATATCCGTGCCGCCGAGCTGCGTGTCCCCGCTCGTCGACTTGACTTCGAAGACTCCGTTCCCGAAGTCCATGATTGTAACGTCAAGCGTGCCGCCCCCGAAATCGTATATGAGGACCTTCATGTCATTTTTCGTCTTATCCAATCCGTAGGCAAGGCATGCTGCGGTCGGCTCATTCACCAGCCTGACTACCTCAAGCCCCGCTATCTCACCGGCATCCTTGGTTGCCTGCCTCTGGTTATCGTTGAAATATGCGGGTACTGTTATAACTGCCTTCTGGACAGGCTCTCCCAAAAAAGCCTCGGCGTCCTGCTTTATTTTCTGCAGAAGCATGGCAGACAGATCCTGCGGCTTGTATTCCTTGCCAAATACCTTGTATACCGTATCGGTTCCCATTTTCCTCTTAAATGTAGTGATTGTTCCGTTGGGGTTGGCTACCGCCTGCCTCCTTGCCGGTTCCCCTACAAGCCTCTGTCCGTCCTTCGTGAACGCGACGAAGCTTGGAAATGCCTTGCCATAAAGGCTGGCGCCTTCGCTGCTCGGTATTATAACAGGTCTGCCTCCTTCCAGTACGGCAGCTGCGCTGTTGCTAGTTCCCAAGTCAATTCCTATGATTTTCATCTGATTCACCATTTAACGTAATTTGTTGCAATTATCTACAATTTATACCGATATATGGCTCCCCGCCTCATCAATTCTATTTTTTGTCGCCGTCTTTCCCTGTTTCTTCCCCGTCTCCCTCTTCGGCGGCAGGCTCTTTGGACACTATGACGGATGCCGCCCTAAGCAGCCTTCCATTAATCACATAGCCCTTCTTTATCACTTCCAATATTCTTCCTCCCTCCCCCTTCTCATCCTCACGCACCATTATTATTTCGTGCCGGTACGGATCGAACTTCCCGCTTGCCTCTATTTCTGCAAGACCGAATTTCTTCAGGACATCCGAGAAGTTTGCATAAAGTAGTTCTATGCCTCTCACAAGGTTCTTGTCATCCGATTTCGAAGCTGCAATAAGGGTAAAGTCAAATTCATCGATGATATTGAGCAATGCCTTTACAATCTCGGCGATTCCAGATTCCCTCGCTGCGTTGGAGTCGTTTGCCATGCGCTTCTTGTAATTGTCGAACTCCGCCGCAAGGCGCAGCATCCTGTCTTTTATTCCGTCGAACTCTTTCTTGCTTATGTAGCCATCGCCCTCCTTTTCTCCTTTTGTGCCTGCGTTATCCTCATTCGCAACGGCTTTATCCTCTGAGGTTGGAACATCCTCTTTTTTCATAAACGCCACCGATCCATAATATGCTTAAAGGTCATTCTATGCGCACCCGCCTGCCACGCCTGCCGGCGGCGATGAACGCCCTGTCGAATTCGCGCGCGATGTCGAGCATGCGCATCATCTCCTTGTTTATATCGTACTCTAGCTCCTCGAGTGTCGTAGATAGGCCCTTGCCCCTAAAATAATATTTCCTGCCGTGCTTCACCACCAGTCCACTTTCTATGAAGCGGTTAAGGTGGTATATGACCGTGCTGCGCGCAATGTCCTGCCGGGGCTTTATCTCGGAGCTAGATATGCCTTCCCCGCGCGCCGCTGCGGCAAGCAGCTGTTTCATCAGCTCTACCTCTATGCCACCCTTTCCATCGTCGCCAACGAGCCCTAGCGCCTCACAGAACCATTTTATCATTTCGTTCTGGTTTCCCGCGCGCGGCCTATCGATCGCACGGATGACTATCTTTTCCATGTTCACCTATTATAGATGAATATATTTAAATAATTATCGTTTTAATTATAAATTAATTGAAATGTCAGATAAAAGTTGACAAATGTGGTAAGATGAAAGAACCGAAAAAGAAGAGCGGCAAGAGCGCCCTGCCCGCATCAGATAACCTGTCCGAATGGGAACGTGACTGGTTCGTCGCACCCATGGCGCCATTAGGAATGTCTGGTATTGCTTCACTATGGGATTCCGGCATCGCATCTCCGCGCGCGAGCGTATCGGAGAAGGACGGCACAATTACGGTATCGGCTAATTTGCCGGGCATGGACAAGAAGGACCTTGACGTGCGCATCGGGGATGACAACGTAATCATAAGCGTCAGAAAATCAGAGGCGTCGGAGCGCCGCGGCCGCAACTTCCAGTCCAGTTCATACAGTGAAACGAGCTATTACCATGCAATACCGCTGCCAAAAGCGGTCATCTCTAGTTCAGCACGTGCGGTCTACAAGGACGGTATCCTGAAGATAACGCTGAGGGAGAGGGCAGGTTCCGGAAAGCTGAAGATAGAGTGATCCCCGGATTCACGGGCGGTTATCTATTTCCCATAATCCGGTGTACTTCCTTATTCACGTCCAATTCGATGCCTAGGCCTGACAGCTCATGCAGCGGGTAAGCCACAGATATGTCCCTAAGGAGCTTGATTTCGTTGCCGACGCCGGCCTTTCTAGCTGCTGGCATTTCGCTGTCTATTGACTTCAGCGTCTTCTGCAGTGCATTATCCACCAATGCGATGAGTGCGCCTCCGCTAACCGAGCCGCCCCTTATTATGCGTTCGGCCTCGTCACTGAGCCATTTGGTCGTGTCGGTGTTTGCCGCGAAAACCTTTCCGAACGAGCGCATGAATTCTGGAAGCACATGGTAAAATACTCTGTAGAATACTAGTCCGAACGGGTAAGAATATGCATATTTCATCACGAAGCCGGAGGTTATGATCCTATTGTCCCATGTGTCGAGTTTTTCAACGTAATCGAACACCTCCACCAGCGGTCTGCCAGGCTCCTTGACCGGGATACCCAGTCCCTCCATGAGATTACGTATTGCCCTCGCGTGCTTCTCCGACACGCGCGCCAGCTCTAGGAAATGTTCCCTATACTCTTGGCTGCCGTGCGGCATGCCATCTGCCCATGCACCGTACATGCCAGCAAGCCGCGATTCCCCATAGTAGAAAAGGTTTATCACACGCATTATGAATTCCCTGTCGAACGTGACTCCGTTGGGGAGCTTCACGTAGCTCCTCGTGATCTCGCCTTTCTTGCGCTTCACGTCTACAAAGCTTGCCGCATGCTTCACCGCACTAACCGGGTTGCTCTTCACGTAGTCGTAGATGTATGCCTTCATCCAATGCGGTATGCCGTACTTTTCCATAGCTTGGTCTATTATGCCCCCCTTCCCGGCTTGGGCTTTCTGGCCCGATTCCATTGAATCACTGTTGCTATCCACACTATTTCTTTGCATGTGACTTATCTTTATTCTTATTGGATTTCTTCTTTACTTTCAGCACAAAAATTGCCACCACTGCGATTATGGCAATTACAATGCCCGCTTCCAAAGCGGTCCCGGAACTGGACGATCCCTGCGCCTTTGCGCCAGAATATACAACTGCGTAGTAGTTGTTGGAACCGTAGAATATCTGGTTCTGCGCAGCATCGCTCTGCTTCCATTGTTCATACAGGGTTATCGGGAATTCGCCCGCCTTTCCGTTCTGGTCGGTGCTCACATAGAAGGTCACCTCAGTGCTGTTTCCGGGTGCAAGGTAATTCAGGTACGCACTGCCGGCTATCGGGCTTACGGGGTAGATGCTCTGTAAGGAGAGTGTTGTCTGCGTTGCCGCCTCATTACCTACGTTCTTGAGCGTTACTACGAGCGGCTGGTATGCGCCTCCCGGCACAAGCGAGTCGTTGACACTGATTATCTGGAAGACTGCAGTCGGAGCTATGTTGACGTTCAGGTTTGACTTGGTGTTGGTTATGTGCTGGTAGTTTGCATCTGTATACGAGATGTTCACAGGAACGTAGCTGTTGTTTTGGTACGCGCTGTTATTGGCGCTTATCAGCACACTTTCAGATACAGAGCTGCCTTGTGGCAGCGAGCCGACGAAGAAGCTTGAGGCCGAGCCCCTGATTTTTATCGCGTTGCTGTTGCCGAATTGTACCGTAACATTGTTTGCAGTCCCAGACCCTATGTTCTGCACAAGTACAGACAATGTCTGGTTTGATCCAGAATATAGCACCTGCGGCACTGCGCCCGTCACGCTTGCGACGACGTTCGGGCTTCCGGTCGGGACACTTATTGGGACGCCCTCAACATAATTGTAATTGCGGATTGCGTTCCTGTAGCTGACCCGCAACGTGAGGTTGTGCGGACCGTTTGTCATGTTGCCCGGGAGTAGTACACTCGCGCTGGCCTGCGACGAGGCGCTCGGGCTTATGGTCCCAAAATTGAATGTGCTCTGCCCCGACACGTTAAAATTCTTGGTACTAATTATGCTTGCGGTCACGTTTGTCGCGGTATCAGTCCCGGTATTTATCGCATTGAGGAGGAAGCTGAACTTGCTGCCCTGTGAGAGCTGCGACTGCGGTACGATGTTGAAGCTTATCTGCGGCGTGCCGTATATGTAGAGTGTTATCGGAATCTGCGATTGCCCGAAGACGTTCAGCGTGCTTTGCGGTTCGCTTGAGGAATAGCTGGCCGTAACATATATGGTATATGCGCCTGATTCCAGAGTCGACGGTATGTGCAGCCTGTATGTAAATGTGCTGTATCCTAAGCCCCCATATATGCCCGATCCTATCGCGTTTATCAGATAGCTATTTGATGGCGATACATTCAGTATTTGGCTTGGGGTGGTCAGTGCAAGGTTGACGTTCGAGAGCGATTCCGAATACGAATTGAACAGGCTGAAGCTTATTGTCACATTGCCTCCTGCTACAACCGGCTGCGGCGACACAATAAGGTTGGTCACCGAAAGCGCATTGTTTATGCTAGTGGTAGTGGCAAGCTGCGCCTGTGCATACGGAAGCATTATGGAAGATACCATAATAACAAGCGCCAGAATCCCGGCGCCACCAGATAATTTCCTAAAATCCATGTTTTCACCTTCCTCAATCAATATTACTCTTGAAGAGCAGCAGGCTCGCTATAAGGCCCACAGCCACGAATGCGCCCAGTGCCCCGAGATCCAGGAGCATCTGTGACATTGGATAATATCCAAGCATCATTACGTTGCGCACTCCCTGTGTTGCATACGTCATCGGATTGTAAGTCGCGAACGGCTGCATGAACGTCGGGAGGCTGGTCGCGGGGAAGAACGCCCCCGAAAGGAACCAGAGCGGCATTATTATGACGGTTGACATAAGTGCGTAGACCTCTACTTTCGCTATCCTCGCGGCAAGAACAGTCGAGACGCCTGCAAATCCAAGCGAAACCAGCCCGCCAAGCACGAATATCCATGCGATGCCGAGCCATCCCATAGCCACGGTCGCGCCATCCAGCAATCCTATGATCAGCGCCAGCAATATGTAGAGCAGCGACTGTGTGGTCCCTGCAAGCATCTTGCTCAGCACTATTGAGCTTTTGTGTATCGGTGACATGATGAACGACTTGAGGTTGCCCAGCTCCCGGTCGCTTATCAGCGACATGCCACTTCCGTTCATGGTCCCGAAGGCAGCTACCATCATCAGTATGCCCCCGACAAGAAACACTTTGTAGCTTGCCGCTGTACCGTAAAGCGGCCTTGCCGATACATTGCTATGCGCCTGCACCATTACCCCCGGCTGCTGTTCGGTCCCGCTATCGTACTGCTGCGCCAGCGATTCAACATACGGAACCATTGCGCCAGTTGCCACGAAGTTTGAGTTTGAGTAGTACACATCAACGCTCGGGCTGCCTCCCACCGTCCTGGGGAAGGAGGGAAGTATGATTATTACGGCGCTGACCTTGCCGCTCGAGAGCAGGTTTATGGCCTCTGTCTGTGTGGTTATGTTGCTTACGTAGACTACCTGGTTCCCCCCTAGCGAATTTATGAACGAAAGTGACTGCGGGTTGTTCGCATAGTTGACCACTGCCACCTTGACTCCAAAAGTGCTTGCACCTATGTTCCCAAAGAAGAAGATGAGCACTATCGGGAATATTATCGAGCGCATTATGTTGGTGCGCATATGCGCCTTGAATACCAGCATCTCGCGTTTATACAGGGTTGCTATGTCTTCAAGGTTGCTCATACGCTCATCTCTTGAACATTATTTCGTTCCTGGCTGATTTCTGCTCGCCCAGCTCGTCCCTGAGCGACGAGCCTGTCAGCCGTATGAACACATCGTCCATAGTCGGCAGGTGCATGCTTATTGAGATTATAGTAAGCTTCTCCTTAACGAGCAGGTTCATTATCTTTGCGAACGTGTTGACCGGATCGGATTCCATGAAAGCCGTTACGCGGTCCTCCTTTATTTCTGGGGAAAGCCCGAACTTTATCTTCAGCAAATGGATTATCTTATCGGCAGATCCCCTGTCCGTTATAACTTCAAGTATCTGCCCCTTCGATACGATCCGTTTAAGCTCGGAGGCCGTCCCTGATGCTATCAGCTTGCCGTGGTCTATGACCGATATCCTGTTGCAGAGCTGATCCGCCTCCTCAAGATACTGGGTTGTGAGTATTATGGTGACGCCGTCTGCATTCAGCTTCCTTATATGCTCCCACATCTGCACGCGGTTGTGGACGTCAAGGCCTGTTGTGGGCTCATCAAGTATGAGTATCTTCGGCTCGTGCATCATAGATTTTACCAGGTAAAGCCTACGTTTCATGCCCCCAGAAAACGAGCCGGCCTTTTTGTGCGCGAATTCAGTTAGCTCCGCCTCTTCCAGGGCGTGCCATATTGCCTTTTCCAGCTCTTTGCCGTGGAGGTGGTACAGCCTTCCGGCGATTTCGAGATTCTCGTATGCTGTCAAGTCCGAGTCGACTATGGTTTCCTGCGTCATAAAGCCTATCATCTGCTTTACTTGCTCCTTGTTCCTCATGTTGTCCATTCCGTCCACCAGGATCCTGCCTGCTGTGGGCCTTTCCACGCCCAGCACCATGCTTATCGTGGTGGTCTTTCCCGCCCCATTTGGGCCAAGGAGCCCATATATTGCCCCCTTCTCTATCTCGAGGTTTATGTTGTCTACGGCTGTAAAGCTTCCGAATCGCTTTACGACGTTCTTCACCTCTACTATACTGGCCATCTAAGACACCATTTTCATAATCTCCTTCACGGTCCGCCTGAATGCGATCTTTGCCCCATCGAGTGCGGCATTGCCCTTCGCAGTTATGCTGTAATAGTTTTTCGTGCCATGCCCGTCTGCATTAACGGATCTTATGTAGCCAGCTGCAAGCAGTGAACTTATCGTGTTGTATACGTCATTCTTCATGTCGGGCTTGAACGAGACGCCCATGTGCCCATCCATTTTGCTGAACCTGCCATTTATGTCCCTAAAAAGCTCGTATGAATAGTGCCTGCCATGCCTTATCCTGGCCAGCAGGGCAATTTTGAGCATTAAGTGGTAAGTGTCCTTGGTGATATAGTCGACCCCGCAGCCTTTCTTGGCTGCATTGCCAATTTTCATGAAACACACTGATTAGAAATAAACTAGTTTAATTATAAAACAATAACTATTTAAATTCGCCCCCGCCGCGGCATTCCGGAAAGGGTGCCAGTCGCTGCCTGCCGGAATTGCCCAACCGGTTTACAAAAGCTATTTAATCCTTTTATGAAGAATATGGGATAGCTAGAATGATGTTCATGGCGGACAACCAGATAAAGACATCAATCGATTCATTGGTGGAACTACTCAATACAAAAGGAAAGATGGACGTCAACGGAATAGCTGTTGAGCTCGGTGTACCCGCCGCCGTCATAGAGAATTGGGCCAAGGTGCTTGAGAAGGGGGAGATGGCGAAAATCGCCTATGAGCTCGGGAAGATGTATGTTATGCCAGCGGCGCCAGGCCAGGATACTCACGAATTTGAGAACAGGCTGAATGTGCAGAAGGAGGTGCTGAATACAGAACTGGATTCCGGGATTTTAGAGCTGCAGCGCTTCGACGAGACGCTTGAGAATCTGCGCGCAACAGCCCTAACCGCAAACAAGGTCTATTCAGAGCGCATGCCTGACATGCAGAATAAGTTGTCAGAGCTGAACAAGATATATGGCCAGATGAAGCACGAGAACGATGCGATTCTCGGCATGCGCGACAACCTGGAGAAGGTTTATGAGTCCATAAACAAGAAGCTGGCGGATATGCTCTCTAAGATAAATTACATAGATTCCAGCACCGTCGGCGGACCGTTCGACAGTTCGGTCAAAAAGACGGAGGAAGTCCTCGGCGAGTTCAAAAAGTTCGACTACAGCGTGCACGACATGCGCAGCAAGAAGAACAAGGAGATTTCCGGCATAAGGGCGGAGATGAATGCCCAGATAAGGAAACTCAGGCAGGAGCTCGAAGTGCAGAGCCGCGACATAAGCGGCAAGATACAGGGCTACCAGGGTGAAATTGAGAAGACCAATCAGCAGATGAAGGAGCAGTCTGACGTGGCGCGCAGCCTGCTTAAGCAGATCGGGGAGTTCAAGATGGAGAAGGAAAAGGAGAAGAAACTGCTTGATGAGTCGGTCAAGGAGTTCTCTGACAGGTATGCCAAAAGCTACGATATCATGTCGAAGGGCATAGCAAACATGAACGCAAACTCAAAGGTGCTAATAGACGGTATAGAGAATATAAAGTCCGGTTTTGGCGATGCATCCAAGATATATGACATACTGCATGAGGTCCAGGCCGAAACAGAACGGCTTGAGAAGCGCATAGCTGACGAGAAGAAGAGCATACAAGATCTCAAGCAGGAGCTTGCAGCGGTCGGCACCGGAAACCTGTCCCAACAGCAGAAAGCGGTGAAGCTCGCCAAAGTGGCAGAGAAATCTGCCAACATTGAGAAGAACTTAATGGATATAAATGTTAAGGTGGACGATAATGTGAAGAAGCTCGGGCTTGGCGGGAAGAAGTCGTCGGGCAAAAAATCAAAGTAAGTGCTGATAATCATGGATTCGGAGAACGGGATAAAGGTGCTCGAGTCGTACAAGCTCAATGCGAAGGGCACTATCGTCAATGTGCGCATATACGTACCGCAGGACGAGTTCGTTCCGCTGTATGAGGTCACATTTCCCGGGATTGGCCCTGCCACCCAACTGCTTCTCATGTCGCTCAGGCCGGACCTGACAATGCTCGTGCCGCTCGATCCTAATCGGCTCAACGAGGCTGAATATATAGAAGAGGTAAAAAATAAGTACATAGAGACGAGCAGCGTTCTGATAGACAAGTATCTGCCGGACACCAAGGAGGCCATAAAAAGCGTCCTGATCTCGTATATAATGAACATGATGCTTGGACTCGGAGACCTTGAGGCACCACTGGCAGACGATAACCTCGAAGAGATTGCCGTAAACAACGCGAACGAGAATGTATGGGTTTTCCACAAGAAATACTCGTGGTGCAAAACCAACCTCAAGTTGCAGAGCGAGGAATTCATTTATAACAAGGCAGACCAGATCGGCAGGGGCGTCGGCAGGGAAATAAACAATCTGACTCCGCTTATGGATGCCGAGCTCTCTGACGGTTCCAGGGTAAATGCGACTCTATACCCGATATCTCAAAAAGGCAATACGATAACGATAAGGAAGTTTGCGAAGAACCCGTGGACGATGCCGGCGCTGATAAAGAACCGCACAATAGACCCGACGATAGCAGGACTGGCATGGATGTGCATAGAGAACGAGATAAGCCTGCTGATATCAGGTGGCACAGCCAGCGGGAAGACCAGCTTCCTGAATGCGATGAGCATCTTCTTCCCGCCATCCAGGCGCATCATCTCGGTAGAGGAGACCAGGGAGCTTGCGCTGCCAGATTTCTTCCAGTGGATACCGATGCTCACCAGGATGCCTAACCCGGAAGGGAAGGGGGAGGTCACGCTGTACAATCTCATGATAAACGCGCTAAGGCAGAGGCCCGACATAATACTTGTCGGAGAGATCAGGATAGAAAAGGATGCCGAGACTATGTTTGAGGCAATACATACGGGCCATGCGGTATACGGCACGGTCCACGCAGACAACGCGGCCGATACGATAGTCAGGATGACAAATCCGCCTATAGCGATACCGAAGATACTCATGAATGCACTAGGTGCCGTACTTGTGCAGTTTAGGCACCGGTCCAGGGGCATAAGGAGGACGCTAGAGTTTGCAGAGGTGCTAAGCAGCGGAGACGTGAACGTAAATTACAGGTGGAACCTGAAGTCCGACAAGTTCTCCCAGCTCTCAGACCTTACCCACCTCGCTGAGGTCGTGGCACTTTACGGCGGCTTATCAAGGAACGAGATAGCGGATGATGTGGGCAACAAGGCAAAGATCCTTACGTGGATGGCGGACAACAACGTCATTTCGATAAATGATTCTGGCCAGGTGGTTGCCGAGTACTACAAAAATAAGAGCCGCATATTGGATATCGTAAACAGCAACACGCCATTCTCTCCAGATATGTTTAAATAGATTCATAGAGGCTATGTAGTATGGCGTATCTAGACGGCCAGGGACAGGCTACCTATCGGGATTTTGTTGCACTGTTAAGTGGTTTTGAGAAGCGCGTGCAGAGGTCTAGCAGTGCAGCACTGAGGTTCTCGGAGTTCATCGGAGAAGACCCCCTCCCGCCCCCGTGCAAGAAATACTCCGATGCTGTAGACCTCATAGACCGCTATGGGGCGCGCCTGAACTCGAAGGACGACTCTAAGAGACAGCAAGTGCCAGCCCAGCAGCAGACTGGGGACCTTGCCCTGAAAGCCAGCAATTCTGCGCGTGGTGAACTTGGCAAAACGAAGCACGGTCTTCAAGGCATTCCAATATTCAAGATCGGACCGGAGGCCAGGGCAGAGATAGAGTCTCTGGAAAAGAGGCTGCATGTGAATAAGGAAGTGAAAGTGCATGTCAGTGGGAAACAATCAGAGAGGGTCCTGATAAGCCTCTCCGCCGCAGATCAGGTCGCCGAGCTCGAGAGAATCATAACGGGATTAAAAAACAATACATTCAACAAGGAGCAGCTTGCGCTGATACACGACGAAGTCACATCCCTCTCAGACAGCGTTGCTGCTGCGATGCAGCAGACGGCTGGTCAGACCGGTAATGCAGACCCGCTGCTGCAATTGAGGGATTCGCATCTTGCGGAGGTGCAGGAGCTTTTGGGTTTTAGTTGATTGTATATAGGTCAATGCAATGTTCTGGAAAAAGGAGAAACGGACGGTTGAGGTGGATGGGAAGACGGTAGAGCTTCAGCCCAAGCCGTCCCGCATTGGTATGTTCAAGCAATCTCCTTCCCGCGCCCCCTCCGCACAGCAACCCTTTGGGCCGAGCGAGACGAAACTGGCGGTTGAGAAGGCAGTGTCCGGCAAGGACTTCAAGAAGCCCACAAAGATGAAACTCTTCATAGAGAACATAGGCGCCAAGCACAAGGGCCTGGAGGTCGCGCTGAAGCAGCACAATATAAAGAGCAGCGTATATGAGTTCATAAAACGCATGCTTATCGCATCCATAATCCTCGGTGTGGCGATAGGCATTACGATGATCCTGCTATTCAATAAGATAGGCATGCAGATTCTAGAGAGTGTGCTGTTCGGTGCGCTGATTGGGGTCATGGTTTTCTACATGGGCTTCAGGAACTTCCTGAACTTCCCGACGCAAAAAAGCAAGCGCAACTCCAAGCTGATTGAACGCGACATAATCTTCGCCGCGCGCGACCTGATAATATCACTTCGTTCTGGAATGCCGCTCTTCAATGCGATAACGATGGTGAGCACCGGCTACGGAGAGGCGAGCAAGGAGTTTGCAAAGATAACACAGCTCGTGCAGCTCGGCACGCCTCTGGTCGAGGCGATAGACAGGGTGATCCTCGAATCAAAGAGCAGGTCTTTCAAGAGCCTCATGCTGCAGGCGAGCGTCAGTATAAAGTCCGGCGCGGACGTTGTCGAGGCACTTCGTGGCATAATAGATGAGCTGATGCAGGAGAGGAACATAGAGCTGAGGCGTTACGGCCAGAAGCTGAACGCCCTCGCAATGTTCTACATGCTGTTCGGCATAATTTTTCCGAGCATGGGCGTCGCCGTGATAACGATATTGACCACTTTCGTATCCCTGTTCCAGGTTGACATTATGGTGCTGGAGGCGGTGCTAGTCGGCGTCGTGTTCCTGCAGATTGTGTTCCTGATGATGATAAAGTCTTCAAGACCTGCATTTACAATGTGATTTGATGGCAATTAATTTCGAGAGGCTCGTCTCACGTGACCTAGCCGTAAAGCTATCCCGTACAATGGACCTCGCCGGGGTCAAGTCCTCTGTAAACAAAGTGCTCTCGATAATGATTATACCGGGAATCGTGTTGTTCGTGGCCGTTTCCTTCTTGGTCTATCAGGTGTTCTCCCAGAGCCCATTCCTGTCCGTGTTGGTCGGCGTGCTTTCCTGGGGCGTCCTTATTGCCATTGTATACATGATGTTGCAGTACCGCATCGACAGCAGGAAGAACCGTATGGAAGCGTTGCTGCCCGACTACTTCATGCTGACGGCCGCCAACCTCCGGAGCGGTATAGCCCTCGACAGGGCGATGCTGCTCGCAGCCAGGCCCGAGTTCGGATTTTTCAGCGACGACGTAAAAGAGATGGGCAGGCGGCTGTTCAGCGGCGAGACCCTTGAGGAATCGCTGCTTGGGCTCTCCAACAGGTACCGCTCTGTGCAGCTTCAGCATTCTGTGAGGATGATGGTCGAATCGATAAGGTACGGCGGCGCGATGGCGGACCTGATGTACCAGATATCAAAGGACGTCAGGTCGCAGCAGCTAGCGCAGAAAGAGATAAGCGGCCAGATGCTCATGTACACGATATTCGTTGCATTCGCGGGCCTTGTTGCGGCGCCCGCGCTTTATGGCCTGACAAGCCAAATGATTGCCATGACCGAGAAGATATGGGCCGGCATACAGCAGCAAGGCATAGGCACAGGCACATCGCAATCGATTAGTATGGGCGTCTCGTTCCTGAAGCCTTCAGCCCCGAAAATAACCACGGGCCAATACCAGAATTTCTCACTGGTCTCGATAGTTGTGATAACTGGCTGCGCCAGTCTCATAATGGCGTCTATCTCCTCAGGCTCGATAACGCGGGGCATACGGTATCTTCCCGCGTTCGTAATTCTAGGGCTCCTGATATTCTTCGGCACACAGGCAGCGGTGAAGTTCCTCTTCCAGAACATAGGGGTGGGGGTGTGAAGTCGCCCCGCATCACGCCGCAAGGCGTGGTAGGCTGCGTAGTTCAACACTGCTACAGCGCGCA
The DNA here is from genome assembly GCA_964592765.1 of Microcaldota archaeon. GTDB lineage: Archaea > Micrarchaeota > Micrarchaeia > Micrarchaeales > Micrarchaeaceae > A-MIC-10. The sequence goes on from CAZQGC010000004.1 coordinate 56,679, forward strand.
AGGAACGGTATGATTCGCAACGGTCGTTTCATTCGGGGATTACGGCGTGCCAGATATCGGCATCTCCATGCGGACATCTATCCCGTAAGATATGCCTCCAGTGCTCGCGTTGAGCACGGCAAGCGCGGTGTACACCGCAACAAGCCCGTTTGGGGAATATTGGTAAACGTCAAGGTTCTGGTTTGTGATGCTTAGGTTCATCTGCTGTTGTGCGGCGTAAGCCTTCAGGACACTAGTATAGTCGGTGAGGCGTGCGGCGGCGGTTGGATGTATGGTGACTCTACAGCCATTGTTCGTGGTTCCGTTCACAATCAGGCTTTTTACTGTGGCCGTGATATTGCCTGTACAGCCTTCCGTGTAATATGCCTGCATCGCCTCCTCAGTAGAGGATTGCAGGTAGTTATATATGCCGGAATTCGTCTTCTGCATGAATGTTCCCGCCGCCGAAGCCACAGCTGCCCCGGAAGACACAGTGGACAGGTTCATGCTTACTATCGCATATACAAGCAGCTCGCCGAGCATGAATACGAACATGATTACAGTAAGCAGTGTGAGCAGCATACCCTTCCTTCTTGGCCCGAACGCCAGTTCTTTCATCTCCATTCAAGCACGCTCACGTTATATATGGATAAGATCCTCTCACTATTGCCAAATCGGTCTACGGCCATGGGCACCGCAGCCCTGCTGATCTGATAAGCATTTTGCAGCGTTGCCGGCAAGTACGCCGAACTGCCATAAGCGACGTTGGACGGGATGCCGTCCTCATACCTGCCCGAGTAATCTCTAGAATTACCCTCGAGCGGCCACCACATTACAAGGTTTTGCGTGTTAACCGGCGCACCGCCAATGCCTTCCTGGTATAAGTGCTGTGCCTGCACTGCCGAGAGCGTCGTGTTGTAGATCTGCACATTTGTGATCGAGCCGTTGTAATAGTTTCCGGTCAAGCCCCAGCCGGATACATAAATGCTGTTCGTTGCGCCGCCGCTGCTCGCGGGTGCGGCGCACTGGGTGAGGGTCTGCGGAACCCCGTTCAGGTACAACAGGGAGTTGCCCGTATACGCCCCGTTGTAGAATTCGGCCGTTACGAAAACCCATTTTTTTATCAACGGGGTAAAGCTGGTTCCGTAGACATCCCCCGCGCCAGTGCTGAATCCCAAACAGCCGCTGCCGAAGTAGAGGTCGTACGCACTGAACCCGAAGGGTATGCCTGCGGTTCCGTTCCAGCGCATCCAGAACGACACCGTGTTGTAGCCTCCCGTTGTCGTGTTTATCCCGCGCACGTTGATGTTGGTAATGCGGCTGCCGAGCGCAGGATTGAATGTTGCAAAGCCCGAAACAGACGGCCCGAATGTGTTCCCTATCATGATCCCAGCATTGCTCGAATTTTCGAGGCCGCGCAGTAGAATGGAGCTAAAGCCCCCGCCCCCGTTTGTGTACAGCCTTGCAATGCTGGACAGCACGGAAGCATTGGTTGATATGTTATAGCCAAAGAATGGGATATAGTACGTATTGGTGTATACGACATTGGTGGCTACGGACTCGAGGCCGTGCACCCCATAGTCATTTGGATTGCCGTTCAGGGGCCACCACCCAACGAGGTGGTCGATGTCTATCGGGGTACTGTAGATCCCGCCATTGTATAATGCCGTAATGTTTGCAGCCGAGAGTGTCGTGTTGTAAATCTGTATGTTTGTGGCGGAGCCGTTTAGGAATTGGCCCGCCACATTGCCATAGCCTATTTGCATGCCGCCTGTGCCCTGGTTTTCGACACCCAGCGGATCGCTCAGTGTGAGTGTGCCATTTACGTATACGGATTCGCTCGTCGGAGTTATGACTGCAGTCATGAAGTACCACGTGCCCCTCGAGAGCGAATTGGGCGAACTATACGTGTTCGTGGTCAGCCAGTTGATAAAACACGGATTCAGTGCAGCTCCGCAGGCGCCCACACCCCACGCATTTTTCTTTGCGACCATCCAGTCATATGTGCTGGCGGCCGGGCCGGAGAAATTCACCCACCCCGTTATAGTGAGCGTGCCGAGCTGGAGGTACGGGCTGTTAATGACCTGCACGTAACTCTGCCTGCTGTTGTTGAAGCGCGCGATTGCAGAGCCGTTTGCACCGTTGAGCATGAATGGCGTCATATACTGTTTTGGCACTATGCCCGATGCAAGTGCGTTGCCGAGCTTCAGGCTCATCGCACCCTGCAAAAGGCTCTGTGCCTGTAAGGTCGGTATCTGCGCGCCCGCCGGGAAGACGAAATTCATGTAAAGCAGGATTGAGGCGGCTGCGCTTGCAACTACCAGTGCAAACACAGCATCGACCGTGAATATGAATGCCTTGAAATTTTTCATCATGCAACACCGAACTGGTTGTTCGTCCAAATCATTACTTTTACGGTGACCGGATTGCCGTTTATGTTTGAGTCAAAGGTCGCCACGTCTATCGTGAGTGCACCACCGGCTGCGGGATTGCTGCCGAAGGTTAGGTTTATGTCCCGGTTGTATATCATGATGTAATACTGGTAAGTCACACCCATTCCCTGTTTCGTTGCCTCATAATTGCTGTTGGCCATCGCCATTGCAGTATAGAGCTTTGACGGCGATATCGACGCACCGTCCGGGCTGCCTATACCAATTCCGTACTGTCCCCATGAAGACGAGTTCGAAAGGTTCACTAGGCTGTTCCAGTCGCTGGGCGAGCCCTGTGAGAGCAATCCACTGGCCACTGACTGGGCTTGCATCTGCATGAGTGTCGGGCTGCTGCCATAAGCAATGGACATCTGGCTGTTGATGTTGTACCATGTGAACGTCAATATAGTCAGTGCTACGGCAAAGACCGTAACAGAGAAGACCAGGTCAAAGCTCCAGAACTGAAGTTTCAGGTTCCCCATCATGACCACCCTGTAAGGTTTATGAATTGCGTCGGCGGCATGCCTCCGGTGTACATTTCGCTCGCCTGCGCCTGCGAGGTTGCTGTACTGTAGATCTCCACATCTGCGATATAGGCGTTCGCGGATTCCGCTGAATTGCCAACTAAGTTCGTGCCTGCCCCAAAGACAAGGTTCGATATGATTCCTCCGGATGGTTCGGCGAGCGCAAACGAGCACGACGCCTCCTTCTCGCCATTCACATATATCGTCACGGAATTGTAGTTTGTCACGCTTACCATTGCGTTATACCATGTATTCGGCACTATTGTGCCAGGTTGCGTCGAGCACCATGTGCTGCCAAAGCCATAGGCAAAGATCCCGGTGCTGCCGCCTGCCCACGTGCCTCCAAAATCTAAGTTCTGCCCGGTGGCGAGCGGATTGGTATTGGAACGGTTATATATGTCAGCTATTGGGCTTGCACCTCCCAGCACGCCGCTGTAGGGGCTGGTGAGGTTGGCAAGCATGAACCACTGGTTTATCGAAAAGCTGTAGCCAAGTGATGCGAACGGTGTGCTGCCCCCATATATTTTTCCGCCGTTGACATATGCGACGCTTGTCTTGCCGGTGCTCGTGTTGAAATACTGTGCAAACACAACGTTGGCCGCCGTCACCTTCGGTGCGTATGACGAATAGCTTGCTGTGCTATTGTCAAATGGCAGCCATGTTATGAGGTGTCTGCCCGCAAGCGGTATGCCCATAATTCCCTCGGAGTAAAGCGTTCCGATGTCCTTGCCAGCGAGTGTCGTGTTGTAGACCTGCACATTTGCGATCGAGCCGTTGAAGTAGTTGCCCCCCAGGGCCGAATTCCCTGATATGTAGAAGCTGTTCGCCGCGCCGCCGCTGCTCGCGGGTGCGGCGCACTGGGTGAGGGTCTGCGGAACCCCGTTCAGGTACAACAGGGAGTTGCCCGTATACGCCCCGTTGTAGAATTCGGCCGTTACGAAAACCCATTTTTTTATCAACGGGGTAAAGCTGGTTCCGTAGACATCCCCCGCGCCAGTGCTGAATCCCAAACAGCCGCTGCCGAAGTAGAGGTCGTACGCACTGAACCCGAAGGGTATGCCTGCGGTTCCGTTCCAGCGCATCCAGAACGACACCGTGTTGTAGCCTCCCGCAGTTGTGTTCACCGCGTTTGCACTTACCGAGACATGCTCATTTCGTGCAGACAGGGCATTGAAGCCCGCAACGTACATCCTGGTTGAGTTGCCGGGCATCATGGGCCATTGCGGATTTTGGAATATTCCGTTGCTGACCCCGGACCGGTTGAAGCCGTATACGCTGCCATTGTATCCGCCAATCAGCGGCAGCCACCGTACAATATTACTGGAGAGCGGAAGCTCCGTGTTGAGTAGGTTCACGGTTGCATTGCTTTCCACAGCAAGATTTCCTGTCATCCAGAGCTGTGCAATCCCGTTGCTGTTCGTTGTCCTCGCGAGTGCATGTACTCCATTCATGTTTGGTGTGCTGGATGCAGCGCCGAACAGCGCTCCGCTCGAGTTCGAGCTGTTTATCAGTGTCGCGTGCGACACTATAATCACGTTGCTTGAGTATACGCCTCCGTTCGAGACGCCTGCGACATATCCATGGTTAGAGAAATCCTTGCCAGTGTAGTTAAGCGGCCACCACACGATCAGGCTGTTGCTTATTATGGCCCTGCTGTTTATTCCTCCCTGGTAAAGCTGTGTTATCTGGTTGGCGCTAAGCGGCGCATTGTAGACCTGTATGTTCGCGATAGAGCCATTGAAGTAGAAGCTGCCCTCCCTGCCGATTGTCCAGGCGTTGGGCGAATTGTAAGTTGACGCGAGTGCGCCTGTTGTGCATGTCGAGCCTGGCCCGTATGTGCCAGAATTGGTGTAATAACCTGCTTTGCTGCCATTCACGTATAGGGTAAAGCCGTATGAAGAATTGTATGTGCCCGCCACGAAGTACCATGTATTGTAATTATATATGGCGTTGGAGGTTGCAAACCTGCCTGTGTTCCCCGTGCCGTCCCATCCGAAGAAGAATGGAAAGCCGCCACTGACGCCCTGATAGACCCCGGTTCCGACAGTGAGCGAGTTTCCGGTTCCTGCCACACCCCTGTCATTGAAGGCGATGTTGTGGTGCGTGCTGTCGGTGCACCAGCCAAGGCTGTTTGCCGCGACATTTACCCACATGGCCTCTGTCCAGCCCGAAGACGGGACGTTCATGCTCATGCTCGTGTCGATGTAATTGTTACCCAGAAAGTTGGCGAAGCTCTTGACATACGCCATTGTGCTAGCAACGCTCGAGAGGTTGCTAGCGCTGGGTGGCGGCGTGTCCACGTATATAGTACCATGGTAGTTCGTGATTGAGATCTGCCCGCTGCTAGTGGGCAGCTGGAACAGGCTGATGGAGTTGGTGCTGGATGGCATCAGGGTGCCGTTCACCACGAGTTGCCTCGCCGCGCTGAAGGCCTGCCCTGTTATAATTTGCCCGCCGACGCTCATGTTCGCGAGGATGGCACCTTCGCTCGAGATGTAGATATTATACTTGTTGTTGAGTATGCTTGCCGCGAAAGGCGCCGTCACCGAATAGCCGCTGCCCGCAGCGAGCGCGTAGTTTATGTTTGCCGCTACCTTCTGGGCCGCAAGCTGCAGCGTAAGCGCCTGCTGAGAGGATATGGTATTTGCCTTCTGGGTTGCGATAAGTGCGAACACTATCATGAATATAACGAGTATGAGCGTGTATATTATTATGAATTCGAGGGCAATCTGAGATTTCTTCCCAGTGGAACCCCCATTCGCGGCCGCCATGCTTTTCAATAGTATAAAAAGGTTAACTAATAAATAGATATCCAAAACAATAGGTATTGGCTTCCTGTGCGTCTGCTTTCACGGGATGCATCAGGCATATCAATTGTACCAGTGTACGCTAATTTGGTGAAAAAATGGTAGTCGCAGATCCTTTATACGCAGTTGCGGCGTCGATCGCAATTGCCGGAGGTCTTATCGGAACCGGAATGGCGCAGCAAGGCATAGGTGCTGCAGGCATGGGCATCATCGCAGAGAAACCCGAAAAGTTCGGGCAGGTCCTGTTCTTCTTTGTGATACCTGAAACCCTTTGGATAATTGGCTTCGTGCTTGGTCTCATACTGCTTTTGCAGATACTTTGAATGGTGCTGCAACTTGGGGATGGACGAGCTCGCCGAGAGCATAAGGGGAGAGGCGCGCAACCGCGCCCATGCCATACATAGCGAGGCCACGGCTGAAGCAGAGCGCATAGTCGCAGAAGCTGAGAAGAAGGCACTGCAAACGAGCGAAGAGTATAGGAAGCGCGCCGATGCCAGGGCGGCGCAGATACTGCAGTCCGGAAAGTCCAGGAGCAGGATAGATGCAAAGGCGCTTTACCAGAGCAAGGTAAACGAGGCGATAGCCGCAGCCGCGAAGGGTATGGAAGAGCAGCTTGACACGTTTATCGGCAACCCAGAGTACAAAAAGCTGCTCCTCCTTTTGCAGGGCCGTGTGCATTCTGAGCTCGGTAGTGCATACACAATAGAGGCGAGGAAGGAGGACCTCCCGCTCCTCAAGGCCGAGGACGGCATAATGCTGAAGGCGGCCCGAGGCATGAAGGGCGGCCTCGTCGCGTATTCAAACGATGGCAAACAGTATCTAGATTATTCGCTAGAGGAGATTCTACGGAGGATAAGCGGCAGGGTGGCACGCACGCTCTCCTCGAAAATGGAAAAGAAAGAGTGATAAGATGGACATGACCTACGCCGGAACTTACGGAAGGCTGAACGCAATGTACAGCGACTTCCTCTCCGACCAGTTCATGGCGCAGCTGCGCGACAAGGGTGCGGAAGATTTTGTCAATATGCTGAGTACAACCCATTACCGGAGGGAGATAGACTCCTTTTCTTCTCTCTATAAGATTCCTGATCTGGTTGAGGTGGTGCTGAATGCGCACCTTGGCCGCCTGGTGCGCGAGGCTTCCACGATCGTGCCTCCGCAGGCCGCGGACTTTGTCAGTGCCTATGTGAGCAAGTGGGATATAGAGAACATCAAGGCCGTGCTGTCCTCAAAGCTCGCAGGCTTCGAGCTTGGGCAGACGGAATCGTTTCTTGTAGTGGGAGACAATACCCCGGTCGGGATATTCGGCGGCAAGCTTTCAAGACAGGATCTCGCCGGCATGGCAGAGCAGAAGGACATAGAGGGTGCGGTGAACTACCTTGTCAGGTATAAGTACGGCGAGGTGCTCCTTGGATACGTCGAGGAGGCCAAGAAGTCCAACAGCCTGGCGGGCATGATACTCTCGCTGGACATGTACTATTACAATAGGCTATCTGACACTTTCAAGTTCTACAACGGAGACGAAGGCCCCCTTCTCGGTTACATACGCGACAGTATAGACGTGCGCAACGCGATGAACGCCATAAAGGCCTCCATATTCGGATATGATCCAGAAGACCTGCGCGGCTATTACTTCATGAAGGGCGGCAGGATCCTGGAGAACAGGCTCATAGAGATGTCAAGGAAAGGGATCGAGTCGATGAAGCAGGACATGCCATTCAAGATTGATTATGCATTTGAGAGCTACAAGAGCGACCCGCTGCTCGTCTACTTTGACGTTGCGCTGAAGAACGAGCTACAGGCGAAGTACGTCCCGCTTTTCAAGTCGCTGCCTATATCTGCGGGCTCGATAATTGCATTCATGCTGCGTGCCGAGATGGAGCGCGACAGACTGCGCAGCCTGTGGTACGGCAAGCATTACGGAATAAGCCCGGAGAGAGTGCATGCGCTCTCGATGGCGTTATAAGAATCGGGCGACTCTATGGAACACGAGCACAGTGACGAGATAACTGTCATAGCTGAGAGCGAGCTCGCGCTCGGATTCAAGCTCATAGGGATAAAAAACGTGTTCATGGGCGGCGGCTCCGCTGCCATCCACGAGGTCAAGGTGGCCTTGGACGGCGGCAAACCCGGCCTTGTGCTGGTGTCGGAGACGCTCCGCAAGTCTATGGACGCGCAGACTCTCTCCAGGATAGAGGCGTCGCTCAAGCCGCTTGTCATGTTTATACCTGTCTCGGGCAGCTACCGTGAGCAAGAGTCTGTCGAACTGCTGGCGAAGAGGATCCTGGGTGTGAGCATAAAAAGTCTTGGTGAAGGCAAATGAAAGGTTCAATATACAGCGTTTCTGGGCCCGTGGTCGTCGCAAAGGGGCTTGAAAGCCCGAGGATGTACGACGTGGTAAGGGTGGGCGATGCGCAGCTCATCGGTGAAATAATAAAGCTGAATGCAGGCAACGCCATAATTCAGGTTTATGAGGACACCTCCGGGCTGAGGCCAGGAGAGCCGGTAGAGAACACGGACGCACAGCTCTCCGTAGTGCTTGCACCGGGGCTAATAGGCTCAATATTCGACGGGATACAAAGGCCGCTCGACAAAATAAAGCAGAAATCGGGGGATTTCATAGCGAGGGGGGTTAACCTCGAAAGCATAGATATGAAGAAGAAGTGGCATTTTGTGCCGAAGGCCGAAAACGGCAAGGCGCTCGAGGGGGGAGCCATAATAGGCGAGGTCCAGGAGACCAGCCAGGTCCTGCACAAGATCATGCTCGCACCTGGCCTGTCCGGGAAGATTTCTGGTTTGAAGGAGGGTGACTACTGCATTACGGAGCAGATTGCATCCCTGGAAGGCTCGTCAGGGAAGCAGGGGGTGCGCATGCTCCAGTCCTGGCCGGTCAGGCGGCCAAGGCCCGTCCTCGAGAAGCTGATGCCGGGAACGCCGCTCATTACTGGGCAGCGCGTCATCGACACATTCTTCCCAGTTGCGAAGGGAGGCACGGCCGCAATACCGGGCGGCTTCGGCACAGGAAAGACACAGCTATCACACCAGCTTGCGAAGTGGAGCGACAGCGACATCGTGATATATATAGGCTGCGGCGAGCGCGGCAATGAGATGACTGAGATACTTACTACCTTCCCGGAGCTCAAGGACCCTAAGAGCGGGCGCCCGCTCATGGAGAGGACCGTGCTCATAGCAAACACCTCGAACATGCCTGTGGCGGCGAGGGAGGCGAGCGTATACACCGGAATCACACTTGCAGAATACTACCGTGACATGGGCTACAGCGTTGCGCTCATGGCTGACAGCACCTCGCGCTGGGCAGAGGCGCTCCGCGAGATATCCGGAAGGCTGGAGGAGATGCCGGGCGAAGAAGGGTATCCTGCCTATCTCGGGAGAAAGGTTGCTGAATTCTACGAGCGCGCAGGTATGGTCCAAAATATGAACCACACAACTGGCTCTATAACAGTGGTCGGTGCGGTCTCGCCCCCAGGCGGCGACACGTCGGAGCCGGTCTCGCAGAACACGCTGCGTGCGACAAGGGTCTTTTGGGCTCTCGATTCGTCGCTCGCGAGCAGGAGGCACTTCCCGGCAATCAACTGGTTGAACAGCTATTCGCTGTACATGGACACACTTTCTGAGTGGTACGCAAAGAATGTAGGTGCCGAGATGACGCAACTACGCGACTCCGCCATGTCCCTGCTGCAGCAGGAATTCGAGATAAACGAAGTTGTGCAGCTTGTCGGATATGATGCGCTTCCGGAGAAGGACAAGGAGATTCTCGACATAGCAAGAAGCGTGCGTGAGGACTATTTGCAGCAGAGCGCGTTTGACGAGGTTGATACGTTTGCCTCGATGAGAAAGCAGTACCTCATGCTCAAGTCCATAATGCTGATGCATTCGGCGGAGTCCGCCGCAATCGCGAAGGGCGTCGCCGTGGACCAGCTCCAGGGAATAGACGCAAAGGAGAAGATCGCAAAAATGAAGTATGTGCGCGAGGCCGAAATTACGGCATACTCTGAATCGGTCTCGAAGGCAATCGACGCAATAAGCGCGATCGAGCCTGCGGGCGACTAGGTGGTCATATGGGAGATACATACTATAGGACAGTGAACCAGATTACTAACGTGCTGCTGTTTGTCGACGGCATAAAGAATGCAGCATACAACGAGCTTGTCGAGATTGACACGCCGCAGGGCGAACGCCTCACCGGGCAGGTTCTCGAGAGCAGGGATGGCTTCGCGATAGTACAGTCTTTCGGCGAGACGAAGGGCATGAACGTGAAAAACACCGGAGTCAAGTTCCTTGGGACTACCGCACAACTCGCGGTCAGCACCGATATGCTCGGCAGAATATTCGATGGCACAGGCAAGCCGAGAGACGGCGGCCAGCCTGTTTATGGCAATAAGCTCGACATAAACGGGAGCGTCATAAATCCCTATGCAAGGGAGGAGCCCTCCGAATTCATAGAGACCGGAATCTCCTCGATAGACGGGATGAATACTCTGGTCAGGGGGCAGAAGCTCCCGATATTCTCCGGGGCAGGCATGGCCCACAACCGGCTCGCTGCGCAGATTGCAAGGCAGGCGAAGATACTCAATGAGAGCGAAGGATTCTCGGTAGTATTCGGCGGAATTGGCATAAGTAGTGAGGAGGTGAACTTCTTCAGAAAGGAGTTCGAGGAAACAGGTGCACTGGAGAGGACGGTCATGTTCCTAAACCTCTCATCGGATCCGTCCATGGAACGGATCATATTGCCGAGGCTGGTGCTCACCACAGCGGAGCACCTCGCATACGAGGAGGGCATGCATGTGCTCGCGATAATCACGGACATGACGAACTACGCCGAGGCGCTCAGGGAGATATCCGCGGCGCGCGAGGAAGTCCCCGGAAGAAGGGGCTATCCCGGATACATGTATACTGACTTTGCGACTATATACGAGCGCGCCGGAAAAATAAAGGGGAGAAAGGGGTCCATAACGCAGATACCTATACTTACGATGCCGGGGGACGATATAACCCATCCGATTCCGGACCTTACCGGTTACATAACTGAGGGGCAGGTGGTGCTTAGCAGGGCGCTTGACAGGCGCGGCATTTATCCGAACATAGATGTGCTGCTCTCACTCTCGAGGCTTATGAACCAGGGAATAGGCAAGGGGCACACTCGAGAGGACCACCGCGGGGTGGCCGACCAGCTCTATTCCGCATACGCGAACGGCAAGGACCTCCGGGCCCTTACCGAAATTGTCGGGGAGGGTGCGCTCAGCGCGAGCGATAAGAAGTACCTAGAGTTCGCGGATAAGTTCGAGGGAAGTTTCGTGCGCCAGGGCTATTTTGACGACAGAAGCATTGAAGATACGCTGAACATTGCGTGGGACCTGATGGCGGACCTGGACATTAAGGAGATAAAGAGAATCAAGGAGGAGTTCATAGGCAGGTACGGGAAGTGGAAGAAGGAGGAAGAGAAGCAATGATGGAGATTCGAGATGGCAGCGCTTGACACAACAAAGATAACACGGCTGGAGCTGATGCGCACCAAGTCTAAGGTGCGGGTGGCCACGAAAGGGCTCTCGCTGCTCAAGATGAAGCGCAGCCGCCTCATACTCGAGTTCTTCACGCTGGCCAAGACGATAGAGAAAATGAATCTCAGGATGTCAGAGGCGTCGATGCGCGCAATCGACAGCATTAAGATTGCGGAGGCATACTCGGGCCGCATAAGCCTGGAGCGCATAGCTGCGGAGCAGACTGCACGGACGATAGGGGTCTCGGTCAAGAACGTGATGGGCGTGCGCATACCGGACGTGCAGATGGGCTCGCAGCCGCGGCTGCCCGTTGCGTACGACATGATATCTGTGCCCACCTCTGTAGAAGATGCAAGGCGGGGCTACGAGCAGCTGCTCAAGGGGCTCATAGAGATATCTGAGAAGGAGAACTCCCTCCGGAGGCTGCTATACGAGATTGAGAAGACGAACAGGCGGGCAAATTCAATAGAGAACATAGTGATAACAGGGCTGAACGCGAAGGCAAGGTACATAACCCAGAGATTGGAGGACCTCGAGCGCGACCAGACCGTGTCGCTCAAGTACATGAAGAAGAGGATTGGAGACAAGCGTGATTGACGATGGACAGCAAAAAGATGGCGGAAGGCGCAGCCCCGACGCACACGACGCCGGAAGGCAGGAGGATGGCCAGGCGATTCGGCCGCATAGCGATGGCCGCAAGAGCGGCGAGCATTGCGGTGTCGCTCGGCGCAATGATATTTATAATATACAGGTTTTTGGTCTGATTGCATGCCTGACATAACGACGCTTAGGAAGATACAGGAAGAGGAGCAGAAGGCCGCTTGCGAGGTTGCGGCGGCGTCCGCAAAGGCGAAGGAGTTCGTAGGGAATAGCAGCGCATCCGCGAAGGCGCTGCTCGACAAGGCGGAGAATGAGGGCAAGCTGCTCTACGAGAAGGAGGTGATGGAAGCGGAGCGGAAGGCGGAGGCCATGCGGGAGCAGATGCTGCAGGAAGCCGAAAAGAAGGCCGCGAAGATAAAGCCTCCGGAAGGCAGGGAGCTGGCCGCGCTGCTCTCAAAGGCGATATCGGAGGAATTTGGTGTTTGAATGATAAAGTCCGCGAAGATGGAGAAGATACGCCTGATAATAGGAAAGGGGTACTACATGGAGGCGATCTCCGCGCTCCACGACCTGGGTTTCATGCAGATAGACCCGCTGGGCGAGAACGCGAGGGCAGCGCTGAAGAACGTTGAGAATGAGGACTACAAGCGCATAACGGAATACGCGCAGCGCTTCAGGTCCCTGGAGAAGCTGCTATACCCCAAGAGGGCGTCAAAGAGGTTCACGTTCAAGAGCATGCAGGAGCTTTACGCGAATGCGGACGATATAAAGATAGATGAGCGCGTGGTTGGAATACGCAAGGAGCTTGACCACCTTAGGGTGAAGGAGGCCGCCCTGCGCCAGGAAACTGCGCTCATGGGGCGGCTTACATGGCTTGGCAGGGACATTGGGGGCATAACCCCAAAGGAGCATCTCTCGTTCGTGCTGCACGGCAAAGAGCTCGGCGCGCCGCTCAAGCGGATCAGCGAGTACGTCCCGAAGTCTTCAATAATAGGAGACAAGAGGAAGGGTGCATGTATAGTCCTTGTAGGTAAGGACTATGAGAAGGACTTCGGCGCCGTGACGTCGAAGTTTCCGCACCTGTCCGTTGAGGTGCTTCCGAAGGTGCACGGGCACCCGAAGGAACTGCACAAGATTGCAGCCGAGCAGCTCGAGGAAGTGGCAAGGCAGAGCAAGGCACTCGACGACGAGCTGAGGGTGATATCTGACAAGTACTACGAGGAGGTCAATGCGGTCAAGGAGCAGTTTGATATAGAACTGGAGCGCGTGGAGGTGCTCGCGAAGTTTGGCGCAACAGAGACAACGGTCGTGGCTGAGGGGTGGGTGCAGGTCCAGGACTCAAAGAAGACGGAGCGCATCCTCGACTCGATAACGCACGGCAACTTCATAATGGAGCGCATCAAGACCGCGGAGACCCCCCCGACCAAGATGACCAACCCAGTCACGCTGAAGCTCTACGAGTTCTTCGTGAAGTTCTATTCGCTGCCGAGGAGCGACGAGATAGACCCGACCATAATGTTCGCCGTAATCTTCCCGATACTTTTCGGCTTCATGGTGGGTGACGTCGGCTACGGCCTGGTCATGCTGATACTGTTCGCATGGATAATCTACAGGCTGGACCACCCCGTGAAGAACAGCAAGCTGCCGAAGAAGCTCACAGGGTTCGTCCGCATGATAATAAGCGACAACGGCCTGAAGGTGATAGCGAAGGCTGTGATACCTGGGGCGATAGTCGCGATACTTCTCGGCGCCGCCTTCAACGAGTACTTCGGCTTCCAGCTGCCATACACTCCACTGCTCAATGTTGAGAGCCAGCTCTCCACACTGCTGCTCATATCCGGCTGGATCGGGGTCTTCATGGTGTCGTTCGGCTTTTTGCTGGGCATACTCAATAAGCTCGCGATAGGCGAGAAGAAGGAGGCCGTAGGCAAGGCTGGCTGGCTGTTCGCCGGCCTGGGCTTCGTAATATTCGGGCTGAACGTGCTCCATAAGGCAGCGCTCGGCCCGTCGAATCCGATGGCGATCGTCTCGTACGTGATGCTCATAGGCGGCGTGCTGACCATACTGCTCACCGAGAAGCTTAACTCGCTCATGGAGCTGCCGTCACTGGTCAGCCACATGCTCTCCTACACGAGGCTTGTCGGAATCCTGCTCGCGTCGATAATACTGGCGCAGGTCATAGACTTCATCTTTCTGAGGTCCTGGCACCACTCCCTATTGCTGGGCATAGTCGGCACCCTAATACTTGTGATAGGGCAGATTTTCACTTTAATAATAGCGATATTCGAGCCCGGAATACAAGGCGCAAGGCTTATCTACGTGGAGTTCTTCTCCAAGTTCTTCACGGGCAACGGCACCGAGTTCACGCCGTTCGCCGGCAAGCGCAAGACGACGACGGCAAAGTTCAGCGAGGAGACAGAGGGGAAGCAAAAGGAGGTCTAACACCCCATGGTGCGATTCCCGCCGAGTCCAAAAAACCTTTTAGGAAAAGGTTTTATCGAAAACCCGACGCAAGCTTCGGCAGCAAACCGGTAAGAGGGTCTGGGTGCGGTTACGGGTTGAATGCCGAATCCAATCAAGCCTCAGGGTGCGATTCCAAAGCCCAGTTCGCACTCATAAAGGGCGAACTGGAACGCACGCTGCCATACCTTCCGAAAC
>CAZQGC010000005.1:0-50935 GCA_964592765.1 Microcaldota archaeon
CTTCAAGGGGTTATGGGCCAGAGAAACGCGCAAACAATATAATTGCTGAGGCGCTGGATTACTGTGGTGAATCTGCGCGCTCCCTCTACAGCAATGTGGCTGAGGTCACGACAGAAGCAGAGAAGCTGGCTCTTCTGCGCGCCGTAAGGGCGCGCGGCTGGCACGGGCTGCCAAAACCGAGCGGCCGCAGCCAAAAGAATGGGCTCGGGGAACTGTTAAAGTTCATTAGATCACATCCCGAGCTGGGCCTGTGAGCATCCATCAAGGCAGGAGTGACTGCAGGTATTTCCTGTATATGAGCTTCGCCTGCGTTTCCGGTACTTTGTTCACGTATATTCTTGCCGTACTTTTCTTAAGGTAGGAAGGCAGGCTACCATGCAGCACCTCATCTCGTATGAGTGCAAGCGGATTCCCATATTTCGGTTTCTCAATCGATACCAACTTGTCACCAGAGAGATAGACCAAGTCGTGCCTCTTCATGAATGCATCCGCAGCACTGTGTATAAGCGCACTGGGCCCCTCCCGCGCCGCGGAACTTATGCGGCCGCACCCGATAAAAAATCCAATTACCGCGTCCCTGCCTTCTGTGTTGCATACCGCGTGCGCCGGCGCCAGGCCGCTCTTCTTAAGTGAGTCCCCAAGCTTCCTTTCAAGTTTCTTGAGCTGCTGCCATATTATGTCCTTGGATATATCCGGTACCCTGAACGACACCACATAGAGATTGGCATCTATCTCCCTGCGCACTGCGGTGAGCCTCGCGCCGGAGTTCGTATCCGAATATTCACGTCCGTTGAAGGTATCAAGTCTGGGATTTGCGAGGAACTTTCTGGCCGAGAGGACCAGACGTGCAAGCGATTCGCTCGATACCGCAGCGGCCACATTCCTATTCTGGTCTGTCGGATCCACTACCACGAATTCGCTGCTGAACCTTCTGAGCACTTCGCTGTCTCCGAGCGCGATTCTGTCCTTTGCAATTATGCAGAGCGGAAGCTTAAGGTCCGCAAAGCCTCTCAGCAGGTTTGTGAAAGAACCGTAATGGTAAATGAGAAGTTCGCACAAGTACCCAGAGAAGCCCTCTGTTTCGGCTTCCGCACCATATATGCCGTGCCCCCTAAGGAATGCCTTCAATATCCTGACCTGGTCCTTGTGCGCGGCATCAAGGTGCTCCATGATAAATTCGTTGTGCAGCTGCGTCCTGTCGACCGCAGAACCCATCTCATACGAATCCGCAATCTTGAATGCAGGTACGAGGTCCGCCTTAACCGGGGGATTTTTCAATATGAGCTGCAGGTAGGGATGCTCGGCGTATTTTATTATGTAATGCTCGCCGCGTTTCCTGTCAACGATGCGCTTTGCAACCTCAAGGCCTTTCCTCTCCATTTTTCGTTCATCGTCCGTCTTTGGGAACAGCATGAATATATCTATGTCCGAGTTGCCGCTTGTCTGTGTTCCTCTGGCCACAGAGCCTGCGAGTATTATGTCTACGCCCCGCGGTGCCAACTTTCTGAGCCTATTCATGATATCGTTCGATACGGCGCCAGCAAGCGCAATCTCACCGCTGCTGGGCCTTACGTCATCAAGAACCCTCTTCAGTACCTTATCGATAGGACCGGCAGAGTCGGACCTTCGTACTACCATACGCATACTTCCAAGTATAATTTTATAATAGTGCTTTTAAATTCTTGCCATATCAAATATCAAGTAAAGGGCCGGTCGTCTAACGGTAGGATATCGCCTTCGCATCTTTTGAGAAACAGGCGGAGGTTGCGGGTTCAAATCCCGCCCGGTCCATCCAGGTATTTACCGCTTCGGTAGCGCCTACCTAAAGTTATTTAACATTTCTATTGATTAAATGAGTAGCACATCCGGAAGCCCACGGCGGCGAGTGTACTATATACCTATGGTTGTCAAATGCACAATAATGCGTCTGCTGCATTGCTTGCGGCCATTGTTCTGTTGGTATTCGTAGCCAATGGTGTGGGTGCACAGACTGCGAACGTAATTGCAACTGTTAATGTATTCTGCAATTTCAAGGTTTCCGTGGCACCTTCAAGTTCAATGTATGTCCTACCCCTTACTTCCGACATTAATGTGGGTTACTCTATACTGCAGACAAATGGCTGTTTGATAACCTCCATGCCGGGCTTTCTCAATGTAACAAACCAAATCAATTATCTCATGTCAAGCAACTCCGTGACGTATCCGCCCGGAAATGGCACGGTGTCGGTACCTTATATGATATTTGAGAACATTACGCACGAGTCTTATACCGCAGAGCTGGCACTTACATATGCAAATTTCACCAATCAGAGCTATTCGGTGTTCCAGATTGTGCAGCCCGCGATCATGTCTCTTAATGGTCTATTTGCAACTTCCGGAATTGTGGAAAATTCGCAAGTTACAGTGTACCAAAACATCAATAGAAATGGTTTTCTTGCACCAAGTAACATGTTATTGCACACTACGATAACCGGACCAGGCCCAACAAATCTAGAGATGAATGTGCCGGTCGCCTCACCGGGCCTGTTTAGCTTCAATGTAGGGAACGCATCTTCCCATACTGGCACGTACCTGATAAAAGAAAACATGACGTATTTCAATGGCGCGGTAAACGCGGTAACAGATACCTCTGAATACAACTACACAGTTGTGGCACCGTCTCAATCTAGCTCTGGCGGCGGCGGCGGATCTGCATTACCACGGTCGCCACAAAATATCAGCAGCGTATACTTTACAAGCATACCTGTGCTTTCAGGCATGATTGTGGGCGCTTCCTCTGTCTCGCAGATTGGCATGGCCAACAAGGGCCAGTACCCTGTATGGGTAAATCTGACAGCCCCTGCGAAAAGTGCACTTGGTTCTGTCATTCTCTCATCCGCTTCACTTTATCTGCAACCGCATACTGCGCTTTCGGTGGACATTGCATATTTCATAAATGCAAGCGCGGCACCCGGCAGCTATGTAATTCCGATTAATGTGTCAGTAACGCCACAGGGTGCAGTTCTACCATCTAAGCAAAAACTGTTTTTGATGGTCACCGCAAAGCCGAAAGGACCACAGTCCCCACAGATAATAACAAGCTTTGTGCTGCAGAATTCAACCAAAGCGACCGGTTACATACAGCTTGTAAATAACCTCAATGGCAGCATATACAATGCGACTCTGGAAATGAGAATTCCCCGTTCGGCTACTAAATTTTCTTCAATATCACTTGCTGGGGCGCCATCAAGGCTCTTCGAGACGAATAACAGCTACGTCCTTAGTTGGAACATATCTAATATTTCAAAGGGGAACAACTTTGTATACTACACGATTTCGAACGTGACAAATCCCCAGTTAATTCTTTCTCCATCAACCACATTCAGTGTTCCATCCAGAGAACAGAGCCTTCTAACAGTTTTTTCCATATCCATACCCACATTCTATGTGAATACCACAGAGAATATAAATATAGCGTCTTTTTATACGGGTATTAGAGAAAATAACATAACATTTACGCTTGCATCAATATCCGGAGTTAGGATTGCAAATGCATCGCAAAGTTTCGACACGCTACCGAATACTTATGTGAATCCAACATTCCCGATATACAAAATATCCAAGTCCGGAACATATATTTTCACACTATTCATATCGGGAGACGGAATAAATCAGAGTTATTCGCTGCCGGTAGTGGTTGTTTCCAGCAGTGGCGCGAATGGGGTAAAAACCTCCGAGACTCTGGCCACAACGATTCCGCAGGCCGAACCCCAGGCGGCTATCAACGTAAAAGGATACCTGGCCGGTTTGCCTTTCTTTGGAGTTGCAATAGTTGTGTTGTCTATTGTGTTATTGGTCAGGCGCAGGAACAGGAGCGCGCATTACCGCAGAGAAAGAGTTAAGGATCTTGAGGAGCTGAAGGAACATATAAAAAGGAATGAATAGAGAAATAAACGAAGTTTGATTGTGTTCGCATGCAGCCATATATAATTAGGGTTTCATCACAAAAGGGTGGTGTTGGAAAAACAACGATTTCTGTAAACTTAGCAATTGCCTTGCAATATACTGGCTACGACACACTGCTAGTGGATTCAGATACCACAAATCCGTCAGTGGGTTTTCATCTGGGTCTGGAGAAAGCAAATGCCGGATACAAACAGCTTGTAGAAGGAAGAAATGACGTGCGGAATTCGATAAGCACGCACGCCGCATCCGGATTGCATGTAATACCGGGTGTTATAAGTGCAAGGCAGTTTCTTCCTACCGCATCACGGGAGGTTGCACTGCTAAGCAAATTGAAGAAGACAAACTATCGTTTTGTGGTCTATGATACCGAGCCCGGATACAAGATATCCACTAAAGGGTTCGACGAAGCACTGCTGGTTTCAACGCCCGACATGCCAAGTTGTTCCAGTATTATAAGACTATCCAGAGAATTTGATGTAATGCAGACAAAACATAATCTGCTGCTGAACAGGATCAGGAACAGAAACTACGAGATACATGCAAGGGAGATAGAGGATATGTACGACCGCAAGGTCCTCAGCAAGATTCCCGAAAGCGAGATAGTTCCACTTAGCATCGAAGAGAAGATTCCCGCATTCATGCTGAATAGGCGCAGCCAGTTTTCAAGGGAGATTGGTGCACTAGTAAACTATTATACTCTGGGTGTAGAGCCGAGGAAGGACTTGATTCACGGAACCTCTGGGTTGGGTCTTTTCAGTAGGCTTCTGCGTTTCTTTAGGGCAACGAAGTAAGCAATTGGCAGGTGCAGTTATTCGCATTTCCAATTCTCAAAAAGGTCCGTTCGGAAAAATTCGGATACATTTCTGGAGAATTTATATACAAAGGGATTCTACCATGTGTGTTGCCCAAACCATATGATAAACTCTTTATAAATTCACCCATCGTTTATTTGGACAGAACCCAAAGCTTGTGTTTCCACAACCAATAAATATTTCCGATGCAAGCGCCATATTATAGGGTGGTGTGATGGTTGATGCGTCCAAGAGTAAGCGCACAGATTCTATACAGAGCAATCGATCAAGCGATTCTTGTATAGTAGCTCCGGTTGCGGATTCCTTTAAGCTGGATGGACGGTCTACAGATACTGCGTTGCTGGTGCGCAGAGACGAATCTGATACAAAACAGAACTGCCAGAATACAGAAGAAAGTTTGGTAGTCGGCGAAACGCATAGCCGGGGGGGAAAATACCGCTATCACAACCTCTTTTCGCGAATACCGTTCGAATTTAGGTTTGACGGGCTTACAGAGGCAGCGTTAGAGTGCTTTAGGGACAGCCTTTTTAAGTCCATAATTGATGCACGCCTGTTTTTCGGTCTGGAGGAAAAGATGCCAAATTATGCTCAAAAATTTGATGAGGGATTTATCCAGACCACTTACGGTAAAATACACTACAAGCGGCATACAGGCAGCGGGTCTAAACTACTGCTGCTGCATGGGCTTGGGGTGGATATGCATTCGTGGGATTCGCTTGTGGAGAAAATGCCACCAAATCTTAATCTGTTGATGATCGACCTTCTGGGACATGGGGAATCTGCAAAGCCAAAGCTTAATTACAGTGTATCGATTCAACTCGCAGTCCAAAAAGAGATTATGGGGCAATTCGATTACAAGGACTGTTTTGTTATGGGCCATTCATATGGTGGTTGGATTGCAGCAGCCTCCGCCATCTGCAATGATAAAATCAAAGGGCTTATACTTGAGGATCCTGTTGGTTTTAAGAGATACTTCAATGATCTTGAACATGATGGCAATCCAGAAAAGTACCGGGCGGAACTCCTGGAAGATATGGTTGTGCTGAATCACGGAAACAGATTTGTAATGGAGAGTACGATATACGGAAACTTCCGGAATATGCAGCTCACCGGAAAGATGCTTTCAATGATACGGGCTCCAACGCTGATTCTCTGGGGGTTGCACGATAATCTGATTCCGCCTAATTATGCAAAGGTACTTACCGATAATACCTGGAATCCAAAACTCACAATCTTAAAGTTGTGCGGGCACACCCCACACAAGATAGATCCAAATACAGTGGCAAAGGAAATGCTTGGCTTCATAGGTGCGTGTGAGGTATCGTTGGCGCCGCTGCATTCAGACAGACAATGTCCAATAATTTCATCAATATCCGGGGTTTTATAGAAATCCTGAACCCCCTGAGTTTGGCGATTGCACGAACTTCTGGCTTCAAATCGGCTAAGCGGGGAGTACAGAAGCGCAAAGTACAGCGAAGTAAAACTTCAGAAGAAAATACCCCTTGCAACTGATATGAAGATGCCTTTCTGGTTTGTCGTGTCCTGCCGGGGAAGTTGGGGCAACCACCCCAATTTTCGGTAATTATTTGATAAAGTCTTGATAAAAACGAATAAATATATGTAATTCCATATATGGGTGGTGTACAGATGGAAAAGGAGATGGAAAAGGGTGCGATGCCGCGTCTTGTAATAAGGAGGGAACAGTCCACAGAGGCTATCCGGGGCCAGAACCGCACCGGCGATTCGGAATTTGTCAAAAAGGCCCGGGGTGCAATTAGAACTGCGCTTGCCGCAACTACACTCGCACTCGCGGTTTCTTGTGCAACTGTGCCTAACATGATGGGCAGTTCATACGGCCAATTTGAAGCCCAGAATGAGATGCAAATACAGTACGGAAAGATCTTAGATGAGAGAAGTGTTACTATACGCGGTGACGTTAATCAGCCAATAAACGGCATATCGGCGCCGTCCGTTGAGGGCGCTTTGGTGGGCAGTGCGATAGGGGGCGCTATAGGAAGTCATTCTGGTAACAATGGCTGGGATAATTGGCGTTCCACCATACTCGGTTCAACTGCAGGCGCAATAGGCGGTGCGATAGTCGGCAATGCGATAGCAAACAAAGAAGCTCAGGTGCCTGGCATCCAGCTTACTATAAAGATGGATAACAACAAGGTCGTCTCGATAGTGCAACAGGCAGACCCTAAGGTTACCTTTTCGATTGGTGAGAGGGTTGCGGTGGTGCGGTCCGGCCAGGGCAAGGTGCACGTTTCGCCGGCAGAATAACCCGCTGCACGCCGTTGCTTGCCGTCTGGGACGTTTCCATGGCAGATAATGTTAATGTTTAAATACTTATCTCTTGAATCTAAAATAGGTAAGACCATGAAGAATTTAAAGGCGTTAGCTTTCAATTTGGGTGTCTTGGCGTTTGCAGTCCTACTAGTGTTCGCACTTACTGTTGGACTGGCATCGATAAGTGGCAATTTTGCATTTGCTAACACGGTAACTTCTAACATTGTTGCATCGGTAAATGTTCCAGCGGTTTGTGGCATATCTCTCGGTGCAAGTACAATAAACTTTGGAGCAATTGTTCCAGGTTCCAATGTTCCGACAGCCAACGCAATAACCGATAATAACATTGGCGGCGACATAAATGCCAATGTACTAGTCTCTGGTACAGATTGGACTTATGGCTCTGGCACTGTCGGGAACACATTGTACTCACCCACTAGCCAGGCGACTTACACGGGTACCTCGCTTACAGGTAGCTTGGTACCAACATCCGTATGGATTGGTGCGGGTGCAGCCAATAGCCTCTATTTCGGCCTTGGTATACCGATTGGCACGTTGGCAGGCTCATACACCCAGACGATAACGATAGAGAACAGTTGCTGAACAGAGTGTACAAATGTTTTCATTTCGCAGGCATTTGCCTGCTCTTTTAATTGTCTTTTTATCGGTCTTCTCCGGCCTAAGCGCTGCACAGCTAGGCATGGTTGCGGGGCAGCCACACGTTTCCGTGCCCATCGGAAGCTCAAATTCAGTAAATATAACCTTTATAAACAATGCCTTCAATGAATCCATATCATTTAGGGTCGTCTTGCCAATCTTCCAGAATACAACGAATTCGACCGTGCCGATTGTTACTGCAACTCCAATGGAAATGTCTATACCTCCAAGGACAGACAAAGTTGTCATGCTTTCAGTATTTGTCCCATCGAACAAAAACAAGGTTGGGCAAACTTGGACTGGTGTTGTCCAATTTATAGTGGAATCGAACACGACAAACCCCGGCGGCGCGGTGGTCCAGGCAGGTCTTGCAAAAATACTCACTGTCACAGCTGCACCCGCAATATTCGATCCGATTCCATATATTGTAGCCGTGGTGGTCATTCTTGCGGCAGTCGCAGTTGTGGCATTATACTTTAACAGGAAAAAGAAGTCAGCAAAGATACGTGCAGAGAAGAGGCAGGTTAGTGTAAAGGCCATAAAATCAGGACTACCTGCTGGAAGGTCTGGTGCAACTCGCACGCGCAGGAGGGCTGCTCCCCATGGCGGAAGACAGTCGAAGGCAGCAGTAAGGAAGCGCAACGTAGCAAAGAGAACTGCAACTTCAGCAAAGAAGGGTGCCGCTAAACCTAGAAGACCTCCTGCAAAAAGCAGGTCCGGTGCAACGGGTTCGGCACGGGTTCGAAATAAACGTAGACGTTAGCTGGCATTTTCACGTGGCTTCGCTTTCATGACGCTGCAATTCGGCTTGTTCCGATATGTCTGCTGCACAGAAGACAATATGTTGGTATAACATGTTCCCTGTTCTAAACAGGCAGGTCATTACAGGGAGAATACGTGCTGAACCACCCGCAATGCCCATTCATTTCATCGATGCGTTTGCAAGCGCATTTTTGCAGGTGCATGCATCTCTTTCTATTGGCAGCATCTTTATTATGTCGAGCACAAGTGCCTTGAGCTTTACCATGCTTGACGAGAATACCTTTACAACATCGTCAGCGTTCACCGCGGTTATGTCTTCTCTCCCCCCAAGTCCTGCATCGTAGTCGGTGACTACCCCGATTCCAAGGTAGCATAGCTGCCTCTCTCTTGCCAGAGCCGCCTCGGGATATTGGGTCATCCCTATCACGTCCGCATGTGCAGCAAAGAATTTTGACTCTGCCCTACTTGAAAATCTCGGGCCATTTATTACGGCTATCGTCCCCTTGGGATGAACAGCTATGCTGTTCCGTTTGGCAATGCCTGCTGCAATCTTCCTCATTTCAGGGCAGTATGGATCAGCAAGACTCACGTGTATTACTTCTGGCCCATCGAAGAAGGTGTCCTCCCTGCCATGGGTGTGGTTTATGAACTGGTCAAATATAACAAAATCCCCTGGTTTATAATCTGGATTTAGCGATCCCACGGCATTTGTCGCTATTATTCGTTCGACGCCCAATTTTGCCAGTGCTTCGATATTGGCTTTATATAAGACTTTATGGGGTGGTATGCTGTGTCCTTCACCATGTCTCGGTAGGAATGCAATTTCCTCACCACCTACGCTTCCGACCATTATAGGGCCACTTGGCCTACCGTACTTTGTATCTATGTCTACGGCATTTCCGTTGTCTAAAAGGCTGTAAAGCCCCGTGCCACCAATTACACCTATTCTTGCCATTTAGAGACCAATCTAAAAATTCAAGACAAATGTTTATAAACCTTTAATTAAATATAGTAGCGCTAATTGTACGGTACAGGAAGAAGGCTTGTGTTCGTGCTAATGTTTGATATTGGGTGAAAATCTATGTATCCGAATGTGCAGGCATACGACAGGGGAGTCATGTTAAGTCCAGACGGTAGGCTTTACCAGGTAGAATACGCTAAAGAATCGGTGCGGCGCGGCGCCACAGCCTTGGGCATAGTGGCAAAAGATAGCGTTGTTTTTGTGGCGCACAAAAACGTAACGGAGCCGCTTGCAATACCCAGTTCGCTGCAGAAGATTTCGCGTATAGACTCGTACATCGGGGCAACTTATTCCGGTCTTGCAGCTGATGGCCTAAGGGTAATAAACATTATGCGGAACAAGACACAGACGCACCGCATGGTATACGATGAAACCCAATCGGTTGAGACTGTCGCGCGCGACATGTCCGAAGAGATGCAGATGGCGACTCAGTATGGGGGCGTCCGTCCATACGCAATATCGCTGCTTATCGGCGGCATAGACACAATCCCGCGCCTTTTCGAAATAGACCCGGGAGCTTCGTTTCTTGGATTTAAGGCCGACGCCATAGGTGCAGGAAAGAAGATTGCGGAAGAAATACTGACGAAAGAATACCGGGACGATCTTGCTACTGATGATGCTATAGCCCTCGGCGTGAAGATAATAGCTAAGGCGAGCGAGAAGCGCCCGTCAAACGAAAATGTCGAAATCTCATTCATAGACAAGAAGAATGGGTATACCACTGTATCTTCAGATAAAATTACAAAATACATTTGACCATGTCCTAATGTGGTGAAGATGCCGCAAAGCAAGACCGTAGTGGTAAAATACTCAAAGAATGGCGAGTCCTTTGAGTTGCTTGTCGACGCGGAGCTCGCATACGACTACGTGTCCGGAAAGCGTTCCGATTTGCTTTCTGTTCTGGACATCGAAGAGGTTTTCAAGGACGCGAAACGTGGCGAGAGACAGAGCCCGGAAAAGATAAAGAAGGTTTTCGGTACGACGGACATACTAAAGGTCGCCGACGCGATACTGAAAAGCAGCGACATACCTATGACCTCGGAACAGAGGAGCAAGGTTCTGGATGAAAAACGCAAGCAGATAATCAACATAATAGCCACAAACTCAATAGACCCGAGGACTAATGCGCCTACCCCTGTAATAAGGATCGAAAACGCGATGAAAGAAGCCAAAGTCAGCATTGATCCATTCAAGAACGCATCGGAGCAGGTGGAAGATGTTATCAAGAAGATAAGCTCTCTCTTGCCGATAAAATTCGCTACAATGCGCATGCAGGTTACGATACCGGCAGATGCGGCGAATAGGTGCTACGGCACTTTGAAGAGGTTTGGCCTTAAGTCCGAGGAATGGCTGTCAAACGGGGATTTGCGCGCAATCGTCGAGTTCCCCGCCGGAATGCAGAATGACTTCTTCGATGGGATAAATAAGGCGACGCAAGGACGCGCAGAAACAAAGATACTTAGCTGATTTGAAGTGTAAACTGGATTTGAGCGAAAGACGAAAATTGTGAAAAGAAGGTGTTTTTATAAGGACAATACTGATACCCGGCCAGGAAGTGGCCATTAAGGACAGGGAGACTCCCTGTACATATCTGGAGCGCGGCACGGCATACGCCTCCTCGCTTGCAATATTTGACAATCAGCGTGGTTCCGTGGTTCCGCTGGAGAGCTCGTGGGTTCCGCGCCCAGACAACAACGTGGTTGGCATAGTAAAGGACAGCCGCAATCACGTGTACGAGGTTGACCTGCACCACTATACGCGCGCATTGATAATAGAGGGCAGGTACGACAAAAACTCATTCAGTATAGGCAATGTGGTGGAAGCGAAGATAAAGGATGTTGAAGACCGCAAGACCATAATACTCATGTATCCTAGGGTGCTGTTGGGCGGCGTCGTAGTGAGTGTGCGCTCCACGAAGATACCCCGCATAATAGGGAAGGAGAATACGATGGTAAGGCAGATATCAGATCTTACAGGGACGAGGATATCTGTGGGCCACAACGGGCTTATATGGATTAAGGGCGACCGGGTTGATCTTGCCCTGCGTGCGATATCAACTATAGAGAGCGAGGCGCATATGGCTGGCCTTACGGACAGGATACGTGTAATGCTTGAAAAAGAAATAGGCAAAAAGGTGTAACAATGGGATCATCACTTAACAAGCCGGAGCTGCTGAAAGACGGGAAGCGGCTAGACGGCAGAGAATTCGGGGATTTGCGTCCCCTTAGGATAGAGGCAGGCGTACTTAAGAATGCGGACGGCTCCGCTTACCTAGAATGGGGCGAAAACAAGGTTCTCGCTGCGGTTTACGGTCCAAAAGAGGCCATGCCAAAGCACGTTTCCGACCCGACGAAGGCAATAGTCAAATGTAGGTACATGATGGCGCCGTTCTCGTCGCTCGAGGATCACGGCAGGACCGGCCCGAATAGGCGCGCCACTGAGATCTCAAAAGTGGCAAAGGAGGTCTTCGAGAACGTCATAGTGCTTGGCGACTACCCTGGGGGTGAAATAGATGTATACATGGAGATACTGCAAAGCAACGGCGGTACACGCGCGGCTGGCATAACTGCCGCATCCGTGGCGCTCGCGAATGCTGGCATTCGCATGAAGGACCTTGTCTATGCGGTTTCGGCAGGCAGAATAGGTGAACATATCGTAATTGACCTGAACATGATTGAGGACAATTATTCAGATGCAGACATGCCGGTAGTCATTGCACCGAGGAACAATGATGTGCTGCTCTTGCAGATGGATGGCGGATTCACAGAAGCGCAGTACAAGACAGCGATGTCTATGGTGTTGAAGGCTGGAAATGTGGTGCATGCAGAGCAGAAGCGTGCGCTCGAGAGCCTGTATGCCGACCTTGAAAGGAACGGTACTAAATAGGTGTGTTCATGGAAATTCTTGACGTAATGAAGGGAAGTTATACAAGAGAGTTGTTGAAGTCCGGAAAGCGCCTCGAGCCGAGGGGCTTCATGGATTTTAGGGAAATAACCATAAAATCTGGCGTGATTGAGCATGCCGAGGGTTCGGCGCAAGTGGATCTTGGGTTTACAAGAGTGCTTGCGGGAGTGAAACTAATACCCGAGGAACCAATGGAGGACACTCCGGGCCAGGGCAATCTGATAGTCAACGCCGAGCTTCTGCCTCTTGCGTCTCCCGAATATGAGACAGGGCCACCGAGCCCCGCCTCCATAGAGCTCTCGAGGGTCGTCGACCGTGGCATACGCGCGGCCAACTGCATCAATCTCGAGAAGCTGGCGATAGACGATGAAAAGGTGTGGACCGCATTTATAGATCTATATGTACTGAATTATGGGGGCAACCTGCTCGATGCGAGCTCTTTAGCTGCAATGGCGGCCCTACTCAATACCAAGGTGCCAAAATATGAAGACGGCAAGGTCATCAGGGAGGAAAGGGTTAAAAGCCTTGACATAGAAAATATAGTGACGTCGACGACCTTCGGCAAGATTGGCGGCGAGTACCTCCTGCTTGATATGAACATGAATGAGGAGGCAATAGCTGATGTGAGGTTGACGGTTGCGACGGACGGTAAGGAGATTCGCGCAATGCAAAAGGGCCTCAGCGGAAGTCTGAAGATTGAGGAGGTTGAGAAGCTCGTCAAGGAATCGATGTTGAAGAACGCGGTGCTCAAGGAAATTCTTGAGAAGTCAAGGAGATAGATGATTGCATGGTAAATTCAAGTGTAAGATATGGCGCAAGAGTCAGGAAGCAGTACGCAGCAGTGCAGCGCGATAAAAATGCGATGTATAAGTGCCCAGAATGCGGAAGGATAACTGTGAAGCGAATCAGTACGGGCATATGGAAGTGCACCCACTGTGAGCGAACCTTTGCCGGCGGTGCATACACGTTTACGACCCCTTCAGGTGAAGCCTCGCGCCGCCTGATAGAGGAAGCAAAGTAAAATGTGGTTGCATGGTAAGGGTCAGCTTTTCCCCGATACAGGAACTTGTCGTGCACGAAGTGGTTGCGATGGATTACGATGACCTATTGCGCGAGCGCATAACCCCTGCAGGGAACATGCCCCTTTACTGGTGTGGCGGCGTTGTGTTCAGCTTTTCGTCGCTGCCGATGACGCGCGATGTCATTAAAGATTACCTACAAGGTAAGATACATTGGATGGAACTACATTATTCGAGCATGCCAAAGTTCGAGCCGATTGTAGAGCTGAACGATGAGCAGTTCAAGGCGACGCTGAAGATACGTGTGATAGACACGTCGAAGTCCGCGCTGCACAGTGACATTATAAAGTGGCTGACAGGGCACACGAAGAATAGTAAATAAAGTCTATTGATATTGATATTCGATGAAAGTGATAGAGATGGCGTACGTTTGCACCCACTGCGGAAAGAAGATCAAGGACCTCGAAGGGTTCATCAGGTGCCCATACTGCGGTGGGCGGATATTTACTAAGGCAAGGCCGAATGTCGCAAAGGAAGTGTCCACCGACTGAAATCTATTCCTGAAATAGGCTTTATGTGTGGGTTTGTGGCAGGCCATATTCCGTCATGACCTCCATGTGCTTAATGTGCCGGGGCCAAGGCCGCATCCCAGCTCCTGGCTTAAACAATGAAATATGCCTGCACGTCCCCCCAAATCAAATATACGTGGCGCGGGTCATTTAGCCTCTTCCCATCGGTAGCTCCTCACTGACGATTATGCTTTCATTGATGCTTTTTACTCTTGCGTATTTGACGCTGTTCTTTGCAAGTTTTGTAGCCGTCGCCGCGGTGCTCTCCCCCCTCATCAGGTCCTCGACCCTGGTTAAGAGAAGGCTTGAAATCACACCTTGGTCAAAATCAAGGATAACGTCCTCCACAAGCCCCACTACGCGCCCACTGTTGCTTATTATCTGCTTCCCGTACAGTTCCGACAACATGATGTTTGGCATTTGGTCACCTTATACTGATTACCCTTTTAGATGCGAATATTTTTAAGATATACTCTTTTAATTCGCTCCTAAACTGTTCCGGAGAGCTGTCAAGCTCAGAGAGCTCCTGCGCTGTAAAGAGCTGTCTGTTATCACGGATCAGTACCTCTAGATATTCATTGGTAAGGTGATACGACTTGGTATTGCACGAGGTGCATACGTATGTCGGCACTATCGGAACTATTTTTTCGTCGCTGCTGGAAAGCCTTCCGCCGCACTTAGGGCACATTCTCTTAAGTTCAATCTGCTCGTAAGTGCCTGCATACTCCGCCTGCAGCCCAATCTCTTTTATGAATTCGAGTGCCAGCCATTCTGAGCCGCCGGATTTAACCAGCTTCCGGTCAAGTATTCCACCCACACCATCGAAAAGCGTAACTAGAACATTGCCTGAACGCAGTTCGAATGTTCTTGTCTTCTGTGCATTGCTGTCGTCTAGGTAATCCACCCTTACGTCTCCATTGGCATTCCTCGCCACGCGCGCACAACCCGTTGCCGCCAACTAAACACCGTGTTTTATCGAATAATCTTCGACGTCTTCTCTGAGCACCACATTTCTCTTCTTGCTCCTCGCGGTGCTTACGGCATGGCTCGCTATATCAGTAGCACGCCGTTCTATTATCCTGGTTATGGCCTCTGCCGCGCCGTCGTTAAGCGATACGCCGAATCCCTCGCTCACCATCCTCTTTATTGCGTTTTTCGATATTTTTGGCATTGGAGCACCCAGTCTGTCAGCACTCAAGATCCTCATCATTGCCTCTGCTCAGGGCCTTAAAGTCATCACATTTGACATTTTCGTTTAACCTATAAAAATCTTTGCAGGGGCGGGGGTCCTACGGACAGCACGCACCAGGGCCGCCGCCCACGCATGGAAGTAAAGGTTGTAGCAGAACGTGGCTGTTGCGCCGCAAAGTTTATATAATAAACCAGCCAAATAATTCTATTCTATTTGGTGAATGTAATGGTAGTTATCAATGTTGATGACCAATCCTTCGAGAAGGAGGTTCTGAAGTCCGATAAGCCGGTCATTGTTGACGTTTGGGCAGAATGGTGTGGTCCGTGCCGCATGTATTCGCCGATAATTGACGATGTGGCAAAGGAGTACGAGAGCAAGATAAAGTTTGTCAAGGTAAATGCGGACGACAATCGAGAGATAGACGAGAAGTTCGGCATAATGAGCATACCTACAACACTGCTTTTCGTGGGCGGCAAGCTCAAAGCATCATCTGTCGGTGCAGTTCCGAAAGATGTACTCAAAAAGTGGATTGCCGAGAATCTGTGAAAATCCCCACACCTCACTTTAAAAGCTTTCCCGTTTATTCTTGTTACTGATAACATGGATTTGTCTTTCCCAAGGGGCGTACGGGATTTTCTCCCAAATGAGGCCCTTTTCAGGAACGAATTGGTGCGCAAAGTCGAGGAGGTGTACCGCAGGTTCGGATTTCTTAGTATAGATACGCCTGTTTTTGAGTCCCTGCAGGTGCTAAAGGCAAAGGACGCGATTGGGAGCGAGAACAAGCTCATATATGAGCTGAAAAACGAAAACCTTGGCTTAAGGTATGATCATACTGTGTCGCTTGCACGCTATTATGCAATGCATCAGGAGCTGCCACTTCCTTTCAAGCGTTATTATACGGGAAAGCTCTACAGGCTGGAAGAGCCGCAGAAGAATCGTTACAGGGAGTTCACACAGGCGGACGTTGACATACTCGGCGGCCGGTTCTCATACACAGATGCAGAGGTCATTGCTGCATCTGCGAGAGTCCTCGAGTCATTAGGCATCGGCTACGAAATCCGGGTTGGTGACAGGCGATTCATAGATGCAGCATTGGCGAAACTTGGGATTCCGCAGAACTTGCATCTTGCAGTGTTCCGGGCTGTGGACAAGCTCGACAAAATTGGGCAGGATGGAGTTGTCGAACTGCTCAACCAGGCTGGCATACCGGATGCGCAGCTTAGTGGTATAGTTGAGTTTATAAACTTTAATGGAAACAACGACGAAAAGCTGGAATATGTTTCCCGTTTTGTCGATTTACTTCTGGTATCTGAGTTTAGAACCCTCCTCGGGGCGCTTTCGCTTTATGGCTTGAGCGGCATTATCAAGCTAGATCTGTCGCTTGTGCGCGGCATCGATTATTACACTTCGACAGTTTTCGAATACAAGAGCCTTGGCGGGAGCGTTACTTTATCTATTGGCGGGGGTGGCAGGTATGATAATCTGATAGCACTTTACTCCGGAAGGAAAGTGCCTGCGGTAGGGTCAAGTCTGGGGATAGACCGCATGCTGGACTTACTCAACTATGGTTCGTCTATACAGTATTCGTACACGACGGCAGTGGTCTGCTACATAAAGGAAGCCAATCTGGCGTATGCCTTGAAGATTGCAAACAAGCTGCGCGAAAGTGGAATCAATACTGATGTCAACCTTGCATCAAGGAACATCGCAAACCAACTTGCTTATGCGAATTCAATGGGCGCCAAATACGCTGCCATAGTGGGCGATGCAGAGGAACGTGACGGGAAGCTCAAACTCCGGAACATGTCCTCCGGCGAGGAATTGGTGCTAGATGTTGCAGAGGCAGCAAAGAAGATGCATGCTTAACTTACCTGTGGTGTTAATATGGCAAAGAAATCTGAGGTTGATTTGGTAACAGACGAAAAGGTACGCAATGGCGGTATACTTGTCAGGTTCTATTTTGATGTGCAGGACAAGGACAGGGAAAAGCTCCAGCCGCTTCTTATTGACCTGATAAACAACCGGCTTTTGAAAGAGAAGGGGGTTGTCTATTGCTATGGCAAGATAGATGAGCCAATAGAGCGCGACGGCGTATTTCTCACTAGCGCAATAGTAACTGCGTTGTTTGATTCCCTGTCGCCGCTCTTTGGAGTTATATTCGCGTATGCTCCGGCCGGCATAGAAGTACTTAAGCCGGAACACGAATTCAACCTGAAGGTGCACGAACTGCAGTCCCTGCTCGTTGATATGTCTGGTGTTTCGATAAATTATTCGAGATACATACTCGAGAAGGTCCTCTCCCCGCAGGACGTTGCTGAAATAAAAAAACAGATAGAAAACAGGATAGAGGTTGGTAAGAAGGCAATGGGAAAATCAGACGATGCCAAAGCGACCGGTGAAAGCAACCTCGCATAATATGCCAAAAAATATACCAAGACCGATGCGCCAAATTCCCGCAAGTCTTAACCTTAGAGAGCCGTCATGGATCTTGCAGGGCAGGTACGCTATTCCTTGCATAACCTGGGCCTTGCCATAATGGTCGGAGTGCTTCAGCAGCTGTTTTCTATTGTTATTGTCTGCTGATATGTGGAAGCTAGCGCATTGGATGGTATATTCAATCCGAAGTAGATTGTATTACTTCCGGATGCAGGGACCAAACGCAGCGTGTTTGTCGGGGTAGCCGTGAGCTTGTTGGCTGTGCTGTAAGCCACTCCACTGCTTCCCGCCCATGATGTATTTGTTATCCCAAAACTATGGCTGCCAGTGCTCCAACTGCTCCCATACGCGAACATATATGCCGCTGATGTGCCACTATTGGTGTCAGTAATTGAGTTGGCAGTTGCAATGCTCGACCCTGGGTTTATGGTCCCGAAGTTTATGGTGTTCGGGGAGAGCGATACTGAGCACGTCCCGGAGTTCGAATTGAAGTTTGCCGTTACTATCCCATTACCTATAACGGTCAGTGTTGTGCTCGCTGCAAGTGTGTTGGCGATTGTAAGGTTTACCGAGTTACTTACGCTCCATGAGTTGAATGTGTATCCCGATGGGGTGTTAGCTGTTATCGTGTTGCTTCCTAGCAGCAGTGCGGATTGGCCATTTGTGAAGGTTATTCCGCCAGTTGTTATTTTTCCAGTTGTTGGATTGTCGTCAAATACAACGTTCGCTGGCGGGAACACATATGCTGCAAGTGCCCCTGCCCCGGCGCTTGCCAACGTGGCGTTGGTCTTGTAACTTCCTGCGGCCTGGCTTGCGCAGATTGCAGCAAATGCCGATTCGTAAGTATCTGTATTATTGATCCATCTCTGCTTCGTACAGCTACTCGGGAATTTGAATGCCGTAGCGTCATAATAGCCAGCAGCCCCTATTATCACCGTAAATGAGTTGGCTGTACTTACAGTATACGTGAGGGCAAGACTCGTGGCGCTGTTTGCTGCTGCCTTATACGCGGTGTACCTTACCACATTAGCTCCAATTCCCACTACTGCCAGTCCCAGAGCGGTACCGCCCGCGTTGGCAGAACAAGTGTTGCTTGACTGGTGGCCGACAGATGCCCCCGTTCCGGATGCGTCTGTGGCGTTCTGATCCGCAATCCAGCTTATTGCCGATGTAGCCGCAAATGTGTAGTTTGCACCAGCAGCGCAAAAATAACTCTTATATCCAGAGGCAAGTTTTACAGAGGTCGGGTTTACGTTTCCCGCTGCAGACCCTGTTACGTACGAGACTGTATACAGCGAGAAGGAATCCGATAATGCCATATAAACATAGTCGCTGCTGGTGCTCTCCACCAAAGATGTGGGTAGCGGTTCCCAGGTGTTGTTTAAATACTTGAAAAGTGTTACCTGTGCAGGCTGTATACCCATAGCATTTACCCAATTTTTCCTAACCTTAAAGACATACTCCGCACCACTTATGTAGTTGTCTCCGAGAGAGCTGTTCACCATAATGTAAGTATAAGCTCCGCCACCATTCGGGCCCTCGACGACGGGATTATTCAGCGAATTTACAGTTATGCTAAGATTTGTGAAATTCTTCGAAGGATTTACATATACAGAGTAGAATCCATTGCTGCCGTTCAGGACCATCGGATTGAATATTCCTGCCCATACATTGCTCACCGCCGCCGACGTGTCGTTCTGCCGGTTTGTATAAGTTATTGTGCTGTTGAATACCAACGTCTGCCCTTTAGCCGTAATTCCTCCAAAGACCACATTATCTATCGCGCTTCCTCCAGTCCAGTTAAGCCCTGTAGGCTGCCCGATGCCCGGCCGTTCGGTGATATTCAATACTGGAGTGGTCCAATTCCCCCGTGGCAAGATCGTATCTTTTGCATTGTACTGCAGAAGCTTTCCAAGGACGTACTGCTTTCTCTGTTGGAAATATTCCGAAGAAAGATTTTGGTCTGCAGCTGCTATGGTGGTTGTCAATGTCGTCGGTGTGGTGGTCGAAACTGTTGCTGTGGTGGCTAAAATTGTCGTTTGGGCTGTCGTCGAGTTCGATGCTGCAGTTGATATTATAGTTGTAATTTCTGTCGTGTTATGTGTGGCTAATGTAGTAACTGTAGAATTTGTTGTTGTGGAAATTGTTGTGAGGCTTGTGTTTGTCGATAGGGAGGTGGTTGTAGTGGAAGAACTGGTGGAACTTGAAGTCGTCGTCTGAATCGTGGATGTGGCCGTAATGGTGGTATTTCCGGTCGCATTCCCGAAGAGCTGTTGTGCTGCTGTTGGCATTGCATTAAACATAATAATGGCTAATATTGAAAACACTGCGATAACCAAAAGATTGCTTTCTTTCAAATCAAAACCCGGCGGCGGAAATGCCTGCCTTTTAAGTAGTTATGTTTACTAATACACCCTGTTCCTGAACAGGCATGTTATCTAATCTGAAGTCGCCTACCACTATGAAGTCGGTCTCGGCGGTCTCGTTTGCAACAACCCTAATCTGCACGGGCTTCCCGTACACTTTCATAAGCGGTATTGTCGCATTCCTCAGCGTAAATGTCTGTTGCTGCCCGTTCGATATATTGTAGGTGTTGAAAGATGCCCTTACAGTCGGTTTTCCGTTCTGCAGTATCTCTATATAAGAGAAAGGGCCCCCGTACCCAATTGTTTGGAAATTAAGGAAAGGTTCGCTCGCATTGAATACTGATGATGTAAGGTTCCCATAAGCCTGAGATTTCTTTGAGCAGTTGTATGTGCTCGCAAAGAATGTGCCGTTGTAACCGCTCCATTTGGCGTTGCCTGGATGGCAGCTTATGTTGTTGGCCAATGTCAAGTTAAGCGGCATGGATTGAAACGCCTTTCCTGTAATATTCCACATGTAATATGAGCCCGTTGCGAAATTCCCATTGGGGACATCTTGGTAAATAGTCCCGCCAATCGAACTCGGCGCGCCTGACATTAAGTTAACCGTCGTCTCATTGCACAAAGCGGAGCCAGAGGTGTTTTTCGCCCCTATCACAATTCCGAAGCTATAGTTCTGGGCTGGAAAATACTTGTAAGCGTAAATGCTTGAGCAATCCCCTGTAATTGTCTGGTTAATATAATAAATGCCGTCGGCGCCTATGGTATACACCCGTACCATGCTGCTGGACCCGCGCCCCGCCCTGAGCCCAAGCAACCCTCCCGACCAATGACAGCTGCCCGTAATTGTCGAATTATAGTATTGGGTGTCAAACGAAACCTTGTCACAGGAGATACTGAAGCCGTGTAGCGTCGTGTTTACCGTCGCATTCGTGGTGGTGTTGGCGGCATCCGCGGTGTGGCTCTGTATGGTTGTGGTTGCGATGCCCTTCCCTGTAAACGGGCTGGCGAATTTTTGGTATGCGTACCAGAGCACTATTACGACTATTATAGCTAGCACATACGCTATTATTCCCTTGTGCATATTGGCTTTTTTTACAGTAGCATTATATATTTTTATCTGTTAAATCTTCTTCAGTATTAGCTCTACGTTCAGGTGTCATATTGGGAAGCATACCTAGAAAATGGAAAAAGAAGGGTCGGATGCGCTGGAAGTGGCTCAAGAAGAGACGGAAGAGGCTCCGAAGGGCTCAGAAGCGCAGGGTAGGAAAGCTTTGATTGCCCTGCGTTCCCCGCAGGGTCTGCTATTTCAAGCTGGGGCAGCCTTGGGCATGTGTTTTGGTCATCGGCCGGTGCCGCCACAGAATGCCTGTAGCTGTTTCCGAATCCTATCCGGATGACAGTGGCATCGCCGCAGACCTAACCATAAAGTAGCTTCTTTTTAGCAAGAAGCGCCCTTATGGTGCCCGATGTACGTACTGTGTAGAATGCTGCAGTCCTGCCATTGACTCTTTTTATCATCGCAAGCGCGAGCGCAAGCTTGCCAAGGCCTTGAAGGCTGCATCGTATCATCATCAGATTAGGCTCCCACGATATCACCTTTGGGTTGACCTTATGGTATTCGAGCGAGCCTATCTCCCTGAGGAGTTCAAGCTGTACTGCGTCACTCAAATCGGGCAGTTCAGCAGCCTCGCCGGTGACTCTGACTAGTACGTACCTATGCTTTTGCCTTATCATAGATTTCGCCTATCTGCTTGTTCACTTCCCCCATGCCACGCCTCGCTTGTTCCTCGGTCGCCCCTATCGATTTTGCGAGCTCGGTGAGCTGCATCCCAGAATTGAGGTAAAGCTCTGATTCTGCAAGGCTGGCGAATGAAACCTCCATGCGCTTGCTGTTCGCATACTTCAGTAGCGCCGCAGCCCTGTATAGCAGCTTGCTTCTTGGAATCCCCCACCGCGAGAGTATTGGTGCGAAGCCAATGCAAAGCGCAATCCCCCTGTCGGCCATTTTCGATATGAGCTCTCTATCAATCATGAAGTTTGTTATTGCGAGTGCTGCCGCACCGTCTTGCATTGCGCGGTTTAGCAGTTTCATGTCAGTCCCGGCGAAGATGCCCGCCTCGCGGTTTTCCTTTCCAACCCTGAATATCCTGCTGAATCCTAGTTGTGCCTCGATTCCATCCTCAATCCTGCAAGAATCAAAAACGATGTCGTAATATTTCAACGGAGCACCTAGTGCGTGACGTCAAAGACCTCTTTTTCCACAGCAGCCTTTATCTTCACCGCGGGATAGAGCAGTTTTATCAGTTTTGTGTGCCCTCGTATGCCGCGGCCAGATTCGAATGTCAATATGAGCCCCTGGGTCTCGATCTCGAAGAGGTATTTGCGATACCACCTCTCGCCTTTTGGTTCCTTGTGGAAGCCTTCGCTGAGCGACCTGTACCTATTGTAGACTTCGCCGCTGAATATGAATGTGTCTATGCCATCAGTGAGCTTCTTGTATGTGCCGCCACTCATCGTAAGCAGTGAGATTGCATAAAGTATTAGCTTCTGATGCTCTGAAAGGGTTGAGACAACGTCATACACGATGTCGTCCTCCGCGAGTCTGACTGCCTCTCTTGTCTTGTCCATTGATATGCTGTCGAGGTTCGCCTCTTCACTGAGCTCCCCTGCCTTAGAGAGCACCTTGAGGGCAAACCGTGCGTCTCCGCCCTCCTTTGCGGCTGTCGCAGACACGAAACGCAGAATCTCATCGTTGATGGCCCCTATGCGGAAGCCCCTCGCCACGCGATCCTTGGTTATGTCATATATGTCGGTTGCATTGTAGCTCGAGAAGACAATCTCGGTTTCGTAAAGCGAGGAGAGGCTCCTCGGGTCGAGCGAGTCCTTGAATGAGACGTTGTTGGATATGCCGACCATAGTTACACCACCGGCCTTTATGTCCCCGTTCATGCGCGTCAATGTGTATATCAGGTCGTCAAGGTCCTTTATCATATCTATCTCGTCCAGCGCTATTACGAGTATCTTGCTGTCCTCCTCTATCCAGCTCGAGAGCTTCTCATAGAGGTCCGGGGCACCATAACCGCGCTTCGCGTATGTCGGCATATGGTCAGATATTATCTTATTGAGCACCCTGAAGCGTGAGTTGTATATCCTGCAATTTATGTAAGATACCCGCGTCCTTGTATTCTGTATGGCGTCCACCTCATTAATCACGTACTTTACGCACGAGGTCTTTCCGACACCGGCTTTCCCATACACAAAGAGATTGCGTCCCCGCTCTCCTTTCAAGGCCGGCGCCACCGCCCTCTCTATGGAGTTTATCTCTTTTTGCCTGCCTATCAGTTTCTTCGGTATGTAGTGTGGAGAGAGTACCTCCCTGTCGGCAAATATCCTCGATTCGACCAAAAGGTCGCTCAGTGTTTGCATATACTCCCCCTGCACCGCTTATTATTTTGCTGGAAAATAATAAAAGCCAAACTGCTACAGCATCTTCCGTTCCTTCAGCCTGTTGACGTCAAGTATGCTGTACCTCCATATTATGTCGCCGCGCTCATCGCTTTGTACTACCCACGGTTTGATTATGACCGCGTCATTTACCTTTATCCAAAAGCGCCTTCTGAATTTGCCCGGTATTGTGCACATCCTCTCTTTTCCGTCCGAGCACGAGACAACGAAGCGGCTTGCGCCAACTATCTTGACTACTGTTCCGACAACTTCGCCGTTTTCCGGCATCCTGGTCTTCCTTTCAACGTCTGGTTGCTGGTCGAACCTGCCGCGCATCTAATCACTCAATAACTTTTAACTCCGTACCTTGCGCCGCATGCCTCGCAGACGAGGTTGAACATGCCCCTTCCGGCCGCCTCAAGGTGCGTGTCTGGCTTACCGCACTCCCTGCAAATGACGTATACCTCAAAGTACCTCTTTATTCTCTTTTCGAGTTCGTCATTGGAGAACTTGCCGCTTATCACCAGCCTTTGTTCCTCTGCGTTGACAGGAACCGCCAGCTCTCTACTTACATATCTTGCAATCTCCTGCGGGCTGCGCCTTGCCTTGTCTGCGATAGCCGCTATGTTTTTGATTATCGTCCTAGCACCCTCGACGAAAGATTCGACCTTGGGTATGGAAAAGTCGGTAGTTGCTGCGGAAAGCTCCGGCGCCTTCGCGAAGGCCCTGTCAAGTAGTTCCGTGTATTCCTCATCGCGCATGCTGATAACCACTTAGAGCATTCTTGCAACAAAACTATTTATGTATTAACATGGATAACATGCTGTGGCAAACAGGCAGGGAGCTAAGGGTTCCCCATACCGCAAACCCCTTCAAGGCGGGCCAATGCCGGCTGTGTATTAGGCGATTGTGCAATGGATCGCGCTCCAAGCGTTGAGGTTTTGCCCCAAGGGATGGTTTTATGTGTGAACCGGGCCAGGCCGGAAGGAGCAACCCTAAGCATATGGTCGAAGCGGCTTGCGCCGCCGGCGTGCAAAAGGGCCATGCTCCTGGGATACAGAACGGAGCAGATGCGCGGCAAACCTTGCGCAACGCTTAGTGCTGGGCCGGTTTTTGCCACACGGCGCTTGCAGCGTCGGCACATATCGGCAATGTGAAACTTGCGACATTGTGCTTTTATAATATATGGTGTCAAATAATATCCATGCCGGGATCGCCTAGTGGTACGAGAAGCACTAAAGGGCGGCAGCCTGCTAAGCTGTTTAGTCAGTAATGGCTTCCGTGGGTTCGAATCCCACTCCCGGCGCGTTGATGATATGGAAAGGCACAATCATGGTGCTGGCTGGCAATCTCATACTGCAAGGTCCGATAAGCCGGGAGACTTTCTTCCCGCGCTTCTTAAAAAAGGTTCGGTAATTGC
Source organism: Microcaldota archaeon (assembly GCA_964592765.1). Classification (GTDB taxonomy): domain Archaea; phylum Micrarchaeota; class Micrarchaeia; order Micrarchaeales; family Micrarchaeaceae; genus A-MIC-10. The sequence goes on from CAZQGC010000005.1 coordinate 24,837, forward strand.
GGACATAGGCTGCGGGACAGGCTACTACTGCCAGTACCTTATTGAATATGCATCTTTCCTTTATTGCGTTGATACTGATCAGGATGCGCTTGGTAAGGTTTCCGAATTGCTAAGCGACAAGGCCGCGGTCAATTTTAAGGTATTGCGTACGCCCAAAGAGATACCTGATTGTGCGCTTGATGCTGTGCTGTTCGCTAACTCCTTCCACGACATGGGTGGCAAAGAGGTAATGGTCCAAGAGGTTTCCCGCATGCTTAAAGAGGATGGTGTCGTGATAGTCGTTGATTGGAAGAAGGGGGAACGCGGCGGATTCGGACCGCCCGAAGCAATCCGAATGTCCGAGGAGGATTATCTGGCGCTTTTCAAATGTTTTGTTATCGTGCGGCGGTTCGCGGCCGGTGAAGGGCACTTCGGAATCGTTATGCAGGCTACAAATCCTGTAAATGGGTAGTCGCATGAAACTTCTTCTTACATCTGATGGTTTGAGTACGCCACGCCTCCGCCGCGAATTCATAAGGCTTTTTGGAAGACCTTTAGGTGCGTGTAGGGTCCTTGTGCTCTTCGCCGAAAGAGATCCGGGATATCTGCGTTACGTACACGCCACAGGTATGGAACTCGAACGCGCAGGCATATTGCTTCCGAATATGGAATTTTCAGATCTATCCGGGAAAAAATCTCCCTCGTTGAAGGGTTTTGACGTAATATATGTGTGCGGTGGAAACACCTATTTTATACTAGACCGGATAAGAAAAACCGGTCTTGCCCAAAAGATTAAAAAATTCGTAGCCTCTGGGGGGATATACCTCGGTGCAAGTGCCGGCAGCATAATAGCTGGAGTTGATATAACGATAGCCGGTTGGGGAAGCACTGCAGACTCAAACGAGATAGGGCTAAGGGATTTGGGCGGATTGAGACTTGCCAGAATTTCAGTGTTTCCCCATTTTACGCAACATTTGGCATCTGAAGTGGAAAAATTCCGCAAAATGGTGCGCTACACAGTTGTTGCAATAAAAGACGGGGAAGCCTTTACAGTGAATGGCAGAAAATCAAAGCTAGTATCTAGGTAAAACAACCGTTAGACGGCGGAATTCAAGAAAAATTATCAAACCTGGTGCCGCTGTCCATTTCTCTTCATCCCCCAGCAGCCTTTTTTGCCTTGCCGGCTCCGCTCGCAATTCTTCCTATATGGCCCCGAATTTCGCAGTAGCGCCGGCGGTGTGATCCGGGAGCCTTTATATACCAGTTTTCCGATTTGTTCTGCGACTTCCGGATTTACGTCACTCGCCTTCAGGCGAATGTCTTTATGCTATCCTCGGCGGCATCTCTCTCTTCGGAATGCACCAGTTCGCCAAACATCGCCGGCGCCTTCCTCCCGAATTCCGCCAGTTCTTCCAGTTTTAGATCTAATGCCTTGATTGCCTGGGATGCATCACTCATCGTCCGCTGCTAACAAGCCTGCCGATCTGAGTGATTATGTTGGGCCCGATTTCTGCCAATTTATCGTGCACTATGCCGAATCCTCCTGCCACTTTCTTTGCAGCATATATGTTGCCTTCATATGCCAGATCTCCTATCTGCCTCGCAACTGGTCTCGGGCCATGTCATGTTTCCATCCGGGCGCGAATCCCAAATCTTTTACGCTGTGTGCACAAATCATCACATCGCTTTTTATGCCTTCGGTGTGCCAGTCAGATAAGTGTTCTTATGACAACCGCGATTGTAATGGCTCTCAGCAGGGAGCATATGCTTGCGTCCCCAACCGGAAACGTGGACATCTCCTCGATGGAGGGAAAGCGAATCACATACCGCGACTCGTCAGATAAAGAATGGCCCGGTTCAGTAGCTGGGATCGAAGGCGAGTTTCTGGTCATACGCTTTGAGAGCTTCCCTCCGGGCCTCGGTCAGGGACAGATAATCGAGATTATCGACGGAAAAGACTGAACAGCATTACGCTGTTCAGGTTCCCGCGAGATGCGACGAAAGCGCGAGCGCAAACGTGCCGAGCGCAATTAGCGACCCCATTATCAGGAAAATCCAGAAGAGTGCAATTATTGCCGTAGATTTCTTTGATACGGCCATCTTCTCCTCGATCGAATCAAATGTCCGTGCCACCGGGAGCGCGAATATTCCTGCAAGGCCGAATCCGAGGTACATCAAAAAGAGCAGGAGCGGTTCTTTCGTCATCCCAAGGCTGTATCCGGTGTAGCCATAGAATATCGCGGCAAGACCCGCCAAAAATCCGAAGAAGCCCACGTACTTCAGCTTCGTTTTCATATAGAGGCTTCCCGCAAAGGCAATCACCGCAAGGCCGAATAGGGTGTAAGGTTCATAGAAGAGTGTGTTATAGCCTCCAGGTAGTGGGGCGGTGAATTCTCCGACTACTCCGAAGAGCGTCATGAAGATACCCAAAGCAAGGACGGGCACAATTCCCATATAAAGTTGTTTCCATATGCTGCTCCCCCTTTTCCTAGAACTAAGGAACGCAGCCAACGTGAGGTACGTCAACAGAAACCCCGAAAAGGACAGCGAGACCAATTCCACCATCAAATCGTTTACCATTTTCCCACTCATGAAATATGCATGCAAAAATTTATATTTGTTACATTTGCACCCTCTATCGAAATAGCATAATAACCGCAGCGCATATTGTTCCGGCACAATATTTTTCCATAGTAATCGGGATTCATTTGCCAAAAGTAGTTCTGTTCATGAGATCCTTCCCGCTGCAAATATCCTCGGGCTCCTGTTCCTTATAAGTAGGAATTCATCTCCCGGCTCGGCAAATATATCTCGCTCAAACCCTAGCTCTATTTTTCCATTCGAAAAGGATCTGACAACCGCATCCGTATATGCGAAATTCGATACAAAGCCGTATGCACTGCCCTCGCCGATTTCCTCTCTCTCGAAGCCAATCGTCTTTAGTTCGCCGCTCACAAACCTTTTTGGCTCCGGTTTCTCAGGAACCAGAACATCACCCTTCCTAACATCTTCTGGCTTTATGCCCTTTAGCGCAAGGCCGACACGCGTGCCCCTTCCCGCTTCCTGAACATCTATGTCATTCGACTGTATGGACCTTACAATCGCCTCTGTTCCGTTTGTAAGGTAAAGCCTGTCATGCACCTTGACGGCTCCGCGCGTAACTATCCCGAGGACCACAGTCCCAATCCCGCTCACCGGGAAAGCCTTATCTATATCTATCCTGCAGGCGCCCCCCTGGGCTGTCTTATAAGTTGCGATGGCCTCGCTAATTCGGTTTTCGCTGATAACCTCGGGATTCTCCAGGGAGATTCCCTTCAGCATTGCCGATACATCGTTGTCGTCTGTAAACAATACGTGCTTCTTGGATAAGGCGCAGCCTACTGCCACTTCGCCAAAAAGTCGGTCAACCTTCTTCGTGCTGACCACTGCAAGGTCCGATACAAGCAGGCATTCTGCCACAGCATAGAATTTTTCCTCCATCGAAGAGGGCAGCACCGCAGTTATCCTCTCCCCATTGTATACCCCGTTATAGTACACTATGCTGTTCTCGCTCCCCTTCTTCCCGATCCGCTTTGCTATCTCCTCGTCAAGGAACACCGATACTATGTGGTTGATATGAACACCTCTGGAATTGCCATCCCGGCTGCAAATGACCCGATGCAATAAGCTATATGAATATTACATAATATAAGATATCGGAAACGTATATAAGCCAGTGTTCAGTCCCATCGTCCCGCCGCAATGTGGGTACAGCCATGTGCATTGGCTCTATAGTGTCTTACATGAAGAACGGAAATGCGATTAATGTAATAATGCCGGTCCTAAACGAGGAGAAGACTGTGGGGGGCGTCATACAGCGGGTGCTGCACCAGGGGATAGTCGACAGGCTTATTATTGTGTTCGACAAGAGGTCCACGGACAACACGCTCAGAGAGATACGCAAGGCAATCGCAAAATCTGGTAAATGCGAGCTTGTCCTGACCGACAGGTCACGCGGCAAGGGCGATTCAGTAAGGATTGGGCTCTCGCGGGTCAAACGCGGAATAGTGGTCATACAGGATGCTGACGAGGAATATTATCCCGAGGATTATCCGAAGTTAATGGCGGGGGTGACATCACAGAATCCGGTGTTCGGGTATAGGGCCTCTAACACAGGCCATCAATATCTGCTAGGCACAACGGTGAGCAGCTTGCACACTGCCCTCTTCAATCTGCTTTTTGGCCAGTCTGTAAAGGATATCAATGCTGGATACAAGATATTTACCATTGGCATGCTAAAGGGGCGCAAGCTTCGCGAGAGCGGGTTCGAGCTCGACATAGAGGTCGCAGCTACGTTGGCAAAGAATGGCTACAGGATAAAAAATGTCCCAATAAGGTACAAGGGCAGGACATATGAGGAGGGCAAGAAGATAGGTGCGTCGGCGGCAATCAGCATGCTGCTCTACATTTTGAAGTCAAGGCTCACGCCTTAACGCCCCAACATCCCAATGCAGGCAATACGGGAAGGCTAAAAAGCATTCGTTGCATATCTATGGCTAACGCTTATGGTGGTTGATTGCAGGATTTGCGTGAGAAGGAAGCTGAGATACTCAAATATTGGAAGAATAATGGAATCAATGGCAAGGTGAAGGCATCAAAGAGGGGGCTGAAAAGCTTCTACTTCCTGGACGGGCCGCCATACGCGCATGATACCCTTATGACACACCACCTCTGGGTCGGCGCGTTCAAGGATGCAGTACTTAGATACAAGCGCTACCGTGGCTTCGATGTTCATGACCGTGCGGGCTTTGATGTGCATGGCCTTCCTACCGAGAACAAGGTTGAGCGCAAGCTCAATCTGAAGTCCAAAGCGGACATAGAGGCGCTTGGCATAGAGCGCTTTGTCAAGGAATGCAGGCTGCATGTGCAGGAGAACATAAAGAAGGCAGTAGGTGTGCTTGACCGGCTCGGCTCGTCACTGGATTTTACAGACATGTACATACCATATGAGAACAGCTACATGGAGCGCGGCTGGCATGCGCTCAGCGAGATGCACGAAAGGGGCCTTCTCTACAAGGGGCAGAAGGTACTTGCGTACTGCCCGCACTGCGAGACTGCTTTCTCGAGCCAGGGGCCCGAGATAGAGTATGCAGATGATACAGATACTGCTATATACGTTGCGTTCAAGGCCGCCGCGGCCGGTTCCGCACTGAAGCTTGACGATGAAACCTATCTCGTTGTCTGGACCACCACCCCATGGACGATACCCGCCAATATGGCGATAGCCGTAAATCCTGACGCACTTTATGTTGTGGCAAGAAGTGGAAGCAGAGGCTATATAGTTGCGAAGGAGCGGATGGCGACATTCGCCGCGCAGACCGGAGACAATCTGGTGGCGGTGAAGGAATTCTACGGCAGAGAGTTGGAAGGGACCCACTACGTGCACATGCTTGAAGGCAAGATGCCGATGCATAAAGGATTCTACAAGTTTCACCGTGTCATAACCGATAGGTCCGTCTCACTCGAAGAGGGCTCAGGGCTGCTACACGTCGCTCCGGGCCACGGCGCAGAGGACTACCTCATCGGGCTCAAAAACAAGCTATCGGTCTTCTCGCCAGTCGACCAGCATTCGCGCTATACTAGCGAAGCTGGTACATTCGCAGGGCTCTTGGTGCCTGGTGAGGCAAATAAGGCGATCCTTTCGGAACTCAGGGCCCTCGGCTCGATATTGGCGGAAGGCTCAGTGACGCACAGCTACCCGCACTGCTGGAGGTGCAACTCCAAGCTCATATTTAAGGCAACCGACCAGTGGTTCATAAACGTGCAGAAGATGAAGAAAAGGATGGTAAAGGAGAACTCCAAGATCAAGTGGCATCCCCGGGAGGCAATGGAATGGCAGGCGGAGGCGCTCGCGAGCTCTCCAGATTGGTGCATATCCAGGCAGAGGTACTGGGGCACCCCTGTGCCGATATGGGAATGCAGCTCATGCAGGCACATCGAGGTCATCGGAAGCTTCAAGGAATTGTCGGAGAAATCCGGCCTGCCGGTCCTTCCGGAGGACATGCACCGGCCCTATGTCGACAGGATAGTGCTGAAATGCCCAAAGTGCGGAGCCGAAATGCGCCGCACCGCCGATATATTCGACGTCTGGTATGATTCCGGGGTGGCACATACTGCTAGCCTCAACGAGGAGGAGCTTGCAAGGCTCTTCCCGGCTGATTTCATAACCGAGAGCCGCGACCAGATACGCGGCTGGTTTACAATGCTGCTCAGGACGAGCATAGGTGTGTCCGGCAAGCTTTCGTTCAGGGAGGTCGTCATAGGTGGTATGCTGCTCGACGAAATCGGGCAGGAGATGCACCGTCATCTTGGGAACGTTATAACCGTGGAGGATCTCCTGGGGCTCGTGAGCGTTGATGGTTTCAGGCTCTTCAGCCTCTCAAAACCGAGGTGGTCGGACCTCAATTTGAATAGGAAGGAGCTAAAGGAAGGTGATAATAACATAATAACGGTTTATAACATAGCGGAATTGGTGAAAGAGTTTGCATCACTTTCTGGCACAGACCTGAGGAAGGCGTCCCGCCCCCCTGTCCGGGGCCTGAATCCCGAGGATCGCTGGATAATCTCCAGGGTGAATTCGCTCACCATGGAAATCACCTCCCAGATGGACCAGTATAATGTCGATTCCGCGGTACGTGCGTTACGCTCCTTCGTGATTGAGGACTTCAGCCGATTTTACCTGAAAATCGCAAAGAAAAGGGCGGAACTCGCCGGAAAGCGCGAGCTGAGATCCATAACGAAGGTCGCCGCGTACGTGCTGAAGGCGGCGCTCGTGCCGCTCTCGATTGCAGCGCCATTCACGGCCGAGGGCATATTCCAAGACCTCTTTTCGGAGAATGGCGGAAGCATTTTCATGGAGGACTGGCCGAAAGTGAAGAGGTCCTTCTTGGACAGAGAGCTCGAGGGCGATTTTGAGGTCATGAAAGACACGGTGACCGCGATACTCGCCGCACGCGAAAAGGTAAACCTGAAGTTGAGGCAGCCGCTCACGAGCGCAACCGTAAAGACGACGGATGAGCGTGCCATTGTGGCGCTTGAGAAGCTTTCTCCGATAATTGAAAGTTATACAAACATAAAGGCCCTTAAGATTGAGAAGGTTTCATCTGCGCTCCGTAGCGTGAAGCCCGTATATGCGAAGATAGGCCCCGCATTCAAGGAGAACGCTCCGACGGTCGCCGAGGAGCTCGCGAAACTGGATGCGGACATGCTCGAACGCGAAGTCAGTGCATCCGGCGAGTTCTCCATGCACACCCCCAAAGGGCCGGTCGCCATATTGGCAGAGCACTTTTCCATAGTCGAGAGCTCCGAAGCGCATGAGGGCATGCCATTCAGCCGCGGCAGCGTATATGTTGACGCGAACATTACCGAGGCACTCAAGGAGGAGCTGCTCATGCGCGAGCTGCTGAGGAGGATACAGCTTATGCGCAAGGAGAACCTTCTGACGAAGAAGAGCCGCATAACCGTATACATAGAATCCGACGAACATGTTAAGTCCGTTGTTGAGAAAAACTTAGAAACAATAAGGGCCGTAGCAAAGGTTAGGCGCATAGAGTTCAACCCAGCCGCCAGCGGACTCGACTGGAAGCGCGAAGACGTCCTCGGCTACAATGTCAAGATTGCGATAAGGGCTGTCGGGCAATAGAGGCGAGCCAATGCCCGCGCATACACACAATGGCGGAACATGCGGTTACAGCGGGAGTGAGTCCTACCGTGAGGTTGAGCGTCTCCTCAGGGAGAGTCCCGAACTGAGCATAGTGACGCCCTACATAGGACTCGGCTACATGAAGCTGCTTGCTTCCTATTCGAGGAAGAAACCGGTTCGCCTCATAACAACCCACAGCCCGCCGAACGCGCCCGCGATAGACTATCTGGAGGCCCGTCCCGGCATTGTCTTCGCGAAGATCGGGCTTTTTTCCGTGTTGCTCGCTGCGGCCGCGTTTGTGCTGCGCTTCCAGTTCTATGTCGCAGTTTTCGGGCTGGCGGCCGCCGCGCTGTTTGTGGTTTCGGCAATGAATGCGTTCGGGAAAGTGCATCCTAAGGTGAATGTCCGCTTTGCGAGGAACGTCTTCGTCCATGAGAAACTTTACATCGGCAGGGACGAGGCGATAGTAGGAAGCGCGAACCTGACATATCCCGGAATGCACAAGAATGTTGAGCATATAGAATGCATCACCGACCCGCAGGGTATTGCAATGCTGAAGAGCCACTTCAACGGTCTCTGGTCCTCAATCTAGGCTCTGCCAGCGCGCAGCCGGAGCCGGTGGGCTTTTATCCTGCTACGCTTGACTATCCTAAAATCATCGTGCGTTACGGTCACGTAACCCATGCACGGAAGATCCTTCTTTATACGGTCGAGCACCCTCCTGTGATTCAGTGTACCGCAGAACACATCCTGCCCCAGCACCCCAAGGAAATGGAGGTGCCCCAAAAATAGATAATCTCCTCTGTCCAAGCCGAATTTTCTCCTGACCAGCGCGGCCAGCAGCTTCGTCATGATGCGCTCGTCAATTGCCATGAGCGCGTTGCCCATCACGAAGCCGGCAATCTCCTCGAATCTATAACTCTCCAGGTTGCCGTGGAAGAAGAACATATTGCCGAGCCGGAGCGTGAGCGGGCCGCTTGCGTTCATGGGATTGGCCTCCCTTATCATTTTTGGCACTCCTCCCGGGTTCCTGCGGTCATTATCTCCAAACAGAATGGCGGTCTTGCCGATATCGAACACCCCGGAGAACTCCCCAAGGAAGTCCCGATAACGTCCATAGAGCAGTTTACCGTCCTTTCCGCCCTCAACATTGTCCCCGAGCAGAATTACGTTGTCAGGTCTTTCGGCCTTTATTATGCTGGCGAATTCCTCGCTGTACGGAGCCGGATAGTGGATATCGGAAAGTATTAGCAGTTTTCTCATTCGCCGGGCACCTTTTCTCGAGATTTGCCGGTTCACGCGGCATCGGCTCAATTCCGAACATTTATAAATGCAATCAAACAATATATAGTGGTGGCTGTTTAGCATGCGTGCCCTCTGTGGCAACCATGGTCTAGTTCCGGAAGTGTTCCCCCTGAACCATCCGTGCGCAGCTGCCTGAAGCCATTGCGGCTTCAAGGTGGTAACATGAAGATGCTTGAAGTCGAGGACCTCTCGATGCGGTACAGAAACGGCAAGCAGGCTCTTAATGGTGTCAGCTTCTCATTTGATTCCAATGGGATATTTGCGCTTATAGGCCGTAACGGGGCCGGAAAAACGACTATAATAAGGATTCTTGCGACTCAGCTCCTCCAGAGCGGTGGCTCCGCAAGGCTGTTCGGCATAGATATCGCGGCCGAACCCGGGCAGATTCGGGAGCAGATTGCTATAGTGCCTCAGGAAGCCAAGACCATTCCGTGGCTGTCCCCCCGGGAGCTGATATACTCATATCTCTTATGGCACGGTTTTTCGATAAAAGAGGCAAAGGGGCGCACAAAACGCGTGCTTAAGCAGTTTGATCTCGAGAAATATGCGGATAGGCAGAGTCAGTTCCTTTCAGGTGGCGTGAAGAGAAAGGTGCTGGTTGCATCCGCTCTCGCATCCGACGCGCGCGTAGTGTTTCTTGATGAGCCGACAACTGGCCTCGATCCAATGTCAAGGGCGCAGCTCTGGGCGCAGCTCCGCAAGATCAAGAGGAAGAAGCTGATATTTTTGACGACGCACTACCTGGACGAGGCTGAGAAGCTCGCGGACAGCATCGGTATAATAGAGGGTGGGCGCATATTGCGCGTCGGCACCCTGCACGAGCTGAGGGAAAGCATACGTTACCCATACAGCATAAAGATATTTGACAAATCAAAGAAGGTGAGTCCTGGTGAGGGCGTAATCACGGAGGGCGTTGATGGAGGTTCGCAGATACTGACTACCGAGCAGAATGCCTATGCAATATCTAGGAAGCTTGTGCGGCGCGGCATTAAGTTCTCCCTTAGCCCGGTATCGCTCGATGACATATTCTACTATATCGTGAAGAGGTCTTTGGAAGGTGATGAGGATGAATAGAAACGTGTTAAGCGAGCTTTACGCCTCCATACTGGTAAACGCGATATACGCGATGAAGAACTACCCAATAATGTTAATATACTCCTTCTTTGCACCACTCTCGTTCCTGCTTGTCATAACCATAGTGAGTCATGGCGCCCTCCTCGGCGTTGCCATAGAGGGCGGTCTGATTATGACAATGGTGCAGAGCGGCATAGGCCTGCAGGGCGACCTTTCACATTTCAAAAATGATCTGAAAGTACAGGATATTGTGGTGTCGTCGCCGACAAGCGCCCTCACCTACATAACAGGCATGGCCCTATCCGAGCTTATATACTCCGTTCCGGCGATAGTAATACTTGTTGTGCTCGCCTTTATCTACATACACACGACCGTGCTTTCCGGGATTATAGTATTCATGGCGCTGCTATTGATCTTCATGTTTTCGGTCTCAGTAGGCTTCATGCTCTCTACATTCTCGAGGGATATAATAGAGAACTGGGCGTTCTCCGGAATACTCTCGACATTTCTGTCGACCATACCCCCCGTATACTACCCGATAACGTACATTCCGCAGCTTTTCCGGTATATCGCATACCTGTCGCCAACCACGTATGCAGCCGGAATAATACAAAATGCATCAGGTTATCTCCAGCTGCCGGGCTGGCTGGTCGTGGCGGAATGGGGGATCCTGCTTGGTGCCTCGATAGTCATACTAATTGTTACGGCAAGGAAGACTCGCTGGCGCGAAAGGTAGCCGTCAGCACGTTTTTATTTCTATTTGAGCATAAATGTATGGAAAAAGTGTTCTGCGTGATAGAAGATCAGATGATTGGCGTCGTAACCGGAGTGAATAAGGACCGCTCTGTAAAGGTTATGCTCCTGAACAAACTCTCCGTTGGGGACAAGATTTTGATAAAGAAAGACAACAAGGATGTCATGCAGGTCGTAGAGAGTATGCGGCTTGCCGGAATCGAAGTCAAGCGGGGATTTGTCGGAAATTCCGTCGAAGTCAAGATGGAAGGCGCTGCCGAAGTATCGCTTCAGAACATATTGTACAAGATTTGATAAAAAAAGTGCCCCAGTAGCTCAGTGGCAGAGCGTCTGCATGGTATGCGCAAAACGCGCCAATCCATAAAGCAGAAGGCCGAGGGTTCGACTCCCTCTTGGGGCTTCCTAAAAATAGGTGTGGTTATCGCCCTGCGGCCTATTCTGCTGCTGTATTGAAATGACGGCTCAGAATCCCGCCATACAAGGGTAGCATATTAATTCCTCATTCCATACTCATGGAATTGCCATAACCTTTTTAAACACACCCTTAGATGTTAGATAACAGGGATAAATATGGCTAAAAAGACCAATTACGGAATGATCAGTGGAGCCCTGACCTTCTTGGGGTCGCTGATTTACTTAGCTGCGGTATTCTCGTGGTACGCAGGAGGAGCAATGCCCGGCGGATGGCTCGCATATGCACAGTTCTTGGCGCCGTTCGTTATGGCGTTCGCCATAATAGGCTCGATAAGCCTTTTCTTCCTGAGCATAGGCATCATGGCTGGAAAATTTGGTGGCGACAATGAGAAAATGATGAAAACGCTATGGAAGTTCGTCATATGTACTGGAGCAACTCTACTCATAATAACCGCTGGGGCTCAATGGTTCTACATCACTGTGGTCGGATTCCTCTTGACATACATCGGAGTGATGACCGCAAAGATGTAACCTTTTAATTTTTCTTTCTTTTTTTGTTTTATTCTTCTGTAGCGTAAGCCGTATTCCGCAGCCGCCTTTTATTTGCGTCAAAGCATCAAAATAGCTGTTTGTTATCCATTTACGTTCCCATTTAGCGTTACCTTAATTTTATTCTCCCCACTATGCACAAAATAGATATTTCCGGGTAACGTTCTGGGCTATTTAGTTGCAACCGTGAAACCACCTACGTTCTGGCCCATTATAACACCCGCCCTTTGATCCCCTGTAAATAGATACAGTGGGTGGCCCTTATACGTGAGCTGTTGCGTGCCATCACTTCTTGTCATCGTGCCAAAGTCGGACGCATTGAGTCCCGGGGCCAGTTTTAAGTTTTGCACGTAGAATGGCGGCCAGTTTACTGCGCACTGGCCGTAGCACGAGCTTGTATTGGTATAAGGGGAATCCCCGCTGGCGAAATAAAGCGTGAATCCCGTACTGCTTGTCAGGTAATTTCCGGTTGTTGCATTGTCGCTAAATGCCACAGTATATCCGTTGGGGTTTGCCGCCACCGTTGTGTTTATCGCACCATAGTGCGATTGGTTTTTCCCCCATACACCATATGCACCTGCTGCAACCGCAACTAAAATCACTATGATTGCCGCTATCACTATCGTTTTATTCATGTCCACACCATTGTAAATATGCCCATCTATCTCATTCGCTTCAGGTCAAGACATATCCACACCAAATCCGCCGCAAAAATTATCACACCGAGTAAGAGCCACTGCGTATAATACATACTCGTATACGTCCAATACAAATCCGCAACCGCTATAATCACACCCATCAACATTGCCAGAGTTCGCCTAGTTTTTGGATCCACGCAATTACTATTTAGCCTCAAATATAACCTTTTAATAACTATCGTTTCCATGCAGGTACCCGACCCCAACTCGATGTTCGTGCATGTAAAAAATTTAGGGAAACGCGCGGCTTAAGGTTTGAGAAACCCTAATTGTGCACAAAATTGTCGCTAATACCCTCCGGCGTGTAGATTCCACTAATGCTCTGCGTCTCGTTCTGTTTATTAATCTTGCCTTTAAATCAGAATTGGCGATTAGATGGGTATGCAAGAGTTAGCGGGCGGCCGGATTGGTTCTAAGAATATGGTTTCTCAAGTACAAAACAGACATGGCGCTTTTGCCATAGGTCTTGCGCGCGCACTAAGCAGTGCGGATGGCGTAATAAAAGAACTCGATGATCTTCTCGAATGGAAAAGGTGAGTCCTCACTGGAAATTATGTGATTTTGACCGTGGCACAAGTTCAATATGTCTAAGAAGCAGTTTCACGGCCTCGTTTGCGTCTTTAACCCTTAATATTCCATTGCCATTTTCGACATTCCTGTTCCATGGCCTGTCGACCAGATAGATAACCCTTCCCCTGCCTTCTCCCTGCGCCTTTACCGCCAAGTTCGGATCATCCTCGATGAACCTGTCATATGGGAGTACAAGTTTATCAACTCCGGTTCCGTTGGCAATTACGTTACAGTCAATCCCCTTGTAATTCTTCAGATACCAGCCTCGGAATGGGCTAAGCGTATCCAGATCCCTGGCAGTTACTATGCTGCAGTCATGGTTTTGTACGAGCATGCGCAACATCCCCGGCTCAAGCATAGGTTTTATCCTATCCCAATCATTAATCCATGTGGCCCTGTAATACGATAAGAATTCTTTTATTGAAATACCGATTTTCGTCCTGCTAGTATTCCAGTCTGTTATATCGTTTATCGTAAAGTGTGTGTTCTTTTCTATATTTAAGTTGTTTATTATCTCCGTGTGTATATCTGCCATTACTCCATCCGCATCGAGTAAGACTCTTAGTCGTGGATTCCTCTCTGTGTGCATTCAATCCGTTGTTTTAAAGTTAATATCCACAAGCTAATTATCACCTTCTGATGTGTGCGTGTGGTTGCATTGCCGGCCTATTGAAGTTTTCGTGCGGCATCTGCGGTTGCTGATAATGCGGCATCTGCGGTTGCTGATAACGCGGCATTTGGTAATGCGGCATCTGCGGTGGCTGGTAATGCGGTATTTGCGGTTGCTGATAACGCGGCATTTGGTAATGCGGCATCTGCGGTGGCTGATAACGTGGCATTTGATAGCGCGGCATCTGCTCTACTCCGCTAGGTTCATTCCTTCTTATGCCCAGATGTCCTTGATTATAGTTGTTTATCGGGCCATGCGGCACTTCGATTGGTGTCCTGGGCCGGTATGTCCGCACTCCATTCTGTTCTCCAGGCATACCAAATCTCTGTCCGTTCGGGATATGTCTAGGTTCATACCTCTGCCGGTTCATGATATTGCCGTTGTTTAGTGGCGTATTTGGCCGTAATGTCCTAACTCCGTGCTGTTCTCCCGGGTTTGCAAATCTATTTCCGCCTAATGCCTGCCTTGGCTGATAACTGCGATGGCCTGGCACTGAGCCATTGCTCCAATCGTGTCCTCCGTGCAATCGTGCAGGATCCCCTACCCAGCCGCCACGGTTCCCGTGAAACCGGTGCCATGGCATGGGGCCTTGCTCGCGCCCCCACTGGCCCATCCCGTACCCGCCATTAATGTTGAAGTAATTTCCGTTAGGAAGCCCGTAATATCCACCCCCTCCCCAGTATTCCCAGGTGTTCCATGGCTGGTAAAATGCCGGTATGTATGGGGTTGGGCAGTAATTGTACCATATTGGGAAATTGTAGCCATAGCACGCACCATCTATTATTCCAAGTATAAGTGCGGCTGTGGGATTGTATACCACAAACACTTCGTTCAGCGGCGGCGGTACCATTATCATCGTGCCCCAGCCACCATTGATGTAAGTGCTTTCAACGTCTATGACCGGCTGTTGCTCCACTATGGTTGGACTTGTCACAATTTCGCGCTGTGTATAATTGCCCTGTGCCATCACGTCTTTCAATACAGAGGCCTCAACCTCCGCCTTTATCGCATCGACGTTGACATTTGACTGTTCCGACGGTCTTTCAATATATGTTACTTTCGGAGCCGGTTCCTGTGCCTGCGATGCCTGTTGTGCACCTGCATTGCTGCCATTATTCATTAGCTGTGCGACTTCGTTGGCTATCTGCGCCTGGGTTGACTGGTCTAGTTGCTGTACCTGCTGTATTTGTGGTTGCTGCTGTTGTGCACCTGCATTGCTGTCCTTATTCGTTAGCTTTGCGACTTCGTTGGCTATCCCAAAAGCGCCAAGCCCTAATGCAGCTACGACTAAGCTTCCTGCAACAACTTTCTTGTATTTCTCCATATCCTCAACCTTTAATATATAGAATAACCCGCCCATAATGATATTTATACCTTTTTATTCGCAGTTGCATTCTCGGTGTGAGTGTCTAGAAATCTGTTGATCCGCGCATCCACCTTCGCCACCCCGCTATTTGATCTTCTTACATCAACAAAGCTTATTCTTGGAAAATTTGAAGCCAGCTTACGAGTCCGCTCCCATAACACTTTCATGGTCTTGTTCTTCACCTTAAAGTCGCCGCGTATTTGCGATGCCACGAGCTTACTGTCTGAGTATATGGTTATCTCTTCTTTG
The DNA here is from genome assembly GCA_964592765.1 of Microcaldota archaeon. GTDB lineage: Archaea > Micrarchaeota > Micrarchaeia > Micrarchaeales > Micrarchaeaceae > A-MIC-10. The sequence goes on from CAZQGC010000005.1 coordinate 40,145, forward strand.
TGGTCCCGGTTTGCCAAACACCACTCGAGGGACGCTATTATTGCAGTATATTCAGCAAAATTGTTTGTTGCGATGCCATTGAAACGCACACCACCATGAATCATCTTTCCATCCGCCGAGTATACTGCATAGCCGGATGCGCTCGGCCCCGGATTCCCCCTTGCGGCCCCATCTGTATAAATCTTTATTCCCACATTCAGCACCGCATACCCGTTTATGGTTTAGAAGAATCACCATGCTCATAATTATAAAGCTTCCTTGGTATTTTATTCGTGTGATCTGGTGCTGTTTTCTGAATTGTCCGAGTATTACGGAAAGCTCGAGAAGGTTTCCTCAAGGCTTACGATGATGGGCATCTTGTCTGAGATGTTCAAAGCGGCAGATTCGGCAGAGATAAGGAAATTGGTATACATAACGGAAGGTATGCTAGCGCCTCCGTTCGAAGGGCTAGACTTCGGCGTTGCCGAAAAGATGCTCTCTGAGGCAATAGCAATTGCAACGGGCTATACCCGCGAACAGGTCGATGCGGCGTACAGGAAATCCGGCGATATGGGTGATGCGGCATCTAAGTTGTGTGCTGCATCCAAGCTGCGCGGGATGCGACACAAAAGCTTTACGGTCGGAGAGGTTTATGACACCATGCTAAAAGTATCTGAAGTTTCCGGTCAGGGGAGCAAAAACACAAAAATAAAGCTGCTCGCCGAACTGTTTGCGTTATCGACCCCGGATGAAGTGAGATACATCGCGAGGTATCCAATAGGACAGCTACGCCTTGGCGTGGGGGATTCTACCATACTAGAGGCACTTTCTATAGCGCATTCGGATGGTCGCGAGGAAAAGGATGCGCTGGAAAATGCGTTTAACCTTTGCAGTGATCTCGGTTATGTCGCAGAGACACTATTTAATGATGGCATGCAGAGCATTGCTAATCTGAAGGTTAGCCTGTTCCGGCCGATACGCCCCGCTCTTGCAGAAAGGTTGCCGACTGCAGAGCAGATACTCGCGAAAATGGGCGGCACCTGCTCAGTCGAGCAGAAATACGATGGATTTAGGTGTCAGATACATAAGGATGGCGAATCCGTTAAGATATATTCGCGCAACCTGGAGGAGACTACCGCAATGTTCCCGGACCTGCAGGCCGCCGCAATTCACGAAGTCGGAGCCGCGCGGATAATATTTGAGGGAGAAGCCTTGGCGTACAACGACGCGACAGGGGAATTCCTTCCATTCCAGGAAACGATACAAAGGAAGAGGAAGCACGGTGTAACGGAGAAGATGGGCGAACTGCCTTTGCATCTCTTCGCGTTCGATGTTATGTATCTAGAGGGCGTTGACCTCATGAAGGAGCCGTACGAAAAGAGGAGAAGCATATTGGAGAAGGTCTTGGCGAAGTCCCCGAGCATAACACCAACCGTACGCATAATCACATCAGAACCAAAGCAGCTTGAAAGCTTTTTTGAGAGTTCCGTCGGGTCCGGGCTTGAGGGTATCGTCGCAAAAAGCCTAAGTTCCCAGTATATTGCAGGCGCCCGGAAATTTTCGTGGATAAAAATGAAAAGGAGCTACAAAGGTGTGCTCTCCGACACGCTCGATCTTGTCATCGTGGGTTATTTTCTGGGCAAAGGCAATCGCACGGCGTTCAAGTTTGGCGGACTGCTTTGTGCAGTCTACAACAGCAAGACCGATGTCTTCGAAACTGTTTCTAAGATCGGCACCGGATTTGCCGAGGAGACGATGTCTGCCTTCTACAATCTCCTGAAAGGCGCGGTGGTGAAGAATAAACCGGCGCGCGTGGACTCGATAGTAAAGCCGGATTTCTGGGTCGAACCAAAATACATTGTAACAGTGAGGGCAGATGAGATAACCAGGTCACCCATGCATACTTGTGGCATGGATAAGGGGGAATCCGGGATAGAGGCAGGATACGCGCTTCGGTTCCCGCGTATTGTTGGCAATGGTTTTATCAGGGTAGACAAGAATCCCGAGGATGCGACTACGACGCAGGAAGTCGTGGAGATGTTCAAGCAGCAGAAGCACATAAGCGTAAAATAAGAGTTAGCGGGACTGCCATCACTCCTTTATCACGCTGTCCATAACCTTCGAGAGCTTATAAACTGTTTTTATAAGCTCCTTCATCTTAGGGTTGAGCCGGTAACCGAGGCCATAGCCCTTTTCGGTTCTTATATGTGTGGGTTGTATTACATTCAGTTCCAGCGAAAGCTCGCGCAAAGTTATTATCAGCGTCTTGCGTGTGAATTTCTTCTCCAAAACAGAATATATCTCTCTAGTTGTCCGCGGCGATTTCTTCAGCAACATGTCCATTACTGCAAAATTAGGTCTGCTGAGAACCTTCCTCAGGGCCCATATTTCGTCTTTATCGGCATCAGTCTTTACCATAGTTACTGTTTGTATATCAAACTTTAAAAACCTTCTTGTTTCGGTGGCATGTTTACTGCAGTAACACTACCTTACCATTTTTGCTTTATGCATACTTATAGAAAAGTATAAATATATTACCTTTAGTAAATATTACATTACTAAAGTAAAAGCTTTCGGGGTGGGTGTTTGGTTGGTATTTGAAGGTATCCGGCTTGTTTGGGACCGTGCGGCAATGCGTCCGCGTCACGGCGGGCATGTTTCGAATCCGACCCAAATGGGTTTCACACTAACTCGGACATTTCCCGCAGAAGTGAAAGTATGCGAGCCCCAGCTGTTCGTAAAAGCAGGCTTTAAAGATGGCATCGGCATATATGCGGTTGGGGAACCCGGGCGCTTTGACGCGGCAAGGGCCGGCATGGTGAAAAGAAGACTTATCGATTACTGGAAATCCGAATGCAATTCGGACGGCTCCGCAAAGGAGATGACGGTCGGCAGTGCGCTAGCCGAAGCGGAACGTTTCCGCAGCGAATTCCCCGGGCCCGATTTCGGTCTGCTTGCATACCTCGCTGCACATGATGCCTTTGGCTACGGGCCATTCGGGATACTGATGGGTGACTCCGCAAATATAGAGGAAATAGTGCTGAACAGCCCCGGCTCCGAACTGTTTGTGTACCATTCGAAGTTGGGTCTGTGCCGTACGAATCTGAAGTTCCGGAACGAGACCACGCTTCGTTTTTCGCTAAATCGTACTATATCACGGGAAGGAAAGGAGCTGAACTCGGGCACCCCGATAATTGATACAAGGCTTTTAGATGGCTCGCGGCTGCACGCACAGCTTAGCCCATACGCCCCCTCCGGCGCAATCGTCTCAATAAGGCTCTCCAGTGCGCGCAGGGCGGGCCCCAAGCTTCTAATCGATTCCGGCGCGTTCGATCCGGAGGCGCTCGCTTACATTTGGATGGCTCTGGAGAGCGGCATGAGCATACTAGTTGCGGGATCCCCCGCGTCAGGAAAAACAACCCTTGTGCTCTCGATGCTAAAAATGCTGCCTCCGTACCAGCGCGTTGTCGTGATTGAGGAGGATACCGGGGAGCTAGATCTGGGTCCCAATTTTGCAAATGCTGTGAATCTGCAGGGTCGCCAGAAGCGCGGGTTTGGGATCGTGGACCAGGTCATAAACTCACTACATATACGTCCTGAACGGCTCGTAGTTGGCGAGCTTCGGGGCCGCGAGGCGCGTGCCCTCTTTTCCGCAGCGAATCTTGGCATACCATTCATGACAACTGTGCACAGTGCCGCATCGGGAAGGGCGCTTCTTGACAGGCTGTCGGCAAAGCCAATGTCTGTCGAACGCAATTCTCTGCGTGCCCTCGATGTTGCCGTGTTTATGCGCAAAGATGGGGCAGCGCGCGGTCTATGTGGAATTAGCGAGTACCATTGGGTTGCTGACGGGGACTCCGAGCCGGAGGCTGCGGAGGACGGCCGGTGTGTTATTGTAGACGTGGCAGGCCAGCACGGTATGATCCGGGAATCGTTTCGTAGCTCGAAAGTGCTTGCTCGTTTTTCTAGCAGCAATTCGATATCGCTGCAGAAGACGATGCGGGAACTTAAGCGGCGCACTAGCTTCCTTTCTGGGATTTCCAACATTCCATCCGGATTTGATGAAAGTGCATATATGCGCACTTATGGTGCCTGAATGGATGAGGAGGAGATAATGTTTATAGACGCTATCGATGCCAATCTGTCGGTCGGGCGCATGCCAGCCCTCAGCGCGCTCTCGTATGCCTTGAAGCAGTTTACGGGTTCCGAGAAACCCATCATAAGGGCGTTTGGGGGGCTTTACAGGAAGCTTTCGGTTGGAGAGGATTGCAAGGAAGCATTCTTATCCGAAATATCCGGAGTAAAGCATATCGACAAAGCTATGAGATTGCGCCTTACCAATCTGTTCGATGGGCCAGATCTTGGCATGTCGCTCTCTGCGGTGCGCACAGAGCTAGCACACGCGAATTCCGTGAAAACAGAGATTGAGTTTGGTTCCATGCAACGTCATCTGGCAATGGGAATGCTGGTTAGCACCGTACTTCCATCAATGCTGCTTTTCGGATTTGTCGGTTATTCGATCCTTTACGGATCAGAGTTTTCCGCACTCACCTTCCTCATCGTGCTCGTTGTGGTCTTTCCAGGCGCCCTCAATGTCATAAGTGGCAGGTTAGATGATGCCTATGGGTAGCACAATCAAGCCGTTTGCGCTATCGGCAGGCGTACTCGCATCCGCCCTGCTCTCGCTGCGCTATTCGCCTTTCCTGATGGCGGCTCCCGCCACTGTTCTTGCCGTACTACTCTTCCTAGACACACATCGGGAGAGGAAGGCATCCGGTGATGTAGACAGGGACTCTCTCCTTTTCCTCACCGCATTGGAATCAGAGCATTCTGGGCCAATGAACCTGCGCATCAAAAGGGCTGCCTCCTCTGCCCCGGCGCTCCGGAATGACATGCTATGCGCACTCCTGGATTATGAGATATCCGGAAACGCTAAAGTGAGTTTTTCGAGGTTCAAAAAGTCGAATTCGCAGCGCATGCGTGTAGTATCAGAACTTCTTGTTGCCGCACTCGATGGTGGGATTGACGTGCAGCCGCAACTCAGCGACCTCCTCACAAGGCAGTCTACAATAGATGCCCTCAGGCTAAAAAGCATCGGCGGGGTGTCGAATTCGAATCTGATAATAAGCGCCGGAATCATAGGGTTTTTCCCCTCGTTTGCAGGTATAAGTTTCAGCATACTGGGCAGCATTTCCCCGATCGGGAATGTCGAGTCTATTACGGTAAAGGTGGCGCTCCTGTTCTATATAATTGCCGCAAACACGGTTTTTTCGATGCACAGCAGGCTACCACGCCCCAGTAAGCTTGCCGAGGCGGCGGCCCGCTCCGGAATCGGGGTGCTCGCATTCGGCATTGTGAATGCAATCGGCATCTCACTAGTATAATTTGCGCTTGTATGGGTGATAAAATGAGAATATGGGAAAAGATACGGGAATTGTTCATGGGAAGCGGTCGTGCCAATCCGCCGTGCTGCAGGAAGGTGCAGGGTTCGATAGAGTACATTATGATGCTTTCTGCAGTAAGCATTATAATCGTCGTAGCGCTTGCAATGATGACACAACTGAAGGGTGCCGCCATACAGTCCTTCTTTGGAAGTGGCAATGTAAGCATCACCTCGAAGCTTGCCAGCCAGCTGCAAAATCTCAGCAGAACTGCTGGCTAGTGATACGGTGGCTGCGCTAAGGGGGCAAACCTCCCTGGAATTTGTCATTTACCTTGCGGTTTCGGTTGCATCGCTTGTGCTTTCAGTGCCGCTCTTTATTGAATATTATTCCGGGCTGGTTGCTTCCGGGGCGTCCTCGTGGTTTGCCGGTTTTGCCGGCATGCTGGAGGCTGCGACAAGCGCTCAGTCTGCAAGCTTCGGGGCATTTGTCCCAAAAGACGTATGCGAGCCGGGGGTTTTGCAGGCATCTGCGCACGTGTACCTTTTGGGGATGCCTTCAATGGCCTTCAATGATAGTCTATGCCGTGCGTCTGGAAGTTTCGCCGTAGTTGATGTGGAAAGGCTGGTAAATGGGACCTACCTTGTTTGGGCGAGGAGATGATGTGCCAACTCTCATTCGAGCTGCTGATCTACCTTGCGCTGGCGCTGTTATTCATAGCGCTTACCGCCACACTGTGCGGTTCGGAATACACGCAGCTCGATACTTTGTACGGCAATGCGCAACGGAACGCATCAGCCGCATTCAATGCCACCGTATTGGCCGTATCCGGCGAGCATGTGTATGTACCGGTGTGAACGTGGGCACAGGTCACGGGGGGATAAGGTGTGCGCTTGCAGGATTGGATCTTCTGGCAGCTACGACTGTGGTGGGCTCACTGGCGCTCCTGATGCTGGCTGGTCTTACGGGGGCCCAGAAGCTCGTGGCATCGGCCACAGGGGCTTCAGAATCGGAAATAATCCTTGATTCGAAGATTCAGGAAATCGCATATCTGTCAAATACCTTAGGTGCCACTGGCGTAGGGCCACTGGTTGCAGGACTCGGCGGGTATGCCATTTCGCAATCCTGTAGCCTGAACGGAAGCATATTGTCCGGACGCATCATAATCATCGGCGGCAGGCTCTCCTGCATCAGACCAGTCAAATAAGCAAGGTGTGTATATGGAAATCCAATCATCCCTGGAGTTTATCGTGATACTGGCGGCAGTTGCCGCACTTTCAGTTTTTATCCTAAGCATGTATGCTGGTTTTTCGCACCAAGAGAAAAGTATATTTGCGATGCTGCCTTACGTGTCCACCTATAATGGTGCCTATTCGGGCAACGGGATCAGCCAATTACAGGCTTTCCTATATGTGCCAAATGTCACATACGTGAACAAGAGCAACAGTGTCTACCTTATGCTGTATCTGCCCCAGAACACAAGCATCGCGAGCGCAACACCCGTTTCGGCAGGCGCGTTATTCCTCCCATCCGGATATCGGAATCCCGCAGCCCAGGGTTCATACTTGTTGGGTTTCGCGTTCGTTCCGAACTCGCTCGGTGTGCAAAACGTGTCGGTTGATATCATTCTGCGGGGTTCAAACGGCACATACGCCAGAACCCTGTCTTCGAGCACGATAACAGTCCCGTCCCCAACGAGTGTCCCCCGGCAGAATCCGGCCGCTGCATACGCAAAAGTCAACGGCAGCAACGAATCCGTTATCTACAGGCTGTCCGGATTTCACAATATACAACAAATAACGGAGAGTTCGAGCTGCACCCAGGAGGATTTCTGGTATGTACCGGTTCCAATAAGCCAGCAGTGCGGCGACGCCAAATGGCAGATAAGAGTCTTCTCCACGTACTGCTATGACGCGTACGCAACGCCAATGACAATTTGTTTCTATCTCAGGAACACAACCGCAAATGTGAGCACGGTGAACAATACCTATGGGCTTAGCTACAACGTTTTGCTGACCCTAGACATAAACGGCTCCCAGATGCATGCGACCCTAAACGGGCAGAATCAATCACCTGTTTATCTCGGAGACTCCTATGTGGGCAATGCCATGGTGCATTCCGCGGCCTCTACTTCGCTTCCCATTCCGCAGTTTGGCATTGTGGTGATTGGAAAGGGCGGGGAAATATATCCGACAAACTACAGCTTATACCAAACACACCAGCAATACCTGAATTCGGTTGAAGGAGTACTTGGGTACTACAATAACAGCAATGTCGATTCCCCCACTATATCGGCGGTGCAGCAGGCGGTCAGCACTTATAACACGGATGTGGGAACCCTGCTGAACGCAAGCCCGACGCAGCTACAATGCAATGTAAGCGCATCTGGTCTCAGTTTTCGCGCCGCGACCCCATTCGCATACAACATATTTGCCAATCTGAGCGTTTCTGCATATAGTGGCAATATGACGCTTTATAGCGGAAGCTCATCGGTAGTGGTGCGGTGAATCTATGGCTGCTTTCGCATTGGCAATAGAGGCCGGAGCGGCCATATCTCTGCTTTTCGCTGCGTATTCATCCTTTATGTTCGCGGTATATGGGGCTTCTCCCCGCCTTGACCAGCAACTGCGCCTTTCAGACAGCGTTTACGATTTCTTTTCGGTGATAAGGGGTAATTCCACGTATTCCGGATGCGTCGAATCACAAAATGCAGGCTGTATATCCGTGCTGCTCCGCAAATTCGGGGATGCATACGGTCTCGCGTATGCCTCATTTACACGCGGGGCACTCCTGGCGCATGTGGGCAATACGAGTACTTGCACGATGTGGGAACGCTTCTGTGTGCCCCTACGAAATGCAAACAGTACGGGTATCGGCTGCCTGGCCGTTTGCGGCGATTGAATGGCATCCTTTGGCAGTCTTGTAATATCCGCAATTCTTGTTTCTACTCTTTTGGCGTGGGCTGCACAGCATGACCTTCAAGTTGCCGCCGCGGTGCGCGCCTCATATTACACATATATGAACGTCCAAAAAGTTTCAATGTTTGCGGCATACTCAAATTCATATATAGGTACCTGTGGTTATGCCTGCCCGGAATATATGCAGGCGGTCAATCTTTCCGCATTGATGGACGGCCTTTCGGTATCGTCAGTGAACGGTTCAATGTTCATATTTTCGGCAGCAGGCCCAAGAGCCTATTCAATCATAACGTTAAATAAATCTTCGTGAAAGAAGTGTAGCATAAATCGTGGCCTTAGTGGTGTAACGGCTTGCACAGAGGACTGTGGATCCTCCAGACCGGGTCCGACTCCCGGCTAGGGCCTTAAACTCGCTTTCAATGCTCTCGTGCTTCTTCTTCAAGTCGTTTTATCAACAATCGCCCGGCGGGCGGCCCGAATCAAAACAAAGGCTTTTAAGTCTCATTTGGATATCTGAATATGCAAGTGCCAGACCCGGTCGGGATATTAAAGGACCTTATACCATACCAGACTGTGAACCCCCCGGCAGATACTCGCGAGATATCCAAGTATGTGTGCGCGCTGTTGCATAGCCATGGCATAAAGTGCAGGACCGAATCTCGGGATGGAAAATCCGTTTATGTGATTGCGGAGCTGGGCGCGGGCAAGAAAATGCTTACTTTCTATGCGCACTCGGATGTTGTCGAGGCGGGTAACCTAGAAAAATGGAAAACAGATCCCTTCAAACCAGTTTTAAAGCATGGTTTTATTTATGGGAGGGGTGCAACCGACATGAAGGGCGGCATGGCTGCCATGCTCTCGGCCTTTATTTCGCTTTCTGCCATACATAACAAGCTTGGAGGCAGGCTACAGCTATTGATATGTCCGGATGAAGAGAATTACGTATTTGCTGAGAAGCTGCTTCGGAAGATAATAATGCGCGACCTCCCCTCCGCATGCATTATGGGCGAGCCTCACAAAGTCATAATATATGGGGAAAAATCCGAACTTTGGGTTACGTTGCGTTCAAAGGGCAGGGAAGCCCATGGCAGCGTGCCCTCCGCAGGAAAAGACGCGGGTGCGCCACTTCTTTCTGCTATAAGTGAGATGTCCTTGCTTGTTGACACAATGAACCGCAGAAGGCGCGCCCACGCCAGTGCCGCAACTGCCTTGATCTCAGATTCAAATTCCGCAATGGGGAAAGAATTCGGATTTACCGGAAAGACTCTGCACAACTTTATCCTTTCGGATCCCGTTAATAGCCTAATCATGAATCTGGGATACGTGCGCATTGGGACGAACATAAATGTGGTGCCGGCGGAAGCCGAGGCAAGAATCTCGTTTTTGCTTCCTTTGGGGGTTAGTTGTGCTGGATTCTTGGTAAAGATAAAGAAGATTGTAGGGAGATACGATGGATTGTTTTTGGATCATTCTGAAATGGATGACGCATCAATAACTGATCCAAAAAGTGAGATTGCCTGCGCCGCGGCGTTCGCATTTGAGAGAATAACTGGAAAAAAGGCAGTATTCGCCTTTAATACGGCAGGAACAGATGCCCCCCTTTACAGGGCCGAGAACGTTCCAACCCTGCTCCTCGGTCCGGGTCACATCCGTTACGCCCATAAGCCCAACGAATGTGTAGACGTAAAAGAAGTGAGGGTCTATGCGGATATCTACCGGGCACTTGCATTGGAGTATCTCGGCACATTACCGCCGTAGCAGTTTTATATAGTATACCACATTGCTCTGGTCCACGTCCCCATCTACGTCGACGACATATCCGCCAGGCCTGTTGTATACTCCAATCCCCTGTATTTTTGCCTCAATCGGTTGTGCACCAAATTTTTCATGTAGGTGGAGTATCGGTGCGTTGTTCTTGAGGGTCCATCCCAGATTGCCCTCCATTCGCTTGTCCTCTGCCAGTTCAAGCCCATACCTATATAACTTGTTGCCAGTGCCGTTCGTGCCACTTTTAACTGCCATTTCAGCGGTATAATATAGCCTGCTGGGCTGTACGCCAGTCATAGCATAAATCTTCCGGATTTCCTCATCGGCTTTGCTGGTGCCATGCCTGACTATCCTGTTAAATGGTATGAGGACTCTGAATCCGATTGTCTCGTCGCCGGATCTCGCCACGAGTATTGTACCTTTGTTCCTTAACGTGAAATCTATCTCGTCGCTGAAGGCCTTTTTTATCGCTTTTTCAGAAGCGCCGCTCGAGTACCAACCCTTAAATCCCTCATAATATACGTCGCAGAGATCACGTCTTATTCGAACCGGCAGATCCCTACCCCCACTAGAACCAAATACATTTATACTGGCGTCAACGTGGCTAGTTCCTATCTTTTGATTATCCACTTCATTATCACTTGATTTTAGTGAAGTTTTGAATTATAAAAATACAGATATTTAAATATATCGTTTTTTGGACCATGCCTAATAATTCCATTTATGCAAAACAGCTCGCGTGAATT
>CAZQGC010000006.1:0-49066 GCA_964592765.1 Microcaldota archaeon
GGGTTCGGGGAGATCCCGTAAGACCCCAACAGGAGGCAGGGGTCGAAGAACTGAAAACATACTCTGCACAAAACGGGCGGAATCCGTGAGTGTCGAGAAAGCCCACACGCTTCGGCGGTGTTGGGATGTCACAATGTTTGGATGCATTTCTGGTTAGAGAGGATAAAATGAAATTCTACGTCACCACCCCGATCTACTATGCTAGCGGCATGCCGCACATAGGCAGCGCCTACACGACCGTGGCCGCAGACATACTGGCGAGGTGGCACAGGTTGAAAGGTGAGGACGTATTCCTTTTAGTGGGCACGGATGAGCATGGCGAAAAGGTCGCGCAGGCGGCCGAAAAAGAGGGGGTCAGCCCAAAGGAATTCGTAGACAAAATCGCCGACGCATACAAGTCCGCATGGGACGGGCTCGGCATATCCTATGATTATTTCATAAGGACAACAGACGAGAGCCACATGGCGACGGTTTCGCGCTTCATAAAGGTGCTTCTCGAGAGGAGTGATGTCTACAAGGGCGAATATGAGGGATGGTACTGCACCCCTGACGAGACCTTCTGGACAGAGCTCCAGCTTGTCGACGGGAAATGCCCAGAGTGCGGACGTGACGTTAAAAAGGTGCGAGAGGAATCGTATTTCTTCAGGCTGAGCGCTTTCCAGGACAGGCTGCTTGAATTTTACAGGGAAAATCCTGGATTCCTAGCGCCGCATTACAGGGCGGAAGAGATAATCAATAGGGTAAGGGGCGGGCTAAACGACGTGAGCATAAGCAGGACCTCTGTGCGCTGGGCGGTGCCGTTCCCGGATGATGAAAGGCACTTCGTGTACGTGTGGGTCGACGCGCTGATCAATTACATATCGGCGATTGGATGGCCAGACGGCAGATTCGGCGAACTGTGGCCGGCGGACGTGCACCTTGTCGGCAAGGAAATAAACTGGTTCCACTCTGTGATATGGCCAGCCATGCTCATGTCGGCCGGCATCGGGATGCCGAAGACCGTATTCGCGCACGGCTGGTGGACCGTGAACGGCCAGAAGATGAGCAAATCAAGGGGAAACCAAATTGACCCGCTGGAGATATCACAAAAGTACTCGGTCGACGCGCTCCGGTATTTCATGGTGAGGGAGATGCCATTCGGCTCTGACGGCGACTTCTCCGAGAAGGCGCTTGTCGCCGTAATAAACGGGGAGCTTGTCGCGGATCTGGGCAACCTGTTCTACCGTGTGCTGAGCCTTGTCGAAAAGGGACCAGTCGAGATTAAGGGATTGCCGGAACTCGAAGGCGCGCTCGACTTGGACAAAATAAACGGCAACATGGAAAGGATAGAGCTGCATGAGGCGCTCGAGGGCATCTGGAACTTTATAAGATCCGCAAACAGGTACGTAAACGAGAAGATGGTGTGGAAACTCGACGGCGAGGAAAGGGGCAACGCGCTCTACAACCTGCTGGAAGCCTGCAGGATAATCGGCATACTAGTAGGGCCTTTCATGCCACAAACATCGGCCATGATTGCAGAACAGCTAGGCACAGGCAACGGTACGCTGGCAGACTGCAAGTTCCGGGATTTCGCGGGGCATCCGAAGAAAGGAACGATGCTGTTCAGGAAAATCGAGAAATGACGCACGCGTGCCACGTGAAGCGTTCGCTTAACATTGCCCCACTCATCTTCTGAGGAAGCGCAGCATCTTCTCGGGATCGTTCGTTATGATGCCGTCAATCCCCCAATCCCGCATCTTTATGGCTTCTTCTGGATCGTCAACCGTGAAGGTATGGGCCTCAAGGACATCGGTATGCAGCCGTTCCACAAGCTGCCTTGTCACTATGCGGTCCAACGGTAGCAGCGCGTTGCCCGAGATCGCCAGCACCTTGCCCACAGGAGGCGGCATCCTAGTAAAATGGTGCCCAATCCGTATGTGTGGGTCGATCTCGCGGACTCTCATTAATGATTCATAATCGAATGAGATTACCATAGAGTTCTCGACCACGTTGCGCCGGTAAATCTCCCTAAGGACCGGTTCCTCGATGCCCTTGTCCTTCAGCTCTATGAACATTGCAGCGTTCTTGCCTATCAGGGCGAGCACCTCTTCCAGAGTGGGAATCTTTTCACCCCTCCCGGCGTCGAATTTGCGGATGGACTTGATGCACAGGTGATGGACATTGCCATGTCCATTTGTGGTCCTGTCCACGGTGCTGTCATGCAGTACAATAGGCATGCCGTCCTTACTGCATCGCACGTCAAACTCTATGCCGCCGGACCCTGCGTCCAAAGCCCTCTTAAAAGCCCTAAGAGTGTTCTCGGGTTCCTTCGCGCTGAATCCCCTATGGGCGATGACCATTGTCATTGGATCACGCATGCAGTTGTGCATTGAATTTTAAAGATCGCCGCAAATAGGCGATAGAAACAGAGATAGGTTTCCCACCACTTCGGGAGAGGGCACTCATACTATCACTGTTGCCACTTGAGCATTGAAAGCATTTAAGGTTTATCCCTGATGGGTGCTGCGGTTGTTTTACTTTGTTTAACACGGTCACACTCGGATTAAACAAAATTGGTATAAAGTTTAATCAAACGATATCTATTTAAACTTAAAGCTTCATATTTTTAATGATTGCATGGATGTTTCGGGGTTTAGCAGGCCTTCGGGGCAGCTGGTAAAAAACGCCAGGCGCGGCTACTACTCATTCGTTCCGGCAAGGTTGCCGGCCAGGTTTGAAAAGGACGACGAATTCATAAGTCTGCTGGCAAGAGCGAGCCAGAAGCTCGGGGAGCTGAACGGGCTTGGAAAGGCCTTGGACGAGACGCTCGGAGACATAACGAGGCGACTGGTCATGCCGTACCTCAAGAACGAAGCGGTGCTCAGTTCCAGGATAGAAGGCACATTGAGCACGCTACAGGAAGTCATGGAGAACGAGATAGGCATACTGCCGAAGAACGAGGAAACACGGGGCAGCATGCGCGAGGTTATGAATTACATACGCACACAGGACTCCGGCATAGACATGATACTGCACAGAAGGAGGATAAACGTAGCCTTGGTGAGGAGGCTGCATTCGATGCTGCTGAAGGGCGTAAGGGGGGAGGAGGCCGTGCCGGGCGACCTTCGCGAGCTGCAGAACTACATCTCGCAACCGGGGCAGAGGATCAGCGCCGCGACGTACGTGCCCCCTCCGCCGGAGAAGGTGAACGACCTTCTCGCCGCACTCTTCTCGTATATGGAGAGTAGCGAGGAGCCGATACTCGTCAAGCTGGGAATGATGCACTACCAGTTCGAGGCCGTGCACCCGTTCCTTGACGGCAACGGAAGGATAGGGAGGCTACTGATAATATTGTACCTGATAACGCAGGGCGCGCTCGATGTGCCGCTGCTGTACATGAGCGAGTACTTCGAGAGGAACAGGATGGAGTACTACTCGCTGCTGCTCGAGGTGAGCAGGAAGAGCGCTTACCTTCCGTGGATGAAGTTTTTCTTAAACGGCGTGATAGTGCAGGCGGAGGCGGTGATAGGTAAGACCAACAGGCTGCTTGCTTACCACGACAGCCTTGCGGAGCGCGTCAGGAGCGAGTCCAGCAGCGCGAAGGCGTACGAACTCTTCCTCATGCTCTTTTCGAACCCTATTATGACCATACCGAGGGCGGCCGAAAAGCTCAAGATGAGCTATCCTGCCGCGAAGAACGCGGTCCAGGATCTCGTAAGGCTGGGTGTGCTCCGCCCCGTTGGTGCAAAGTACAAGGCGCGGAGGTTCATAGCATCCTCCATATTCGATATCTTCCGGTTATGACAGTTGATGCAGCCCTTTAGAATCTGCCCGTAATTTGGCTGCACTGACAATTGTGTGCTGTTTTCAAGATTGCCGCTGGCAGGATTTGAACCTGCGACATTCCGGTTTCCATTTTGCAGAGGGCAAAACCTTCAGCCGGACGCTCTCCCACTGAGCTACAGCGGCACTAATGACAATACCTATTATAAAAGATAATACTTATTTATATGTTGCACAGCAGCAGACTGCGGACCTGATTGCGATGGCGGTAGAAGGTGCGTGGGAGGGCATACACCCTTACGACGCGATGCTTAATATCTCTGGGATCGAACCCAGGAGATACCAGATAAACATAGCCAGAAGGCTATATTCCGGCAAGAATTACCTTGTTGTGCTGCCGACCGGGCTGGGCAAAACCCTGATTGCAGTCCTTGCAATCGCGAAGGCGCTGTACGAAAACAAAAGAGTGCTTGTACTTGCCCCTACAAAGCCGCTAAGCGAACAGCATTATGTAACGCTGTGCAATCTATTGAACCTCGACAAGAATTCGATACTGCTGCTTACCGGTAGTACGAAAGCGAAGGAGCGGCGGGAGATGGAAGAAAAGGCAAAAGTAATAGCAGCAACCCCGCAGACCGTAGCAAATGATATACGGCTCGGAAGGCTATCAATCAAGGACTTTGGCATTGCCGTTTTCGATGAGTGCCATAAAGCCGTGGGGCGGTATGCTTATACCTATGTGGCGGACGAATGCATACTGAACGGAATACAGATATTGGGGCTGACGGCGTCACCCGGCAGCGACAGAAAGAAGATAAACCAGCTCATAGATACATTGCAAATACAGGACATAGAGATAAGGACTTCCGCAGATTCTGACGTAGCACCGTACATTAAGGACAGGTCTACAAGGGTCATCTATGTATACAAAGGCGAACCTGTGGAAAGCATAATAGCGCTGATAAGGCCCCTCATAGATGAGCATCTGGGCAAATTGTACAGCAAGGGCTTATCACCATTTAAGAGCTTCGACAACCTCCCAAAAAAGAGGATCCTGGAAATTGGAGAGAATATAAACAGGATTGAGGCACAGAACTACAAGTTCATGGCCTTCTTCCATTATATTTACCTGATAAACCTTGCGCATGCTTACGAGCTCATAAGCGTGGAGGGCATCTATCCGTTCTTGAGCTACTTAGAGGGTATACAAAACCGCGAAAAGAAGAGCAGGGCGGTAAACAGTATGCTCGCAAACAAGGAAGTCCAGAGGGCGCTTGCAATTGCAAAGGAGGCTATGGCAGACGGCATAGAACACCCAAAGATGCTTAAGGTTGTGGAACTCCTGCAGAATGACCTGCGGGGAAAGAGCGCAATTGTGTTCGCGCAGTACCGTTCCACAATAAAGAGACTCGCGGATATATTGCAGAGGGAGGGCATCAGTGCCCGTGCATTCGTGGGCAAGAAGGAGGGTGTAACGCAGGAGGCACAGCGCACTGTGCTCGAGGACTTCAGGAACCGGTGCTTTGACGTTTTGGTATCCACTTCCATAGGCGAAGAGGGGCTGGACATACCCGCCGTGGATGCGGTGATATTTTACGAGCCGATACCTAGCGAGATAAGGACAATACAGCGGAAGGGGAGGGCAGGCAGAATTAAAGTGGGGTATATAGCCATACTCGTCACAAGGGGCACGCGGGACGAAACTTATCTTATGATATCTAGGGTGAGAGAAAAGCGCATGCACGATAATATCGACAGGATAAAGATATCTCTCGGGGAGAAGTCGCGCAAGGATGCGTTGGCGCCGAGAAGCACTGAAGAAGGACAGAAGAGGCTTTTCTGAACGTTTTTTAGAATTTGCCTGCTTAAACTGTTTGGTGGCCAAATGGACTGTAGGAAAAGGATACGCACGCTTTTGGACAGCAGCAAGTCGGACGCGGTGCTACTTGTTAACGGAAAGCAAAGCAGCAGCAACTTCACGTACATGACTGGATTCAGGGGCGGGCTCTTCGAGGGGTCGATGCTACTTATATGCAGTGGTGGCATAACACTTTACACCAGTATGCTCGAATACGAAACCGCCATAGAGGAAGCGCAAGGATGCCTTGATGTGGTTGCGGTGAGGAACCCGAAGGAGCTTGACAGGACACTGAAGAAGCGCATAGGCGAAAAGACCATAGGCATAGACGGGGGCGCCTTAACATTAGAGGGTTATAAAAAGCTTAGGGAGAGGTTTTCCCCGAAAAGGATAGTCGATGTGGCGCCTTTCTTTGCAGATATGCGCCGAATAAAGGACAGAGATGAAACATTAAAAATTAGACATGCTGCAGGCATAACTAAAAACGCGCTGGAAGACATAAAAGATTATTTTAAGGATGGCATTACCGAGAAGCGGCTTGCGGCGAGGTTTGATTTCCTAATGATGGATGCCGGAGCGGATGAGCCATCGTTTAAAAGCATAGTGTGCTTTGGGGCAAATTCCGCGCTGCCGCACCATGCCCCAGACAACACAACGCTGAAGCCGAACTCGCTCGTCCTGATTGACGTTGGCGCAAGATACGACAATTATTGTGCGGATATGACGAGGACAGTCATATTCAAGGGGGACAGGTACACGAAAAAATACAGGAGGATGCAGGATATGTATGACACAGTTAGCGAGGCCCAGAGGCTTGCGCGCGAGGCGGCGAGGCCGGGTGCTTTCATGGATGATACTCATTTTGCAGCTGAAAACTACATAAACAGCCATAATGGCGGCGCTTACAGGGGCAGGTTCATACACTCACTCGGGCATTCCATCGGAATAGAGGTACATGACGACAATGGCATTGGGTTATCCCCAAAAATCCACAAAAGGATAGAAAGGGGCATGATCTTCAGCAATGAGCCAGGAATCTATATCAGCGGCTTTGGCGGTGTTAGGATAGAAGACGACATGCTGATAACGGACAATGGCGCGGTTTTCTTATAAACCGGTTTGCGCGTTTTGGCATTCTAGCCAGAACGCATGACTCCCGCTAACAGGCATATGAAAAAAGGGGGGAGAGGAAAGGTTATTGCCTTGCGTATTTTAGGTGCAAACCAATCAACCCAATTATGAAGCCAAATATCGCGGCGATAAAGGCAATCGAGGTGCCGTACGTCAGTATCACCAATGAAAATCCTGTTACTGCAGTAGCATAGAAACCTTCGCGGACGAAAGTGGAGTTATCTTTGGACATCAGTGTTCCGAAGCTTATTAAGAACAGGCATATTGAGCCTATAATTGCAGCTCCATAAAGAAGGGGCAGCCATATTTCGGCGAAGGAATTTGTAGCAAGCCCGGGAAAACCGAGTATTATCCCGAAGAAGATTAGGCTGGCCACGATCTCGAACGCAAAGATATTATATTTTGCATTGCTTTTTGCCATCTCATCACTATTACCAAATCAAAAGCAAGCTTTTTAAATGTTATTGCCATACTATGGTATTTGTCGTGGTTTTGTGCACCGCCCGCATGGCGGACTTAATTCTTACAGTGAGCACATATGAAAATACTGAACGCATTGCCGCCATACAATCTCTTTGGTCTTGAAGAATCCACTTATGAGGGAGCCAGAATAGTTGTGGTGCCAATCCCGTACGATTACACTTCTACATATATGCCCGGATCGCGGGGTGGGCCTAATGCGATAATAGGGGCGAGCAGGAACCTTGAGCTTTACAGCATTGATACGGGCAGGGACATAAGCAAGGTTGGCATATACACAACGGAAGAGGTAGCCCCGGACCTCAGTTCGCCAGAGAATATGGTAAACCGCATACGTGACGAGGTCTCAGCGCTTATAGATGATGGAAAAGTTCCACTGCTTATTGGTGGGGAACACACAATTGCAGTGGGCAGCATAAAGGCCTTCGCAGAACACGGCGCAGATTTTGCCGTGCTCCATTTTGACGCGCATTCGGATTCTAGAGATGAGCTTTATGGCAGCAGGTACTGCCATGCAACAGTCATGGCGCGTGTACGCGAACTATGCAAGGAATGCTATAGCGTAGGAATCAGAAGCGTAGAGGAGGGAGGCATGCGGAATGACGGGAGAACAATTTATATGCGGGACATCCACGAGCATGGCTTGAAAAACATCCTGGAGAAACTGGACGAAAGGCTTCCGAAGAGGATCTACCTAACATTCGATTTCGACGTGCTTGATCCATCCGAAATGCCGAGTACTGGCACACCTGAGCCCGACGGGCTGCATTTCAGCGAGGTCATGGAAATCCTTAGAACCCTTTTGCCCAAGCGCGAATTGATTGGTATGGATTTCGACGAACTACTTCCGATACCAGGTCTAGCCGCCCCGGATTTTCTTGCGGCGAAACTGATTTATAATACGTTGGGCCATGCCACGTTCGGCACGGATTGAAGTCTTACAGCTTACAGGATTCTACAGCCATCGTCCCTAATCGTAAGCAAGATTTCCCTTTTGGATTGGAAGGTACACGAAGAGATCTGCTTTCCATTTTCGGAGAGCACCCGCACAGTGTAGCTTCTGTCTTCTAATACCCCTCGGAAGATGCACTCAGCGCCGTTTATTGCAGATTCTGATACGGCCTGGCCTAAGAAAATAAGCTCGAGGGAGGCAGGTGTGTGTATATGCTTTTGGCGCCCGTCGGTTATGCGGACATGCATGCTTATACGGCCCACCTGCCAACGGACTGAGATCTTACTGCGGCACGCCGGACCGCCGGTAAAACTGGGCGGCGGCATATAATCTATTGTCCTTAGGAAAATAGAGTCCCCTCCGACTTTGTCCGGACCTTCCCTCCTAACAAAATCGACAGCCGCAATCCTCGAATCTAGATGTTTCAGTTTTGAAGCTATATCTTCGGATGTAGAGTAGGTAAATACAAGTTCCTTTGCTGCTGCTGCAGCCATATCGGGCGCCTGCTTGAAATACATCCGGTTCTGGCAGATACGTCTTATGCCTGGCTCTACGTCATTCACATTGTGTGTTATCAGCATTATGCCGACTCCACGCTTTCTGAAATCCTGTATGCGCCGTATCAGGTCCTCGGTGGCGGCGTTATCTTTTCGATCGGATCCACCAAAAATTGTTTGCGCTTCCTCCACACAGATTAGCATTCGCAGTTTATCATCACCGTCGGTATCGAACGTGTCCGCAATCGAGTACAACTGATTTAGTACGAGAGCATACATATACGGTTTCGTGTTGTTGCTTACCGCAGAAAGATTAAATATGAGCCCCTTTGATAGCAAATCCCTTATGTGCGCACCGCCCGTCACGGAATATTCTACCCGTGAAAGTATGTGCCGCAGGTTTTCGAGTGCGGCGAGTATGTTCTCGCCGTGCTTCGTATATCGCACACCGGCATTCGTCTCCCTTCCATGAAGCCGTATTATGCTCTTCTCAATTTCGGAGTACACCCTGGTGGGGTTCGGGCTATTGCCATCGGAATACGCGATGCGGAACGCGTTCAGAAGGCATTTTTCCATCGGATTTTTGTACGGGCCTGAATTTGATGCTGTAGATATGAGGAGTGCCAAATCCTCATAGAATTTTTCACGGCTGGCCCGCCCGTCGCAGGAAAAAAAGTTTATGGGTATGCCGTCTTTGTTAGCCGCGACAATATTCATTCCATGCGCGAATGCAAACAAATCCCATTCATTAGTGGGGGATATCACTGCAACCTTAGTCTGCTCTGATGCCCCGTTGGCGAGTATACCGTGCAGCAATGCCATAGTTTCGCGGGTCTTGCCGGAGCCAGGCAGTCCAGATATGACAAATCCGAGGTTCAAACTCGATTTGTCCATTCTAACTTCAGAGTGTGATGCAGATACGCCATTCGGTGCATAATTTCCCAGGACAACTCCACCGCGCGTAGCCTGCGACCCCAGGAAGGTGCGCACAGGATATGTAAGCCTCTTCGCACCACAAATCTCCAGGACACTGGACGCATACCTCTTACCGTATATAAAGGCGTCTCCCGCTGCCGCACGCGAGACCAGGGATGCAATCTGATCCGCACTAAGCTCCAATTCCTGCATCAAAATATTCCGGTTCACAATCTGTTCACGGAGATATTTGTCATTGGCAGGTATCGCAAACCATATTTTGAAGAGCGGGCCGGCCGAGAGTACCGTATCGCTCAGATCTCCAAGCAACGAAAGCAACAGGGCGCGCTCTTCCGAATCTTTGTAAACATCAGTATGCAGGGAGAGGTTGGGGCGCCCGCCAAAAATTCCGGGAGAGATGGATGATGTCGCCTTTGTCTCCCGATTACTAAGTAAGCGCTCAAGCATACTCTTGAACCGGTCGGCCTCTTCTGCACCGGGCAGGGTAAATAGTACTATGATTGTCTTGTTGAAATAGTGAGAGAGAATGTCTTCTATGGTCTTAAGGCCCTTCGGGTCCTGGTTCTTGTACAGCGACAGCAGTCTCCATCGTGTATCGGTTAGGGAAAATGTGCACTGGGTCAAGCACAGGCCAGGTATCATATCGGGTAGGGTTTTGGCAAACTGCCCGAGGCCGTCATCCACGTAGAGGCATGTCCGCCCCTCGGATAATTGGTAAACCAATGCAAAATTGTGCTTTCCAATTGCCTCGAGTAGGACCGTTGGCTCTATTCCAGAACTTGGAAGTGCGCTGAATTCCAACACCTCTTCCATCAAAACACCAATGCAGAGAGGAGTATTGCCAAAACCGCAAGGTATGCCAAAATTCTGCGCACTGTTAACTCTGTTGGATAATGGAACCAATAAGGCGCAGTCCACCGCACTAGATACAGATAAAGCATTGCCATCGCAATAGTCGCCAGCGCGGAGATGCATGCAAAGATACGCACCGGCATGCCAAATACTAGCGAGAACAGCATTGTGAATGCAAGCAGCATTGCAGTCGTCGCCGCAAAGTACACAAAAAGCGCCTTTCCGCTTTGTCTGTAGATACCGGCAATATTCCTGAACATTTTAATCACTTAAAAGGCTTTTATTATCCAAATGCATACAACCGCCAAAGCTGCGCAGCTGACCACAACCTTCAGTGAAACATTGCTTTTCCCAGAATTTGGAGGTACGATAACCTCCGATACAGAAGCTAAAATTATGGACAAAAAACTGAACAGCAAACCGGCTTCCGCAACCTTATTCGCGTATTGGAACATATGTTACCACCAAGTATCCACAGGATTTCAGCAGCAATGCCTTTGCGCCCTCGGGGGAAAACGCATATAACGCAGACGATAGAACACGCGCTTCGCCGCCGCTAAAGCACATGACTTCGGCATTTGGACGCCGTGGGCGCGCGCTCGCGGAGGCTTTTCTGAGATTTGCCCCAAACTCCCAAAACACGCTTTCGTCCGGGCGCGCATTCCCGCACACCGGATTTTGATCGGGATACATGATTCTGCGTTCGTAAAGCAGGCGGATTACGGCCTTCCGGCGCAGACCGATGCCAGAATGAGGAGGATTTTGGTTAGACGCCCTGACAGCCCTATTTTCTAATTGTGGACGCGTAAGTCCGTGGAGGACTTCCGGCATCGTAGCCCCCGTCATGTCAGGCACATATGCAAAAACAAGCCCATGGTGCGCTGCGGACAGCTCTGACGCGCGTTTTATCGCGTAAAATGCTGCGGCACCCGCGGCAATGTATAATACCGGGAAGTAATCATATCCCCCTTGAGAAGCGAACGGCAGCGCAAACAGGAAGGCAGGCTGTGGATTAAGCAGCGCAAACAGTAATTTATTTCCATACATGGGATACACTAGTCTTTCCGGCCAGCGGTTTGGCACCTGGGTCCCCCCACGCCCGAACATCACACTTTATGCTCTCAGCAGTTGCTCTGCTGACGCCAAACTGACCGAGCTTCAGAAGCAATTCCTCATCATCCCTACAATCGCGGCCAACGGCTTTGATGATTGGACTGCAAAATTGCCGGTATTCTAAACATAGTTTTTCCAAAGAATTCAGAGCGCGCTTCGCCCCAAGATAGCTATCCGATATCCTGCAATTTGCTTCGCCGAGAGCGTGGATCTCAGTTTCCAAAAATTCGTGCCTCGGATCCTCAGAATTCCCAAATGGCACCGAGTCTAACGACTCGATAAGGTCAGGGTATAAGGAAGACAGGCACGGTTCGTAGTCTGCACCAAGGATTGCAAGAATGGCAAGCAGCTTTATCATATTTGCGGGGCGATGGGCGCTCTCCGGCCTGTCAAAATAAAATGTGAACTTTGCCACATTTGGCGATATTTCAAATATTGGGTTTGGAGTTTGCCGGTGGCCGCGGGTGCCGGTCTCTCCAGAGCGCAGCAGCACCTCGTACATTAGCCGCGTGCCCCCAGAGAGTAGTTTCATATTTGGAATTGAATTTAGGACGGCACGTATGCTATCTATGCTTGTCTTCACCGTGCCAGAAACCGAAAATGAGGAACTCAGCAATAGATCCGTTTACTCACCAGATGGTCTGCTCCCGGATTCCAATTCAGATTCGGCATATGCGGATATTATCGCAATATCATCTATTCCGAGGCTGCGCAGGTATGTGACTATTGCCGGACGGTGCAGCCCCAACCGCATTAGAAGCCGGATAAAAAGCACAAGGTCGATATTGTGCGCACCCTGCCAGACAAACCTAGATATTTCGTTGTAGTGTTCCTGCCTGAAAGCCGCCTTTGTCAGCCGCTCAAAAGTGGATTGTGCCACATAGGATTTCATTTTATCGCCGAATTTGAGAGTACAGCCGCGGCCAACCAGCCCTTCAATATGGCTAACCACTGACTTGAACAGCGTCCCGGAATGCCTGTACCGCTGCATCACCATGCATGATCCAACCGGCAAGGCGGATATTACCCCAACATCCGCATCACTTATTACCGCAGAATCCAAGAGCATGCGAAAATCCTCGCTATTCTGCAGCTTGAACATCACAATAGTCGCCGAATTCGATATTATCTCATTGGTTATGTCGCGGCCTAGCTGGGTTGATACAATGATGCCAATCCCGTATTTCCTGCCTTCCCGAAACATTGATGCCAGACTTGCCGCACCCACCAGTTTCCATGCCTCGTCAAGCACAACCAGGGACTGTACCTTCTCGGAGATCTTCTTGTGTACCATTAGCAAAGCCATTGATTCTAGGAGCTGCCTGGCGTATGCTTGGCGATCTTCGACAGAGCTGGCCGCGGACAGATCAACACTGGCAATCCGGAAAGCGGGAACCGGGCGGGCGGCGGCGCCTTGAAGCATACGTTTTAGCATATTGGCTGCCTTCTTTAGTGACATATCGGAGTCAACACGGACGGATTCGCCGCCGAACGCGCCGATCAAATCCGCATATTCGCCATTCCAATCGAGCACGAAGACGGTGCGACCGGAATACATTGCAGTGCGCACAATAACAGATTTGAGCATAAATGTCTTCCCCGACCCTGTCATCCCTATAATTGCGATATGTGGATTCACTAAACTATCTCCGCAGAGCATAAATGGGAGTGAATAGGTTGCAGTTCTGCCGACGTACACGCCGGTGAATTCAGAATCTACGGGCACCTCAGACGCAGAGAATACCGGCAGTGTTGCCGCGCACCTGTTAGAATTTGAGAACTGCGTTAAGCCCATGGCACCACCATGCTGTCCAATTCGAGTGCGGAAAGGAGCTCGTCTCCAGCAAGAACCTTGGATCTGAATCCGAGACCTGCATCAAAGGCGTTGGCTATCTCGCGAATTCCTGCCAATGCACCCTCCTGCGCGGCGAACCTGCTCTCCGAGGAGTATGCGGTTGTGACAAGGTATGCCACACTGAGAGGCCTCTTTCCAGAGGTCAAATCCCCGAGATCGCGCTCTATCTCAGAAAGCTCGCGCTTTATGGTGTTTGACCTCTGATAATCGGGCTTTTCCCTGCTGAGCCGGGAAAGACACGCTTCCGCCATGTACTGCCTAGTCTTTAGGCCATTTACAAGCTTTGCGATGTCCACAGGATGCACAAGCAAAGATATCTTGAATGGCTGCCCAACAGCGCGTATTATGCCCTCCATCTTCTCCTTGCTTAATTCAGAACCTTTGGAGACATCGAGATGCGCGGCAGCCACAGACAAGTATTTGCCGCTGCTCTTTACAACCGCGGTCTGCCGCTCTTCGCTCAAGCTGAACCGCCCGACCACCTGCACAATTGGGCTGTGCTTAAATATGACCGGCTCAATCAAGTACCAACCCTTATAGGTAACCACGGAGAATGCCAAAAAGAGGGCAATCAGTACCGCAGGCAGCCAACCGCCTTGCACCAAGGCAACAGCGGCGCAAACGGAGTTAAGCAGCAGGGCGGCATATAGCGGGATTTCCTTCATGTAACCACTAAAATATATTAAATCTGCTGAATGAAAGCTCTGAACCCAGCACCCTGGCCAGCTCCTTTGCCGAAACTATCGTTAGCATGATGCTGAAAGTAGGCAGGAAAAACGCCTCAACCACTATGAGCGCAACCGCATTCATCATTCCCGTGAGGGCAGCCTGAACGGATACAGAGAGAGATGCAACAGAACTTGATACTGAACCAAGAAGGCTTCCGGATACGTTCGTTGCAGATATTGCCCCCGAAATTCCGGCACGTTCGGCAGTAACGTTGGCCAGAATGCCGTTAATTCCGACAGAAGCCTCCGAAGAATACCTAGCAATAAGCTCTGCATTCATGACATAGGTCATCGGCAGTACCGCAAAGAGTGCAATCGTTATGGCTATTATCGCGCCGCCAAGCCGCCGCGTAAAGTAAAACGTGCGCAGGATTATCCCAGTAGGCAGGAGCACGGAGAGGGATGTTAGGGCTACGAACTGCAAAAGCATGGCCTGCACATCGAGACTCACCACCGCAAGAGTCATGGTCCCTATTATCCGATTAAGTACACTTAGGGCGGGTTGCAGTATTCCTGCAAGACTTACGGAGACAATAACCACGCTGAACTTTAGTGATGCAATGAAAGAAAGCGCGCCGTAAAGCGCTATCGAAGGCAATAATATGGCTGCTGTACTGTCCATCAGGGTTGGATACAGCTTGCCATTTATCGAGACCGGCGCCACACCCACGAGGAACCGGTCTGCAAAGCATATTGCGTAGTTGTCCGAAAGTGCGCCGCCGCAGGGGGAACTTACGACGCTAGTGGTTATCGAGTTCGTCAATCCCGTAACGAGACCGTTCTGCGAAAACAGCAGGAGGAGCGTTCCGACTATGACGCCGCTTATCACCGCCTGGGAGAGCTCGCTTTTGCCAAGCTCCTTAAGCTTGCGATCGTCAGCTGCAATGCCCAGTCCGAGCATTATCCCAGAGGCCGCAATCATTATCGAAACCAACCCTATAGCTATACTATAGCCATAGAATGCCGCGAACATGCCATACCCGTTTAGGTGAAATTAGATACCGTAATGTTGCTCAGGAGGTGCGACGACGCAAGGGCAAGCGCATTGGATGCAACACTCAAGGCGCCAACCACCACGGCTCCTATTATTATGTTGATTGCAGTGGTATGAAAATTTGCCTTCTTGTCCGGGGGAAGCACCTGTCCAATCGCGTAGAATATGCCCGCTAGGACAAATAGCGTCGCGCTTAACGCTGGCCCCGCTTGGGAAAGCACCCCCTTCACATAACCTATCTGGGCCATTATGTCTAGGCTTACCGCAGATGCAGAGGATATATGCATCAGCAGCAGCGTCACAACGAGTACCGGCAGGGTAAACCTGCCCAAGATTCCCAACCCCATAGAATCAACCATTTACTTTAGTAAACTATTTTATATGTAGATATATATTTAAATATTCCCGTAAATGATTTTGCTGTACATTTTGGGTGCCGTGGCGTCAACAAGGCGTAGGGGACATGCACCTCGCAGATTCGTATTTGAATTCATTGCATGCCTGCGGCGATTATCCCAAAGCGTTTGAAGGCCATTCTCTTGACAAAGTCGTTTAGGAACAGGAAAGCGGCGGAAAGCGCAAAAACAAGCAGAATTGGCAAGGGGCCTATTTTAGGCATTAGTATCCCAAAATATGCCATAGCCACACCTACGACCATCCCGATGGCGGACGCCGCAATCAAAGGGACACTCGGTGCAGACTTCCAGAACCAACGCCGCTCGCGCATATTAAGCACAGTAAACTTATCCGTTACATTCAGCATCAGGAAGATCATGGTTTGAAACTGCACAATCGTAAGCCCAAGGATGCCGAGGCCGATTGGTATGAATATGAGCGCTTCTGTAACGAGGAGAATCCCGACCGCCCCTGACGAATATATAAGCGATTTTATGTTCCATACGTCTGGCTTTCCGGAGTAGTTAGCATTGTCTTCGGATATCGATATGTTTACTATGTCATTCGTAAATATTAGCAGTATTAAGAGAAATGGGGTTATTGGCATGAATCTGAACAGCAGATAGGTGATGGCCACGAAACCGACAATCTGGAAGACCTTCGCAATCTTTGCAGTGGTATAGGTCACCATCCGTTCGAATATTTTCCTGCTCTCCTTTACTGCATCGATGATTACACCGAGGCCGTTCTTTGTGAGCACCATGGCAGCCGAACTTTTTGCGATGTCGGTCGCATTTGCAACTGCAATTCCAACTTCCGCCTGCTTCAGCGCCGGTGCGTCGTTTACGCCGTCACCAGTCATTCCAACAATGAGGCCTTTCGCTTGGAGAGCCTTTACCAGGATGTACTTATCTGCGGGATACATCCCTGCAAAACCATCGGCATGCACTAGAATAGAGTCAATACTGGTGCCCTTTTCTTTCAACATAAGTATCCTTTTTCCCAGGCCTACCTCTTTCGATATTTCCCTTGCGACGGGCATGCTGTCCCCAGTCATCATCTTGACGGAAATCCCTAGCCCCCGAAGCTCATCTATTAGCTCCTTTATTTCCGGGCGGGGAGGATCGTATAGTGCAAGGATGCCGACAAGCTTCCAGGCACCACCCCCCTTCCGCACGGCCACAGCAACGGATCGGAAACCTTTTGATGCGAAGCGGTTTATCTTTGCGTTCACCTTCCTCTCTGCTGCCGAATTGAGGTGGACAAGCTTCAATATCACGAGCGTGGCTCCCTTTGCTACGGAGTATTTCTTTCGATCGACGATTTCTGCAATGGTTCTCTTGGTAAGCGGGTTGAATGGACTGAAAGATAATTGCCTTCCCACTTTAACTCGCATGCTTGCAGCATATTCTAGAACCGCATTGTCTATCGGGTCATTATCTTCTAGCCTGGAGGCTTCTGCGGCGTATTTCAACAGAATCCCTTCATTGCATTTGTAGGGCAAAACCTCCTTAATGGTTATTATATTCTGGGTCAGCGTACCTGTCTTATCAGTACACAGAACCTCCATCGTAGCTATGTCCTCTGTGGATTCCAATCGGGTGACAAGCACAGATTTCTTTGCAAGCCTTTCTGTCCCTACCGCCATCGCAACGGTAAATGCGGCGGATAGAGCAACTGGAACTGATGCTATAAGGACAACCAAAAGCATCGGAAGTATGGTGATTGGGGGGGTATGCAGCAGGAATACGCCGTACAGGAACATTAGAGTGACTACTACCGAATCACCAGCAACAAGGTACTTGACAAGCTTAAGTATCTCGCCTTCGAGATGCGAGGCGGGACTTGCAATCTGCACTAGTCGCTCTGTCATTCCGTACTTCGTGTTGCGGCCCGTTCCTGCGACAATGCAGGTCGCTTCGCCCAGCCTAATCACAGATCCTTGATAAGCAGTATCTCCAGTGCGCTTGTTTACCAGGGATGATTCACCGGTAAGGACGGATTCGTCAATCTCGAGTGTTTCACATTCCAGGATCACAGCATCTGCAGGGACAACATCGCCTAGCCGAACCCGTATCGTATCAGAAGGCACCAGTAGCCTCGCAGGTATTGTAATCCACCTTCCGTCCCGTAGCACGCGCGCCTCCGATGCGAGCATACTTTTTAAGGATTCTACGGATTTGTCCGCCCTGTATTCCTCTAGGAAACCGACAATTGCATTGAATACCAAAAGTGCAACTATTATGTAGAGATCCCCAGGTTTTCCGGTTGCGAAGGATATTGCGGCGACAAACATAAGCAATAATTGCACCGGTCCATAAAATTTCTTCAGGAACAGTTTGTATGAATTCTTCTTCTTGACTTTTATCTCGTTGTATCCGTATTTTGATATGAGCCCGGCTGCCTGCCTGGAAGTTATTCCGGAGGCGCGCCCCCCTGGGGGCAAGACAGCTGTTATCGGGGCCATAACTGCTTATCTTTGGCAACAAATAAAAGATTGCGCCACGGCACACCGACTACGCAATGTTTTTATATTTTACCGCGAATACCATCTACTAGTGGCTATTGAAATGAGTGAAGATGGCTTGCGTACGCGTCTGATGGCGCGACACATCAATTTTACGAGAGTGTTCCTTTTCAGGGGCGCTGAAAAACAGCTGTTCGAATCTGGACACAAGGCAGAGTTTGCGGATAGATCGCATAAGAGAGGCATAAAGGTGCGCGCTTAGTCCTGCATTATCTTATTGCGGATTACGGTGCCGAGGTCGGTTCCCGCATCCACTTCGGGAAGTATCAATTTCTGTGCGCCAGTCTTGCCGATTGTGACGAGGTCCTCCTCCTTACTTACCCTAGATATAATCTTTACGTGCTTGTTAAAGGTCCTTATAGTAAGGGCAACTATTGTGTTCTCGACTGGATTGTCACTGCAGAGTATCACCGCACCGGCATTCTGCAAGCCGGCAGCCTGCAATACGTCTATGTTGCTTGCGTCGCCCACAACTACGAGCCGCGACTTAGCGTATAAGTGCCTTGCCTCCTTATCATTGTCCGCTATCACTACGAGCGGTGCACCCACCACATCAAGCTCCCGTATCAGCGAGAGGGTGAAGCGGTTCAACGGCATTATTATAGTATGGCCACGAAGCTTTCTTATGCGCCGTGCGGCGTTCCTTTTCCAAATAGCTATGCCCTTCAGGAAATTGAAGAAGAATGCCGACGAGAATGCGGTCATAAGCACAAATGCAAACGCCAGTGCAAGATCCCCAAGCAGTATGTAGGCGCTTGTATCGCCTATCTTATCACTTACGAGGCCGGGATAATAGACACCCAAGGCACCCGAGAGGGACCACAAAGTTGCCGAGAGCGGATCTACACCCGCATATACTGCCAACGCTATTGCGGCCACACAGAACACGACTATTGCAGAGGCAAAAATAATCCACTCGGAACTCATTTTTGACATCATGCGACACCTGTTGCCTTAATTATGTTCTCACCCAGTTCTGCCCCTGCGAGTATCTCCGGTATTATGTACAGGTCGGCACCAGCATGTACGAGGTTCGTTATTGAATCTTCATCGTTGACGCGCACTATCGCCTTGACGTTGTGGTTTATGCGTTTTGTGGCAATTATCCCCAATATATTGTTGAAATCGTCCTTTGTGTCGAAGACCACAGCGCGGGCGGTCTTCATAGACACCTCATTGAGTACCAGGTCATTGGTAAAATCGCCTTCTATGACGATATGTCCGAGATTTTTCAGGATTTCGACCTTATCCTTGCTACGTTCTATTACCAAAAACTCTATTTTCCGCTTCGCAAGGTCCCGCATCAGGCGTTCGGAGAGACGCGAATACCCGCACAACACCACATGGTTCCTAAAACGCTTTGCCAGTATCAGATTCAGCTTTGCCTTTAGATCAATGCTCAGTATGGCGCCTATTACAGATGCGGTGAGGAAACCGATTATTGCTATCTTTATAACGCCGTCAAGCAGCAACAGGGAGTACAGCTCATAGAACTGCGAAGTGAAAAGAGGAATACTGAGGTTCGGAAGGAACGAGAACGCGTCGAAGAGCACCGCAACAGTATAGTATATGCCGACGTATTCGTCCCCCACTATTGTGGTGGTCATGTAAACAGAAACGACGAAGAAAATTCCCGAAAGCAGCGCGAGTATGATTATCACGCCGCGATTAAATAGCCCTTCGCCAGATCCGGAATGCTGTTGCATCTTTTACGCCCACTTTATGCCAAGTTCCTTTAGAATCTCTTTACTAGCGCTCTTTTGCGGCATTATCACATAATCTGCGCCCGCCTCAATGAGTTTGTCCCGCAGGAATTCATCATTGGCCCTCGTTGCTATAAATATTGTTTTATTTAAATCCCTTGCAGAAAGCACGGTAAAAAGATTCTTCGCATCATTGTCTATCACCACAGCTATCGCCTTTGCAGTCAGTATACCGGCGGACTTCAACGTACCGGACTGGGTTGCATCGCCAGCTATCACCCTATAATTTTCTTCCCGCAGAACACGCACCTTTTCGGGATCATTTTCCACTATTATAAACTCTACGTGGCTTTCTGACAACACATCAGCTATTTTGTGCCCCACTATACCAAAACCACAGATTATAACATGGTTAAACAATTCTTTTTTCTCAGCCATCCGGCACGCACCACGATTTAAGTATCAACACATAATAATATAAAAACACGGGATTCGGACTACGGCGTACAGGGGCAATATGTGCCACTCGAGATTTTTCCTTGATTCTGGAAGACCCCCATTTTCATTTATTGCCCCTTTCGGGCACGGGTTGAGCGCACTTTAGCATGTCTTAAACTTTTCTCCTTTTCGTATCCCGGCATTGCCTTTTTAAGGATTTTATTGTGTAGCGGTTGCATGGGGGTTGCTCCTTCGCCCGTCTCGGGCAGCTCATTTAAATCGGGATATGCTCTGGCTTATGGACCTTTGGCGTTGTTACTTGGAAGTTAAACAAACAATAAACTTAGATGTCGTTCCTGCCCGTTTATTATGCCGCCGTCATTGATCGGATAAGCCATATATTGCCGTGAATCGCGAAGAAGCCTTGGATAAAGTTCTGTATTTATAAACTTGCATATCGTCTAATTTCATATGAATGCATACATTACAGTAGCGTCATTGATTATAGTTTTGCTATTCTTATTGCTTGCCATTACGGCTCTCGGAGGTCTTGCAGGTTACATGATAACCGCCTCTTGCATCTCGATCTTGGTCGTAATTGTAGGTTCGTTGCTGTATGCGCGGGAGGATATCCGTAGTATTGTGTTTGCGGGATTTGATACTCGCACCGCGGTGGCGCTTGCGGTGCTTGTCCTATTCTTTCTCATCTTTTCGATTGCCTTTTTGCCAAAGACCACGCTGATGTTCATCGATGAAACAATATATGACAGCATCGGAATTGGCATACTGCATACAGGAAACACCGTAATGTGCTTGTATGGTGCACCGTACGTGCAACGGTGTTTTAGCACCGAACTCGGTTTTGACCCGGGGGGATGGCCATTCATAATCTCGATTGCATTCGGAATTTTCGGCGGCGGCGAAGGCACATCCCATGGCCTCGGACTATTTTTGGGTGCTGCCACCATTGTACTGGTTTTCTTTGCAGCGAATGTCATATCTGGAAGGAAAGAGATTGGACTCGTATCTGCCGCGGTGTTTTCCTTTATCCCACAGATTTATATATGGGCAAACACGCTAGCAAACCCAAACCTTGCGTTCACTTCTGTTGCAACATTTGCCATTATTCTGTTTGTAGTGTTTCTGAAAAGACCACGTAAATCGGTGCTTGCTGCACTCCTAAGCTCCATCGCGCTGGGGGCGTACATCAGGGTAGAGGGACTATTGCTCATTCCGGTATTTCTTTTAGGATATCTTGTATTTGGAGACGGGGGGCTCCGAAAAACAGTCTCGAACGGGGTTTCAGTGGCGATAAAAAGGATTTTGGATGATAGGGGCATTGTACTTCTGGGTTTTGCGTTCTTGGCGCTGCTTGAACCGCTGCTATATGTTATGATTGCGACAACCACCGAGTTGAAGGCGAATGCCGCATTTTACTTATACCAAAATGCACCGATATTTTCCAGGATGTACGTTTTGCCGAACTTATCTGCGAATCTTTCCTTCTTGACTGGCATGCTGCAGGACTATCCAATTATATTTTTACCGAATGTCATTCTATTCGCAGTAATTGGATGTGGCGCCTTACTGTTCGGACATCAGAAATCGGAGAGGCGAGGAATACTGGCATTTCTGCTATGTTTTCTTTCGGTTTATTTCGTGTTCTACCTGTTTTATTTTTCAGGATCGGTATTGGTAGGTGCATCGGTAAGGTATCTCCTTATCTTGTATCCTGCATTGTCAATACTTTCAGCCTTCGGGATTGTTTGGCTTGGCAATCTGTTGCTTGGGGTTCTTGGGAGGGGGTACCAGAACAGCACAAAAATCACCAGATATATCGTGTATGGTTCGCTGGTTTTTGTCTTTTTTATTGTGCCTTTTGCATCGGTCAGCCATGCACTAATCCATCCCACTTACTCACATTTTGGATTCCCGCTGAACAACAGCACGCAGAATCTTTCACCAAGTCCGTATACCATCAGCTATACAATCAATTCGCTGAATTTCATACAGAAAAATTACTTGCAGGTTCCGTCCAGGTGCCTTGTAATTTCTGAGATACCTTCAATCTGGTTTATGCTCAATCGAAGCGCCACATTGCCACAGAAAACCGACGTATTTACCAATCTCAGCTACCGTAACTACAGCTGTTACTATCTAGATTATGGCTTTTGGTGCACTGTAAGCCCCATGAACAGGACAATATGCAAGTATTATACCGAAAATTATAAGCTAAAAATTGTTGCCACGGAAAGTACCGGCAGGGCTTCGAATTTCTCGATATACAAGATACTTAATTACACCGGTTGACATTGGGCAAGACACATTTTGGGATATGGCAGTATGAAAGGTATGGGCCCGATGAGATTTGAACTCATGGCCTCCCGATTATCAGTCGGGCGCTCCGACCAGGCTAAGCTACGGGCCCACCCTAAATTTAAGTATAAATTATGTTTAAAATTTAAAAAGGTGTGGTATTTGCACTGCCGGTTTCGGGGCTGCCGTTTGTAACAAATCTGCCACGCTGGATATGCCGTCCCTATCAAAAACTTTATACGGCTCGACCCTAGGTGTCTATTTAAACTTAAGTGCATAAATAAACAATAAAAATATGGTGCGGTAGATGCCGAACAATAATCCTGACCCAAACAAGCCCACAACAGCACAAGCAGGGCAAAACAAGGATATAAAGTCAACCGTGGAGGCAGCTCTCCCATATATTTTAATGGCAATTGGGGCCATATTGATCCTTGTGGGGGCAATAAACAGGTTCACGGTATCCGGCATACTCCTTCTAGTTATCGGGTATGTACTGTACAAATCTTCAAAGGGCGAACTTGGATCCCTTATCAATAACGTCAAGGGCATGTTTCCGAAGAAACAATCGAAAGATGCAACTTCACCGAAACAGGACAAACAGCAGAACAATTAGTTCTGGTGTAACTTTTGGACGGTGCCCCGCCCGACCTTCATTCAGTATAGCTCAGTTCGTCAACTTCACCGCTCGGCTCGGCCTCCTTAAATATCTGGGTTTCAAACCGCTGCACCTTTACATTGGGTTGCTTCCAATAGTCCGTTTGGAGACCCGCTTTCTCACATACGGCACCCAAAAATGCTTCCTTCCCAAAGTGCTCTTCAAGCGCGACATTCGGAAGCAGAAGACCGCGATACATTCCGTATTCGATTATGAGGCCGTCGCGGCCTATCTTTAGGTTTGACTTGCGCGAAAGCGCTGTGCCACCAAGGCTTTTCGGTTCTGATAATATACTTACTTCAACAACAATGTCGTCCAGCTCATAATGAGAAATTGGGACAAATCGGGGGTCGTCAAATGCGGCCGCAATTGCCGAATCGACAATTGAATCCCTCACAGAGTATGCACCATAAAGGAATCCTATACAACCGCGCAGGGTGTTGGTATGATGATGCTCCAACGTAACGAAGACCCCATAGCGCTCGCTGAACCCGTTTAGCGAATCCTTTACGGATTTACGGTCAAAATGCGGATTTCTTAGGTAGAGTTCTATGCTGCTCCTGGCTGCAGTCACAAGCGCAACGCCTTGTTCTTTGGTGTAGGCTATCAGGGCACCACCAGCGATAACCATTACCTTACCGGGCATACACCCAGAGAGGATTTTATCCAAGCGCAATTGAAGTTGTTTGTGCAGTAATTCGCACCCAGGTCGGTGCTGGCCGTCACATTCTTAGATGAGCCGTAGCAGGACATGCCATAAACGCCGTTGAAGTTGTTGCCTTGGAAATTATCTGACGCGGAATTTGTCAACGTCATGCCAGCTACGCTGTAGTAAGGGGCAATATTACTGTATACGCTGACGCCGTTCGAATCCTGCAGTGTATATGGGTACATAAATGAGGTAACATTGTTCCCTATAAGCTTCCCAAAAGACACCTTGTTTAAGTATATCCCGTAATACGGAGAAATGACCTTGCTGTTATACACTTCAGCGTCTTGGGATTTGGTTATGTTTATGCCCACGGTGTTTATCGGGGCGGTCGAGTTTATGTATATGGTATCGTTCGACAGCCTAACCGAGGATTTAATTGCGGATACAGGGAATGTGAAGCCCTTCAGGTTGCAATTCTCCAAAACTGCGCCAGAAGAACTGTTGAAGTTGACAAATGTGCCCCCATTTTGGGCTATTATTGTGTGTCCATTGCAATTTATCTGCGTGTTATTGGAGTATATTGTAAAGCATGTGCCACCAAAACCGTAGACGTAATCGCTACTTAGACTAAATGTAGATGGGGCTATAGATACCTTGCACGACACGTACATTGACCCGGGGGATATTGCGGCCAGCCAGTTGCACCCCACTTTGCTAGTTCCGAAGTTCACGCCACCAAGCTCTGCATTAATGCCGCTGTTCTGCTCCGAACAGATGTAATCAGCTGCGGTGTCCCCTGTTCCGATATTTCCAGAAACTGTGTTATTCTGCGAGTTCCCGCCAAAATACATACCAGTTATCGAAAGGTTCATTGTATTGTTAAGAAGATTGTTAAATCTAGAATTATACAGGTATATTCCGGTGCTGCTCTTCAGGCCTGCGCTCTGATTATTGAACAGGATGTTACTTTTCGTGACATTTAGGAGCGATATCCCATAAACGGATGAATGCGTGACTTTGTTGCCGTATATATATGCATTGGTAGATCTGCTCACATTTATGCCTGTCAGCGAACCGGTTATGGTATTGTTTATCACAGACGGACCGACAATATTGCTCATTTGTATCGCAGAGCTGAAGCCTGAAATACTGCAATTTACCACTGTGACGTTCCGTTTGCCTGAAGAAACTATTGCGGGCGCAACTGCCGTGCCTGAAACTATAACATGACCGTGGCAATCAAAGACCACATCATTCTGTGATATGTTAAAGCAGGTGAACCCTATGTTGACGAGGTTGCTCGCCATCCGGTATATGCCCGCCCTCTTTATTGTGGTGCATGTAGAAAGTGGATAGAACTGAAGGTCGGGGGATATGTATTGGGTACACTTTGCCCAGAGGGTGTCCGTTACACCGCAGCTAGATTTCTGCATCGAGTTTACGAGCGAATTGGTTGAATCTATGGTAGCATACACGTCAACGCGGCTGTTGTTTGCAGCGACACCGTTGGTAAATGAATTGCTCACCGAATTTGACAGATAAATCCCGAAGCTGTTGTTCAAAACCCTGAATTTGTTGACGCCTATGGATCGTGACTGTAATATCCCAAGACCATTCTGCAGATTGTAGGAGGTTATTACATTGCTCATATAAGCCTGGGTTGAACCGACAAATTTTATCCCGTCGGCGGAATTGTGCGACGCGTTTATGTTCGTGAGATTTGAGTTGATTATATTATCGAGCTCTACACCGGTCTTTGAATCCCGCACCACACAGTTCTCAATGCTTATGTAGCTCGCATTGCTAGCGACTATGCCAGTCGTAGAATTAAAGATTGCGTGGCCGCCACAGTTGAGGTTTATATTGCTTGATTTTATACTGATGCACGGTGTGGGTGCCTCTGACGTATTTATAAACTCCGACATTGAAAGATTCGAGAGAAGTCGGTAACTGCCGGGGCTTCTTATTGAGCCGCAGGTGCTTATCGACTTCGAAAGCGTAATATTTGCCACGTTGGTCTGCAGGTTGCTACCAAAACAAGCAATGAAATTGCATCCGGTATTGTTGTAGCAGACATTGGAATATGCAGTGTTGTTGCTCTTAAACCCATTCGCGCCCATGCAGTAAAATGAAATCGGAGAACCCTTAATTGTGTTGTTCCTAAACGTATTCCGGCTGGAGTTCACCACTATTCCGTAGCGGACATTGAACTGCACGGTATTGTTGACTAGCAGATTCCTTGCTGAGTTGTTGTTTATGCTCAAAGAGCCGCTGTCGCTCGCTGCGTTCGACAGATAGTTGTTAGCAACATAGTTGAAACTGGAATTCTGGAGCCTTATGTTCGATACGTAGTTTTGCGAAACGTTGTTGTTGGTTATTGTGGTATTTGTTGCGGACTGTTCGAATATGCCATATGAGAAACTGTTTACCTGGCAACCGCTTATGGAAACATTATTCGCGTTTATTACCTGTATCCCATAAGTGAATGGCGGTACTGCAACATAAGGCCCTTGACCGGATATCCTGTTCTTGTTACATACGAGTTTTACATTGCTGGCCGTTATCGATATGCATGCGCCCGAACCCTTGCCGAAACTGACCCCCGAATGCAGGTAGTATGTCCCACTGGAGTTTATATTCTCACAGGAAGTTACAGAATAGAGCCTTAGGCTCTGGATTGTGGTTGACAGCGTTGAGGTCGTCTTTGGCTTCAACAGAAATTGACCCGATGATGCGAGGAAAACGGCCAAAATTGCGATGACAACAACCATAACAGCCATTATTATGAATGGCTTTTTGGAATGAGGATGCCGAACTTTTGAGGCCGGTGCCACATTCTGCGGCTGGACTGTTGGCTGCTGTTGTATTATAGGGGGAGGTGGCGGCTGCGCGCCAATGCCCTGCAGGTAAATCGGTATGCCGGAATTCTCCAATTCGTGATAATACATTCAAACCAACTATTCGGAATACGCTTTATGGCAAGCTATATAAACCAATTATACTTATTAAAGCATATTTAAATTAATTTGCATGCCGCACAACAAGGATTATGCATGCCTCGGTAACTCAGTGGTAGAGTGCTTGTCTCGTAAACAAGAAGTCGAGGGTTCAACTCCCTCCCGGGGCTTCTGAAATTCCGTTTAGGCACTACAAGCAAAACTAGCGGGAATACCTGTTTGGCGGAAGTCGGGGCACGCACTTCAATCCACACCCGCACCGCCGCCGAAGCATATAAACACGTACTTTCGATCCCCAAGCTCCGCTAGAATTCGTTGGTTGTTTCCCCCTATTGACCACCAAAAACGGGTGCGATAGGGCCCTTGCGGGCCCTATCTCTAATGTGGGGGTGAAACAATTAGCAGGTTGGTCGCCTTGCCAGCATCAAACTTGTAATAAACCTTGTGACCTAGTTGATATCTCTGCAGTATGCCGCGCTTAAAGAGGCCATTCAGCCTCGACGATGCCGCATTCCTGCCCCTATAATTCATAAGGGATTTTATATCATCAGCACATGCCATGTCTTTTACCTGTATGAACTGGATTATCCGCGCATCGAGCTCGGAGAGAGGCACTTCGCCGCGCTGAGGCGGCTCTACGGCGGCGTGGGCTTCCTCTTCGGGGTAGTAAAGCTGGTCTATTTTGTCAGAAAGCTCCCTTATCAGGTTATCGCGCTTCCGGTTCTCGTCCATTATAAAACGCAGAAGCTGCAAAAGCCCTGTGCTCGTCTCTTCCGCGCTGACCTTCTCCTTTATCAGTTCCGAGCCCTTAGAGTTGCTGGTTGCCAGCCTCTTCAGCTGCTTTTTTATGTCAACCAGTTCTTTTTCAAGAACTTTTTTTGAATCCATGAATATCACGCAACCCTGTCACAACCCATACATGTAACAGTCATGATTGAGTCATGAATACTATTTGGGAATATATATTTAAAGCTTTTGTAACACGCGCGAAAATCGGCATTAGCGGAACTTTGCCGCCTCGGGCGAAAAAAATTTGGCTTTTTTCACAAAGCTTTTATACTTTAAATAGAGTATTAAAAGGACCAGTTCGACGTTAAACGGCAGGTGCGAAGCATGCAGGAGGTATATATACCACACGAAAGGATAAAGAAACTTGAACAGGACAGATTTCTCTTAGATAGGGCTGCCTCGTCCGCACAGTGCAAAATAGTGCTAAATCCGAGCGAAAACCTTGTGAAGATTGATGGGGACGCCTATTCAGAATTCATCGCAAAGAACGTAATAACGGCATTCGGACGAGGTTTCGAGATGGACACCGCATGCCTACTTGTAAACGAAGACTATTACTTCTCGTACATCGACCTAAAAGGCTTTACCGGCAGTCAGAAGAGGATGCTGCAGATAAAGGCACGAATAATAGGAAACAACGGCAGGGCAAAAAGGTACATTGAAAACGTCAGCGGCGCAAAGATAAGCGTTTATGGGCATACCGTGGGATTCGTAGGAAGAATAAACGACGTACAGGAAGCGGAGACAGCGGTCAGGACACTTCTCGATGGAGGGACACATAAACTCGCATATGCACGCATGGAAGCACAGCATAGAAAGAATAAGATGGCGGGCAAGGAGGTCGCATTTTAGGGGGTGAGAAGATGGCAGAACAGAAGACAGATGATATATTCAAGGAGTTTAAGGAACATTCGATATCTGAATTTTTCAACAAGAACAAGCAGATGCTCGGGTATTCAAGCATGGGACGGGCGCTAGTAACAGTCGTACACGAATATGTTACGAATTCACTTGATGCGTGCGAAGATGCGGCAATACTCCCCGAAATAGCAATAAGGTTAGAAAAGATATCAGAAGGAAGATACAGGGTCACGGTTTCGGACAATGGACCTGGGATACCAAAGAACTTTGTGGGCAAGGCACTCGCCACAATACTCGCAGGTACAAAATTCCATAGAAATATGCAGCAACGCGGGCAGCAGGGCATTGGAGCGGCAGGGTGTACGCTCTTTGCGCAGGCAACTACTGGGAAGCCAGTGCATGTCGTATCTTCAATAGAGAGTGGGAAGACCTACATGTGCGATGTTGCGATAGACACAATGCACAATAAACCAGTAATAAGCAACATGCAGGATTGTGAGGGCAGGTCGAGGGGCCTTGTGATAGAGGGTGAATTCTCTGGGGTAAAATACGACACTGGAGAGCACAGTGTCTTTGAGTATATAAAGAGAACCTGCATATCTAACCCGCACGCGCAGATAACGTTTATGGACCCGGAAGGGCATGAGCATGTGTTCCCCAAATCCGTCGATAGCCAACCAGAAAGGCCGAAGATTGCGAGACTGCATCCACTTGGACTTTCAGTAAGCGATCTTTACGAGCTTGCGCACCGCACAACAGCGGAAAGGCTTTCCACATTTTTCGTGGATGGGTTTGCAAGGTTCAGCCAGGACAAAATGAATCAGATGAAGGAAATGCTTAATGATATAAACTTCGCAAAGCGGCCGAAGGATCTGACCTGGAACGAGTCAGAAAGGATAATAAATGCATTCAAGGAAATGAAATGGATTGCTCCGGAGGCCTCACACATAATACCGATAGGCGAGGACCGAATAAGGTCCGCACTAGCGAACATACTGAATCCGGAGTTTATGAATGTGGTTGAAAGGAAGCCGAAGGTCTTCCGGGGGGGATTCCCCTTCATAGTGGAGGTGGCAATTGCTTACGGCGGCGGCGCGGGAAGAAAAACAGACGATGGATATACTGGAAGTATAATGCGGTTCGCCAACCGCGTGCCGCTTCTGTTTGACAGCGGCAACTGCGCCATAACTGAATCGGTGCACAACATACAATGGAAAAGGTATGGCATAGATATTGATTCGCAGCCCGTCAGCGTATTCGTAAATGTCTCATCAGTGCACATACCGTATTCCGGAGTCGGAAAAGAGGCCATATCCCAGGAAGAAGAGATAATAGAGGAGATAAAACTTGCGCTTATGGATGCGGCGAGGAGCACCCAGCACTTTATAAATGGAATCGCGCAGTCAAAGATGTACGAAAGCAAGTACAAAACCGTGATGCGCTACACGGGGCAACTCTCTGAGAGCCTTGGCGAACTGTCTGGCAGGAAGCGGGAGGACATAGCGGAGATGCTAGAGAAGCTTGTAGCAAGACATTATAAAAAGGCCGAGGAGGAGGCCGGGGGCAAAGCCGCTGCACAATGATCGTCATTGGATGAATGTCAATTCCGGGTGGTCTGCATCTATCAACTTTATCTGGCCGCTCAGAACAGACATACGCATTATCTCGCTTTCTGCACTGAACGTTGACGAAAGTATGTCTTTAAAGCGCAGCATCGCCTCTGAATTGACAAACGCTATGAAAGTCTGCACGTCCGGGTATATCCGCAAATCCTTGAACTTCGTGGTTTTTGAATAGATTACCACGTAAGCATGCTCTCCTTTTATTGTGATTATCATATCCGCCACATCGCTCGAATTTATATCTGTAAACATGTAGGTATGCGTGACAAACCACAACCGAAGCTTTTTGAATGTCACCAAATATTCAATGTCGTGGCCGCTGCGCTCAACCCACTCGCGCGGCGCATACTGACCATCCCCCGTAACCAGATAGCCAAGGCTTGCCATTTGGTTGAGAATTACATCCACATTGTTGTACGTCACGGAAACCGGCATGTTCTGATAATGTATGTTAGAGGAAATGGCCGATTTCACCTCATCGGATGTGAGTGGCATGTACTT
The DNA here is from genome assembly GCA_964592765.1 of Microcaldota archaeon. GTDB lineage: Archaea > Micrarchaeota > Micrarchaeia > Micrarchaeales > Micrarchaeaceae > A-MIC-10. The sequence continues at coordinate 30,579 of CAZQGC010000006.1, forward strand.
CCAGTGATAATACAAGTTGAGCTTCTCGAACGTATCGAGGATTATCGCAGGCTTTAAGGAAAGCACAACGGTATTGGGTTTTGGCATTGCTGGAACATCGATGTAAAATTCATCACGATTGGGGGATTTCACTGCCACTATTAAAATCAAGACGAATAGGCTGACAACTATTATATCTATATCGCGCCCGGTAATAGGTATTGAAACGGGAGTATTATACTCGGTCACAAGGAATTTCCGTGAGAGTACACCTATGGAAAAATTCAGGTAACCATAAATCTGTGGGGTGTTTGAGGGAAGCTTGTATTTTATCACCCCATTATTTAAGGTCCCATTCGCGAAGTAATTCCCGTTAAGGCTTATCACATAGGGTAAATTTGACAGCGGGGTGTTTAACATAGACACGCGGAAAGTGAAGGAGCCGTTCAGGTAATCACGGCCAAGCGGTGTCACGTTAACGGGGGGCACCCAGAGGTATGTGGACCCATAGCGATTGTTGAAGCTTCCCATCAGCTCGGCTATGTATCTGCCTGGCGGAAGAATCAACGACTGGTATATCAGGAAAGGCTGGTAACCCGTAGCATTGAAATACAGAAGGGACTGGGTCTCGACGGGAGTCATGTTCGTATCGTATATGGACAGGTGTGGGGGCAGGATTGTGCCGTTCGCGAATATAGTCATGTTCAGGAGCGTCGGGACGGCGGGATATATTATGTTGCCTACCCCGAATGTCCCATTAAGCACATAACTCGGCCGGTAGTATACGTATGTGTATATGGTTCCATTGCCAATGGTGTAATTGGGGGAATTGTAGAGTACCGCGCGAATCGATCCGTTGCTAAGACGGGCCGCGAGGCTGCTTAGATTCTGTGCGGTAAAATTAAGGATTTGGATATTAGTGTTTAGAATTGGAATTCCAAGCCTTCCGGTATGCGGCTTTGTGTTATTAAATCCCAGGAGTGTGCTATCATATGCATATCTATTCTCCCAAAAACCCAACGAGATTGTCTTTGCAATATCCAATGCGGCGGGGCCGGGCTGTGATTCTCCGATGAAATTAGAAAACGCCACAATGGAACCGTTGTATACGTGAGTATATGTGGCATTCCCGAACATGCTGCCGTAATAAAAGTAGAAAGTCATATTATTAAAGTAAAACCTCCGCAACGGGCTCTTTTTAAGGAGAACCGCGTTGGACGCATTTCCGAAATACGGATTCCCGGGAAGTGTACGGAGATATAATGGCGGATTCTGGAGCGGAACCACTATTTGTGTTGTGGGCGTGCTTTGCACCAGAACCTTGCTAAAGTTCTGCCCGTAATAGACGATCTCTGTGCCCTTATTGAAAAGCCTGTCAAGCACGGTGGTTCCCGGACCAACATCCACAAAGAACTCGTGTGGCAGATAGCCATTAAGCACCAACAACACTGAATTGTTTGCGATATATTGCACATCGCCAGCATTGACTACGTTAATATCGGATGGACCGTTTATGATTCCGTATGAAATTAGGTCCTGAGTCAGATTAGAAAGGATCTGCGGCATTGAGGAGCAGTAGAGGCATTCTGTAGACGTATTTAGGAGGTATATCTTGCCGGACATCGGTCGGAAGTATAGCGAGGCGTTGACGATCAGCGAATTTGTCTGGTTTGTTTGATAATAAATAATTGCAAATGGCGCCAAGAAAGTCGAATTATAGTATAGGAGGTCGCTCGAGGTGACTAGCGCGGTGACACTCGGGTGCAGCAGGACTGGGGGCACGTAAGTTTTAAGGAGCAATGAAAATGTGATGAATAGGTAGGCAAATAGGGACAGTATGGCTATGACAACGGCTATTACTACGATTAGAATCCGTTTTTTTTTCTTTGACATTGGGCTTTTCATTCATATCTGACCGGTGTCATTTTTCTTTCCGGCAATCAGCTTCATCAGCATACGCGTTATGAAGTTGTCCCTAGCCCCTATCTTTTTTGGTACGGAATAGACGCGCAGATTTTTCGCGTTTTTCTTTACCCTAACAGTATATATCATCTAACTACCCGCGTGCCTCGAGATACCCGAGGGAAACCATCTTGTTGAGTATCTGTTCAACTCTTGGCGGCGTGAGCTTGTAGGTCTTTGCGAATTCGTTTATATCTATCATGTCATTGTGCGATTCCACCCATTCTTGTACCATCACCATAAGCGAGTCGTCAGAATACGTTTCTAGCTGCGAAAGGCGGGCCTTGAGATCCTCATTCTCTGCGTTCAGGCGCGTCGCCTGTATCGTCAGGTTCTTGTTGGAATTCATAACCTCTATATTTTGGCGATGCAGCTCCCTATAGTCTACGAGCAGGGAGTCATAACTATTGAAAAGGGTACTATAGTTCTGTGAAATGCTGCCCAGAACCGAATCTATCGAGCTATCCAAATACTGAAGGAAACTCTGTTGCTCTACAGTATACTGGTCGGTTATCAGGGAGAGCACGCCTATGAAATTCCTGAGCACGAAAAGCCTACGCATGTTCTCGCTGGCATCCTTCGGTATGGTATAGTCAATCTTTATGCCATCCTTGCCGAAAGACATGATATAGAATAGAAAGGGCCTCTTTTGTATGTCCTTCCCTTCGACGCGGAATGCTATCACCGCATCGGGATCCTGAAGCGTGGAAATTGCCTGCACCTGGGACAGCCTTTTCGCTATCTCGGAAAAATCACCCACCAGCTTACCGCTGAACTGGATTACGCCCATGGCAGGTTCGATTATACCGGTATTTTCCTCAGCCATTCAACCACAGGTCAAAACAATATCCGTTTTAAGCTTTTTAAAGGTTGCATTTATTCCGAGACGGAATGAAACCTCAGGTCCGGGGGGATGAACCCCTTGGGGAGCGCTTTACCCGGCTATGAGCCGCAGTTTCAGGGACATCTATGGCCGGAACATAACTTATCAGCGAGAGCAGATACATAAAAAATGTCAGCACGGCGCCGTACAACAGCGCTGAAAAGTTCCAACCTGAAAAAATGAGCAGCAGTATGGTAAAAATCACCCCTATCGAAACGTATATGGCCTGCTTACGGACATAGCTGCGGCGAGCCTTCTTGTATCTGATATAGCAGTCTTTGCACACCACCAGGCGGTAGTTCCGGTACTTCTTCAGAACCTTGCGGTTAAACCAGCGCATGCAACGCACCACATTGTCCGCCCTAATCTGCAATCCCGGCTTCTTTTCACCACATATTACGCAGCGTGACTCTCCCCTACCTTCTTCCATTTGCATCATCCCACATCAAGCTTTATTTCGTATAGCCTTCCGGTTTCCGTGCTTATTTTATATTCGTCTATCAGGTCTATCGCAGAATGTATCGTTATGTCATCCATGCCCATCCTACGAAATACATTCCCTACTGTCTTCCTATCGAGTCCGGCCTTCTCCAACATTGAGGCAAACGATATAACGTTAACGTGCCGGTGCGTCTTTTCCATCTGGGCTATTATTGAAGTGATATTCCTCTCATTTACCGCAGAAGCCACGAGTATGCTTTTCAGTGCTACGCGCGTTATCGTATATACCTTCCCTTCAGCCATGTGCCACCGCCTCGCCCATTATTCGGGTTATTATCTGGTCTTCTATGCTAAAGCTCTTCAGAAAGTTTAGGATTGCCAAATCGGCCATCTCAAATTTCCGGAACTCACTTATCAGATCGAGTATCTTTATGCTGCGTGTTCCGGAATCCATCTTCTCAAACAGGAGGTTTATGTTATCGGCGGATATGTTGTGCTCTATAAACTTGTTTTTCAGCTCGTCACGCTCCAATTGGTACTGGCGGGATACAGATTCCGACGATAGCTCTTCCCGGGTGAGCACATCCGATAGGTCTATCGTGTATATGTACATCGGCTCCTCGCCCTGTATCTTCTCCAATATGAACGTCTCTGGAAAATGGAGGGAGGTCTGAAAGGACATGTCCACGGCGGCTTGTCCGACACCAAACTTCATAATCTCCTGCCGTATAAAATCTGAGAAGTTAAGTGAACCCTGTATGTAATTTATGAATTTCTCGAATTTTATACGGAGTATGAAATTCGTGCCTACATTGGAGAATATGGCTTCATGTATATCTGTTGGGTTCTGTGATGCCACAATCAAACCGAACTGATATTTTCTGCCCTCCCTTATTATCGTTATCGCGTCGCTTTTTTCGTCGCTGGCAACCTTCCACGCCTCGTCGAGCACGACCAGGGTCTTCAGCCCCTTCCTCTCAGCCCAACCCTCGAACCTCATCTTCTCCTTGAGCGTCTGGAGTATAAACAATGCGGCGAGCGCCCTAAACCGTTCATCAGGAAGGCTTGAGAGGTCCATATCAACAAGGCCAGAATTCGCAAGCTTTGCTATATCGAGCGTGCTCTTGCGCGCAAAGAAGTCTTCGCCCTCCCTCGCGAATTGCCGCAGCCGGTATATCGCATTCTCAAGCTCTGCTGGATACTCGTACGTACCATCCTGCAGCTTCTCCTCAAGTAGAGTTATCACGTTCTTTAGCGTGGGGGCTTCGGCATCCAAGGCAGGTGTAGCCGCTATATTAAACCCGAAGTTTGTATATGCCTGCTCAAGCGCCTCTTCCGTAAGCCTCTTCTGCTCGGGAAACTGGGATATGTCTGTAAGTATATCGAAGGAATTCATTATCTGCTTCGTGCGGTCGAGGGGTTTCATCCCGGACAGGTCCATTAGGTTTATGTAGTCGCCCTTGCCGAGCGATATTATCTGCCCGCCGCTTTGCTGGACCCAGGCCTTATATTCCCCTGCCCAGTCTATTATCACGGCATTTGTGCCCCACACGTAGCTTGCACGTACGAGAAATGTCTTTACGAAGTAGCTCTTCCCGGAACCAGTTATACCGACCACGGCAATGTGCGGATTCGTCAGGTTCATAAAAGACCAGGTAAATGGCACCCGAAATACCTTTGTGGTGCCGATGTATATCGCCTGCTGTGGATCCCCTATTAACACGGATGGCGGAGGTTCTGGCGGCCGTGAGAGGAATGCCCGCTTCGCTATTTCATTGCTCATAATGTTTTGAAATTTGAGTAAAGTCATTCAATCATTCCTGCACGTCAAAATATGTACCCATCTCGTCCCTTGTGGTTGGAAGTGTAAAGTTAAAGTTGAACACGGTCTGCAGATCCCTGCCGGCAATCCTAGTAAGCTGAAGGTCAAGCGTACTCAGCGCAACTTCCAGCCGGTTCAGCTGCGCAGATAGGGTATCTAAGGCGGCCTTTTCGGTTACGCCGACCGCCACCGATTCAAAGTACATTATTGTGGATATCGGGCGCTCGCCTTCTGATATGCGGTCTATTTCTGCCTGAAGGACATTGAGTTTCCTCCTTAGCTCTGAGGTTTCTACCTCGGTAGTGTTGCGTGCCTGGAGCATCTTATTCATCTGGAATTCCTGATATGCCCTTTTGCCTTCCAGCTCGTCCCTCGCATATTGCACGTCGCGCGCGCACGCCAAAACATGAAACCTGAATGGGAAGTCAATGCTCATTATTACCCGTTCCCAGTTCTGGGAAGAGTCCACAATCTTGCTCTCCACGTCCTGCTCTGCCGCTTCGGCCTTGAAGGTATATGGGAACAGATTGGCCGTGAGGTACCCGGTGGCATAATTCAGCCCGTTTAGGTTCTTTACTATCGCATTCTGGGACTTGACTATCTTGTAGTCCTTCGTTGGCTGGAAAGTAATCCCGACAAGACCGGTGAAGAACGGAAACACAAGATAATCGGCATAATTTATCAGCAGTATGACGCCCAGTGTACCGAATAGTATCACCGCCACAACGTATGTGTATAGACCGCCCCCATAGGCTGGCATCATTGCAAACGCCAGCATTACAATCATGCTGCAAAACGCGAGATATATCAGATTCATGCTGTCCATCAGACCACCTCCTCCCTTATCTTTTCCGTTATCTGCTGGCTCACAGTATTGAACGGGATTAGGTACTCGGGCTCTATAAGCCTCTTGATGTCCTCCCCGGTGGCTATTGAAGGTATAACCCCGAGAGTGGTACTTATGCCCGAAATGAGGTCGCGGGCTTTCTGCTGCGCCATGCTTACGACCTCGAACTCGCTTGGCCCCGTTGCAGTCACTGCGGCGAAATTGATGAGCTCCAGGGAAGATTCCTTGCTCGTATTGTCGAGCATATTACGCCACATCTCAGCCTTACCCTTCGCCCTTTCAATTTCAAGCGGTGTTGCACTTTTCTCCTGCAAGGCTAACACCTCATTCTCCGCAGAACTTATCGCATCGCGAACCTCCTTTATGTAGTCGTCCTTATCCATGACGTAAAGCTGTGAGGAATATCGGACAGGCATCTTGTTTATTGCGGAAAGCTTGCCTATCTGCTTGCCAAAATCAAGCTTTTGGTCAGCAGTCATTTCGGTTGCTGAAACGTATATTGGTATACGAACGTATACGGTAGCCAAATAGTCGTCTCCCTTCTTCACTATTATCGAATCTCCGCTCTCGGAAAAACGATACATGCTTTCGAGATTCAGCACTATGTTGCGTTTCCTCTGCTTCAGGATTGGCATAACCAGGTATGAGTAATATCTTGATGAGAAGGCAATGACATCGAATACCATCCCTACGATCAGGAGCAGTATTTTTAGCGGGGCCGGGATCATCCCGGCTGGTGTAACAACGGGTATGATTGTAAATGCTGCCGCAAGTCCCAAAAATAAAAACAGGTATAACATACGGGTGTCCATCTGTATCGCTATAGATTTTCAAACAAACTTATTAAAACCTGCCCATTGCAGCTTTACGCGTACTGCAATCATGGCGAGTATACAGAAAGAGGCGCGTTGCTGAGCGGCGGACAGATATAAACAACATTGCGGGAATATATGTTGCAGCGCACGTTGGCCACATGGGGCGGAAGCCGAACCAGTATCTGCATGCTTCCCGAGCCTAGAATATGAATGCTTTCTGGATTTATGATAATCGAATAATTTGTGGCTTCCGAGTAGTTCCCAGTCAATGCCTGCGCTCTGCTCGTGTTTATGATGCCGTACGGGTATGGTGTGACTGGCATGGCTCCATACGATGCATTGTATGCATAACCAATGTACGTTATTGCGTACACGTTCTGCGGCAAGGCAGCAGTGGAGGCGTAGTGCAGTGTGGCGGCATACTCCGTGCTGTTCTGCCCTTCAGACAAAGAGGAATTGTAGAGGTGGAGCGATAGGACGGGTGCATATATGACATATTCGGCGAGTACATATACGGCCAGTAATAGGAGCATGGCGATTAAGCCGATTGTGAAAACTTTTCCGGTAATATTGATCTTGGATTCTGCGGTGCGCGCTTTATGGTCCGGTGCGAAGTACATAGCGGAGAGGAAAAGGGCAAGGAAAAATGTGATGTACGAGCCCAGGGCATGATCCATGAGGAGCATCGGCAGCATGGAGAGGAGCAATAAAATCTCCTTCCGTTGTGTGCGCAGTGCCGTGAGTGAGAGTACTATGGCCGCGGCGCAGAAAAGGATAGGGAAAACGGGTGCAGGAAGAGGATAAACAGAAAGCAGATAATATCCGAAAACGGCAAATGGGTTTGGGAAAAGGTTTCCGAGCGGAGAGGCGATGGCCCGTAGGAACGCACCCGGACCCGAGATTACGAAGTATGCGTTTATGGCGGCAAATACTATCGCAGCATATGCCGCCCTGCCCAGCGAGCACCCCCATCCGAATTTGTTGGACTGATAGATAACAAGCAAAAGGGCGGGCAACCATGCAATTTCCTGCATTGATACCGCAAGGCCGAGCCCAACCCATGAAAGCCTGCTTTCGGGACGCAGGTACGCGATAAGCAGCAGCGCACCGACCGCAAAATCTATTGGGGCGGGCTGGCCAAAGACAAGAAGTGTGAAAAGCGCCCATATTAGGTACTTGGATTTTTTCCTGGCGCCGTGCAGAAGGAAAATCACAGAACAGAGCAGGATGCACAGGAAAACACTCCGCACCGCATTAAAATCGGTAAGAACCGTATGTGCGGTGGCGGCAAGGACGAACGGCACATATGAAAGAAAGTAAAGAGCAGGATAGTTCACGCCGCCGATTACCTTGTTCGCAGAGGTAAAGGTTACGGCAACCTTCGCGCGCAACGCGTATGAAAGCACCATATTGCTCGCATTCAGGGTGTAGGGATTGCCCCCGCCAAGAAGCGAGCGTGCAGCCAATGCCGCTATAAACTGTTCATCCGAGGCTATCCCATTAGCGTATACAACGCCGGATGCCATATAAAACCATACAGCCGCGAGCAGCACGAAAAGGATTGTGATTGCGATGCTGCGCGCACTGTGCCGTGCAAATTTGGAGGCGAGCGGAACGGCAAGGAGGAAGGGAAGTGTAACCGCGAGCGAAAGCACATACTGAGCAACGACGGTACCCATCCTTGCAAGCAGGCCGGGAAGTAGGAATTGGTCCGATGCAAACGCAAATGAGAAGACAAGCGGAAGAAGGAACACAAAGGGCACGGAGTGCCTGTATCTTCCTCGGTATGCAACTAAGAAAATGGCAAAGCACAGGAAAGATGCCACAAAAACTGCACTTGCAGCGGAGACATGTCCAGAAATGTAGCCGAACGGCATGATGGCGGAGACGTACAGGGCAAGGAGCGCCACTGCGAAGGCAAGCGCAACCGCAGGTATGTGGGCCGAGTCTATCAAGTTTTTCCGCATGCGCTCAGTTCATATGAACATTCTAAGCCTTCCGCTGGTTCTCGAGGCGCCGCCTATGAAACTGGATAGCTGCATTATAAATGCGTACGTTACGGCCATTATCAGCAGTGGGAAGAACAGTATAAGCAGCCAAAAGCTACCCATTGCCGCATTGGAAGCGTTCATTTCTAATACAAGAGGACTTGTCGCGCTTATTGCGTTGTTTATCGCATTGCCGTTTGCGCCGTACTGGTTAATCAGGCTGGTTACTCCGTAAAGATCGCGGAGTGCCGCCGGAGCGGTGAAATAATATGCCACTGCGAAAAGGGTCGGCACTACGAGATAGAAGCCGATTCCAATAGCCATGAGCATGCCGCCGAGTGCTCTTGTCGGAAAGAAAGCACGTAAGATCACGCCCGGGATCAGGAATACGGGAATCGCCGCAACGGCAAAGAACACGAGCAGGTAATACTGCGCGTATAGTGCAACCATGCCATCTGTGATGAATGCGGTGAGTGCCTCTGCAGGCTGCATGAAGAACAGGTCCACCACAACCCCATATACTGGCACAAATAGGTTCGTTTTGATGCCGGCCATCGGAATCCTAAGCGTGACGCTTATCGAGGCGTACATCGAATCAAGCAGATATGGCTGGTAAAGTGAGTTGTAAAGCCCCTGCGCGCCCTGTATGGTGCTGAGTATGAGATTGAAAGCAGTAGCATATGGGTTAATGTTCCCGACGACGTATTCCGGCACGAGGCCAAATACGACAGCGCATAAGTACATAAATGCTATGACGATCAGGGCAGTCGCTATCGCCTCGTAGAACTCCCCTATGCTGTATGCGCGCAGCCGCGAGCTTCCGGTCAGTGCAGCAGCCATGAATATCAGGGCCGCAATGGCAAACGAGACGGATATGGCTGCCATGGCGAGAGGCAGATAGCCACTCCAGGTCGTGTATATTGCCTGATTGATTGGACAGTACCATGGAGATCCGGAAGATATCTGGTCGGCAATCCCGCCCGGAAGCAGCCCACAGCCAGAACCGGCAAACGAGAGCACGCCACTGCGCTGCGAAGGCGGGAACAGTGCCGCGTGTGCGTATCCGCTCGTGAATAACGCAGCCAGCATTATGGCGATGCCGATTCCAAAGAATCTTTTTTGCTTATCCATATTATCACACAAGGTTCCCGAGCAGGGACATGAAACTCATCCTCTCGCCCATAAGCTTCGAGAAGTCAGATACGAACGCGTCAAGCACCATGAAGTTCAAAAATGGTATGAACGTTAATCCGGCGAAGATATAGCCGTATTCAATTAATATAGTGGCCAGCTGCGGGGTAAACTCGCCCAGCAGAAACGCTGAAACGAGGTTTGAGGCAAAGACCGACAGCAGCGAGAGTATGCTCACTCCGAGATTCACTATCTGGGAAACGGATATTCCCGGGCCGAGTGAAGAGAGCGAGGCCAGTATGCTTGTATTTATGAACCCGTATGTCAGCGATACCAGAATAGGATACAGAATCCCCAACCCTATGGCAAAGGCAATCATCGCGCCGCCGAAGCTGCGGCTAAATCCCGCAGCCCAGGCCAGCAGGCCTATTGTTATGAGTATCGAGAACAGAAGCGGGGCAACCGCAATCATGAGCATCTGCAACTGATTCAGCATTATCGCAAATAGCAGAAAATCCATCATCACGGACAGGTACTCCTCTGCGGACCTTGGCAGAATGCTCGGAAGGGAGGTACCAAGCGAGAGCCCAATCGTAGAAGGGACGGAAACCGTAAGCGAGAAGCCGGGGACCAGCCCGCACAGGTATGACGCATATGAAAAGAGCTGGAATATGCTGGATGATATGATCAAGAATGTCGCGATGTTGCAGCTCGCAAGAGTGAATATCGAATCCGTGCTGGTGCATGTCGGGGGAACTACCCCGGCCCCGCCGAAAGTGGATTGGGGATTGCCAAACATCAGCGAAGCGAGAGTGAGAAAGATGAATATGAAGAATAGCGCAACAAAGCCCTGGAACACCTGTATCTTGGCCCACCGCCTCCCGTTATTGCTGTTTATGGTGCTACTAAGCATATACACCAAGCCGGCTATGGCCATGATTAAAATTATGATTACGGCCGCGACCCCGGTCCAACTTGCGACACCGCTCGTAATCAAATGCTGAAGGCCACTCGAGGCCTGGAGAAGCACAGTGGGAAACTGCACCAGACCGCCGATAAACGGGGTGAGAAGCGCGGCTATGATTGCCACCGAAGCAAACATCCTACCCCCCGTTTTCCGGTTCATATTATCCTCCTTAGTGTCTGCGATGAAGATAAGCTCTCCGCACCTAGCATATCGCCCATCAACTCAGAGAAATCAAACGCCACCATTATCGAGATTATCAATGAAAACAGCGCGTATAGTGCCGGCTCGACGGCAGATACCATAAAGTATTGTATTGGAATCATCGGATCGAGGATTGAGGCGGCTGCAGTCGCAAATGCGGCCTGGACGTTGAGAGCTTCATGGCCGACAGAAGATACGAATTGCTGCCAGTTATTGCTGCATTGCGTTGAGGTCGGATCCATAATCTTGCCCGCAACACCAAGAAGCGCGCTAAGCAGCAACGGGAATACGATATAAAATCCGATAAACAGCCCGATTAGGGCACCTCCGGCGGCGCGAGTGAACGGCACGGACCTTAGAAATATTCCGACATATAGGAATATCGGAAAGATTATGTACACCAGGCCCAGAAATACAGATATTCCGAGCATCAACCCGGAGATCATGCTTGCAAAATTGCCGAGCATATCAGTCATCGAATTCAGGAATGCAAACCCAGCAAACGGCGAGAAGGATATTCCAAAATAAATTGGTTCGAGCCGGACCTGTATATTCTGCATCAAGTTGAACAGCATTGTAAGGGGTAACAGATATGTGGCAGAGGCCTGGAAAATCGCTATTGAGGTTGTTGTCAGTGACTGGCAGCTGCTTATGAACGGGCTTGATGCAGATGAGATATTACCTCCCGAAGACCCATAGACAATTCCGAGTATGACCGACAGGGTAATTATGGTAATTAGCATTTCTCCGGCTTCCATCTTAACGAACTCGATGAGCCGGTCAATCCGGAATGCGTAGCCAATCCCGAAAGCCAGCCCCAAAGCGGTGCCAAGCACCAGCATTATCAAGAAGGAGGTCACGACAAGGCCCTTAAAGCCGCTCACCGCCGTGCTTGCCGTATTGGACTGCATTAGTGCGGTACAGAAATCCTGATTCGGGAGGGGGCTCGTGCACTGATTTACCGGCTGCGCCGGTGATATGATTGGGGACACAGACAGCAGTATGAATACGGCGGCTAAAAACATTGCCAATAGAGTTCGTAAGCGCGCCATGCAATCCTCATATTATCTTGGCCAGGCCGCCAAGGCTCGTATCGCCGCCAAGCAAGCCAGACAATCCAATTATTCCGGTAAGTGTTATTATAAGGTTCAATATAGGCAGGAAGTAACTGGTTATCCCTATCAGGCCATAAGCATTTAGCATCGTGAACGCCATGCTTTCGAGATTATTCGGTAGGGTTGGGGGGTATAGTGTACTCGGCAGTGGGATTGACGAAGGCACAAATCCGGATGCACGCAATAGTGGAAGCAGATCACTCACTATAGCCGAAAAGGGTATAACATAAAGCGCCGTAGAGATGAACATCTCCGCTATTGTGCCGGATGCGTCCCCACCCGCGGGCCAGTAACCATAATAGTTAGCCACATCGCGAAGGTTCGGCTGCACGTAAAAGTTCGGCATATAATTCCCGGTAAGTACATAAGACTGAAGCGGGAAATCCGACTTATTGTCCAGCGGAATTACAAAAACACTATTTGTAGTTATCGAATTGAATCCGTATATGGAGCTTGTGCTAGTTGCCGATCCGACATTGACTATTGTGGCCAGACCGGGGCCCAGGCTCAGGTACTCGAGCGAAAATATGAGAGGATAGAAAAATATTGCGCCAATCGCTACCGCTATGAACAAACCGCCAATCTTCCGTGTAAACATAGTTGACCGTAGCAAGAGACCCACAAATAGCAAGAAGGGCCACACATAAAGAAGCGCGGCGGTCGACACCAATTGGGCAAAGAATAATTCAAGTGATGAGGTCATCAGGCCTCCGAGTATCGCCAGCGACCCATACGGTATCTTATAGCCTGCGGCTGGCTGGAATGAACCTTTCAGGTCCATAAGCACGCCAACCGCCTCGATAGGTATTATGCACGGTCCGAACTCGTTTAGTTCTGCCTGGACGCAAAGGGCGAGCGTGGGCTTTATGTTCATTATCCACCCGACATACGAGTCTATGACAAACAGATGGTCAAGATTTGTAGCGGTCTGGTTTGTCAGATTTGCGATGACAATCGCGGTAGCGACTAGCGGATAGTCGAGGCTCACATCAAGCGAGGATTGCCCGCCAGCTGCGGATGTGGCATAGCTGCACAAGCCAGGAAATTGGTCACCATTACCCGTTATGCCTGCCGATCCGGTCGAAGTGCCGAGGAGGGTAAAAGGCGCAGAGTCACTGAGTATTTGCAGGCCCTTGCCGCTATTCCCCTGTTCTATGTTGGCACACATTGAGGATATTGCGCTTGGCGCAAGCGGGGTGCCCGCAAGGGAAGACATGAATGCGTTTCCGAATGTGGACAGCAAGGCAATTATCAATATGGTGAGCACCACTGTCCCTGCCAATTGGTTAAACTCGCCCCTTGCCGATGCCCTCATTCCTTGGTTATTCAGTAGCGAGCCAAGCATATACCACAAGGAGACTATGCCCGCATCTACCAGCAGCGCAAGTGCGACAAGAGGTATAATCGCATTACCCACGCTGGTATATGTTGCGGCAAACACCAATTGAAGCATAGGTTGTAATGGAATCATGGCATCACAGGTTGTTCCAGAAGGATACGGTGCCTTCTATTCCCGCATTGAGCGCTTTTGTAAGGCTCTGCGCAAACGCTATTGTAATTGCAAGATTCAGGGCAAACAGGAATATTGACATGAAGAAGAACCTTGCCGCATTCACAACTATGAAATTTGCCTGTTCCGGAATTACGAACGGGCCCAAAAGGGAGGTAAGGCCCAATGGAACAACATCGCTCAGCAACGTGTTTATCGGAGGGGCAGTGGCACCAAAACCGGGAGAGCTGTGGTACTTCTGCGTGGTGGCGGAGGCGGCCTTCGAAAAGAATGATTCGGGTATGGCATTGAATGTCGCCTCTGTATTCAGGTATGTGAGGGATGGGTTTTTCGAGGAGTACATCCAGTGCATTATGTAGGCATCCATCCCTATCGTAAGCGGATAGATTATGTAGAGCGCAATGGCGATCGAGAGCACAGCATTAGAGGCGTCCCTAAGTCCAGCGTTTCCTGTCGCACCGTATATGATTGAGCGCAGCACAAGCGCAGTAGGCAGGACAACAGTAAAGGCGGCCGCCTGTATAACGGGAAGTATGAGAAGCTGCATAAAGAGCATGCCTACGGCTATAACAACCAGCGGCGAGAACAGTGTCATATAAAATGCGGATAGTATAGTATACTGGACTGCAAGATCCTGCCCAACATTAATCCCAAATGAGACCGGACCGGCCTTGACTGTCATGACTTGGGAAAACACTCTGCTGACTAGGCTGATAGCTTGCGCATCCATCGAGTAAGCTATCGATACAGAATATATGTAAGTCAGGAGTTTTAGACCCGTATTTGTGCTCAGATTCGCTATGTAATTCTCGGAGAACATGAATGGCGACTGCTGAACCCCGGTAAGCTGGCCACTCAACGAAAGGGAGAAATTGCATGCCACGGAAGACAGCGCCAGCAGGGCAAATATCACAAATACGCTGATAAAGAGCTGGGTTATTTCCACTTTTGTCATCGCCTCTGCTGCAGCGCGGCTCCTACCGGGGAAAAACCTGCTGAATGCGTACACAGCCCCGGCTATCACAAAGCCGACTATCACAACCAAGAAATTTATCTGCAGCCAGGCGTTCACGTAATTTGAAGTGCCAAAGAGCGCGCCGCAAGCGTTTGTTACTGCCATATGATCATGCCAATTTCAACTTACCCACTCCGAACTTAACCTTTCCGCCCAGGATATTGCCTATGTCCTGGACTATCACAATTCCGACCACAATGTCAATTATGAATAGCAGGAACTGCAATAACAAATTTATGAAGGCCATGCCCAGCAGCCCGTTCAGTATCGGATATATCGAAACAAAACTCTGAAGTGCGTAAAAGAACCCGAAATTTACCTGTTCGCCGTTCCACGCTTGGGACTGGAAAGATGGTGTAATCATATTGAAAGCCGCTTTGAACAGTTTGCACGCCAGGGTCGACATCCCATTCGGGCAGACAATCTGCTGTTGTTGCCCGGCCGGGGGCGTCAATGCGGGAGTCATGTATGTAGATATCGGAAGGTTTATGAGCAACAGCAGTGAGGGATAGACAAGTGACACCCCGATTCCGAGCGCTATGAGCGTGCCGCCTATGGGTCTCAGAAAAGGTATGGCACGCAACACTATTCCGATTGGCAGTAGCAGGCCCAGACCCGCCACTATCGCGTAATAGAGGATATCCTTCTGCACCTGGAGTATCATGTAGACCGGAACCACTATAAGTTTGCCAGCATTGCTAAGAAACGACAGTCCGGGTTCTGTGAGAGACGTTATTATAGAACTTGTATAAACATTTTCATCGACCCCAAAATCCAAGGAACCTATCGTGTACACAGGTATGACCGGAACGGGGAAATAGACACTGAGGGTAAGCGATTTGAGGAAGCTTATCCCGTTATACATCCCGAATAGAAGATAGAAGGTCTGTTCGGCGGTGTTTATCTCGGGTGTGAGGTACTGATTATTTATCGCGGTATACATCGCTTGGATGTTGGTCGCAAGCGTGCCCGGAGCCTGATTTGCGCCGCCTCCGCCGTTGCCCGGGGTGCCGTTTGCTATGAAGCTCACCGTAATCCCGCTCAGTATGGCGAGGACTGAGAAGACGGACATGACTATTATTATCGACTTGGCAGTCTCCTTTAGCTCATTCATATACCAATTGCGCAGGCTGTTGATGCGCAGCACATTGCCGAGCATGTATGCAAGCCCGACTATTGCGAAAGACAGCGCTATGCCTATAAGCGAAATCGGGACCGCCCCCATGATGCAGCTTCCGAGGTCTGTGGTGGTGCCGGTTATGGAGCAGTAGAAGCTTGAGAAGGATTGTGTCTGCGCCTGCGGATGACCGGCTAGCAGTGCAAACAATATAACTGCAAATAATACTGTGAAGGGGACTTTTGGGCGCATAATATAATATCATATTAAGGCTTAATAAATTGAGCTATGTGGCGATGGGCACTCATGGCGAACAATCGCGCCGTTGCAAACCCCATTCTGCGCGCAGCATACATTTATCGTGCTGGCAGAGTCACCTTTTAAGCAACGGAAACCTCTTCATATACATTTGACTCTGGATGACAACCAGGAACGGAAGTATGAACAGGGAGTTGAAGATAAGCATCGCGTACCTTGACAGTATAGTCCCAGATGCCGCTATGAATATGAAATCAAAGGCGGTTATCCCTACAATAGCTATCACAAGCCACAACAGGAAGTAATCAAAGCGTTTGATAAAGAATCGGAGGCTAGAACGCATCGACCTTAGTATGCCATTGTCGTCTATCACGATTGAGCTAGGGGCGTAGAACAGGAACGGTGTGAAGACAAGAACTATAACAGACGTTATCAGACCGTAATGGCCCAGCCCGTAAGTCCCGACGTTGACCAGAAGGACGACTGTGGTAAACAGCAGCAACAGCACAAAAACCCTTCCGGTATATTTCTCAAGACCGCGGATTACGTCCTGCTTAACTCTCACGTGAGTCCTGCTGTGTTTGACTATGACATTTATTGCCACTATCGAAAAGCTTAGGAAGAGCAGCGAGAAGAGCACTGCGACCGCGATTATGGATGCGTTGAGCGCGTTCAGATTGACGAAGGCGCTTGCGGTCCTGAGAAATATCGCGCCCGCATCATTATAGGTTGGAAGGGAGGCAAATACTGGAATCAGAAATGCAATGACGAACGGCAATGAGAAGAGCAGCAACAGCCGTATGTTATTAGTATATGTGTACACCGAATAGCTAAGCACATTGACCATTGTACCACACTAGTTATTTGCCGGAAAACAATAAAAGGGTACTGTTGTACGGGAATCGTTTGTGCGGATGCGGGTTATGGTCGGTTTTGCGGGCCGCTGCACGTAATAGGCGCAATAAGTAAAACCAAAAAGGAGAAATGGGGGGTCTCATCAACCCCCCCAAAGTATTGATTTGCGGCTTGGGGATTATCCGTTAACGCCGCAGTTCAGTGAGCCCTGGCCGCCGTAATAGTAACCGTATAGCTGGTTAATCAGGAACGGGGCTATAAGCGTCAGTATTATGCCTGCAACACCGCCGATTATCATACCCATGCCGTAACCCTGCAGGGCACCTTTCTGCTGTGCCGGCATTATATGCGCTAGGGCGTACATTGAACCGCCGACCACGAGCAACAGTAAACCGACCACGAATACTACGGTCATAACTGCGTCCTTAACTCCGCAGAGTATATTGGTCAAACTTGATGTGTTAACCACCTGCGCAGATACGAGCGGCAGGAAAATGCTGGCCAGAAAGGCAGACGTCATGACCAACTTGACCTTGGGGGAAAACAACCATGCTTCGATTATCTTCAAAATCGGTTTTTGCATTTCATGCACCTATTATTGATATAACTATACATACCATAATAAATAAATAGCTTTCTTATTTGTTGCCAGGGGATTATTTACTTAATCTCTACAATGCGATTGGTTAGTGTTGCACCGTGTGTAGCAACCAGAACCACACGGCAGCTTTGAATGGTGCGTATTTGAAAGCAACCAAAACAGGAAAGACATATACGGCCCTGTTCCTTGTCTCAATATACGCATACCTTGTGTACAGCTCCCACGCGTTTGCCTTCGGGTACGTATCGAACAGCATATTGCTGCTTGATGCTGCAATAGCGACGGTAGTGCTCTTCTATTGTTGGCTATTCGTCGCATATTTCGGAAGGTCCAGGAGGCTTGCTCTTGTTTCCCTGCCGGCGGCGATTCTCGCGATGGCGGTCCTGTCTGTGTGCCTAATAAACTGGCAAAGCATTATCGCTTTCCTTGGCATCTATTCTGCATGGTTTTTCCTCTACTTTGTGATGTTCTTCCCGCCGTTCTGCATTCTTTCTATTGGCATATACGTGCGTAGACACAGGCTTAGCAGGTTCTCCGGCTGGATCGCAGTTGCAATGGCTTTGACGGCCTTGTTGTTTGTCATATTATTCACGTTCTTCTCCGGATCTTTTGGATCTGGCAGCTCCATTATAAGCGATGAACAGTTTATACCGTTGCAAGCAGCACGGACGCTGCTTTTGGGTGGCAACCCATACGTGGCAAACTTCGCAAATCGGGTGGTGTTCTATTCCCTAAAGGCGGTTTTGGGCGCGACGCTCACCACAGGCAACGGCGTTGTAGGGACAATCAATTATCCCGCGCTAAACTTCCTCCTGTATGTGCCCTTCTACCTCGCCGGCTGGGGGTTGACATACTCTATGGTGTTCTTAGTATCGGATATGGCATTGCTTTTAACGCTGGCTCTCCTCCAAGGCAAGGAAATAGGACGTCCGAACTATGTGGTTGGCATATTCATTGCCGTCATAATAGCTTCGCAGCCTT
>CAZQGC010000007.1:0-41078 GCA_964592765.1 Microcaldota archaeon
TACAGCCAAGGCACCAAGCCATATTCCAGTTACGGTGTCGTCAAGCCCATAATATCTTGCAACGCTCAAGCCAATAGCAGCTCCCGCAACGCACAGTGGGCACATTGCAGACGCTATTTTTACCTGAGAAAATAAGATAACTGCCAAGACAAACAATAGGGCAGGAAGTTTGTATAAGAATTTATTCTCCATTTACATCATTTTCGCTATCATTGGTTTTTGAAAGGCATATATAGGTAATCCGTCCAATAATTGCTAACTATACAAGACAGATTTTCATGCAGAGCGGACAGATACGAATCTTTATCTCCGGAGAGCTTGTCAGGGTAGCGGAAAGCAAGGCTGCAAAGGGCAGAACATTGGTTGGCAGGCCTATGATGCATTCTACGTGCCTGATACTGGGAATGGTAGCAGTGAAAGAATTCCTCGGTATTGGATATAGAGAAACGCGGAAAGCTTTTGCAGAGCGCGGGTTTTCAAAGTTGCCGGATTTTAGAACGATAAGCTGGCGTGCCGGTGAACTGAAGCACCACAATGTCGGAATAGAGATAAACATAAAGAACAACACAAATGGGCATTCAATTATAGTAAGACTGCTAAGAACCGGCCCGTTAGTCGATAAGAAAGAGTTGAATGTACGACAATGGAGCAATCTTATGCATAGCCTAAAGACAGATTTTGTCGAACTTCAACTTTAAAAAACTTAAATATTTGGGCTGCATAAAGCCTGGTAATGGAAACGGAGAAATCCACGGTCCGGATGCCCGATGCTAATGCGCATCTGCGTGGCACGATAAAAAAAGCACTTGCCGTGTCTGGTATAGCCGTTTCTCTTCTTTGCTCCGGCCCGCTGGGTTTGAAGAAGGATCTTGTCCGGCGCGATCCTTTCGGGGCTCCTACTGCGCACATCCAAAAAATTACTGCCAATGGGGATTATCATGGTTTGCTCAGGCAGAATGTGTTGTGCGGCGACGACGAGAGCCTTTCGTGGTCCGGTTACGAGGTCGCGTCCAGCTTTACCAATCCGCGCCATGTAATCACCGAGGTCAGCGGTTCATGGAAAGTAGTGCATGCATCATTCAAGGCAGACACAGATTCCGCCCAATGGGTCGGGATTGGCGGCACCTTTTCAAAAGACAAGACCCTAATACAGACCGGCACAGATATACAGATTTCCGACGGTAAAGTCGATTATTATGTATGGTTTGAGCTGATACCTAATTTTCAGGTTGTGGTTCCGATGAAGGTGCGGTCTGGCGACATAGTTGCAGCAGATATAAGACTGGTGGATCCCGCCGCCATGAAATGGCGCATAGTCCTGGAAGATTTAAATACGGAGCGCGGATTTATTGCAACCGCACAATATGCAAGCTCCATGCTCTCCGCCGAATGGGTGGAGGAGCGCAGCATAAAATTCTCAGAGAAAGACAAGAACCCCCACATTCAGCAGATCGCAGACTTCGGGCGGGCGGAATTCGGATACGCATTTACGGGTTCAATCCAGAACCGCGCCACGATAGACGGAAAGAGCCTTCCAATATTCTTTGCACCGCACAGGAAATTGCTCATGGTGTATAATGCCGGAGGCGGAAAGTCGGTGCAGGTTCGCCCATCAGCACTCGCTTGGGATGGCTCAAGCTTCAGTGTTGAATACTCAAAATACCAGAACGAGAGCCCGGTAGGTTTGTTTCACCGGCTGATGCAATGGCTCGTGGAAGATGACGTCAAGTAAGTTCCTCCGCATTCTCCGCCATGCCCTGGGTGGTAGTTATTAATTCTTTTCTGTCTAATAATATATGGGCAATAGGTGACCAAAATGGCAAAGTTCATAGTCGCAAAGCAGCTAGTCGGAAAGAGAGTAATAAGCACCAGTGGATATGACCTCGGCAAGTTTCTCGACGCTGAAGTAAGCAGCGCAAGCGGGAAGGTCGCCGTCATGGTCGTGGAGCCGGATTTGGACAGTCCACTCGTGAAGAAACTGAATTCAGAGGGTTCGGAGCTACGTATACCGTATGATGCCGTGAAGTCTGTTGCAGACTACATAGTGGTCGACACGAAAAGCATGTGAGAAGTCACACCGGCCTCATTTTCTCGAAATTCGCAAGCACGTGCCCGTTTTCCTTTGTTCTTGGCATGTGCTCCTTTATTCTTTTCATTATCTCGTCCTTGTCTATGCCCTTTCCGCAGATGATTATGGTATTGTCCGAGCCGAGCGCCACCCCGGCAAAATAGACCTTGAACTGCTTCGCGAGGGCCTGCGCATATTGCGACAGCTCCCTCTGCTTTGCCAGCGTCTGGGCGTAGTTTATGGCGAGTATTCCCTTCTCGTGCAGGGCCCGGTGTGCCGCCTCAACGAAGCTACTGCCCATGAAATTCCCCGGTATGTTTATGTCCTTGTACGCGTCAAGTATTATCGCGTCATACTCCGATGATTTTCCGTGCAGGAACTCGAATCCGTCAACGACCTTTACGTTTGCGCGCATATCCGGGCATAAGCGCCTTGCCATCTCCACCATATCCCGGTCGATCTCGGCTGCGTCGATTGAGACGCGGTCCCCGAAAAGCTTGCCAAATTGGTACGGTACCGTGCCGCCCCCGAGCCCTATCATCAGGATTTTCGGTTTGTCGTAGATGTAGCCGAGCGGTATGAACATGTCCCAGTACGAGCCTGTGAAGACGCTGTCCTCGCGTATCCTGGAGTAGGTCACGTTGTTGTAGAGTATCATGCGCTCCCCGGAGCGCATGTCCCTGACGAGCGATATCTTCCTGTCCGGGCCCTCTATGCTGTAGTCCTCGACGTAAGGATTTATAGCATACCTTAGCCTTTTCAGCAAATCCATACGAATGCCTCCGCAGGCCGCCTACGCCGCATGCACCTGCAATATGTATATAAGTATACCTGACAAATCCTATATATGTTGGTGTCCCACCCTCATCAGGCCGCAAGGCGCCATCTTTACTCGGTTTTGACGTGGTAATTTGCCGTTCAAGGTCATAGAATACAGGCAGCTAGTGCAGATACTCGTGATGTTCATGATCGTGCAGTCCTTCGGGCTGCTGCTCGCCGTCATAGCGTTCAACGGGACCACACTCCAGTCGATACAGCAGTCGGCCCTGTTCAGCACCTACTCATCCGCGCTCTTCTACATTGGCTATCTGGTCATAGCGAGCCTCCTCATCCTGCTCATATTTAGGCTCTTCAATGCCGGGAAGGTGTTCCGCATATTCGAGGCTGTCCTGATATTCATTTCATCCTTCATAGTATTCTCGATACTGCTGGGTTTGCTGCCTTACGGTTACATGTCATCGATTCCTGGGCTGCCTTTCGGCCTGGACGCCGCCCTCGCAGCCGCCCTTGCCATAG
This sequence comes from Microcaldota archaeon, assembly GCA_964592765.1. Taxonomy (GTDB): domain Archaea; phylum Micrarchaeota; class Micrarchaeia; order Micrarchaeales; family Micrarchaeaceae; genus A-MIC-10. Next base: position 3,365 of record CAZQGC010000007.1, read on the forward strand.
GGCTGGTCGCCGCGAAGAACCATTGGCCCTGGCTGCGAAACACGGCCGCGATAATATCGTCCGCTGGCGTGGGCCTTATACTTGGGCTCTCGTTCACGTTCACGGTTGCAGTAGTCTTTATGGCGCTGCTCGCGGTGTACGATTTCATCGCCGTATTCATAACGAAGCACATGCTCTCGCTCGCGCGCGTAGCAGAAGAGAACAACCTCGCACTGCTCATAGGGGTGAATGAGGTGGAAGGAATCCCAAAGAGCTTGCTCGACAAGAAGACGCTGGCGGAGTATGCGAAAGCCTCAAAGGTGCATCCGCAGAGCGCGGTCGCCAAGGCCCTCTCGAGGGCCAATCTGGTGCCGATAGCCGCGCGAGTGGAGCTGGGCACCGGCGACCTCGCGGTGCCGCTCATGGTCGCCGTCTCGGCCTATGGGGTAAGTCTGAATTTCGTTCTCAGCTTTGTCATAATGTTGGGCGCGCTGCTGGGCCTCCTCATCACCATGCTGATACTGCGGAAGTACAAGCGCGCGCTCCCTGCGATACCACCGCTGCTCCTCGGCATACTAATTTCGCTGGGCCTCTACTTCCTAGTGCAGGCCGTCATGCGGATGGTCTAATGTTCGGTGCCTTCTCCTTCCAGAATTCGGCTATGCGCGCCACGTAATCTTTGTCGTTCATAACTGGCATGCTCTCTTTGACGAGCCTGCCATACGATCCCCAACCGTACCTGCTATCCATGAAGACTATCACCGCACGGTCGCTCTCGTTCCTTATGGCTCTGCCGGCCGCCTGTATTGCCCTGGTTATCGCCGGTATCCTATACGCGTATTCCTCCCCGCGCCCTCCAAAGCGCCTGTCGAAGTATGCAATCTTTGCACTCAGCTCCAAGCTCGGTCTCTCGAGGGGCACGCCCACCACGATTATGCCCTTTATTGTGTTGTTGGCGTAGTCTATGCCCTCGCTCAGGCTGCCCCCCATCACCCCAAGGAGCGTGCAGTCGCCGCACTCCGCGAATTCCCTCATGAGCGCTTCTACCATTGCGGTTCTCATGTTCTCGCGCTGCACCAGCACCCGCCCTTCCATGTGCCTGAATACACCATTTAGGACCGCGAACCCCGGGAAGAAGACAGCCACATTCCCTGGCACTGCCTCTTTTATGCGCATTATCTTTTTCGCTATCGATTTGTATTCTTCTGTGGACCTCTTGTCGTATCTCGTCGTTACTTCCTGATCTATAAATGCAATCCTGTTGGCTTGTGGGAACGGCGAGCCGTAGCTGTGTGCAGCTGCCATCGGGGTGCCGAGCAGGTCCGAATGCATGCCGAGCGGCATCAGGGTCGCACTCATGAAAATGTTTGAATGCGGCTCCTGTAGCATCTGTATCGCGTCCTTGGGGTATAGGCAGCTCAGTGAGATGCGCACCTCGTTCTCCATCTTTGATATTATTCTTGTCATCGTGCTGTCTGCATCCTCCCACCTCTTTAGGAAGTTTGAAACGCCCAGCATCGCAGGCCTCTTGGAGAGCCCTGCCTCCATATGCTCCAGGGCGAAGCGGTCCAGCGCCTCGGTGACGTCGCCGATGTTCTTACGGATTTCCTCTGGGAGGTCGCCGCCCTTCAAGAAGGCCTCCCTGGCCCCGCGGAGCTTCTCTTCGGACATCTTCCTCATCACATACTCGAGGTACGAGACATCCATATCCCGCCCCAGGGCGCGTATCTCCTCCTGTGCCCTTTTCACGCTCCTTGTGCTTATCGACGCATTCAGGTACGATGCGGCGATTCCAGTTATGTTGTGCGCCTCGTCCCATATGATTATTGAGTTGCCAAGCGAATGCCCTATACGCTTAAGGAACGAGGCCCTTATGTACGGATTCAGCATGTGTGCATAATCAGCCACTATCACTTTCGCGCCCTTGGCGAGCCTCGATCCGACCTCGTATGCGCATATGCCCCTGTCGAAGCACTCACTGAAAAGAGCGTTGTGCCCCTCCCCGTTGCTTTCCAGAACGCTCTTCGGGAGCGGGTCCTCGCGCGCTCTTTTGTAGAATGGGCACCTGCCCTCCTTTACGGCCTTCGCGCATGCCCTATAGAAGAGCTCCCCGGTTATCCTGTTGACGTCGTTGTTTACGCACAAGTTCTGCTTGCCTACAAGGTCTACAAAATTCAGCCGCATCCCGAATTTCCTGCTGATGCCGGCCAACGCCTTCACGACTATCCCGTGCTGTGATATCTTGGGTGTCAGGAAGAAGACGCTCATATCTTTGTCGAAAGAGTACGTGAGCGCCGCTCCGAGCGCCGCGTCCGTCTTGCCTATGCCCGTAGGTGCGTTTACCAGTACGCTCCTCTTTTTCTCGAGTGCGGCATAGATATCGTCCATCATGCGCCCCTGGTGCTCCCTCGGGTGCTCAAAACGGAAAAGGTATTTCATGCGTGCCACCTGTGCTCAAGATTAGATTCTGCGCAAGGTATATTATTAACGTGGTCCCTATTATTTTATCTGATTGCATGCAACACGGCAGACAGGGGTTTGTGCTCTCCTTGCTGATATTCGCAGGCGCCCTGCTGGCTGTACTTTACGCACTGTACTTTATGCAGCAGATATTGCTTTCTATAGGGATGGGTACCGGCATCCTGCTGGTGCAGAACGTATATAATGTAACGCTCAATAAGACGGCCAGCGCAACCCTGGCCCAACTGGGCAGCAACATCGTGGCGCTGAAGATTGCGCTAGACCTAAGCTACATGGCCTTTATACTCTCCATTGTGCTGCTCACCCTCTCGTCCATGATGCTCTTCCAGAACCGGTCTGGCCGTGCGGCTTCCGGTATACTCCTGGCGTCTGCCATAGCATATGTGGCCACGACAGTGCTTATACAGGTGAATTTCACGTTTTATGGCACTACCGCATTTACGTTTTCGTATCTCGGCGCGGCCATTGTGATAGGCTCCACGGCATACGGGTTCGCGGCTGGAGAGGTGCGCAGGCACCAAGCGATAACACGGAACGTGAGCATGAACCCGCAGACGCCATACACAAATCTCATGACGCTCTCGGAATCGCTTCTCTCCAAATTCAGCGGAAGCCTTCACGTGCTTGACATGCACTTTGATTCTGCCGGCATGCGCAACCTTTCGATTCTGTTGCACGGCAATGAGCCGAATTTCAAATCAGTGAATGTGCTTATGGGCAAGGAGCGCGCGAGCTCGCGCTTTGTCAAGGAGTATCGGGATTTCAAAGAGGAGCTGGCAAATTTCGGGATTGCGTTCGACGTGCGCGTAATGAACGATGATGACTTCGCCCAGCAGCATGAGCGCCTGCTCTATGATGATTCGTACGCATACAAGATACCCCCCCTCAACATAATAAACAAGAAGAGTGAGCACATCGTCGGCATAAAGCGGCGCGAAGCCGCTGAGCGGTTTGAGTACATGTGGGGTCGGGCAACAAAGTTGGAGAATGCCGAACAGCCCGGCAGGATATGATTTAAATAAATGTTAGTGGCAATCTCCTTGTGGTTATCATGTCAATCAAGAACTTGCTTCTTTTGGTAATCCCGTTGATGCTGCTTGCCCCGTCCATTGCTGGTGCAGGCTCGCTTGTCGGTACAGCTAAAATCGAGGCTCCGGCAGTCATACTGTTCAACAATACCGGTGCACTCACTACAATAAACCTTACGGTCATGGCCGGCACCGGGCTCGTTACGATAACAGGTCCCGGCACGATCGCACCAAGCACCCAGCAGTCCGCAGAGCTGGCGGTGATTGCCGCAACCGGCTATCTCGGCAAGGACTTCCACAATTACGATTTCAACTACCACATACTCAATGCCACCAATGTGTCTGGTCCCAGCGGCGGCATGGCAATGGCCCTCCTGGCGATTTCCGCAATCTCACACAAGCCGCTCAGGTCAGACTTGTTCACTGTGACTGGAACAATCTCGAGCAACGGCAGCATAGGTGAGATAGGCGGCATCTATGACAAAATCGGCGCGGCCGCGCAGCGGGGCATGCGCTTCTTCATTGCACCGGCGGTTCCGGCGCAGAGCTTCGAATCACAGCTTTACCTGCTTGCATCTGAGAGCTTCTCGATGCCGATAGTGCAGGCATCGACGCTAGCGCAAGCTGCCTCATACGCGTTCTCATATCAAAATGCGTCGTCAAGCTTCAATTCTTCCATATACAATTTCTATACCGATTATAAGGTTGGGTCAATAGGCAATTTCACCATCCGCTGTTCTAACCAGTGCGCAGCGGGGCAGTTTGCCAATCTCTCCCGCTTCACGTTCAACTTTACTGAGGCAGAGATAAGGCAGGTTGCTTCGAATCCCGGAATGCAGTCCTCTTCCAGCCAAATGCTTGCGCAGCTCAATGAGAGCCGCATGATATCGGCGAAAGGTTACAACTACCTCGGCGCGGACTTTGCGTTCCTCGATTATCTGGGCGCGTTCCTCTTTTCGAACCATGCGGTCACAATAAGCCAGGGATATAGCATGGCTGCTGGCACTGCAGATTACTGCTCTATGCTTGCAGCTCCGCAGCTTACATCGTCCAACTACGAGTACGTGCTGGGCGGCGAGCTGAGGCAGCAATGGGGCAACCTTACGGTATCAGGCCTGGTCCAGGTTTACAACCAGAGCGTCAGCGATAGTGACATGCTCGACAGCGCGCTCTATTCTATCGGCGAGGCCAACGCATGGTGCCATTCATCGCAGGAGATGTACTCTATAGCCTCATCAATTGGCGGTTCCCCATCGGAACAGGCACCGGCCATGCACGACCTCGCGGCCTTAAGGATAAACCGCGCTTCGGCGGACGGGGGCATGTACTTGCAGGCTGCACAGTCCGCGTTCAAGCAGGGCAACTACGCACTCGCAATCCTAGATGCCGATTATGCATACGTGCTTGCTGGCGGCGCGCTAAGTTCCAACCTGACTCAGGCTGCGATGCTGCAGAATGCCTCTTCGATTGCAGCGGATTCGAATTTTGGCTTATGGGCTACGCAGTTCGCCAACGAAGCAGATTTCTATGTCCAGGAAGCAAAGCTATCAAACTCGACAATGGCACCATATTACGCACAACAGGCGTATACGACTGCCCTCCTCGCGCAGCAACTCAGCAATGATACGCAAATCATAAGCCAGAACCTGGTGCAGTATGTGCCATCCGGCCAGACCCCGCAGCAGTCCGCCACTTTTAAGGGCATTGATACCTCAAAACTAGTGCTGATAATAGCCGCGGAAGCTACGATAATGTTCTTCATTTGCGTCATCATACTGATACTATTAATAATCATAGCGTTCCATATAATGAAAATTAGCAATTCGAGTTCGGAAAGTCGCAGTGTTGCGCCACTGAGGCAAAAGAGAATCAAAAGGTGAAATAAGCATGGTAGACATAATGCCGGGAAAGGTCTGTGTGTCCTGCGGTAGGCTTACTAGCGACTATACAGAGTTCAAGTGCCCAACCTGCGGGAAGGGGCACATAGTGAGATGCCATCACTGCAGAGAGATATCGAATGGCTACAAGTGTAGCGAATGCGGTTTTGAAGGGCCATAATATGTCAATGGTATCCGTAATATTCAGGGTTTATGCTGAGGACGGCAGGCTGGACCAAGTGGTCCAGGGTGTAAAGGAGAAGTTTTCCCCAAAGGACATACGCGTAGACGAGGTCGCCTTTGGGATAAAAGTCATACGCGTTATGTTCCTTTATGACAACACCCAGACAGATTCTTCGAAGCTCGAGGCATCGCTCAAGGGGATTGGCGGGATTAGCGAGATCGAGGTCGAGGACGAGACCCTTGTCTGAAGGCTCCAATCCCGGAATGTGCAGCATTTATTTTTTTCTTTTCATATCTTAGCGGTAGCTTCAGATGATAAAGTCCATAGAACTGTACAACTGGAAGACCCACAGGCATACGCAGATTGACTTTCGCGGGGGTGTCAATGTACTCATAGGCATAATGGGCGCCGGGAAGAGCTCGATAATGGACGCAATCTCATTTGCCCTCTTCGGCTCGTTCCCGGACCTAGCGAGCAAGAGGGTGACGCTCGCGGGCCTCATAACGAACCGTCCAAAAACGGAGGATTTCGCCGAGGTGCGGCTCGGCCTCTCGATTGACGGTTCTGAATACATGATAAGGAGGAAGATATCCGCTTCATCCTCCAGCGAAGCGTCGATAGCGAAAGACGGAAAGTACTTGCAGACACAGCCAGAACGCGTAAACGAGGCCGTGGAGGGTCTGCTGAAAGTCAACTACGATACATTCTCGAGGGCGATATACGCGCAGCAGAACCGCATAGACTATTTTTTGGATCTTGCGAAAGGCGAGCGCAAGAAGGCGATAGATGAGATGCTCGGCCTTGACAGCTTCTCACGCGCCGAAGAGAATTCAACATCGCTCGTCAACAGCATACGTGCGCTTATAGATGAAGATTCAAATATGCTATCAAGCATAAATGTATCCGAACTCGCCGTGCAGCTGCGCAAGCTCGAGGCCGAGCGCGCTGCATACGCAGCCGAGCAGGAGCAGCTTTCGAAAGCGCGCTCAGAACTCAAGGAAAAGGAAACACTGTTGTCTGGGCGCCTCGCAGCGCTCCGCAAGGAATTCGACCGCAAGCGGAAGCTTGCCGACGAGATTGTTAAGGTTGCATCGGAAACTAGGACACTCAAGGCCGAGCTGGCGAAGCTTGAGGCCCTTGGGCTTGATGGTGACGCGGTCCGGTCGGAGCTGGCTGTACAGAGAAGCCTACTGAAGGGGGGCCAAACGGAGCAGGATGCGCTCAGGGAAGCCGAGCGCGCGGCAATGAAGTTACTCTCTAGCAAGGAGGCCGCCCTCATGCAAGCCAGTAAGGAACTCGCCGAGCGCTCGAAGCTCGTGAAGGAATTGGAAGGCATGGATGCGGACCGGCTCGCAAAGGGATTCGGGGAGAGTGCCGCTGCCGTGGAGTCTCTCAGGGTTGCCATCCTATCCGACAAAGGCAAGCTAGCCGAGGAAACAAGGTGGGCTGCGGAGCTTGAAGAGCATCTCGGCACCTGCCCGCTCTGCGAGCGGGAGCTTACCGATCAGATGCGCATTTCCCTGAAGGCGCAGAAGGAGGGGCTGATAAAGGCCCTTGCGGACGCAATCTCCTCTAACGGCCAGAAGCTCAAGGCTGAGGAAGGCGCGGCAAGGGCACTCAAGGAACAGCTCGATGCGGCTGTGTCCAAAAAGGAAAGGCTGCTAGGTTATTCGACCACACAGGCGGATGCGGACCGGCTGGCTTCCGAGAGGGAGGCTGCTGCAAAGAAGCACGAGGAGGCGGCGAAGCTGTTTGATGCAAAGGGTGCAGAGCTCAAGCGCACTGCGGAACGGGTCTCAAGGCTCGAATCCGATATTGAGAAGCTGGAGAGCATACGCTCATATTCGGCGCGGATAGCCACCCTCGGAAAACAGCTCGATGAGGCACATAAGGCTGATGCCGCAATCGGGGTGGACCAGGGCATGATAGACGGTATGCAGTCAGAACTTGCCAGCATCATGGTGCGCCTCAGCGAAGCCCTCTCGAAGCACGACAGCAATGCGAAGTTCCTGATAAGCCTCGACAGCCAGCTTGCCGACAAGAAGAAGAGCATTGAATCAGTCGGCAGGGCAGAGCTCAGAATTGAATCGAGGCGGCACCTGCTTCATAGCATGAATAAGTTTAAGACGTCGCTTGTGGAAACAGAGGCGATACTGCGCAACAGGCTCGTCAATTCACTCAATGAGATAATACAGTCCGTATGGCCGGAGCTTTATCCGTACGCCGACTATTCTGGGATAAGGCTTGAGGCCAAGAAGGATGATTATCTCCTTGAGGCTAATGTACGCATTGGCGATGCCGACAGCTGGATCCCGATAGACACGATAGCAAGTGGGGGAGAACGCAGCATAGCCTCGCTTGCAATGCGAATTGCCCTTTCCATGGTAATAGTCCCGAACTTGCGATGGCTGATACTCGACGAGCCGACGCACAACATCGATTCAAATGGCATAGAGAAGCTTATAAACGTGCTTGGTGACCGCCTTCCGCACGTAGTTGAGCAGGTATTTGTAATAACGCACGATGAAGCCCTCAAGCAGATAGGCGGCGCAGCAGTATACGTGCTCGAAAGGGACAAAGAGGCGCACAGTCCGACAAGCGTCTCCCTGACTTAACCGTGCGCTGTGACAAGCAGACCTGTGGTACACGCAAAAACAGGGTGCATAATCCCTATCTGCGCCGGCCCGGCCGCATCTGTGGTGGCTCTCCGATTACACTCCCTGCAATCCGAAGTCGCCCTCACTGCGCGGTTCATCACTACCGACTATCGACGGGCTTTTGACTCCTGTGAATATGGCTATGACCTCGACCTTATCCTTGTATTCTGGGTTTATCCTTGCGCCCCAGAGCACATTCGCATTTGGTGCAGTTGCCCCAGTTATGCGGCTCCCTATTTCGTTGGCTTCTCCAAGAGTAAGGTCATTTCCTCCCGTTATGTGCAACAGTACGCCCGTCGCAGCCTCGTAGTCCACATCGAGCAGCTTATTCTTTAGCGTGTTATTTACGACGTCGTCGACCTTGTTTGTACCTCTGCCTTCGCCGACGCTTATCATTGCTATTCCGCCGTTGTTCATTATGCTCCGCACGTCTGCGAAATCGAGGTTTATCATGCTCGGCTGCGTTATCGTCTCAGTGATGCCCACTACCGCGTGCGACGCAACCTCGTCAGCGACCCTGAATGCCTGTTCGAGTGCAAGGTTCGGATAGAGTGTGACAAGCCGCTGGTTGTCTATTATTATGAGTGTATCAGACGCCTTCCTGAGCTTCTCTATCCCTGCGCGTGCTACATTGAGTCGTATCCTCTCAAGCGCGAACGGGAATGTGACTATGCCTATGACTATAGCACCATTCTCCTTCGCGGCCTCCGCAATCACCGGTGCAGCTCCGGTTCCGGTTCCGCCCCCCATGCCCGCAGTCACAAATACCAGGTTGGCATCCTGTATCGCGCTTTTTATCTCGCTACGCGAGTACTCCGCCGCCTTCGCGCCTATCTCCGGGAAGCCTCCGGCGCCTAACCCCCTTGTGAGCGAACCGCCGATGAGCAGCTTCTTTATCTGCGGATCGAGGCTGTTCAAGTGTTTGTTGTCGGTGTTAAACGCGACAAGGTCCGCACCACGGACATTGAGCTTGCTTATCCTGTTGACTGTATTGCTGCCGCCCCCGCCGACTCCGCAGACCATTATCCGCGGCTTAAATATGCTATCATCGAAATTTTCGTTCATCACGGGTTGGTTGAGCGCATTGTCCACGATATCCATCAGACCACCATATCTATCAATATCAACGTACAACCTAAAATACCTTGCTATTTGATGTGTGCACCCCTTGTAATTTGCCTTTTTGTTGTATACGGCTGCAGCATAATGAACTGCCGTCACGCCTGCCCGGTGCGGGCCCGTCTTCCCCTACCGCGCGGGTGTTTGGAAGCTTTATGGCACACGCCCTTTACCGTATCCGTGTAGATAGTGCCAACTCCAGAAATCTTGCTGTTCTGCCTGGGAAATTTTATGCTTCGGGAGATTGTGTTAAAACTCCTGTCTCGTTGCGATAGGTGGTACTGGCGCAAGCCTTTTATTTGTTGAATTTAATGCATTAATGTAATTGCATGCGGCACAAAATCAAAGCACAGTCTGCGATGGAGTACCTCATAACGTATGGCTGGGCAATAATGCTGCTTGGCATCGCGGCCGCCGTGCTTTACAGTCTTGGTGTATTTAACCAGAATTTCCTTACAAGTTCCGAATGTGTTCTGTCTGGGGACCTGAATTGCCAGACCGCAATCCTGTCGACAAACGGTCTGCTCCTGGTGACGATACAGCAATCCATGCAGTATACGATTAACATAACTGCGATTGGCTGCGGCAGCAACAAGACACAAGGCAACATGATTGCGGTGAGCCCGCCAAGGACATTGATCACAGGAAGCAACGCTACATTCACAGTTCAGTGCTATTCCGGCACCGTCCCGTTTTCCGGTAGCTCGGGTGCCGTCTACAATGGCTACCTGTTTGTCAACTATACGACGCTTGATACCGGGTTTACCAGCTCTGCGCTAGGCACGGTTGTCGAGAAAGTCACCACCTCAAATCTAGTGCTCACATCGACGATACCCCCAACGTCCACGCAGACCACGAGCACCACTACGACATCAACTTCAGTGACGGCATCCACCTCTACCACACTGACGCTTCCGACCACTTCCACCACGTCCACTTCCACCACTTCCACCACAACAATCTCTACAATCCAAACTACAATACCATACATCTTCTGCGTGGGTACTGAACTAGTATCCCCCTATACCCAAGTCTACTACGCGCCAATTTCAAGCACTGGAGTAGGTACATGGACCGCCTCAACAAGCTATCCTATAACTGTGAGATCATCTGGGTGCTCCATTTATAATGGTTATATATACTGTGTCGGCACTTATGGCGCATCCCCCTATACCCAAGTCTACTACGCGCCAATTTCAAGCACTGGAGTAGGTACATGGACCGCCTCAACAAGCTATCCTATAACTGTGAGATCATCTGGGTGCTCCATTTATAATGGTTATATATACTGTGTCGGCACTTATGGCGCATCCCCCTATACCCAAGTCTACTATGCCTCGGTTTCAACTACCGGAATAGGCACCTGGACGTCAACAACAAGTTATCCTATACCAATTTACAGTACAGGCTGTTCAATCTCCAACGGCTACGTCTATTGTGTCGGCACTGCTGGCGCATCCCCCTATACCCAAGTCTACTACGCGCCAATTTCAAGCACTGGAGTAGGTACATGGACCGCCTCAACAAGCTATCCCGTAGCGATGGAAAATGCAGGATGCTCGGTATACAACGGTTACATATATTGCGCAGGTACATATGGCGCATCTCCCGAAGATCAGGTATATTATGCACCTATCTCTAGTACCGGTATAGGGACTTGGGTCTCTACCACCCGTTACCCTATCTCCATAGTGGATGTGGGCTGCCCAATCTCCAATGGCTACATCTATTGCGTGGGCGCATACATTTCAAGTTTTGCCAAATCTGTTTATTATGCCCCCATTTCCAATACAGGTGTTGGAGCATGGGCATCCACCACTCCATATCCTATAAATATGTATGGTGCATATTGCGAAATTCCCGGTTCTGGCGGCGGAATGTATGGTGGCGGAGGACCGAATTAATAACATGAACAGGAAATCCCACGTGCTTTAGCGGTGGTATGAAAACGAACTGCCGAGAAACAGAAACCCCCCCACCAGAGACCTATTGGCACCATATCGTTGTTTGTTCCGTAACGCTTGCTGATTAGGATGTCACAAGATCAATATTATCACATTACCGAATAGGATTGACAGCGTTACCCCTACAAGTATCGGTATCGCGAACGGTATTCCGTTCCTGTAAACGGGCAGCTTCACATCCTGCTGCCGCATCTCCTTGAGCATCTTTTTGGTAACGAGCTGCCCGAAGTGCCTGAACTTCCTCTTTAACACTCTCCTTTCGCTGCTGCTCAGCATGTTGATCGCAATCATGTCCTCTTCCTCGAGCTCCGACGGCTTTAGGTACCGGATCATCGACTTAGTTATGTCCTGCTCAAAGAGCACCGTTGCAAACGAACCCGCACCGAGTGCGCCCAAGATTACTATACTATAAATATTAATCACATTCATTACGGCAAGGGTTATGCCGAATGCGGTATATGCCCCCGCGATGGCCGCCGCCTTTATTGCGGTTTTCTTGTTGAACAATGTCCCCTTCCAGTGCCTGAGTTTTCCTGCCCTTGGTATGTAAACCACCGGCACGAACACGAGGGCCGCGACGCCCGTGGCGATCAGGACCGAAACTATGAACGGTATGTTGAATTGCCAGACCCCATTCAACGGATAGGCAAGGAACGGGAGCACCAGCGACAGCGATACGAACTCTGTCACGTCCCCAAAGCCTATCTGGCCTATCCTATAAACGAAGTATCCGAAGCCGAAGACCGCCAGCGCGACGCCAAAGCTGAGCAGGATCGTGTAATAATTGAGGTAGAGCAGCGTGAGCGCGCCGCCATATGCGACTGTCCCATAAGCGAATTGGCCAGGCACGTTTCTGTTGTTTAATACGTCGAAAAGCGCATAGGCTGCGGCTATGGCGAGTACACTGCACACTCTCAAAACGAGCAATTCCATCGGCGCACCTCTTATTATATATTACAAAAAGGATATATCTTTTCTGCTTTAATTCAGTAATTGTATCTTGGATGGTCACGATGGACTACGGAAAACTGGAAGAAAGATGGCAGAAGGCATGGAAGGATGCGATGGTGTACGAGGCCGAGCCCGACGAGAGGAAGGCATTGCTTGTGACTGCCGCGTGGCCTTACGTGAACTCTCCGCTGCACATAGGGCACTTCAGGACCTATGGCACAGCGGATGCCTATTCCAGGTATATGCGCATGCGCGGATACAATGTGCTTTTTCCAATGGGTTTCCACAAGACCGGCACGCCGATACTCGCAATCGCGAAGCGCGTTGCGGACAAGGACCGCGACTTGATCAACGATCTTGCGAATGTATATTTCATAGACAAAGCGGATATCGAGAGGATGACGGATCCGATGTTCATAGCTGATTACTTTAGCAAGGAGATAGAGTCTAGTTTCAGGAAGGCCGGCCTCTCGATAGACTGGAGGCGCAAGTTTGATTCGATAGACCCATTATTCAGCAAGATGGTCGAATGGCAATTCGGCAAGCTTAAGGAGAAAGGCTTTCTGATACAGGGTCCGCATCCGGTCGGATGGTGCCCCAATGAAGGAAATGCCGTCGGGCAGCATGATACGAAGCATGATGTGCAGCCGGAGATAGAACGCGTCGTTGCCGTGAAGTTCAAGGACCGTGACAATGATGTGTATTTCCCGTGTGTCACCTACAGGCCGGAAACCATCTATGGAACCACGAACCTTTTTGTCAACAGTAGTGCGAAATACATAGAGGCAGAAGTAAAAGGGATTCACTACTACCTTTCCAAAGATGCGGCCGAGCGGCTTTCAAACCAGTTTAAGATAACTTTTGTGCGGGAGGTTGCAGGAGCAGAACTCCTTTCAAAGAAAGCGGTAAATCCGATTACGAACGACGAAGTTCCGATTCTTGCAGGCTTCTTTGTCAAGCCCGAATTCGGTACCGGCATCGTTATGTCTGTGCCTGCCCATGCTCCGTTCGATTATGTGGCGTTGAAGCGCCTGGAGCTCGCAGGTGCAGAAGTCCCGAAGGAACCGTACCTGAAGGTGATAGGGTTGCCGAATGGTGCAAAGCAGGATGACTTGCCCTCCCTCGTGTACCTCGGTGTATTCAATTGGTCGGAAGGCAGCAATGACCGGGCGATAGAAGAAGCCACGAAACGCCTGTACAAAGAAGAGGCCCGTGCCGGCACGATGCTGGTTGGCGACTACAAGGGGCTTTCCGAGGCGGAGGCCAGGGGCAAGATAACAAATGACTTGGAAAATGCAGGGAAAGCGTTGCACTTATATGTTATAGCGAATGATGAACCCGTATTTTGCAGATGTGGCACGGCGGTTGTCGTTAAGATAGTCGAGGACCAGTGGTTTATAAATTATGGGAATAAGGACTGGAAGGCTCTTGCCGTCAAACAGCTTTCCGCGATGAAGCTTTTCCCGGAGAAGCTAAGGCATACTTATGAGACGACGGTAAGCTGGATAGACGCGAGGGCCGCGGAGCGCGCGCAGGGCCTCGGCACAAGGTTCCCCCAAAATCGCGAGCACATGATAGAGTCCCTTTCGGATTCCACGATATACATGGCGTTCTATACTATATACGACCTGCTGAAGGGCACGCACGCGGTGCCAGAGAACATGAAGCCTGCGTTCTTCGATTACGTGTTCCTCTCGGAAGGGGATCCGTCCGAAGTATCTGCGGCCACAGGCCTCTCTGAACCTCTGCTGAAACGCTGCAGGGAGAGCTTCGAGTATTGGTATGGATTTACGTCAAGGCATTCCGGCTCCGATCTTGTCTACAATCACCTTACTATGTATGTGTTCAACCATGTCGCCATTTTTCCGGAAAGGTTCTGGCCAAAGCAGATAGTGACCAACGGCGTCGTGATGATGGATGGGGAAAAGATGAGCAAAAGCATAGGCAACATAGTTCCGCTCAGTCGGGCCCTGGCAAAATACGGCTCCGATCCGGTGAAGATGGCGGTCGTCGCCTCAGCCGATCTTGATGCCGACACCGACTTCGGCGAGAATGCAATAAAAGGGATTGATTCGAGGATTGAGTTCCTGTTCTCGGAAGTGACCGGCATGGAGCTCTCCAGGGGAAGTGAGCTGAAGGGCATAGACTTTTGGCTCTATTCGAAGCTGAACTCGAAGATAGCATCGGCGACGAGGTATATGGATGCGATAATGCTGAAGGGCGCATACAACGAGATATTCTACGCATCTGTAAATGAGCTCAAGTACTACCACGAGCGCGGCGGTTCCAACAGGATGGCGCTGAACGATTACCTGTCGAAGGTCTCGCAGATGCTGTTTCCCGTAATGCCGCACACCGCCGAGGAGCTCTGGCACGCCCTGGGCAATGAGACTCTGCTCGCAAAAGGGCAGTGGCCCGCTGCAGACGGCGACATGGTGAACGAGATGATTGAGGGTTCCGAGAAGCTCATATCAGAGACGCTACAGGATGCCGTGAGCGCTATAGAGCTCAGCAGAAAGATACCTGCCAATGCCGGAAAGAAAGTTGTGGGCATAAAAATAATAATAGCAAATCAGTGGAAATTCGATGCGTATAATCTCCTAGTCGAGAAGAAAAGCATAAGTGGCGTCATCGATCAGATAGGCTCGACAGATAAGGAGAAGCTCGCCAAGTACTTGTCGCAGTTCAAGAATCCAAAGATCCTTGTTGAGAAGGTTCGCTTTGGCCAAGATACTGCGTTTAAGGCATTTGTTGAGTCCGTGCAGTACCTTTCGTCAAAGCTGGGTGCCCCGGTTACGATTGAGAAGGAGGCTACTTCTTCGTCGCAGAGGGCGCAGCGCGCCGTACCAATGAAGCCCAGTCTGGAAGTGGTGTGGGGAGCATGAGCCACATCCACAGGGAAGGCTTCCTACAGAAGTACGACCTTTTCATATTCGACTGGGATGGCACGCTGGTAAACATAAAAATCATCAATAAACTGAATGAGACGATAAATCTCCTTTGGCTCAAGAAAAAGGCGGCGAGCAGGAAAAGGGCGCTCGCCAACCTCCGTGTGAAGCTCAAGGCCCGCGAGGAACGCGAGGCGCGCGAAAGCGAGGAATACAAATCCATAGCAGACGTGCTCATGCTATTGTTTGCACCGAAGCTTCAGGACGGTTCGTTAGATGTCCTCCGCCTAATTGAAGAGGGCAAGAGGGAGGCAGTCCTGTTCAGCAATGGTGCATACTGGCGTGTCAGCAAGGAGGCTCGTGTTCTCGGGGTACGACATTATTTCAAGGCGCTCGTAAGCGCACAGGAGCTCGGATATTTGAAGCCGAATCCCGCCGGTATAAATGCCATAATAAGGAAGTTTGGTGCAAGCAGAGCACGCACGCTCTATATAGGCGACATGATTGACGATGTGCTCTGTGCAAGGCTTGCCAAGATAGACTGCTGCGCGCTCGCCTCCGGGTTCGACAGCTACGAGGCGCTAGAGGCGGAACGCCCAAAATACCTACTGAAGGACATGCGTGAGTTTCTTGACAGGCTAAAATAGAAATCACAATATGCCTGCCGCCCCGCATAATGCCTGCCCGCATGGGGATATCCAGCATATGTGGTGTTCCCACTGCCGCAGTTAAGCTTATTATTCCTTTTTGCAGATTATTAGGTCGTGATGAATGAGGTAATCGCTGAGCTTTCATTGCAATGACGATTGGTAGGCGGGCTGAATGAATGCCCTTACGAGATTGAAGCGACGGAGCATACGGGTAACCGACTTCGCCGCCCAATATTGGTGCGAGAAGCAGATGGAGCTTAGATACCTCTATGGCGAGAAGGCTTCGGAAGCGCAGAAGAGCGGCACCAAGATCCATGAGATCCTCGAAAACGAGACGCACGTGCCGATAGTCCTGGAGACTAAGAGCTATGCGGATTACGTCTACAAGATCCTCTACACGAACTGTGCTGCCCTCGAGGAGTTTGGCAAGAACGGCAAGACTCGCGAGCTGAACGTCTTCGGGCGCATAGACGGCTTCGACATAGGCGGCAAGGTCGATGAACTCGACATAAAGGATGATGGGGTGACTATAATCGAGGACAAGACGCGCGGCAAGGACGATCCCCCTACAGAGGCGCAGATGATGCCGAACAAAGTGCAGGTAATGTTCTACAGGCAGCTACTCGGCGACCTTGCTGAAGGGGCATACAAAAGCGAGGATTTTTCCAAGGCCTTTGGCACTCCAAGGCTGGTAATCAGCCAGGAGTTCGAGCGCCAACTCGACGCGCTCGGAGTTGACGTCGGGATAAGGAGCGTCTTATCGGTGCAGGAGCGCTTCTTCTCAATGCTCGGAGGCATTGGAAATGTGAGTGATAGCCTCTATCTGCGCTACAGGAATCAGTTCACCCACCAGATCATAAAGGTCCATAGGTTTGACTACGAGCGGACGGAACTGGAAGGCGCAAAGCAATACCTCTTCAAGTACTGGAGGGGCGAGCGGGAGGCTATGCCTGTTCCAGAGGCTGAGAACTGGAAATGCAAGATGTGCGTATTTTTCGGTGACCGGTGCAAAGTATGGTGGACGGGCGGTGGGAGCAAATGAGCGGCACGCTTAGCAAGGATTCTCTCCGTGAGCGGTTTGGGAAGGATTACAAGGATTACTACAGTACAAAGCTGTTCGAGTCCGAAGGCTTCGAGCGCAGAAAATGCAAGGGCTGTGGCAAGTACTTCTGGACTGCCGGCAGCAAGGATTACTGCGGCGATTCCGAGCACGAGCCGTACAGCTTCATACGTGATAATCAATCTGGCGTGGATTACGTTGATTTCTGGAAGGCGTTTGCGTCGTTCTTCAAGAGCGAGGGGCATGGCATAATTGAGAGGTACCCTGTTGTAAGCAGGTGGCGGCAGGACCTGTACTTTACCATAGCCGGAATCCAGGATTTCCAGCGCATAGAGAACGGCAAGATGGCGTTCGAGTATCCAGCAAATCCTCTCCTCGTGCCCCAAATGTGTATGCGCTTCAACGACATACCAAATGTCGGAATAACAGGAAGGCACTTTACCTCATTCATGATGGCGAACCAGACCGCGTTTGACTATCCAAAGGCAGGCTACTGGCGTGATCGCACGATAGAGCTCAATTACGAGTTCCTTACGAAGCATCTCGGAGTCAAAAAGGAGGATTTGACTTATGTGGAGGACGTCTGGGCAATGGGTGACTTCTCGGAATTTGGCCCCTCGCTGGAAAGTTTTGCGAACGGGCTAGAGATAGTCAACAGCGTTTTTACTCAGTTCGAATATGCAAACGGTGCCGTGAAGGAGTTGCCCGGAAAGGTCGTGGACGTCGGCTGGGGATTTGAGCGCCTGCTCTGGTTCAAGAGCGGTAAGGATACTGCCTACGATGCCGCATTCCCCAAGGCGCTGGATTACATACACAAGACTGCTGGCATAAAGCCAGACGCAAAGCTATACCGGAAGGTCGCAGAGATAGCTGGATATGTTGACGTGGGTGAACTCAATGATGCAAAGCATTATGAGCAGGAGCTGCTGTCAAAGTCCGGAATCAGCCGTGAGCAGTACCTGGGCGTGATAAGGCCGATGCAGGCTGCATACGCAATTGCCGACCATACGAGGACCCTGCTCTTCGGTATAAGTGACGGCGCACTGCCGAGCAATGTCGGGGGCGGCTACAATCTGAGGATAATACTGAGACGCGCATTCGACCTCATGGAGGAATACAATTTGGACATAGACCTGATGCAGCTTATGCGTATACACTCCGATTCGCTGAAAGGGCTTTATGGCAACCTCCTCAAGGACGAGCGCGAGATGGAGGAGATTCTAGAACTCGAAAGGCAGCGCCATGTGAACACGAAGCGTGCGGCATCGGCTGCATTGGACTCGATGCTGAAAAAGGGAACGTCCATGGATTCCGCCACGCTGAAGCTGCTCTACGAGAGCTACGGGATAACCCCAGAGCATGTTGCGACTGTCGCCTCGTCGAAGAACATGAAGGTCGAGATACCTGAGAACTTTTACTCCAAGGTTGTGAAGGGCGATTTTGTTGAGGGCAGGAAGGCGGCCGGGAAGGCGCCTGCATTCGATGTAGAAGGCCTTCCAAAGACAGAGAAGCTTTTCTATTCACTCCAGGAATCTGCTGATGCTAATGTGATTAAGGTCATTGGCAATGCAGTAGTGCTTGACCGCACCCCATTCTATGCAGAGGGTGGGGGCCAGGAGGCAGACCGCGGCACGATTGGCGGATTTAGGGTCAAAGATGTACAGAGCGTTTTGGGCGTCATAGTCCACATCATAGACGGGCAGATGGATCTGCAGCAGGGCATGTCCGTAAAGTGCGAGGTAGATTCGGCAAGGCGAGCACGGCTCATGGCACACCATACTGCGACACACATCGTGAGTGCAGCGGCGCGGGCGGTCCTCGGGCAGCATGCATGGCAGGAGGGTGCAAAAAAGAGCCCAGATAAGGCGCACATAGACGTTTCGCATTACAAGAGCCTGTCCGCAGAAGATGTTAGAAAGATAGAGGAGAGGGCAAACCTGTACGTAACTGAAGGCATAAGGGTTAAGATGTCCGAATACGAAAGAAATGAAGCAGAACGGCTTTTCGGATTCACAATATACCAGGGTCATGGTGCGCCCGCTGGGAGGCTCAGGATAGTTGAAATACGCGACCTCAGCGGTAAGCTAATTGACGCAGAGGCATGCGGCGGCCTGCATCTCATGGGTAGAGAGGGCATGCTCGGCTTCATTAAGATAATAGGTGCATCTAGGATACATGACGGGATAGACCGGCTCGAGTTCGTTGCGGGCCCCGCTCTTCTCGATAGGCTCATTGCCCTGGAGGATAAATCGAGGCGCGGCCTCTCATTGCTGGACGACTACAAGGAAACGTTCTCTGGTATGACATATTTTCAGTCAATCGGCGCACTCGCAGACAGTCTTCCTGGTATAGCCGCACAGCTTGAATCGTTGAGAGCCCTCGGAAAGGAGCTCTCTAGCAAGGTTGTTAGCGGCGAGGTTGAACGGATAGCTGCGTCGGCTGAAGACGGCAAAATGATTATCCTGGGGCTCCATTATGGCAGGCAAATGCTGCGCAGCATAGCAAACGAGCTGGCGGAGCGCATGCCGAAGCTTGTCGTACTCCTTTACAACGGCGCCCTAGAGATAGTCTGCATCTCCGGAAGGGACTCGGGTGTTTCGGCATCCGAATTCGTAAAGGCCCAAATTGGGAAAATTAATCCGAACGCAAGTTTCATCGGAGGCGGCTCTGCAAGAATTGCGGAAGGTAGGTTTGCCGAGGAGAAAACCGGAGCGAACAAAAAATGAGGGAGTAAAGGGTTCGGACAGCTAGCTTATCCCGATGAGAAGCACGCCGGCAGTGATGATTACCACACCAATCCATCTTATGGGTGGCACTGCCTCTATGAAATTTGCAAGTATTACGGCGAATATGTAAGCCAGGCCGCCCACGCCATAGGCCCAGGTGAGGCTAACCCTGCTGAGTACATAGAAATAAATCACGGTCGAGAGCCCGTACGCGAATAGGCCGAGCAGGAGGAACATATAGAATCCACCGCCCAGGAACGAGTACTTAAACAGGAACTGTCCCACTGCGCCGAGCAATGTTGATCCGAGGAGCAACAGGATGTTGCGCGCCTTGCCTTCGTTTCCGACTCCCATGTAACCACTACACCGAGAAGCTTATTACCAGTATGCCGAAGAATATGAGTGCTATACCCAACGCCCTCATCGCGCTGAACTTTTCATGCAGCCATATCATGGATATGATATACACGAAGACGAACGTGCTCGCGAATGTCGGATACACAAGCGAGAGCGGTGCCTGCTTCAGGGCGTACAAGTATATCAAGAGGCTGATTCCGTAGCCGAACACGCCGAGAAGCATCATCGGCTTCTTTAGTAGCTCGAAGAAGTCTTCCATGCCTGTTATCTTCTTGTGGAGTCCCTTTTTAAAGAGCAACTGCGCGGCCGACGCTATGAGCGCAGCAATAAGTGTTATAAATATAACTAAATAAATATTCAACAGACCGCCGGTGCGCAAATGGAAAGGAAAAATCTCGAAATCATATCCTCGCTGCTTGTGGTAATATTTACAATAATTTCAATAACCATATTTATATACTACGGGGGAAACACGGCCTTCTACATTGCCATCTTCACCGCCCTTGCCATCGCGTTTTTTAATGGATGGTATATATCAAATCCGGAGAAGTTTGGGCACGAGGTATTCCACATTTTTAGGGTTCACCGGGCACCTACTGCATTTTCCGGAGCCGCACGAAGGGTGCAAAAGCGTGTGAAGGCTTCGCGACGCAGAAGGCACTGAGCGGAGATCTTCTATGGATACACTTATCATTTCGGAAAAACCGAGCGTTGCAGCAAGGATAGCTGCCGCTTTGGGGCGCGGCAATGAGCGGCGCTCAGTCAGCAGGGAGAAGGTCAGTTACTATGAGTTTGAAGGCAAGTCCGGCAAGGTCTACGTCGTTGCAGCGGTGGGCCATTTGTTTACGATAACGCAGGCGAACAAGGAACGGGGCTATCCTGTGCTAGACGTGCGCTGGGCCCCATCCTACGAGGCAAGCCCCGCATCCGCGTTTACCAAGAAATACCTTGACGTGATACGTGAGGTTGCATCGCATTGTGAGACCCTGATAAACGCGTGCGACTTTGATATAGAGGGCACGGTCATAGGCACAAACATAATACGGTTTGCTGGCTCTAGTGATCCGGTTCGTGCGTTGGCATCCGCACGCAGGATGAAGTTCTCTACGACAACCGACCACGACCTGCAGGAGGCATATGCGAAGCTCATGCCACTCGACACAGGAAACTTTGATGCCGGCGAGGCCAGGCATATGCTCGACTGGCTGTGGGGCATAAATTTGAGCCGTGCGCTCACCCGCGCAGTCTATGGCTGGAATGTTACTAAGTCGAATGTATTGAGCATAGGCAGGGTCCAAGGGCCAACGCTCTCGATACTTGCCACACGCGAACGGGAGATTTCCGCTTTTGTGCCGAGGCCGTTTTGGCGTGTGGCGTCATTCGTTCATGGCGTGGAGCTCCTGAATGTCCGCGGTGACATGTTTGAGGAGGCACAGGCTAAGTCCGCATACGACAAGACTGCTTCCAATTCGGATGGACTTGTCGAGAGCTCAGATGCGCAGGAGAAGCCGCTTTATCCTTATCCTCCGTTCGACTTGACCTCTCTCCAGCTGGAGGCGAGCAGGATACTGAGGCTGGATCCTACGCGGACCCTTGCCCTCGCGCAGTCGCTTTACGAACGCTCATACATCTCATATCCAAGGACATCATCACAGAAGCTCCCACAATCCCTGGGCTTAAAGGAGATAATAAAAGAACTGGCAAAGAACGCGGATTATGCGGCACATGCGAAGAGCCTGATTGTTGCATCGAGGTTTACACCCACGGAGGGCAAGAAGGAAGATGAGGCCCATCCTGCAATATTTCCCACTGGCATAATGCCTTCGGGCCTGACGTCCGAAGAGCAATCACTATACGATCTTATAGTTCGGCGCTTCCTGGGCTGCTTTTCAGAGGCCGCCATGGTAAACCGCTTGAGGGTGGTCATCTCATTCGGTGACGAGAGGTATTCTGCGACCGGCGCAGCGATAATGAAAAAAGGATGGTTGAGTATCTACCCGTTTGTGCAGGTTGCGGAACAGCAGCTACCACCCCTCAGGGCAGGTGAGAGGGTTCGGCTCGAGAAGGCAGAAATTAAAAAAATGCAGACCATGCCCCCAAAGCGTTTTACAAAGGCCGGCCTGATAGCAGAGCTGGAGCGTAGGGATCTCGGCACCAAGGCTACACGTGCCGCAGTTATAGACACGCTCATAAGGCGCAATTACGCCACCGGTGCGCCGCTTTCGGCAACGTCGTTTGGCCTTTCTGTGTTTTCGGCCCTTGAAGAGAATTGCAGCATGATTGTAGATGAGGCGACGACAAGGAAGCTTGAAGAGGACATGGAAGGTATAAGCAGAGGCAAAAAGACTGAGGGGGACGTGGTAAGTGAAGGCAAGGAAATGCTGCTTGAGGCGCTGAAGGCATTCGATTCTAACAAAGACAGGATATCTGAGATGATGAGGGTAGCACTCAGTGGCGCATCAAAACTCGGCACCTGCCCTGTCGACGGGGGCGACCTGGTTATAAGGCGTTCGCGTGCAGGCAAGATGTTCGCCGCATGCGCCAACTACCCAAAATGCACGAACACCTACTCGGTACCGCAAAACGCGAAGATTGAGACCACGGGGAGAACGTGCGAATACTGCAAGACCCCGATAATAAAGGTAATACGGAAGGGCCGCAGGCCGTTTGAGATGGACCTGGATCCGAACTGCGTGACAAAGAAGGAATGGGGTTCGAAAACGACAGGATCTTCAAATCCGGAAGGCCTGGCGCCAGCTGCCCGTGCGCTCGAGCAAAAGCCTGCCGCAACACCCGCCGTGCTGCGGGAGGAGCACCCCAAAAAAGCCGAGCCGAAGAAACGGAAACATATCAAGAAAGGCAAGGAAAAGGGAGCGCAGCCGAAACCGAAGGTAAGGACAAAGACGAAAAAGTAGGAAGCGTGAAATCATGTACATACCAAAGCATTACAGGAGATTAAAGAGGTCACCGCAAGTGATACTTCCAAAGGACATAGGGATGATATTGGCCTATACCGGCGTTGGGAAGAACAGCTTTTGTGTAGATGCCGGAACAGGCAGCGGCTGGTTGGCAATATCCCTGGCAAGGATATGCAAGAGCGTTGTGAGCTATGACATCCGCGAGGACTTCATCAAGGTTGCCGAGAAAAACCGGATTTCGGAAGGACTTGAAAACCTGACTATAAAGAATGCAGACTTCACTAAAAAGGTGCCCGAACGCGACGTGGATCTCGTGACGCTTGATATGCCGAACGCTGACAAGGCGATACGAAATGCCTATAAGGCACTGAAACCCGGTGGTTACATAGCGGGATACCTGCCGCATGTCGAGCAGGTCAAGAAATTTGTAGAAAAGCTAGGGCAGGTCGGTTTCAAGGAGCCTGTCACGCTTGAGGCGATAGTGAGAGACATGCTCGTCAGAAAGGAAGGGACTCGGCCCTCAACAAAAGGGGTCTGGCACACCGCCTATCTCGTCTTCGCTGAAAAGTAGGCTATTTCCGGGATATCGCCATATCCCCAAAGCCTAATCCGATTCGGCAGACCTATCTCACTCAAATCGATTTCCTGAGTATTTTCGCTATCCTCGCATAAGCTTTTGCATCTTCAGTGCGGTTTGCCTTATCCGCAGCGCGCGCTGCCGAAACGAAATCATGGCATCTCTGATAATTATTAATCGCCTTGTCATACAGCCCCGCCTTCTCAAAAAGAAGTCCTGCCCTCCCATTCTCGCCTTTGCGTTCCTGCTCCGTGGCCATGTCTACATATACTCTCACAAGCCGCCCCTCCATCTTGTGTTTATGTGCGAATTCCTCTGCGTCATTGTAAAGTTTGGCCTCGATGTATATATCGAAGGCCTTTTCCTTCATCTTGTTCTGCATTGCCAGCAGCACTGCCTCGGCGGGGCGGTTCGCTTTTACGAGTACGCCAATGGCCTCTTCCACGAGGCCTGCGTCTTTTGCAGTTTCTACTGCCAGATAAATCTTGCCCTCGCCCTCATACGCGTAAATTTGCTTGAGGTAAAGTGTCTTAGCCACCTCTTCCATGCCTTTCTCCTTCGCGATTTCCGCGGCGCTTAGAAACCAGCCCGCCTTGTCAAAGTCCGTGATTGCGCGTTCAGTCATCCCAAGTTCCTTCGCAATTGTAGCCGCAAATCCATACTCTTTCTTTTCCTCATGGAGATTCATCTGCTTTTCCAGGAACTGCAACTTTAGTTCATCCCTCTTCAGCCTGCCTGCGAGGTCCGCGGCGATGCCATAATCTTTCTGTGCATCAAGCTCCTTTATCAGTGCATCCACATATTCACTGCCCAGTTCTATATTTTTGCGTAGCATCGCCAGCGCAACAATCGCCCTGACGTGTGGTTCCTTCACGTAATCGAGAAGCTGCTTGCTGTTATCCTTGTTGGATTTTAAAGCATCCAAAAAATCGCCAAATTAACTTCTGTATTCTAGATATATACGTTTTTCCGTATCCGGTTTTGTCTTTTATATTTTTCTTATGTAATATAAATGGGGTGAATGTAATGAGAGCATCGGATAGGGAAAGCAGGGAAGAGAGGCGGCGAAGGGTGGAAAGCCGTGCCAGGGACGCGAGAGCGGTAAGCGAAGACGCATTGAGCGAGGTCCTCAGGGCCGCAGGCGCAAAGAGCGCAGACCAGGAGGCAAGACGTACGCTCAGGGCGCTGACCGAGAGAGAGCTTGCCCGCATAGCTACAAGGGCTGCGGACGAGGCAAAGGCTAGAGGGCTCGATACCGTGAACGCGGAAAGTGTGGCACTTGCTGCATCCTCGCTGGCGAGAGAGAGAAGGGAACTCGCAGAGGAAGAAGATTGACCAGTGGCGTCCGCAATGTGGAATGGGTTTTTCCCATTCCACAAAACCGCAGCCTTTAGCTGCCGCTCTGTTTAGTGCTTCACATGCGCTAATCTGTCCTTGAGCTCTGTTATCGAGGACATCGCCTGTGGGTCAACTCCGCGCAGTACTGCGAGATAGTACGTGAAATATTCAAGAGTATAGAGCAGCGAGATTGCACGACTCAAGTACGAATTTCCCATTCCCCTAACTTCGAAGGCCTTTCCGCCGCTTCTGATTATCCTGCCTTTGAAGAAATCAAGCCTCATTTTTGTGTCGTCGGATTCATCTCCTCCATAAAGAAAGAGCCCGGCCGCATTCGGCGCCATTCTGCTCCTTCCGGCTCTGAAGTCGTATCCGACTATGTCGTTGTGGCACGCCTCTGGTATCTCGCCGTTGAATGCGTGCATCTTCGCGTTCTCATTGATTGATTGCCTGACCCTGAGTCCGACAGCCCTTATTCTGGACGAAGAATAAACGAGCGGAAGCGGATTCGATATGCTTGCAATGATCCTCGCGGTCTTTAGTGCTACATTCCTGTCATTCCTCTGCAGGGAAAGTTTCCTTACCACGGTCATCGCATCGATTGTCTCTTCTACGTCAGCCGCCTTTACGTTCAGTAAGCGATTTTCGGACAGGGCCCTCATAACCGCAAAGAAGATCCCCGGGAATGAGGATCTCGGGGTGCTGAGCTTTTCGGTTTTTGTGAAGCCGGCGCCAAGCTCACCACAGAGTTTCTCAAGTGCCCCGCCAGATCCGAAGCTATGTACTTTGGCCCCCCGCCGTGCAGCCTCTTTTACGAATGAGAGGGTTTCGGCGGTATTGCCGCTGCAGCTCACACCAATTACCAGTGTGCCCTTCCCTATCCAGGAGGGCGCGTGCGAGTCCTTTATCGCATGAAAGCGGAATCCGGACCCGGTCTCAATGGAATAGTCACATGCCATGTCTCCAGTTATTCCGGAGCCACCCATGCCCGCAAAAACAATATCTGAGTAATGCCCGCTTATTTTTTCTTTGCTGGAAGCACGCCATGCGCGGCGAGCGAGTTCGGGCCAAGAATCAAAATCTGACCCAAACCCGTTCCTATCACATGTGGCAATCCTTGAGCCAAGCCTCTTCCAGAAATCACTGTTCGATCCGGCCATCCAAACCCCAAATAAGGGTTATATTGCAAAATATAAAATATCGACTGTGTCTGCACCGAATTCGCAATCAGCCTTTTGCAACTCCCATCGGCACCATCTTGGCGACTATCTTAGAGATGTTGGCGCCCTCTATGCTTGCAACGACCTCGTCCACGTTCTTATACGCCTCCATCGCCTCCTCACTGATTAGCTTCCTGCTTCTCACCCGTATTGTTATGTCCTTCTCTTCGAGCTCCCTGAATGTCTTTGACATTGGGATGTCACGTATCGCCTGGTGCCTGGACATGGTCCTCCCCGATCCATGGCACGATGACCCGAAGGTTTCCAGCATAGCCTCCTTTCTCCCGGCAAGTACATAACTCGCCGTGCCCATGCTTCCTGGTATTATGACTGGCTGTCCATATTCCCTATATATCCTCGGGATGTCCTTGCTACCCGGGCCGAACGCCCTCGTTGCCCCTTTCCTATGGACGAACAGCTTCATCCGCTTCCCGTCGACGTCGTGCTCCTCAAGCTTCGCTATGTTGTGTGCCACGTCGTATAAGAGCTCCATGCCCAGCGAGTCCGCGCTCTTTTCGAAAGTCTCGGCGAAGCTCTTCCTTATCGAATGGGTCATTATCTGCCTGTTTGCAAATGCAAAGTTGACTGCGGAGCGCATCGCCGCTAAGTAATCCTCGGCCTCTTTGGATCCCACGTAAGTGTAGGCTAGCTCCGGATCGGGCAGTGAGATGTTGTTCTTCCTTTGGTATTCAGATAGGATCTCCAGGTAATCACTGCATATCTGGTGACCGAAGCCGCGCGAGCCGCTGTGTAGCATCACTACAATTTGCCCCTTGTGCAAGCCGAACGCTTTAGCGAGGCCCTCATCAAATATGTTGTCCACACGCTGCACCTCCAGGAAGTGGTTTCCTGCACCAAGTGTTCCGAGCTGCTGCTCTCCTCTCGCCTTTGCAAAGGCGCTCACCTTTTTGGGATCCGCACCCTCCATCCTTCCATTCTCCTCTATCCTTTCAAGGTCATCTGCAAACCCATAACCCTTCTTTATCACATAGTCGACCCCCTCGACAGAGACCTTGTCCAGGTCCGCCCGCGTGAATCCAAGCCGTATCTTGCTTCCAACGCCGCTCGGTACGTTCTTGAATAGTGAGTCCATCAGCTGACTTATTTTCGGCCTCACGTCAGCCGCTTCGAGATTGGTTCTTATCAGTCTTACACCGCAGTTCGATACCACTGTGCCATTGGCCACAAAGTTGTGCAATGTGTGGCCCACAGAAAGATCATAGACCTGTCCGTTGTATGCTACCTCCTCAATACCTGTTATCCTGTCGTAAACGTAACCGCCCCCGGCAGAGTGCCATTTGTAAAATTCATCAAAGCTCTCCGCGCCACAAGCCCGCGGAGGAGCGCAATTGGACCGCATGGAATACCCCGTGGAAGGTTTTGCCGTGTTTCTCGTGTCTAACGCCTCCGCAATCTTGTTCATGCCAATGCTTCCAGCGTACATGGCCTTCGCCATCTTTTTCACGTGCAACACCCCCGATTTGGCTTCCTTTAGGTATGTGAGATATAATGCTGCAAGGCTTGCCATCTCCTGTTTCTTGCTGTTGTAAGCATATCCTATGTTGCCGAAAAGCTTGATGAGGTTCCCGGCCTCAGAATCTATCGAGAGCTTTACATCTATGGTATTGCTGTCTATTTCAGCGCACAAATACTCATCAGCAGCAACAGGCTGTGCACATCTTATGCCAAGGGATTCCAGCAGATCCCTGATCTGGCCAAGAAAAGCGTACGCATTGCCCACTAGTGCCGTGCTCTTGTTCACGCCCAAGCTTGGCATACCGAAGCTCTGTGGTGCGATGGCCATAGGCTTAGTAAGCTCCGCGCCGAAATACGCTGCCAGAAAAAGCCTTTTCTGCCACGGCTCAATCTCGAACAGCCAGTCCGGAAGAAGGTACTCTTGCTTAGACCGGTCTCCTACGGGCGCCCCCAAAGCGGCCATCATCACAGCAAATGCCTTAGAGGAAATGCGAAGTGAAAATTTTGCCGAGGCGGGCTTGGTAATTTCACAACCCGCGCTTATTTCGCGTCCCTTGGTGTGTTTGTGTATGCTGGCTCTAAATCCGACGGCGGCCAGGTCTCTTTTGATCTCATCTAAATCCTCCCTTCTGCCATAGATGATTGATGGTGCATCGCCCTCCTGGAGCGTCCCGGTACCGAGCAGCATCCCAAAAAGTTTTATGAGCAATTCGAACTTTGGGTCAGAGCGCCTTAACGTTGTCAAACCGCGCCTCCTAAGAAACTTAAGTATCCCGCTTCCACTACCCTCGCCAACTCCGACCTTCCTAAGCGCGCTGCTTATAATTGCTTCACCTATTGCCGTCGCAGCAATGGGCCTTGTCCATTCCGTCCCGTAAAAACCCTTGCGTATGGCAACCATCCCAATCCTCAGGTTTCCGGCGTTTACCATACCGCTGCGGGTAAGTATCGGATGATCGCCTGTCACCAACAGTTCGCCGCCAAACTCTGTGCTTATTCTGAACAGCGTGCCCCTCTCCTTTTTCGAGAGCAGCAGCACCGCCTTGGTTCTGATCTCACTACCCATTTCGCCATCAAAGCTTATCACGTCCGGAGTTTCAACCATATCCTTTATCCGAATCCAGGCCCCGCTCGATAGGCACACCTTGGTGTCCGGATGTAGACAATTGATGTCGAAGCCTATTGCACCGGGAGATATTATTCCATTCTCAGCATCAAACGCAGCCACGCCTCCGACTGGGAATCCATATCCCTCGTGGCCATCTGGCATGACCAGCATGTTCTTCACTATGCTCGGGAGGGCTGCTGTGTTGACGGCCTGCATGAGCGTCCTGTCCTTCTGCATGTTTTTTATTATATATTCGTTGGCGTATATTCTGACTGGCACGTTCATGGCGCCATCCTTCTTTATCTCATACACATTCTTGCTTGCCTTCTCTATCTTGAACTCCATCAGACCACATTATGACAGAATAAATACGCAAAAAGCCATATTAAGCTTTCAATCAAAGTCTAAGTATATTATTCGTAGTGTGCATGCCTGGCATACAAGCGGAAGGGGCGATTTCAATGACTTACAAGACGCTATTCAAATGCAGGTATTTCCGTGTGGAGGAGTTGAAGGAGAGGGTAAATGGCAGGATGGCAACCTTTTATGGGGTAAGGGACAAGGATGCGGTCGTAGTTATGCCCAGAATCGGGAACGACATAATACTCGAAAGAATAAGACGCCCTGTGGTGGGAAAGTATATGGTGGAGTTCCCTGCCGGGCTAATAGAGAAAGGCGAATCACCAAGGCGCGCTGCCGTGCGGGAGTTCAGGGAGGAAACCGGATACACTGCAGATTCAATGAGGTATGCCATCTCCTGTTACGTTTCGCCCGGATTCATAACACAGAAACTGCACTACTTTTATGCTTCTGGCTTGAAGGCAGGAAAGCCCAACAAGGAACCCGACGAGGACATAACCCTGATGAGGGTGAGCCTCAAAAAGGCACAGCATATGATTGAAGATGGAGAAATCTGTGATAATAAAACTGCCCTGGGAATAATGCTGTTGTCAAAGGTTGGGTAACGGCGTTGGTCTCTTATTCGGGCATGACGCTGTTGATCGTTTTTAAAAGACACTGGCCGCGATCCCAGTGTAAATTAAAGGTATTCTGGGCCATGCTATCATATTGGGATTCCACAACCGCCTGCCCCTGCTTTTTGTAACCTCCCCATCCGGAGCGTCGGGAAATGGGTGCCCGCAACTCCGAGTATCAGTTCCTCAAATTCCGGGGCCCGCCGCAATCGTATAGGATTCGACGCATCCCATGCGTGTGCAATTATCGCTCCGTTTCCCCTGCGATACCCCGTACCTGTTTGGCGGGAGCGAGGATTGAACTCGCGACCTCTAGATTTCTCGTCATTGCCATCAGGCTCGACACTCACGATGCTTTGCATATGAGTCTAGCGCTCTACCACTGAGCTACCCCGCCGCTTACGTATTAGTTAAAGCCAGCTCTTTATTTAAGATTTTCCCAGCCTCCTGGCAATCGAACGGCATAGCGTCATATCCATGTGCACCAAGATTTCTTGCCATTGCTTCGCGGTTCTGCCCATAAGTCAACGTGATTTCCGGCGCCACGATGTCAAGGTACTCAGTCGCTTGCCCGAAATCCGCATGGCTGCTCAATCCGAATTGTGCCTCCGTCAAGAATCTGAATATGTTTGCGAATCCGGTCGCGACAGCGGTGTGTACCCTGCTTTGGCGCACCCCCGATAGCCTGTGTGCGAGCTCCATCATACCCCTGTTCTCAGTTATCGCGACAAAATTCTTCTCTATAGAGAACCAATCCCCCGTTTCCAGCACCTGGGAATACTCGAGTGGCACTCCGCTTTCCGTATAGACCTTGCTCACCGCTCCAATGCCCTTGCTGACCACCGGTACCATGCCTTCCTTGTTAAGTATCTTTATCAGCTCCTGGGCCTTTCCCATTCGGTATGCACCGAAGAGCACTATCCCAGAATCGAGCATCCGCGTTGTCCATCTCGCAATGTCCTCTGCAACCCCCGCGTTGTCCTCAAAACGTATATCCGGGTCAGGATATGTTGAATCCATGACGACTATGTCCGCATGCTTTGTTTCTATCGCCTTCGGTGCAAGGTGTCCGTGAACCTGGAAATCCCCTGTGTATACAAGGCTGCGCCCGTCTCCGATGTCCTTTACGTAAAGCTGCTTTGCCCCGAGCATATGCCCCGATTCAAGGAGCTCGAACACCGAGCCGAAAAACGGGATCTCCGCGCGCTTAGTTTCTATACCATAAGCCGCCTTTATGAGCCCTATCGTTTCGCGGCTCGCTATAATCTTGCCGGATGATTTTGCCGCACTTATGTGGTCTGTATGCGCATGTGATATGAAGTCTGCAGAAGAGCCCCTCTCCCGCCTATCTAGCGACACCGCGATGTCGCCCGCGAAAATCGTAAGGTCACCTAGGTTGAGCTTTCCAAAAGAACTTATTAAAGCTTTCCAGACCTTTCTTGAACTTTGAGAAAAAGGATTTTGCGGTATGCATAAATAAAAATACAGTGCAATATTCTAGGTGAAGATATGGTTGAGGAATTGATAATCATAGGTTCAGGCCCAGCGGGGCTCACCGCGGCGCTTTATGCGGCAAGGGAGGACTTTCATCCTGTTGTGGTCAGCGGCGCTGGAGCTGGCGGGCAGCTGCTTTTAACAACCACCGTAGAAAACTACCCTGCCTTTCCCGATGGGATATTTGGCTCGGAGCTCGTTGACCGCATGCGGAAGCAAGCTGAGAAGTTTGGCGCGCGTTTTATATCGGACGACGTGACCGAGATAGATCTGTCATCACGCCCGTTCCGGCTTAAGGTTGGTGCCACGCAGTACGAATCAAGGTCTATCATAATAGCTACTGGCGCCTCCGCCAGATGGATTGGTCTTGAATCAGAGAAAAGGCTTATAGGCAGGGGGGTTAGCAGCTGCGCCACCTGCGATGGTGCGTTTTTCAAGGGGAAGCGCGTTGTTGTTGTTGGTGGCGGCGACACCGCAATGGAGGACTCCCATTTTCTTACAAAGTTCGCCAGCTCCGTGACCATAGTGCATCGCCGCGACCAGTTTAGGGCAAGTAAGATAATGCAGGATCGGGTGCTTAATGACCCAAAGGTCAAGGTGGTGTACAATTCCATAGTGGAGGAAATCCTGGGAGATGTGCGCGTTACTGGGGTACGCCTGCGCAATACCTCCACGAATGAGACGAGCACGCTCGAGGCCGACGGTGTCTTTGTCACTATCGGCTATGTGCCGAACACCGGGTTTCTTGCCGGAAAGCTCGATCTGGACGATCAGGGATACATAAAGACCGAGGGTGAAGTGCGGACTGGAATTGATGGCGTCTTTGCAGCTGGCGACGTCGCGGACAGGAAATACAGGCAGGCGGTGACAGCAGCAGCGTCTGGTGCGAAGGCAGCAATAGAGGCCAGGGAGTACCTGCAAAACAGCTGATTAGAACAGCTTGCGCTGCCCTTTCCCCTCCATTAGTGAGGCGACCTTGACGCCCACTTTCCGTATGTGCTTCGCACCAATAAGATCCTTGAGAAGCAACGTGGCTGCTATGCGTATATCTTCCTCAGAAGCCGAATAATGGTTCAGGTTTCTGCTTCTTGTTACCTGAGTGAAGTCCGCATAGCGGACCTTGATGCCAACATTCCCGAACCAGAACCCTTTTTTCTGGACCTCCGTTGCCACCTCATTCGAAAGATTGCCTACTGTTACGCCTATTCTTTGCGGGTCATTCGTTTCGGAGTCTAGAGTCCTTTCCCTTCCTATCGAGAGCACTTCCCCATTTTCTAGGATTTTGCTGTCATCAATGCCCTTTGCCAGTCTGTAGAACTCTGTGCCGATGCTGCCCAGCGCGGTCACCACCCTCGTGGGGTTTGCCTTTGCGAGCTCATCCACACTCCGTATGCCGAGTTTGTTAAGCCTCTGTTCGGTTTTGGGGCCAACTCCCGGGAGCTTGCCGACCGATTTCCCCTTTAGGAACTTTTCTATGTCCTCCTCCTTCACAATACCGAAACCGTTCGGTTTAGAGGCATCGCACACCATCTTCGCAAAGACCTTGCCAAAGCTGATTCCCACAGTGCATGGGAGTCCGATATCATCCAATATGCCCTTTTTCATATTTTTTGCAATTCTGATCGCATCTTCATAGCTTCCCTCGGCAAGCCCTATGGCCGCCTCATCCACACTGTCCTGTTCTACCGGCATCCCAAACCTCTTCAGGTACGCCATCACCTTTGCGGAGATCCCCTCGTAATAGGCGTCGTCCGCTTTGACACAAGAGAGTTCCTTGCAGAGCCCGAATGCCTTCTTGGAAGGCATGCCGCTCCGTATGCCGAACTTGCGGGCCTCGTAGTTGCATGTCTGCACCACACCCCTATCAACTTCCTTTCCGTCGTGGGTGACCACAACTAGCGGCTTCCCTTTCAGTTCAGGACGCCGAAGCTCCTCGCAAGCCGCAAAGAAATAATCCATGTCGACGTATATTACGAGCACCGCCATCCCTATAAGTATGCCACCGGTGAAAAATTAAGGCCTACTGAACAAATACAGGAATGCAGCTGTAATACCTCCCGCCTTATTTACGTCTTAATTCCTACAAGCTTCAATCCTGCTGCGAACGGCACGCGCGCGCTCTTAATTATGCTTCCTGACGTAGTATTCACCATCCACAGGACGCCAAAGGAGTTCGTTGGGCGCGTCCGGTTATACCCGAGCACATACGCATACGCACCTGAAGGTGTGAATTTTACGTCCGTTGCAAAGGTCTTAAATCCGCTTATGACCCCCGTTGTGCCTTGTAGCGTTGTGTTTATTATCGTGACCTCGCTGCTTGCACCATTTGTAACGTATGCATACGCGCCGGATGGCGCGAACGCGACTGTTTCCGGAAGTGAGAGGCGCGTGTTCCCTGCTACTGTTCCAACAACGCGCTGGGTTGAAGTATTCAGTATGAAGACATTATTGCCATCAACCACATATGCATATACGCCGTCCGGTGCAACGGTTATGCCGTTGGGTAGGCCAAAGCTGCTTATTCTTTTAATGATCTTTCCGCTTGTTGCATTGATCACGAATACCGTGGAGTTTGTGCTGCCATTGCCCAAAGCCACGAGATAGGCATATATGCCGGAAGGCGTGAACGCTGCATCCCCAAAACTGCTGGAAGTGGAGCTTCCAAACCCGTTTATGTTTCCAATCTGCAGGTTTGATGTCGTGTTCAGCACTATAACTGTAAGATTGCCGGACGTGAGGTTTTTCCCTGCAATGTACGCATACGCGCCAGAAGGCGCAAACACCACTTGCTCCGGCACGAAGGATCCTGTTTGCATAACCTGCGAGAACTGTTGCGTCGCGGCGCTGAATTGCCATAACCCGCCTAAAATTCCGCCCGATACATATGCCTTGTCCCTAGTTGGCGAGAACCTGAAGACGCTCTGCACACCAATGCTATTTGAAACCTCCAAGCTAAGGTTTATGTTCCCCACTTGTACCAGCGAAGATGCGTTAAGTATTAACAGGTGGCTTGAACTGTTTGCAACTAGTATATACAGTATCCCGCCAGATGGTGCAGCCGGTACGGCGGTCGAATTTGTGCTGGCATTGGTTTGCACAGTCAGTAAGCTTATTGTTGTGGGGGCGGTGGTGCTTGCCGGCGCCGGTTTACTGCTGCCGAAAAGCACGAGTACTGCCACAGCGGCAATTGCGATTACGAATATCCCTGCAAAAAGCAATTTCTTGGACCCTTTCTTGCCCTTTTCCTTTTTGTTGGGCCTCTGCATTCCGGATTGTTCAGTATCGTGGCCCTGCTGCGGCTGGACCGGAGCGGATTCCACAATCGGCGGTGCCGGTTGCAATACGTTATCTGAAACACTATTGCCATCCATATAATCTTTAGGAAGGTTTCGCAAGTCAGATTTAAATATCCATATCTATGGCCAATTCCATACGGCGTGTCTGCCTGCGAAACTAATATACATTCCCAGAAGGCTTTTATTTCTGGCATGAGCCATAACTGCATGCACATTAGAGAAAGTGCCTTTGCCGGAAGCTTTTATCCGGGCAATAGAGTCGATATTGAAGCCATGCTGCGCAAGCTATTCGGTCAAATAAAGATCCCCGGCAAGCGTGCGAGCTTCTCTGCGGCATACATCGTTCCACACGCCGGCTACGTCTACTCCGGGAAAACCGCAGCATACGCGTATCGCATCCTAGCCTCAAATCCGAAGCTTGCTGAAGTGGAGAGTATTATACTAATCGGTCCAAATCATACTGGCATTGGCACTCCGGTTTCAGTTTCGGAAGCGGATTGGGAAACCCCAATAGGCACATCATCAACAGACATCGAGTTAGTGCGTGCCATATGCGGCGCATCAAGGATTGCCGTCCCCGACGAGAGCGCACATTCGGGCGAGCACTCGATTGAAGTCCAACTGCCGTTCCTGCAGTATCTTGGGATAGACAAGCGTTTCGTGTTTGTGTGCATGGGTGACCAAAGCCCAGAAGCGTGCACTGACCTTTCGGATTCGATTACGAAAGCAGCAGAATCCCTCAATCGCCACTGCGTGGTGATTGCAACTTCTGATTTCAACCACTACGAATCGAGGGATGTCGGCAGGGCAAAAGACAAAAAATTGTTTGACTGCATAGAAAAGCTCGATTACAAACTGTTCAACAGCGTGGTCGCGCGCGCCGGTGACAGCGCATGCGGCTACGGCCCCATAACCGTGGCAATGGCGCATGCTGCCCGCAACGGCGCGTCGGCAGGCGTTCTGCTAGACCGCTCAGATTCTGGAGAAGTTACAAAGGAGTACGGCTCTGTTGTCAATTATGCTTCATTCGCCTTTTTCTGATCCCTCTTTTTTCAGGTCCTGTATCGCCTTTATGACCTCATCTGCATGGCCCCGCGGATTAACCTTCTCGAACACCCTTACAATCCTATCGCCTTTTATCAGGTAAGTGTTCCTGAGGGTTCCCTCTCCGAAGATGCCCCTGCTTCCGTATGCCCCGTATTTCTTTATCGTTTTCGAGTCCAGATCCGAAAGCAGCGTAAAGCCCAGACTGCATGATTCGATGAATTTTCCGTGCAGTTCAAGGCTGTCCTTGCTGATTCCTACCACTGTGCCCCCAAGTTTCTTTATTGCGTCGAGGTGCGTATTGAATTCTCTTGCTTCAATTGTGCAGCCGGGGGTCAGGTCCTTCGGATAGAAATATAGGATGACATAACCGTTTCCGAAACTGCCCAGCGTATGCTCCTTCCCATCCGATCCCATTAGACTGAAATCCGGCGCCTTTTGCCCTTCTTCCACCATTTTTACACCACAGTGTATAAATAATCAACAATTTATTAAAGGAATCCAACCAAATTTTTATCTGCATAAAATTAGTGTTGCGTGTGGTATAATGGGTTTTAGGCTTTCGAGGCTGTTGGGCAAAAAGAAGACGCAAACGAAAATAACCGGAGTTAATATTTCGTGGCGTGGCGGTTTCCACAGGATCGACGGGTTTATGCCGAAAGGAAATCCATTCGAGTTCAAGTTGCCGTTCACGAACGCGTCAGAAGTGCCGAAGATCATGGAACGGACTCTGAAATCAGATGCCGGCGTCCCGATTGTGATAAAAGGAATCAGTATAGACCCGCCATTCCAGCTTATCAAGTCAAGTCCAGAACTTCCGCTTGAGGTCAAGGCGCAAGAACACGTTGACATAATGCTGAGCATACACGCCCCGAAACAAAGCTATTCTGGGCCTATGATCGTGCGCATGTCCTCGCAGGAGGAAGACAGGGTAAGGGTTGAACTGAGCGGAGTAACGCTGCAATACAAGAACAAGAAAGTTAAGGTGGAGAACTCACAGAAGTTCATGGAACTCAAAAAAGGACAGATCTTCAGGCATCCTGTGCAAATGTACAAAATCCTATCGCTAGGAAACACGATTAAGCGGGTAACCACCTCAAAGCCTTTTGAGTTTGTCAGCTCTGACCCGAAACTGCCGTTCAGGGTCGACAACAAAAACAGCTATATCGTGTCGTTTTATATCAGGGCGCCGGACGCAAACTATGCCGGCCCGTTGGAATTGACCTTTGAATGATACAGCCTATTTCTTCTGCACAAGCAGCAGCGCAATGTTCGCTATCATGGCCTCGAGCTGTATGCGCTCGTTTGCCCCCTCCACAATCCTGAAATTGGTTTCCCCGATATTGGATATAATGCCGAGTTTCATTCGTTCGTCTATGTTAAGGCCCTGCGTCTCCTTATAACATTGCAGCAGTATATCCTCGCCGTTCATCCCGTGCTTCAGTAACAGGTTGTCGAGTTCGCCTCTCGCGTCGTTAAACCTGCCCTCTATCGCATATTTTAGCATAGAAGTTATCTCCTTTGGCCTCGCCCTCGCCGCAACGTCATACACCCCAGATTCAGTTATCGTCCTTTGCTGTATAGCGCAGCTCTGCATTATGTTGGTCAGTTTCCTAAGGTCCCCGTCGCTCACGTATATCAGCGCATCTATCGCCTTCTCTTCAATTTCTATGCTTTCGCCCTTTATTATGCGTTTTATGTATTCCCGCATATCCGCTTCTGTGAGCTGCTTGAACCTGAATACCACGCACCTGCTCTGTATGGGATCTATTATCTTGCTCGCGTAGTTTGCACTGAGTATAAAGCGTGTTTCCGCGGAATACTTCTCCATGGTCCTCCTCAGTGCATGTTGTGCATCGGAAGTGAGCGCATCGGCCTCGTCCAGGAATATGATTTTCAAAGGTATATTGGCAATCGATATCGTCTTGGCAAATTCCTTGACCTCCCCGCGTATGACATCAATCCCACGGCTATCGCTTGCATTCATTTCCTTAAATGCCCCGTTTAGGCTGCCCCCATACAAGTCGTTGGCAAGGGCGATGGCGCATGTTGTCTTTCCGACGCCTGCTGTTCCTGCGAATATCATGCTCGGGAAGTTTCTATTCTTCACAAATGCCTTGAGCCTGTCGACTATAATCCCCTGGCCTATAACCTCTTCAAGCGATTTGGGCCTGTACTTTTCGGTCCAGGGCAAGTCAAGTGTCTGCATATCCTCACGCGGGTTGTCTTAATCCCAAGAATTATTAATTTACTCACAAAACATATTTATTAGCCTTTTTCAAAGTATAAGCGCG
Organism: Microcaldota archaeon; assembly: GCA_964592765.1. Classification (GTDB taxonomy): domain Archaea; phylum Micrarchaeota; class Micrarchaeia; order Micrarchaeales; family Micrarchaeaceae; genus A-MIC-10. The sequence continues at coordinate 41,025 of CAZQGC010000007.1, forward strand.
GGGAGCTACGCTAACCTGGCAGACTTCCAGCCTTGGGCGCTGGAGATAGGAGTT
>CAZQGC010000008.1:0-38897 GCA_964592765.1 Microcaldota archaeon
CCTTCAAACGTGAGCTACACCGGCTCGTGGACGGACGGGTACACTGTGCCGTGATGCGGTGCCTTTCCTGTCTCCTGCTGCCTCGCCGGCACGCCAAAGATTAAAAAGATTAACCTCTAATACACATTAGGCGGCGGTTCTGATGTTGCGCATACGCAGGCTTGTAATCCACAATTTCAAATCCTTTAGGCATGCAAACATAACATTCAGCGAAGGCTTTAATTCTGTTGCTGGACCGAATGGCTCGGGAAAGTCGAATGTCTGCGATTCCCTCCTTTTTGCCCTCGGTGAGCAGTCGCTCCGGCGGTTGCGCGTGTCTGCGGCATCGCAGCTCGTGAGCGATCGCAAGTCAAAATCGTCAGAGGATCCAAACACATACGTCAAGGTCGTATTTGACGGTGACAAGACGCTGGAGGTGCTGCGTGCGATCAAGGGTGACCGGATAGTGTATCGCCTTGACGGGAAGGTGGTGACAAGGCAGGACATGGTTGATGTACTGCGCGCAAACCGCTGTGAGATCAACGAGACCAATACGATAACCCAAGGTGAAACCGCAAGGCTCACGCAGCTCACCCCCAAAGAGCGCCGCGAGCTGATAGATGTTGCCGCCGGCATCAAGGAATTTAACGTCAAGAAGGACGATGCGCTCAAGGAACTCGAGAAGGTTGAAGCGAAGATAATGAATGTCGAGATAATGCTCAAGGAACGGATTGGTTTCCTCAAGGAACTTGAGAAGGAGAAAGCGCAGGCAGAAGAGTACATGGCGCTCTCCGTACGGATAAAGTCCCTCAATTACACTATATTGCGCTTACGGGAGGCACAGCTCACCGAAGAGTATGAGAAGCGCATCCGCTCCTGCGAGAGCGGCAAGGTTCAGAAGGCACAACTGGAAAACTCACTGGCCGAACTTGAGGCGAAGCTCGCGAAGTTTGCTTCCGAGAAGGAGGAGCAGTCAAAGAGGCTCAATGAGAGCTCTATGGATGCTAATGCAAATCGCAGGCTCCTGGAGCAGATGAGCAGGGAGCTTGCGCTCAATGAGTCTAAGATAAGCTCAATACGCTATGGCAAGGGTGGCCTTGCGGACAGGAAGAAGAAGATAAGTGCAGAGATTGAAAAGGCGCAGGCACGCCTGCGTGCCAATGCGGCGGCCCTAGAGCAGAAGAGCGCCGAACTGGCGCAGAAGAGTGCAGGGCTTCCCGAATACCGCGGCACGTCCAGCACGGATGTAACGCAGGAACTCTCAAAGAAGTACAAGAAGTCACAAGATGACGTTGAATCATACAAGTTGAAGATAGATGCAATTGACAGGGACCAATCGCAGATGAGATTCGAGCTTGATGGGATAGAGCGCGAGCTCTCCTCAATACAGATGGAACTGGCCACAGCGCGCAGCCTCCACACGAAAAATTCAGAGATGCTCTCCGGATTCCAGAGGGAGCATGCCGCTCTCGACGCAGCGAAAAAGGTGCTACTCGGCGAGTTCTCAAAGGCCGACGCTTCGGGCAGCTCACTGCAGAGGGCGCTCGAGTCGCTGCAGTCGCAGGAGGTTGACCTGAGGGAGCAATTAGCGGTGTACGGTGCCGGCACCGACAAAATTGCAAAGCTCCTCTCGGCGAACCTCCGGTCAGGTTTCTATGGCCGCGCCGGGGATCTCTGCAAGTACGAGGATAAATACGCCCTTGCAGTAAGCGCGGCGGCATCGGCAAGGCTCAACTATTTCATAGTGGATTCGATAGCAGTGGCGGACAGGGCGGTCTCGCTGCTCAAGAAGGCCGGTGCAGGCAGGGCCTCTTTTATACCGATAAGCGAGCTCAAGGTTGCGGAGACCAAACCCGAACAATCAGGCCTCGAGAGCATGCTTTCAAAGGTTGAGTTTGACCCGAAATTCGAAAAAGCCTTCGCGTACATATTCTCGGCCACATACATCGCCGCTAGCGTAAATGCCGCCGCGAAGGCAGGCATCGGCAAGTTCCGCTATGTCACGCTTGAGGGTGATCTGGTTGACAGCTCCGGGATAGTTGCCGGCGGCTCTATGAAAGCGAGGCTTTCAATGCTCGCAATCGAGTCGAAACTGGAAGGCGTCCGAAAGCAGATACACTCGGAGCTTTCGGCCATATCCGCAAATGCTGCCGCCGTCGAGGCACTGAAGAGACAGCTTTCCGAGAGGGAGTCGAAGATGGTTGCACTGGATGTAGAAGCGAGATATGCCCGCGACGAGGCCGAGAAACACCTTGCGACAGCCGCCACTCTCGAGTCCAGGTCTGCACAGTTATCCGAAAAGCGAACTAAGCTATCTGGGCTGCTGGACAAGCTTGTCGGAGAACGCAGTGTCTTTGCAGCCGCACTGGGCAAGGAGCGCACCGAGAGCGATGCGATCTATTCAAGGCTGACCGAGCTCATAACCGAGGGCGCCGCACCCTCCGGAGAGGACATCCAGAGAGCGGACGCGCTACGGCTTGAGCTTGAATCACTAAAGACCAGCATTACGGAGATGAAGACCGAAAACGGGATGCTCCTGTCCCGGATTAAGGAGGCTACGAGCGAACTGAAGGAAATAGACACCGAGGAAAGCAAACTCTCTGCTGACGAGAAGCACGCCCTCGCCGATTCAGAAAAGCTCAAGAAAGGGATGGCGGAGCTGAACGAGAAGGTAAATAGCTATGGTGGCGCGACCCAGGAAATTTACGCGAGACTTTCAGCCATAAGCGACAGGATCTCTGAAGTGGGGATAGAAAAGGGTCGCTTGCAAAGCAGCCTCGAGAGAAATTCGCGTGATGCAATCGAGGCAGAAACTGCCAAGGCGCAGATTGAGGTGCGGATTGGGGACATAAGGGCCGAATTGGTCTCTTACTCCGGGGTTGGGGAAATACACGACGTACCGCTTGCGCTCCTGGAATCGGAAATCGGAAAGGACAGGGCGAAGCTCGAGTCCATCGGCACCGTCAACCTGAAGGCGCCCGAGCTATACGAGAAGAGGATTGCTGACGTGCAGGAGGTGCAGTCGCAGATGTCTGTGCTGTCGAACGAAAAGGCGGCGGTGCTCGGCATGATTGACGAGATAGAATCCAGGAAGCTGAACATATTCATGGAAACATTCAACGGAGTCAACAAGAATTTCAAGGAGCTTTACGGATTCGTGTTTCCCGGGGAGGTAGAGCTGAAGCTCGAGAACATGAAGGATCCATTCAATTCAGGGCTTACAATAACGATAACAGAGTCAAAGCGCAGGTCACAGATCGAGCGCCGCTCCGGTGGGGAAAAGACACTCCTGATGCTCATGCTGCTCTTTGCAATACAGCGGCTAAGGCCGATGGCATTCTACATATTCGATGAAATAGACGCGGCTCTAGACAAGGAGAACTCCAAGAGGCTCTCGACGCTGATAAAGGAGCTCAGCAAAGCCTCCCAGTTCCTCGTCGTGACCCACAACGACTCGCTCCTCATAGGTGCGGAGACTGCCATAGGCGTCACAAAGCAGGGCCAGGAATCGAAGGTCGTTGGCATAATGCTTAGCAAGACCCAGTGAATGCATGCAACAGAAAAAGAAGGGCGGCCGGAAGGATGGGGTAGCAGCCACCAGGAGTGCGGCACGTAAGGACGGCATAAGAATCTGGCCACTGTACCTGCTGTTCCTGGTCTTCATGATTCTGTACATCGCCACGCAGGGCAGTCTGCTGTCGACGATATTCGGTGCCGTAGCCTTCTTCCTGATACTGATTATACTGGCAATGGAGTTCATATACGGCGGCCGTGAGTCCGGGTATGTGAAGAACATCGTTGAGGTGCTTATCGCGATAGGGATTGTTGCAGTATTCTGGATAATCCTGATAGTTGTACTGCATACGCAGAATCCTATTAATGTGGTCCCGAGCTGCAGCATGCTTCCGGTGCTGCACCGCGGAGACATGGTAGTACTGTATGGCACTCCGATAAATAGGCTTCGTGCCCCAGTCGTGGATGTGAGCCGGGCCCAGGCGCAACAGATATTCAGTTCCGCATCATCACCAGCAGTGTGCCTCGCATATAGGCATTCCGGCAGCTCTGTGCAGATAAGCCAGATGGTTCAGCCCGGATTCTCAGTCGGGCTGTTTACGTATTCCGGCGGGAGGTACTCATTGGCCAGGCAGCAGAATGGTTCTGCAATCTCGTATTCGTGTGGCACAATCCCGGTGCATTTCAACAACGGGACCACTGGATACGAGGCATATACTGCTTCGGTGCGCATAGCCAATACAAACATAAGCGAGAACCTGAATAACAGCGTCATAATCTACAAGACCATGCCGCAGGATTCCTTCTATTCCGCAGGCGATGCATACATCATACACAGGGCATACGCAATCTTGAACCAGTCCGGGACATACTACGTGCTTACAAAGGGGGACAACAACCCCGGGCTAGATATACAGTACGGCAACTTGCCCTCCCCCCAATCCTATGTAGAAGGGCAGACGGTGCTGACCCTGCCCTACTTCGGATACTTGAAACTGGTCATCAGCGGCCAGCTTGCACAGCCCGCTGGCTGCAATTCCACTGTGGTGCACTGAAAAAACGAGGCGGCTAGCTTTTCACGCCAAGAACCCGCAGCAGCCTACGTATGCCGTCTAACCTCTCTGGCTTCTCGGTTTTCAGTAGCTCATTGAGGTTTGCACGCGCATCCCTGATGAGCGTGCGCAGCTGATCAGGAGTCCTCGAATGTAGATCCACCTTTATTGCAGTGTCTATTGCCTCTGCATGCCCTACCCCAAAAGTGCCTGATACTTTGATATTGGTTATGGGCCCGCATCTGAAGTCTCTGTCGGCAAGGTCGAAGCCGGTGCATATCGGCCTTACCCCGGATGTTGTGACTCTCCAGAAGCTTCTCTTTTCAGTCTCGTCAAGTTTTTCAAGCGTAGCTCTGTCGGTCCGGAGCGGTATCCTGGTCACCTCGTCAACAATTCCGATACCGCTTTTATCCTGTATAAAATTATCCAGCGTGAAGACCGATTTCGGTTCCGCTATTATTATTACATACTGGTCCTTCACAACGACGTCTATTGGCGTTACGAATAAGCCGACCCCTTTCTTCCCAAGCGCCTTTTCAGGTATGCACGTGGCGGGGAAAATCCAGTATCGCCCGTTTTTGTCCTTGGTTGCGTCCACGACGTTCCTTCCCCGTTCAAACACCTTGCCCGGGGCGGGGTAAACAAGAAGCTCTCTTGCCCACGCTGGATAATAGCCGCGGAACCGCGCCCAATCAGTGGATCTTGCAAGTATGTCGTCATGCAATGCGTAGGGCGGCAGTCCTCCCTTCTCCTCGGCAATCTTTCTTGCGGCGAGCCAATCCGCCTTCATTCCGTCAGGCACAATTGTGCGCTCGAAGGAGGGCTCCTGCTCCTTCGAATACAGCTTCACAATTGGGGATTTCCATACGTCCGCCATCTCTGTCACTGCCGCACAGCCATGCGCTGCGTGGTAGTACCCCTTGCGGTTCCGAGATATATATAATTTGTCCCAAAATCCCCAATCTGCCCATCCTGTCCGGAGCCCCGTTTTCCTGTCCGCAAAAAAACAATTATATATCTTTCTCTATTAACTATTACAGTAAAGGCTATTTGTTCAGTTTCTGCCTTTCGGTGAATTTATGCCAGATCTGTCAAATGACATACGCTTAGCTGTCGATAGTGGTTCGACCTCGCTAGGCATCAGAAGCGTCCTCAAGTCCGTGAAGACCAACAAGGCGAAGCTCATAATAGCGGCGTCGAAGAACAAGGCGGAAAATATAGGCAACATCAAGCACCTGGCTAGCGTGTCAGGGATAAACTTCATGGAGTTTTCGGGCACTCCTGTTGACCTCGGCACCCTATGCGGCAAGCCTTTTTCCGTATCTGTCCTCTCAATAATAGACCCGGGCCACTCAAAAATACTTGAAAATTTCAAAGTCGGTGAATGAATGCCAAACGGCGAATTTGCGGCAAGGAAGCTTGTACGTTCAAGGAAGAGGCAGAGGCTTCAGAAGAAATGGCTGAAGAGAAGGAAGTTCCACCTGAAGGATAAATATGACCCGATGGGGACGGTTCCACGTGCAAAGGCCCTTGTCCTCCAGAAGTTTGCCGTTGGCCAGAAGCAGCCGCATTCAGGCCAGATAAAGTGTGTGCGCGTACAGCTTATAAAGAACAACAGGATTGTCGGCGCATTCGTGCCCAAGGACGGCTCGATAAATTTCATAGATGAGCATGATGAGGTTACAATAGAGGGCCTCGGAGGCTCGCAGCGCGGCCAGATGGGCTGCATACCTGGCATGAAATACAAGGTCGCGGAGATAAACGGCGCAGATCTTGACCTAATTCGGAGAGGCAAGATAGAGAAACCGAAGAGATAGTGCTTAACATGGCAGAAACCGAAAACGTAACAGCCCAGAAGGCTCAGGTTGAGGATGTCCAGTCCGGTCTGGCTAGAAAACAGAAGCCGAAGAGGCAGCAGGCGGAATCCGATGAAGGAGCGAGTAATTCCGCCGAGCCCGCCGCAGAGCAGCCGCAAAATCGCGGTGAAACCCTCCTGTTTGGCAAGTACAGTTACGATGTTGTGGTGTCAGACCTAAGCCTGAAGAGGTACATAAACCTGAGGCCGATGGAATATCCTGCATCATTCAGGCGCGACAGCCAGAAGATGTTTTCGAAAGGCAGCATTAACATCGTTGAAAGGCTCTCCAATTCACTAATGCGCGGAGGCACGGGCGGCAAGATTGGCGGCAAGGTGATACGCACAAAAGGGCACCTGCAGGGCAAGAAGCTTAAGGTGAATCATATGATATCGCTCGCATTCGACAGGATACACAAGGAGACCAACGAGAATCCCCTGCAGGTATTTGTGAAGGCACTTGAGAACAGCGCCCCGATAGAGGATACAACCAGGGTCAGATATGGTGGCATAATATCCAATGTTGCAGTCGACATAAGTGCGAGCCGCAGGCTCGATATAACGTTAAGGAACATAGCGCTCGCGACAATACTCGGATCCTTCAGGAACAAGAGGACATTCCCGGAGGCTCTCGCAAACGAGCTTATCCTTGCATCTAAGAATGATGTCAACAGTTACGCGATAAAGCGCAAGAACGAGATAGAGAGGATGGCGAGGAGCGCCAAGTGAATATATTTTGGGGCGTGTGTTAAATGGTAAGGAAAGAGTACGTAGTCGAGGAAATCACGAAGATAATGGGCAATATCGATAACATACGCAACATAGCGATAATAGCCCATGTCCACCACGGGAAGACGACGATGACGGATTCCCTGCTGGCCAAGGCCGGGCTGATACCGAGGTCTTCGGCCGGTGACCTGCTTTACACCAATTATGAAGCGGTCGAGAAGGATAGGAGGATGACCGTCAAGTCTGCGTACATTTCACTCGGATTCAATTTTCAGGACCAGGACTACATAATCAATCTGATAGATACGCCGGGCCACGTAGACTTCGGCGGCGACGTGACGCGCGCCATGCGCGCAGTTGACGGTGTGGTGCTTGTTGTGGATCCCGTGGAGGGCGTGATGCCGCAGACAGAAACCGTGCTCCGCCAGGCGATGAAGGAGAAAGCGAAGCCCGTGCTATTCGTCAATAAGGTCGACCGGCTGCTCAACGAGCTTAGGCTTACGCCGGAGGCAACACAACAGAGGCTTCTCGAGCTCATCATGAACATCAATAAGCTCATAGAGGACTACGCCCCGGTGGAATTCGCCGAGAAATGGAAGGTCTCGGTCGAGAATGGAAGCGTTTGCTTCGGCTCCGCGATGAAGCGGTGGGCAGTCTCGCTGGATGTCCTTAAGGCGAAAAATGTATCCTTCAAGGAGATATTTGCGTATACCGCGGCCGGGGACGAGGCAAAGCTTGAGGAGATAGCGCCGATAGAAGACGCCATACTTCCCATGATCATAAAGCACCTGCCCAGCCCCAGGGTTGCGCAGGAATACCGGATACCGCAGATATGGCACGGCGATCTTGATTCCGAGGATGCAAAGTGGATGCTCAAAACGGATCACGACGGCAAGACAAACATAGTGATATTCAAAGTAATGTATGATCCGCACTCTGGGGAGGTCGGCATAGGCCGTGTATTCTCCGGCATCGCAAAAAAAGGCGTTGAGCTGTTCATGTCTGGCAAGCAGGGGAAGCAGAGGCTGCAGCAGGTCGGCCTGTATATGGGCCCCGACAAGGTCATAGTCGACGCCGTGCCCGCGGGCAACATCGCCGCGTTAATAGGACTCAAGGATCCGACCGTGGGAGATACCCTCTCAGAAAACCAGATAGAGCCATTCGAGCAGATAACCCACTACTCTAAACCTGTGGTAACCAAGGCTGTAGAGCCGAAAGACCCTAAGGACACTACAAAGCTAATAGAAGCCCTGCGCCTCATGCAGAAAGAGGACCCGACAATTGAAGTCGAGATAAACCAGGACACCGGAGAGCACCTGCTCAGCGGGATGGGTGAGCTACACCTGGAGATAAAGGAGACAAAGCTGAAGGACGATTTCAAGATACCGATAATAACGAGCGAGCCGATTGTGGTCTACAACGAGACTGTTGAAGGCAAGGCAGACTCAATAATGGGCAAATCCCCGAACAAGCATTCAAGGTTCTACATAAATGTCGAAAAGGTGCCCGAAGGCCTGCAGAAGGCGATAGACGAGGGTGAGCTGAAGGATGGAAAGCCGAAAGGGCAGGCACCAGTCGAAATCATGGTCAAGGCAGGGCTTGATAGGCAGCTTGCGAAGAACCTTGTCCAGATACGCAACAAGAACCTGTTCATAGATGCGACGCACGGAGTCCAGTACCTGAACGAAGTCATGGAGCTGCTGACTGACGGGTTCAACAGTGCGGTCAAGGATGGGCCGCTCGCGAGGGAGAAGGTCACCGGAGTGATGATAAGCCTGATTGATGCTACAATACACGAAGACCCAGTGCACAGGGGCCCGGCGCAGATAATACCTGCAATAAGGAATGCTATATACGCGGGCATGCTGACCGCGAATGTCGTCCTGTTGGAGCCGAAGCAGCTTTTCACTATAAGCATACCGCAAGATACGATGTCCGGGGTAATCTCCTTCCTGCAGAGCCGCCGCGGGCAGATAATTACCATCAACCAGGACAGGGAGCTGGTTACCATAATCGCCCGCATGCCGGTCGCCGAGGTTCTGAAGGGCTTCTCGAATGACCTCAGGGGGCTGACGCAGGGAAGAGCCAACTGGGCCACTGAATTTGCAGGTTATGAGAGGCTGCCCAAGGAGCTGCAGAACAAGATCGTTCGCGAAATAAGGACCAGGAAGGGCCAGCCGCCGGAGCCTCCGACGCCGGAGCAGTTTATGGACTGATAATCTGGCACCGGGCTGGAAAAGCTGTTCCGATAATCGCGCAGAAGTGCAACAGTTTATATATCTTTCAATAAGAATATGATAACATTTAATGCTAAGGCATAAAATAAAATATAGCAGCGTGTTTTATATGGCAGAATCTTACGTAAAATTCAAGGTTTCGGATGAGGTCGTTGCAAAGACGTACGAGGCGCTTCAGCTTGCAAAGAAGTCCGGTAGGCTCCGAAAAGGGGTTAACGAGGTCACAAAAAGCATAGACCGCGGCCTTGCCACATTCGTGGTGATAGCTGAGGATGTGACCCCAGAGGAGGTCGTGATGCACATACCAATGCTCTGTGAACAGAAAAAGGTGCCATATTCATATGTGCCGAAGAAAGAAGAGCTCGGTAAGTCGATAAGCCTCACAGTGCCGTGCACGGCCATAGCAGTCGAGACGCAAGGCGGCGCAGAGCAGGCGATAAAGGAGGTTGTCTCGATGGTGACCGGCAAGCAGCAGTCTGGCCAGAAGTCGAAGGAGGCAAAGGCAGAGCAGGGCGCGTCCGGCAAAAAGGAAGAATAAAGCGCTAAAATAATTGTGATGATCATATGGAAGGGCAGCAAACTCCGTTCTCCGGGTTCCTCGCCGAGATAGTCGAAGTAGAGCGAAGGAGGAAGACGGGCATATACGGGGAGATATACTCAGTAAGTTGCAGGATACTCGAAGGGCGCGACAAGGACCGTGTTATAAGGCGGAATATGCTTGGCCCGGCCCGGATAGGGGATGTTGTCAGGCTTCCTGATACAAACAGGGAGGCAAGGGAGATAAGAGTCAAGTAAGCCGTGTTTTTATGAAATGCTCATACTGTTCGTCCGACATAAAGAAGGGCACGGGGATAATGTACGTCTACAATAACGACGTCATAAAGTACTACTGCGCCAGCCGCTGCTACAGGAACGATGTCATAGTAAAGAGGAAGTTCAACAAGAAGGAGACACGGCAGAAGAAGCCAATAAACGGGCGTAAGTAACCGCGCTGGCGTGCCAGCATTTCACAGTTTACCTTCCTGGTTTTGATTCTATTCGGCAGCCTGTAGCATTCCCGCCCCGCTCAGGAAACCTCGTCGAGGTCTATCTCCTCGCCTGCTGCCGCATTTACCTTGCTCTTTATGCCATTCTCGGTGTACTCCGGGAATTCAACGCCGCTTATGACGAGCATGACCTTTATCGAATCCTTCTTCATGTTGTCGTCTATCCTGGCGCCCCACTTGAGCATCGCATCGTCACCGATGCGCCCTGCGACCTCCTGGAACACGGTTTCCGCCTCTCTCAGGGTAAGGTTCGGCCCTCCGATTATGTTGACGAGCGCCTTCTTCGAAGAGGTCATGTTCACATCAAGCAGCGGGCTGTTTATTGCGTTGTCGAGCGCGACCTTGACCTTGCTGGCGCCATCGCTCCCACCAAAGCCCTCGCCTATGCCTATTACCGCATAGCCCGAATCATGTAGCACGGCCCTCAGGTCCGCGAAGTCGATGTTCACAAGGCCCGGCTTGGTCACCATCTCTATGATGCCCTTCGCAGAGCTGGAAAGTATCTCGTCAGATATTCTGAATGCCATGTTGAGCGGCAGGTCCGGGGCCACGGAAAGCAGCTTGTCATTATGTATTATTATCGTGGTGTCGGCAACCTTCCTTATCTTTGCCAGCCCCGCCAGCGCGTTCCGCATCCTGGCCACACCCTCACTCGAGAAGGGCAGCGTTACTATCGCAACTACGAGCGCCCCGGCCTCCTTCGCCTCATGCGCTATCGTAGCGACTGAACCTGTACCGGTGCCGCCGCCGAGACCGCATGTCACGAAGACGAGCTGTGCGTCGCTGAGCATATGCTTTATCTCGTCCTTGCTCTCGAGCGCCGCCTCCTCCCCTATCTTTATGTCGCTACCGGCGCCGAGCCCCTTCGTTATTTTCTTGCCGAGAAGCAGCTTCCGTTCCGCCCTGGTCCTGACAAGGTGCGGCGCATCCGTATTCATTGCAATCAGCACAGCACCGTCGACCTTTATCTCGGCCAGCCTGTTGACCGTATTGCTTCCGCTGCCGCCCGTTCCCACGACATATATCTTGGGCCTGGAACTTTCTATGAATCTAAGAATCTCCTCATCATCCTGGCTCATGCCTCCAGCAGAATTCTCTAACATATGGTCACCGGTCTATAGATTAACGACGGGAAGGGATAAAAACCTTTATGCATCAGGTCATGCCAGCCCGATTGCGGCGGCCATGACCGGCAGTATTATTGTTGCGTCACCGTCGATGGTGGTGTATTGCGCATTCTCCTTTATCTTGCCCCATGAGACCGCCTCGGTGAGCCGCGCACCCGAAAGGCTACCGTCGAATTGCGTTGCCGTGGTCATGTAGACTGCATAGTCGAGGCCGCCTTTGAATTGGTTCCACCATATTACATGGTGCTTGCTGATGCCGCCGCCTATCATGAGCGCGCCGGTTTTCTTGTTATCGAAGACTATGTTGCTTAGGCTTAGCTCGTCTTTGAGCAGGTTAAGCTTGAAGTCGTGCGCCTGCGAATATATTGTGAGCTGCGTGCCGAACGCACCGTCGAGTATTCCCGGATTGAAGATCGGCACATTATGCAGGTATGCCTGCCTGAGTATGGAGCCATTGTCCTTTATCCGCTTGCCGAACTCACGCGCCAGCTCTGCCGCAGTATACTCCTTCTTGCCCGGGTTGTCCTTTTGCAACTCCTTCATTATAGCAAGGAACGAGTCCTCGAGTTTGGTACCGTACTCCTTGTTCTCTATGAAAATGTTTCCAAGGCGGTATATCCCCAGCTGGTGCAGGAACGTGTCGTCGGCGTTGAATTCCCCGACGCAATACTTGCCGCCAAACGCGCGCGCAATGTCGTGGTCAAGCATGCCGCCCGTGGTTATTATCGCATCGAAATGCTTCACCATGCCGGCAAGCACGCCCCGCAGCCCGGTCGAGACTATGTCCGCCGGAAACGAAAGAAAGTTGAATGAATCCTTGTCCTTTACCATGCGGTCGAGTATTTTTGTGCCAGTAGCCATGTGCTGGCCAGAGAAGCCCCCCATGCCGTCCATTTTGCCCACCAGCTCGGAGACCGTCATACCCTCCTTTATCCGTATGTCCTTCACCTCCTTTTCCAGGAGCCCCCGTTTTATCCCGCTCTTCGAACTTGGCATTTGCTCTACCGCTCCGCTATCTCTTGGAAGTAATTTATATTTTTGTGAAAAATGCGTCAGTAAGACTTTGCGAAGTTTACGATATGCTTTGCATCACGGCCGCATACCACACATTTTTTGCCGTGCACGTCTTGTGCCCCGAGCGGCATGTTCGTGGCCTTTATCCCGCTCCCATCTTTTATCTTGTCCTCGCATTCCACAGATCCGCACCACGGTGCCTGCGCGAATCCCCCCTTGGAATTTACAGTCTCCACAAGCTCCTGGTAGCTGTTTACCGCATGTACACTCTCCATGAGCGCATGTTCGGCTCTGTCGTAAAGGGCCTTCTGTATGCTCTCGAGCGCATCGCCGGCCGAACTGGCCAGCTTGCTGAATGGCACCTGCCTCTTCTCGCCCGTGAGCCTGTCCGCAAAGTAAACACTTCCGCTGTCCAGCTCCCGCTTTCCGACCTCTATCCTGAGCGGCACGCCACGCATCTCCCATTCGTTGAACTTCCATCCCGGGGAATAGCCGTCCCTGTCATCAAGGTGGACGCGGAAGCCCGCAAGCGCGGCGCGGACCCGCTTCGAATATTCAAGCACCCCATCCTTGCTGCTGTTGTTGTATATCGGCACCACGACAATCTGCCTCCTTGCGGCCTTTGGCGGAAGCACCAGGCCCCTGTCGTCTCCGTGTGCGGCCACCATCGCGCCGAGGACCCTGGTCGATATCGCGAACGTGTTCTGGTACGCAAATTTCTCCTTGCCGTCCTTGTCTATGAACTTGATTCCAAATGCCTTCGAGAAGTTCTGCCCGTCGCTGTGCCAATCCGGGCCTTGGATTGCCCAACCATCTGGCATTATCAGCTCAATGCTGTATGATGCGACAGCGCCGGCGAACTTTTCCTTGTCTGTCTTCCTGCCGATTATTCCGGGGAGTGCGAGGCAATCCCTTAGCACGTCTATATATATCTTAAGCACCACATCCCGCTCCGAATCCGCCTCTTCCTGCGTTGCAAAGGCGGTGTGGCCCTCGTTCCACAGGAATTCCCGGGTCCTGAGGAGGGGCGTCGGATGCTTGAACTCCCAGCGTATCACATTGTTCCACTGGTTGAGCCGAAGGGGAAGATCCCGCCACGAGCGTATCCACTTTGCGAAGCTGTCATACATTATGGTTTCAGAGGTGGGCCTTACGGCGAGCCTCTCTTCGAGTTCCGTGTCCCCTGTCCTAGTGACCCACGCCACTTCAGGCGTGAACCCCTCCACGTGCTGCTGCTCCTTCTGTAGCAGCCTCTCCGGTATCAGTGACGGGAAGTAGGTGTCCTCTATGCCTTCTTCCTTGAAGCGCCGGTCGACCTGCTCCCTCACAGTATCCCATGCGAAATAGCAGTCGGGTCTGTATACGAGCATGCCCGATACGGTGCTGTAGTCCACAAACCCAGATTTTATAATTGCCTGCACATACCATTCCGAGAACTCGCCCGCTTTTCTTGCGGTTATCGCCTCGGGCTTCGCGCCACTTCCTTCCATCTCGGGATTCACCATGATACTGCAAATTAATTCTAAGTACAGTTATAAAAAATGAGCGGAAAACCGCGCATCAATCGCGGATTTCTATCGATTCCCCTATCTTTGGCGCATAGGCTTCAAAGCCCTGCCCCCTGAGCTCCTCGGCGAAGTGCGTGGTCGTGTTCTCATCCCCATGCACGCAGACGACGACATTCGGCGAGCTCTTGCGTATGTATTCATAAAGCTCCCCATTGCCGGCGTGCGCCGAGAAATCGAATATTTCGACGGGGGTCTTTATCTGGACCCTCTTGCCATGAAGCATGATGCAGCTATCCTCTATCAGCGATCTGCCGTTCGTGCCTTCGGTCTGGTATCCGGTTATGAATATCCTCGAATCTGAGTTGAGCTTCGTTATATAGTTCAAGACCGGTCCCCCGCTGAGCATGCCGGCTGTGGTCAGTATTATGCTCGGGCCATCGAGCACATGGGTCCTTGATCGTGCGTCCTCTATCCAGGAGGTTCGGCTTATTGCATCGGCGAGCACGTCCGCATTCGATATGAACTTCGGGTTCCTTGCGACTATCTTGGTCGCAGCCCTGCACATGCCGTCTATGAAAGTTGAGTCCGAGAGCCCGTTCCTGTGCAGCATCGTTAGCAGCTCCTGGCTCCTGCCAACGGCGAAGGCCGGCACCAGTGCATTGCCCCCATTGTCCAGAACCTCGCGTATGCCGTCTATGAACCTCCTTTCCTCGAGCTTCCTGTCTGGGTGCTCCTTCGATTCATAGGTCGATTCGGTTATCAGGACGTCACTTTTCACTACGTCCGCCCCGGTGTGCAGTATCTGTGGTGAAAGCTTGAAGTCCCCCGTGTACACGATGCGCCTGTTGTTCTTCGCCCGCACGCGCTCCACAAGCGTTATCGCGCTGCCGCTTATATGGCCGGCATCGTACAGCTCGATGTTGAAATTCCCGAATTCTGCCCTCTTCAGGTAGTCAAGCGCGACGAAATTGTTCCTATATAGGGCAAGCTGCTTCCTGCTGTACTTCGCCTGCATATGCTCCTTTCTTGCAATGCTAAGGGTGTCTTCCAGCAGCAGTGTCGAAAGCTCCAGGGTTGGCCTCGTGCCGAACGTGGGCATGCTCCTATGCTCATAAAGCCCCGGGGCGAAGCCTGAATGGTCGAGGTGCGCATGGCTGAGCACCAGCGCATCCACATCCGGCGTCCCAACCGGAAACTCTACCGTGCCATCAATTTTTATACCGAAGTCCAGCATTATGGATCTTCCATCCCTTATCATTATAGAGGACCTTCCTACCTCCCGCGCGCCGCCAAAGAATTTCAGCATCATGCTAAACACTATCATTCTTGATTATCCGATACCGCCAGATGTGAGGGTAGATTATTCCCAAAAATCGGGAACGTATAAAAACATTTATGTTGTTGATAAGTTAAATAGGTGTGCCCAGCAACAAAACGGTTGATTCCATGGCAGATGAACCAAACTTTGTCGATCTTTTTGCTCTTACGAAAGTGACTCCCGACGCCGTAGTCGAGAGATTTGGAAGCACGATAAACTCCTCGTTTTTCGATGCCTCGAACATACTCGGGGGCCTCAAGATAAAGGGCCTGATAGATTTCACGACCCTTTTTGGAAACCAGAACTCGATAACCGTGACAGACTTGGGGAAGCAGCTTCTGGACGAGGCTGCGAAGAAGGCAATGGAGCCGTTCGACCAGCTCGATCTCGCGGTTGTGATGCAGCTTACGAAGGGCGGCAGATCACCAAGCGACCTTGCCGCGGCTCTGAATCTAAAGCCGAAGGACCTCGCACTTCGCCTGTTCAAGCTGCAGAGCCAGGGCTACATTTCGGCAGAGCTGCGCAATGGCATTATGGGAATATCACTCACCGAGAAGGGCTTTATGCAGTCCAAGACGGGGCTCGTCGTACCTGGAGGCCAGGCTGCCCCTGCCTCCGCCACACCGGCGCCGGAGCCGCCGCCCCAGCCGCAGCCTGAACAGGCCCCGCCGAAGAGGCTGCATTCGGCTGCTATAATCCTCGTAATCATAATAATCATAATGGTGGCCTTGGCAGTGCTCTGGAATATGGGCGTAGTGAAGCTATAGCTAAGGAATGGTGAGTGCATCGCTGGAAAATTGATGGATTACATGAAGGCGTACGCCCTCATGTCCAAGTACGGTATAAGGACGGTAGAGAGCAAGTATGTTTCCAGCGCAGAGGAAGCGGTGCGCTTTTCCGGGGGCAAGCCGATAGTGCTGAAGGGTCTTTCGCAGAAAGCACTCCACAAGACCAAGAGCGGCCTCGTCGCACTGAACCTTTCGAGCCCCGAAGAGATACGCGCAGCCTTCAAGTCTGTCAGCGCAAAGTCAGAACAGTACAAGCCCTACCGGATTCTGGCGCAGCACATGCTTCCGTATGATTCCTCGAACATCGAGATAATAATAGGCGGCAAGACGGATTCGCAGTTCGGCAAGCTCCTTCTTGTCGGCCTCGGCGGAATATACGTCGAGGTTTTCAGAGATTTCTCCGCAAGAATCTGCCCCGTGGGCCCGTATGACGCAGATTCGATGCTGTCTGAACTTAGATCATACGGAATAATTGCGAAGGACGAGCGCCAGCACCTCATGCTCCGGGAATTGCTGCTCAAGGTTTCGCGCATGCTGGTTGAAAACAAGGAGATAGACGAACTCGACCTGAATCCGATCATACTGCACGGCGGTTCATACGACGCGGTAGATCTGAGGGTATTGGAATAGGTGTTTCTGTTGAAATCAAACGAGGCTGCACTGAGATACAAGAGCTTTGAGTATATGATGTACCCAAAGAGCGTGGCGATAATCGGCGCGTCGAACAATCCGGACAAGGTTGGGCATGTGATCATGCAGAACTTCCTTGACGTCGGCTATTCTGGCAAGCTTTATCCGGTGAACATAAAGGCGGACGAGCCAATACTGGGGCTCAAAGTGTACAAAAGCGTTTCCGCAATCCGGAGTGCGGTGGACCTCGCAGTCGTGGCGGTTCCCGCTGCGGTTGTGCCGTCAGTGCTGGAGGACTGCGGCAAGGCGCACGCAAAGTCTGTCATTGTGGTCAGCGGAGGCTTCGCCGAAGTGGGTGAGACTGCCCTGCAGGAGAAGATAACGGCAATAGCGAGGAGGCATGGACTTCCGCTCCTCGGCCCGAACTGCCTTGGCGTGATGGATCCCAAGTCAAGAGTCGATACGCTCTTCCTTCCTGCATTCAAGCTCGATAGGCCAAAGATAGGCGGTGTCAGCTTCGCTGCGCAGAGCGGCGCAGTCGGAAGCGCCGTGCTCGACATGATAGCGAATGAAGGATTTGGGCTGGCGAAGTTCATATCCTATGGGAATGCGGTGGACCTCGACGAGGCGGATATACTGGATTATCTAGTGAGAGACCACGACACGAAGGTCATACTATTTTATATAGAAGGGGTGAAGCGCGGGCGCGAATTTATGGAGGTTGCGAAAATAGCAACCGCCGTGAAGCCTGTCATAGTGATAAAGGGTGGCGTCACGGATGCGGGTGCGGGAGCTGCGCATTCACATACCGCGGCGATGGCCGGTAGCAGCCAGGCTTACGAGGCAGCATTCAAGCAATGCGGGATAATACAGGCAAAGAACCTTGGCGAGACCCTGGATTTCGCAAAGATATTCGATACGCAGCCTCTCCCGTCGGGCAACCGAGTCGCGATAATAACAAACGGCGGCGGCATGGGCGTGCTTGCGACAGATGCCGCCTACCAGAACGGGCTCGTGATACCTGAGCTTTCCACCGATTCGACGAAGGAGCTTAGGGCAGTGATGCCGCCCATAGTGAACATCCGCCTTCCGCTGGACATGGCCGGCGATGCCGATGACGTGCGCTTCAACGCCGCACTGAAAATGCTGAGCGCGGACCCGAATGTAGACATGATACTTGCGATAGCGCTCTTCCAGACCCCGGGCGCGGATTCGAGGGTCGCCGCCAGCCTGATACATTATGGCACTTCAATGGCCAAGCCGCTCGCGGTGGTGAGCGCCGGCGGAACCTACACGCAGGCGCACCGCAACATGATAGAGAGCTCGGGAGTCCCGGTCTATTCGACCCCAGAAGAGGCCGCCCGCTCCCTGGCTGCACTGCTTAGATATTCTAACTACAAGACAAGGGCTGCA
Source organism: Microcaldota archaeon (assembly GCA_964592765.1). GTDB lineage: Archaea > Micrarchaeota > Micrarchaeia > Micrarchaeales > Micrarchaeaceae > A-MIC-10. The sequence goes on from CAZQGC010000008.1 coordinate 18,210, forward strand.
AAGGCGATTAAATGACGGTAAAGATAACGAAGCGCATCCGGGCTGTGATTGAGAAAGATTCGAAGCTGTTCATATCGACTACAAAAGAGGATTTCCCGTTCGTCGCGAAGAGGGGCGGGGGTGATTTTGCCTACGACATCGAAGGCAACCGATTCATAGATTTCGCGACCTTCATATCTGTTTATAACCTCGGAATCAACGGGAACCAGCGAATCCGCGCAGCAGCAAAGCGCCAGATTGACACCCTAATGCACGGGGCATTTACCGACTATTATTCAGAACTGCCGATTGAGTTTGCGGAGTCCCTGCTGCGCTTCATGCCGAAGGGATTCGGAAGGGTCTTCCTTTCGAATTCGGGCACGGAGGCGAATGAGGCAGCGATAAAATTCTCAAGGCTGTTCACAAAAAGGCAGTACCTGATGGCGTTCTACAGCGCCTTTCATGGCAGAAGCATGGGCTCGCTTTCGCTGACAGCATCAAAAAGCATACAGCGCGAGCACCTGGGCCCGTTCCCGAACGCGATACATGTACCGTTTGCATACTGCTATAGGTGCCCGTTCAAGCAGGTATACCCGGACTGCGGCCTTGCGTGTGTCGACTACATAAAGAGGTATCCGCTGTCAAAGGAGGTCAGCGGCAGCGAGGTCGCCGCGATATTCGCAGAGCCCGTGCAGGGTGAAGGCGGGTACGTGGTCCCGCCACCAGATTTCTTCAAGGAGATCCGCAAGCTTGCCGACGACAACGGTATTCTCCTGGTGTCTGATGAGGTTCAGGCGGGCTACATGCGCACCGGAAAATTCCTTGCTATGGACAACTTTGGCGTTACCGCCGACATCTACACGATGGCAAAGTCGATAGCGTCAGGCCTGCCGCTCGGTGTGACTGTAGCAAGAAGCTCGCTCGGGAATATACCGCCGGGGAGCCATGCCACCACATTTGGCGGAAACCTCGTCAGCGTCGCCGCAGCGGCAGAAGGGCTAAGCTACCTGCGCAAGAACATGGAGAAGCTTTCCGAGGGAATTCTGGACAAGGGCAAGCTCATAATGAGGAAGCTGGAGCGCATGAAGGAGGAGTACGAGATAATCGGCGATGTCCGCGGCCTCGGCCTGATGATAGGTGTTGAGATAGTGAAGAGCAAGTCAACCAAGGAATACGGCATAGCGGAGCGCGATGCAATCATACAAGAGGCATTCTACAACGGGCTTCTGCTCCTGCCCGCGGGCGCGTCCTCTTTCAGGGTAATACCCCCTCTTACCGTAAGCACGAGCACCCTGGAGAAAGGAATGGAAATACTCGAGGGTGCGGTAAGGAAGGTGAATGGGCAGAGGCGTTAGCCCCTGTCCCAATGAGCAGTTACTTCTGCTCCTGTATCTTTATTGTGCTTATACCGAGCGGCGGTATGAGACCAAGCGAATAAGCTATCAGTGTGCCGCTTGCGCTGCATCTGAAGTTCAGCCCGTTTATTACCTCCTCGGCGAGCTGCGTTGGAAGCGTATGCTGGTCGTTCCACCGCTTCATTATTGAATCTATCTCGCCCTTCGGTTCCTTTACCTGGACGATCCCCGTGAGCTTCATGTGCCCAAGGCTCTTTGCGCTGGTTGCCTCGCCATCGAGGTAGTCTGCAACAAAGCTGTACTTTATAGTCAACCGGTCCTCTTTCGCGTCGACTGAATCCAGATTCACATTTATCTTCGGATATCTCTGCCTGCTCAGGGCATCAATGGAGTCTACTGCCCCCTCCACGCTGTTTATTGCGAATTCCGTTATCATGCAATCACTAAGGAGCTATTGGTTGAAAACCTATATAAATCTGCTGGCCTTTTCACGTCGATTTGCCATATATACTGCCGCCTAGCGCGCCGCACACAGAAAGATTTATAAGTGCTTAATCCCCTATCTCAGTAAGGTGTCAATTTGCGCAGAATCCCCGTCCTGCTGTTCGCGCTTGTGCTGCTGTCCTTCCAGTCTGTCCTCGCCGGAGCCACATTCACCGTTACATCGATAAATACGACTGTCACGCTAAACAGGAACACCAGCGCGCACGTTACCGAGACAATGACGATAATTCTAAGCAATACCACAATGCCGCAGTACAATATAGACCGGTCCGGACTCAATCTTACCCTGAGCAACTGGCAGTCTATAGTCGGAACGAATCTTGTGCCGCACATAATAAACCCGAAGACCGGCATCTACAACTTCAATCTGCTTCCGGGTCCAGTAGTCAATTCCAGCGGCTCGTACACCGCAAGAATATACATAAACTACTATGTCCAAAACGTGACTACGGTAAACCAGACCGGTCCAAGGCTGTACGTGTATACATTCAATTCCGATGTCCTGAACTTCGTGCACGGCACGGGCGGCACGTATCTTGGCCCGTCCACCGAGCTGAACATCCTGCTTCCCAACCGCTCCACGATAATAACCGTATACCCTCTTCCCGATACTCCATCCCGGCTCTCGAACCTGTCAGGCTCAAGCCCGATGCTTTCATGGGATGCGGGCGAGCCCCTATACAGCTTCAAGCTCGTGTTTGCGTACAATGAGAACATAGCCTCTGAGGTTACCGGATTCTTCAAGTCTATATACTCCGAACTCGGCATTCTCTCTTACATCCTGATAATAGCAATAATCCTGCTTTTCATAGTGTATACCTACGTAAGGGCAAGGTCTTGGGGGTAGTAGATGCCTAACCTGAAAGAACAGTTTGTGCGTATGCTAAGCCGTAAGAAGGTGGCATCCCCGGGCGAGCTCATGTCTGCGCTGGGCCTACCGAAGGGGGAGTTTGAGGAGCTGGTTGCTTCTGAAGAGCGGTCGGGAACCATTTCGGTATTGAGGAAGAAGCGTACCGTGGCAGATGCCACCGAAGAGGGCGAGAAGGATGTGCGCGAGGGGTTTCCCGAGCAGAAGCTCATCCTGTCTATCAATGCGAAGGGCAGCATAAAACTTGCTGATGCAGATGCCATCTCCCTCGGTGCGTCGAAGAGGAATGGCTGGGTCAAGATAAGCGGGGGCGCCATCCAGCTCACCGATGCGGGCATGAAGTCGCTGGACTCCGAGTATACGCCAAGGGCGCTGCTGAAAAGCCTGCTGGCATCCGGCGATCAAAAGAGGAATGCCGAGATTACTGAATCAAACCTCGAGCTTCTTAAGGTGCTGGAAAAGCGCGGCCTCGTGCGGCTGCGGCAGCACAGCGAAATAGCCTCGATTGCCCTCTCCGGCAACCTCGGGGCGGCGCAGCAGGCGGCTTCCGGCGATCCCGGCATAAGCAGGCTGACAAGGGCAGCCCTGAAGGAAAACGCATGGGTCGGCAGGAAATTCAAGCCGTACGACGTGAACGCTGACGTCGAACAAATAAACCCGGCAAGGCTACATCCGGTGCATAAGCTTTTAAACAGGATAAGGTCGATATGGATTGGGATGGGTTTCACCGAGGTAGACGGTCCAATTATAGAGTCTGCATTCTGGAATTTTGACGCGCTCTTTTCGCCACAGGACCATCCCACGAGGGAAATGCAGGACACTTTCTTCCTTTCGAATCCGAATGAGCTCGACATAGAGGATATTGAACTCCTGTCGCGCGTCAAGAAGATGCATGTGAACGGGTGGCGAGAGGCGTGGCGCGAGGAGATTGCGAAGAAGAGCCTGCTCCGCACGCACACCACCGTTGTTTCGGCCAGGCACATATACAAATACGGGCGCAAATCGCCAGGCAGCTACCCAATCAAGCTTTTCTCGATAGGCAAGGTCTTCAGGAACGAAACGATTGACTACAAGCACCTCGCGGAGCTGTTCCAGTTTGACGGCATAATAATGGGCGAGGGCCTTACGCTGTCGAACCTTATGCATACGCTGCGCAATTTCTATTCGAATGCAGGGATAGACGCCGAGTTCCGCCCGTCCTATTTCCCGTTCGTTGAGCCGGGGCTTGAAGCATATTACTACGACGATAAGCTCAAGGACGAGATAGAGCTCTGCGGCGGCGGCATCATCCGCACCGAAATAACCAAGGCACTCGGTACGAAGAAAAGGGTGCTCGCATGGGGCGGCGGCCTTGACAGAATGCTGTTCAACGCGATAGAGCTCGATGCCCTGTCAGATCTATACAGGAATAATATCGGATGGTTGCGCAATGTGAAGGAGATAAAACCATTATAGCTGATTGCATGCCGAAGATGGACTTTGATGTTTCGGATTTCAAGAAGGCAGGCCTAAGCCCCGAGCGTGTCATATCCGCACTCTCGTCAATAGGGATATCCGCCTTACAGAGGGGAACCACTCTCGAGGTTGAGGCGACGCCGAACAGGCCTGACCTGCTTGAGCTCAGCGGGGTCATCCGGGCGGTAAACCTGCGCATAGGCCGCCGCAAGCCCAAAGTCGGGTTTTACAGTCCCTCGAGCATGTTCGAGCGCACAATATACGTCGGAGCCGGGGTATCGGATATGCGCCCATTTATTGCAGGCATGACTATATTCGGGGTAGACCTGGCGGGCAGCAGGCTCAAATCGCTTATAAACTTCACAGAGAAGCTCGCCGAGACGTATGGCCGAGGCCGCAGAAAGCTTGCACTGGGCCTGCATAATCTTGACGCGATAAAGGGCGATCTGCTGTATGATGCCTCCGCAGAAGGGAAGATAACGCCGCTGAACGGCACCGAAAAAATGCCCTTCGGGGAGGTCCTTTCGAAGAACGAAAAAGGCATTGAATACCGCAGCACGCTGAACGGCTCGAAGGCGATGCCGTTCCTCGCCGATTCAGAGAAGGTCATAGCTCTCATACCGATAATAAACTCCAACGAGACAAAGGTTACTGTGGACACGCGCAACCTGTTCATAGACATGACCGGCCTTACCGAAGGCATAGTGAAGGCCGCCGCCAACCTTCTCGCCTGCTCGTTTATAGACCAGGGCTACAAGGTGGTGCCGTGCAGGACCCATTACGCGCGGTCAAATGACACCAATCCCGATTTGGAATACGTGCAGTTCAAGATTAAGCTCAGCACAATAGAGGGCACAGTGGGTTGCAGAATTACCCAAGAAACGGCCGCCCGCTCTGCGGAAAGGCTGGGGAATCCAGTAGCAAAATACGGGAACTCGCTGCTTGTCTGGGTGCCTCCCTACCGCACCGATGTGCTCAATGAACAGGACGTGATAGAGGATATAGCGATAGGATACGGATATGACCGCATACTGCAGCGCCCCGTGCACGGCACATCGACGGGGCACGCGAGTGCCATGACTGACATGCTCGGCAACATTGCGATAAACATGGTTGGGCTGGGCTTCAGTGAGGCTATCAACAATGTGCTTACGAACGGCCGGACCAATTTCAGCAATATGCTTGTCGACGAGAATTCCCACGCGAAGAGCACGATTTCGCTTGTGCATTCGAAGACCGAGCTTCTTTCTATGCTAAGGACCTCACTGCTGCCAGGCCTTCTTTCGAACCTCTCCGCGTCGGCAAATGAGCCAATGCCGCAGCGCCTTTTTGAGACCGGCAGCATCTTTGCCGCAAGGCCGCACGGCTTCAGGGAGGACGTGCTGCTCTCATTTGTGGTAGAGCATTCGAAGGCGGATTTCGCAGAAGCCAAGGGTGTTGTCAGCGCCCTGCTGAAAGTATTGGATACCGGCACATACTCTGTGAAGGCGGCAGAGTATCCCTACTTTATACCTGGGAGATGTGCGGAAATCATCAAAGACGGCAAGAGGATCGGGGCTTTTGGCGAGGTGCATCCTGAGGTCCTGAAGAACTTTGGCCTCGAGGAGCCTGCTATAGCTGCAGAGATAACGCTTCTGGAAGATGTATCCTACTGATCCGCACCATTCATTACTTGCGCTTCAGCTCTGGATGCAGCTCTTCATATTCTTTTTGGTATTCCCTGAACCTGGCAAGCTTTTCCTTCTCAAACTCGATGACTTTCTTTTCCCATGCGGGTTTCAGCGTTTTCCACTGCTCTGGGGTATAGCCGTAAGGCGGATGCTCCCGTATGCTCTTCGGATTGAACGCGTAGGAGTAGAACTCCTTGTAGTAATCGTAGTCGCGCTCCTCTATGTTCTTCTTGTCTACATGTATGCCTTCCTTCTCTAGGTAGAGCACCAGTTTCTCAAGGCTTGTCTTTTCGCGTATGTTGTCCGCCCCTATCGGATTGTAGATGATTATTATTTTCTCGCCGGCAAATTCTACATAGGCCTTTATCACTGCATCCATGAGCAGAAGCCTGTACTGCAGCCGCGCCGCGTGCCCCGGATCAATAAGGTCATCCTTGTTTATGCCCGATATCACAGCCTCTTTTATGATGCGGTAGGGAATCCGGAAGCGCTTCCCGTTCTCCTCCACATAGTTTTTCGAATCGTCTATGTGCCGTGACTTCTCCTCTTCAAGATCCTGTTGGTACCTTGTGCGCGCCGCATGCTCCTCATTTTTGTTCATGATACCGCCTATGCAACCTCGTTGGCGAAATTCGCCACTGGCTTTCCGCCGTTCACCGGCATTGCAAAGTAATCGACCATCCTGCCGTATGTTTTCCTATACGTTTCCGTGCCGGACAGCTTCTTTACGTCGCGGACGTACTTGTCCGAATTATAGTTCCAGTTGGGGTGGTTCTTTTCCCACTCAACGGCAGGTATGCTGTACTGGCGCTGTATTTTGTCACGATAGATTTCCGGAAAGACGTTGAATGTGCAGAATGGAAGCACCTCCCCGTCAGGCTGTGCGTAGTGTATGTCGCACTTCTCAACACGCTTTATGTCATACGTATGCTCGTCCTGGAAATGCATCATACCAAGGAATACGGACTTCATTTGCAGGTTGCCCATCGATGCAAAGTCATGCTTGGTTATGATTGAAAGCAGCAGCTTCGTGAAATTCACCGACTTCGGCTGCTTCTTGCTGTCAATGAAGCGCTTGAACCCCGCAAGGCTCTTCACCGCGATTATGCGCTTCTGTATCCTGCTCTTACCATCCATCTCGTTGACCGAGTTTTGTATGTGGTCCATAAGGCCCTCAAGGTCTACGAACCGCGTTACCGGTATTATCTTATTGTCACTATCCAGGAACAGGTAAGTGCCGGCCCCGCAAGCGAAGTGTATCGAGAGGTCATACTTATACTCCCCGGTGAGCGATTCTATGAACTTGCTTATGCCCCCTATGTAAGGCACAGAGGCCCAGTCCTCCTTGCTGACCACGCCGTTCGTCTGCTCCTCGATTAGCTTTATGGCGCCCGGTATCGTTATCCTCTGCTTCTCGCGCATGCGTGTGGGCATGCGGCCTACAAGCGAAACCGGCTGGAAGTTCACCGCCCTTATGATGTCGATGTTGTTGAGCGCGAAGTTTATCATCGAGCCCAGCTCATGGTCGTTTATTGTCCTTATTACGGTCGGAACCAGCACCACACTTATTCCTGATTTCCTGCACGCTGCCAATGTTTCCGGAACCTCCCAATGGTTCTTCGGATTGGCACGGGCACTGACCCCGTCGAAGCTCATATAGAGTGTGCTTACGCCTGCATGCCTGAGTTTGAGTGCGAGCTTGTGGTCTGCCCCAAGGTTTATGCCGGTGGTATTTAGCTGTATCTGGTCAAATCCGGCCTCCTTTGCCTTCTCTACAATTTCCACGATGCGCGGATGCAATGTCGGCTCCCCGCCTGTTATCTGCAGCGCGTTTGACGGTATCGGTTTCTGGCTCCTTAGGTTTATGAAAAGCTTGTTCAGTTCGTCAAGGCTCGGCTCGTATATGGCCTCGCCCTCCTTTGCATAGAAGAAGCAGTACCAGCAGCTCAGGTGGCACCTGTTCGTCACAACCACATTCGCAAGTCCAGTATGGGACTTGTGCCTCTCGCACATGGCGCAATCGAACGGGCAGTTTGCGCCCTTTGTCGGCGTTATCACATTGGGGTTGTCGAATCCCCTGCCGTAATAGTTGTACCTGCGCATCTTCATGTACATATCATAATCTTCCCAGTACTTCTCGACTGCCCACTTGTGCTCTGGGCAGTACTTCCTTATCATCACATTGTTGCCATCCTTGTATATAGTGCCCTTTATGACCAGCTTGCATTCAGGGCATACTGTCATGGTCTCCTCTATTACTGGCATCGCTTCTATCTCTTCCATGGTCCTGTGATAGACCTCAAGGTGTGCCTCGACTTTTTCCTTCTGCAGCTCAACTTCCTTTCCGGATACAACCTTCACGTCATGACCGGATCCTTGGTTGCCGTGCTCACTTACTGGCATAGTACCACTTTAAAGGATTGAGTAATTTGGAAAGTATTTAAAGAGTTATGGTGCAGAATTTTACGCTCCTTCAAAATGTGTCCTGCGCATTGGTTTGCGGTTCCATTTGCGCCCCCCGCCTTTCCAGTTGTTCTGCCTGAGCGCACCGCCCGGTTTTGCGCCGAATTGTGTTTGCCTCTGCTCCTTTCCGTGCGGTCTTTCCTTCATCTTTACGATGGACTTCTGCAGCTGCTCCTTCAACTGCTCTGCTATAAACCGCTTCGAGAAGTAGTCTGCCTTCAGTGCGATTGTGATCTTCGTTGCGTAAGCCCTTGCCATTCTGCCCTTTACGTGCTTCGGAGCCGCGGTTATCTCCGGAAGCTTGAAAAGCACCCCATACTTGGGCGGTTTGCTCCCGTACTTAAGGTGTTTGAAGAGTGCCTTCTCTGCCCCCAGCAGCTGAACCGTGCTGGCTGGCAGCGTAGCAAGCTTCTCCAGAGAGCCAGCCTTGCTCAGCATTTCTGCCGCAATTTTCTCATCGGTAAGGTAAGTGAGATTAGGCATGAGGCGCGTCGACGCGGCCTTTATGTACGCCTCAATCTCGGCCATAAGCTGCTGTGTCCTTACACTGTAGTCCGCAAAGCTGTGCAGCACCGCCGCCTCTTCGTCCGTTATGTACCTGCCTGCGCCCTCGCCCACGCTTTTCGATATGCCCTCCGCCTTCTTTCTATCGCCCACTATGGCCTCTATGTCCCCGACGTCTGTTTTCCTTTCGGCTACCGCGACCGCGACGCTGGCCAGCGCATTCATACTGCCCAGGTCCACATCTGGAAGGTATATGCCGCTCCATTCCTTGAGCCTTTCATTCGCAAGGTTGTTGCTCCTGTTGAGCTCAAGATAGGCGTTTATAGCTTGCATAAGTATATACTGCTCGCTGGAGTAGGCGGTCTTTATCCCCTCCCGCGCCTCCTTCATGAGCTTCTCCCGCAATTCTGAATTATCAAGCGGCATACAAACACACACAGTTGTCAAGACTAATAACTAATGGGAAGCAAAAAACTATAAATGCGATTAATGCCGCGCAACGACGCCAACCCATATCTTTTTATTCCTTTACTTTATATTACATGTGATTCGGATGCGGTCAAAACTCAGGAGCCAGTCCGCGATGGAGTACCTCATGACATACGGGTAGGCCATCATAATCGTCGCGATTGTCCTTGGCGCGCTTTTCTCCATGGGAGTCTTCAACGCTGCGAACTTCATGCCGAAGGCGCCGCCGGGATCATGCCAGGTATTCAGACCAAGCGGTGCGGGGACCACGACGAATCTCAACCTTATGGGAACGTGCAGCGGCATTCCGCAGTTTGTTGCAGTGTTTAATAATCCCAGCAGCTATATCGACCTACCTGCTGCCACAACACCAAGTACTGCAACTAACGTCACATGGGTGTTTTGGATACAAATGCTTGGCCAGGGTGCATCCACGGATGAGCGCCCCATTGCGGCTACCGGCGGCCTAGGCTATCTCGCACCTTTCTACGATTATCCCTCCTGCACAAATTTCGTATTTCAATTTTATAACGGCATCGCACCTGGCAGCGAATATGAACCCTGTCCCACTCTAGGTTCCTGGATGCAATATGCCTTCACGTATAATGGTTATGTAATAAAGGGATATATCGACGGCGTTCCCGGAGCCGCAGCAAATTGGGATGGCGGACCCATCGGAAACTTCATAACAAATGGCGTGACAATTGGGGTAAATCACAATAATCCCACTTTTAACTTCAACGGTTTGATGGCAGACGTACAGATCTATAATGCATCTCTCAATGACGCGTCGATAAATGCCCTTTACCGAGAGGGCATCGGCGGTGCCCCGATACAGCTGCAGAACCTTGTCGGGCGGCGGCCGCTGAACGGCGATGCCAATGACTACTCCGGAAACGACAACAATGGTGTGCCAACGGCAACCGTTAGCTACACCGGCTCGTGGACGAACGGGTACACTGTGCCGTGACATACCGTAAAGTTCGTTTGAACTGGAGTATGTCATTCCGAATACTTTTTATTAATTAAGCTGAAAGATAATCATACGGTTATCCTATGGACATCGAGGGGCTTACAGGTTATGCGAAGCGGACCGGATTCTTCTGGCCTGCCGCAGAGATATACGGCGGGGTGTCGGGAATATTCGACTATGGCCACCTCGGTGCGATCCTCAAGCGCCAGTTCGAGGAGCTGTGGCTGGACTACTTCGTAAACATGGGGACGAACTGCCACCTCATAGAGGGATCCAACATGCTTCCCGAGAAGCCGCTCATAGCCTCTGGTCACGCCTCCAGGTTCAATGACATAATAGTCGGTTGCACCAAGTGCAAGGCGTACTACCGCGCGGACGTGCTGCTCAACGAATTGGGGGTCGAGGTTTCGGAGGGAGCCGATGCCGCCGAGATCTCTGCCGCGATAAAGAAGGGGAATGTGAGATGCCCGAAGTGCAAGGGCGAACTCATGGAACCGAAAGCGTTCAACATGATGATTGACGTGAACCTTGGTCCGGAGAAGAGTGACAAGGGGTTCCTGCGCCCCGAAACCGCACAGTCCACATACCTCAACTTCTTCCGCGAGTTCAACATACTAAGGAAGAAGCTTCCGCTCGGGATAGCAATCATAGGAAGGGCCTACCGCAACGAGATATCCCCGCGGCAGGGGCTCTACAGGATGCGCGAGCTCACGCAGGCAGAGCTGCAGATGTTCTTCAATCCCGGCAAGTGGGAGCCCGAGGACAGGGAGGGTCTCCTCAATCGCGAGGTCAGTGTCCTGCTCTACAAGGAGAAAGAGGCCAAGCTTGTCAAGGGCATAGACCTCATCAAGTCTTTCGGAATACCTCCGTTCTATGCGTACCACCTGTGCCTCATAGCCCGCTTTTACAACGACATCCTGAACGTCCCGAAAGAGAAGCTGCGTTTCTTGGAGAAGGGCGGCCCGGACAAGGCGTTTTACAACAAGATACACATGGATGTAGAGGTTGACGTCGGGAGCCTTGGCGGATTCAAGGAGATGGGCGGGCTGCACTACCGCGGCGACTACGACCTGTCCTCGCACTCAACCGGGTCCAACCAGGACCTGTCCGTCGAGATAGATGGTGAGAAGGTCATGCCGCACGTCCTCGAGCTCAGCTTCGGTGTCGACAGGAACATATGGATGCTCATAGACCTGTTTTTCATCAGGGGGGAAAGGAGCGTGCTCATGATACCGAAGACGCTCGCCCCGTATTCAGTCGCAGTGTTCCCACTGCAAAAGGACGAGAAGCTGACCGGTCCGTCAGAGAGGCTGTACGCCTCGCTGAAGCGGAGCTTCAGGTCGCACTACGACGAGTCCGGTTCCATAGGCAGGAGGTACGCCCGCATGGATGAGATAGGAACCCCGTTCTGCATAACCGTCGATTTCGACTCGGTGCAGGAGGGCTCTGACAAGTTTGGCACCGTAACCGTCAGGGACAGGGACACGAAGGCGCAGGAGCGCGTCGCAATCAAGGACCTGGAGACTGTTTTGCGGGACCGCCTGCAACCAAAATGACTTAAATATCTGCAGATGGATATCCTACGGGAGTGCATGGGATACAGCGAACTAGGGCTGGACAGGCTAGGCATAAGGGTGTTCAGCCTCAGGCACACGTTCGAGAGCGCGCAGCCGCTCACCTTCTACGGAGACTTCGACGGCACCAGTAACACGCTGACCTACGTCTCGCATGGCCACATAATCAATGTCAGGCACGAGGGCGCGATCCGCGAGGGAAATCTGACGGTGGCCAGCCGCGACATACGCTATGCAGCCAAGGACGTCAGCAGGCGCTTCCGTCTTGGGGACAGGATGCCCTACATATACAAAAAGATAAACACCGACAGGCACATGTCCCTGGCGATTGACAGCTATCGCGGCATGCGCCTCACGCTCAACGACCCGTGGGAGACTTCCCTTGTATTCATACTATCACAGTTCAACAACGTGAAGCGCATACGCTTGATAACCAAGGCGCTCACCGCAAGGTTCGGCGTCCCGGTAACGGACGATTTCGGAAGGGAAATAGCAAGGGGGCTGCCGGAGAGCGCCGCGCTCGCGTCTGCCAGCGAAGCGGACCTGGAGGCATGCGGTGCAGGTTTCCGCGCCAAGTACCTGCGCAGCGCCGCCGATTACTTTACCCACAACGTGGACCTGGATTCCCTAAACGGGAAGAGCTACGAAGGCATAAAGGAGGCCCTGATGGGCGCGGACGGGATCGGCGACAAGGTTGCGGACTGCATAGCGCTGATGGCCTACGGGAAGCTGGAGTCCTTCCCGATAGACACGTGGATACAGAGGGTCATGGAAAGGACCTACTTCCGGGGCAAGAAGACCAGCCCGCGCAGGATCCACGAGCTCGCGGAGGAGAAATGGGGCAAGCTGGCGGGATATGCCCAGCAGTACATTTACCACAGCGGGAGAATGTCCGGTGTATGAAATGAAGATGGATTCTGAGATGGAGAAGATAGAGAAGGAGCTTGCGGCAAAACAGGGCGCGTTCGACAAGGCAAACGCTCTCACCCGTGAGATAATACGCAACTGCGCAAAGGCGATAACGCTGCTTCACAACGGGGGCGGCCCTGACACGAAGGCGGCCGCCGCCCATATAAAGTCCGCGCAGGACAGCGCACAAAAGCTGAAATCGATGCACGGCTTCGAGTATATTGCGATACAGGGCTATCAGGAGCTCGCCGAGGCGATGATATTCTACGAGATAAAAAAAGGTGGCGAAGTCCTTAGCCCCTCAGAGTTTGGCTTTGGCACGGAGGCATACCTTCTCGGCCTCATGGACGTGGTGGGCGAGCTCAAGCGCGAGGTCCTGATTTCGATAAGGGAGAAACGGGCGCAGCAGGCGAAGGAATACCTATCCATAATGGAGGACATATACGATTCGACGAGGGGGCTCCGCTTTGCAGAGGCGGTCCTCCCAAACTTCAGACGGAAGCAGGATGTGGCGCGCATACAGTTGGAGAGCGCAGGCAGCGACCTGGTTGACAAGTGAGCCGCAAGGCGGCACGCACCCGTCATCCGAGATGTCCAAGCACCGCATCATTCGCAGCCAGCTTGTCTATGATGTCAGTGGTCTCCCGTGGTCCGGCGCCTTTTTTGCCGAGCGAGGCAATGCGTTTCGTCGCAGCAGCCACGGTGCTGTTATGCATCAGTATGCGCCCGGCCACCAAAACGCCCGGAGCGCACTTTCCGTTCAAGTATTTGTTTACTGATGCCTGCGTTATGCCCAATGTCGCAGATATCTCGGTCTGGTTCATCCCGTAATCATCATGCAACAGGTTAGAAAGCGCGAACCGGATTGCCGGTATTGCCCTCTTGACCATCCCTTCGCATTTTGCGCAGCCGACGTCATTCTGCATTCTACTCATCTAAGCCTAGGGAATCTTTTAGCTTTCCGAGGAAATTGCCATGCCCGTCCCGTCCGCGCGCTGCCATGCTCTCCTGCTTCGGCTGGACTTTCGGCTCTGCCTTCTTCGCTGGCGCCCTGGCGTCATCGGCAAGCTTTTTCTGCGCGCTTGCAGCTCTCTTCTGGGAGCCCGCACCTGCAGATGCCGAAATCTCCTTGAATAGTCCCCTTCCGGCATCTTCCCTCGTGACAATCACGTTGGTGCCGGCAGATGCCGCTTCGCGAAAATCGCTTCCGCTGCCGCAAACCGCTGCCCGCAGGCCGTCGACCTTGTTTAGGTCTATGCACGAGGCGATTGCCTCCTTCGTTATCACAACTGCAATGTCAAAGCTGCCGCGCCTCGTCCGCACGCGCTCTACAAGGCTCTTATAATCCCCATCAGCTGCGCTCTTCTCCACTTTCACGCCGCCGCCCCTTGTCAGGAGGTCTGCGGCGCGGTCGCCTTCCTTGCCATAAGAATACACTACGAGTGCTTTCATCCAATTCCCCTCGAAAAATTTATAGCCGCGCGATCCTTTACATATGCAGTATCTACCCCTGCGCAAGCCGCATGCATGCCCTGGGTGTGCAGCGCAGGAGTCTGCAACTATATGGTATATTGTTATTAATCTTTTTATGCCCATACTATTAAGGCGTTTGAATTGAGAGGACATGAAACAATAGTGATATGCGAGTCATGCGGCAGGAAGGTTCCACGGAACAAGGCGGTTAATTTCGAGAAATCGGTGCACTTCAACACCGAGCTCAAAACAGCCAATGACGTCAGGTTCTTCGAGCGGATGAAGGTTTACTATTGCATAAGCTGTGCCAAGCACAGGGGAATCTTCGAGAAAAAGAAGAGGCAGGCAATAGGCCGTTCAAGGAAGCTGGTGTGATGTCAATTGCAGATGACATGCTTATCTTCAAGGGGCGCAAGAAGGATACCGCAGGGTCTGGGCTGCAGGCAACGGTGCCATCCGTCTCCGCCCCCGCTCCCACGGAAGCGGTAAAGGACAATATCCCGCCGTTTTTGCAGCGCGAAACAGGCACTCTTGAGCAGGTGGAGATTGCCCGCGGCGCCTCATTCGTCTCGCCCGAAATGGGTGCGAAATCGCTCGCAAGGGCAAAGAAAGTTGCAAGAGGGGAGCAGGTCAAGTCCGCTGCAAAGGAGCACTGTGCCTGGCATCCCTGGAGGCCCGCATATGCATTATGCGATTACTGCCACCGCCCGTTTTGCTTTGAGGATCTTGTCGAGGCCGCCGGCCTCTTTTACTGCCTTGAGGACATAGACACGGCCATACAGACGCTCAATATAAAAGGGGATGAGCCGCCTAACTACGCGTTTGCGGCAGGGCTCGCCCTGGCCTTCACTTTCGTAGTATTCTTCTATTTCAACGGCATCGTGACCCTGCAGGCGCTGTTCTACGCAAAGGCCGCCGGCCCGGTGATGTTTGCATCATTCAATTACGCGTATGACATGCCAATTGTCGGATTTGCAATCTCAATACTATCCTTTTTGGCTGGCATCTCCATATTCCGCGAGGGCAGGGCAGCGAAGGCGCTCGGTTTCGTCTTTGCGCTTTTCATGCTTCTCTTTGCGCTATACGACTATACGGTCACAGCCCCCATATCCGACCTTGTGCTTGTGTTCCTTGCTGCCACAGCCCTGGTTATGCTGGTGTCGTCTACATATGCCTATGAGCCCATAATAGACGAAATACAGAACCGTCCAAAGTCCAAGATGACTGAATGGTCGAACCTGACCGGTTTCTGATGCGCGCTGCCAGCCGTAAAGGCTACGCTGTCGCAAGGCTTCTTGACTGGTAGCGCCCGCGTAGCTCTACCCCGAAGAGCCTCCCTATTATCTCCTTTTGCCTCTTCGCAGTCTCTGAATAACCCTTCAGGAAGCTGGCGTACTGTCCCCTCCCGACCGATCTTTTCATAAGGAGCAGATCGAGTGCCATGTCCTCGGCAGATTTTGTCATTGCGGAGAGCCCAAAGTCTATGGCATATACGTGTCCATCGGCTATGACCAGGTTTGCGGGCGTGAAGTCGCCGTGGCTTACGCCCTCATTGTGTATTCTGCCGAGAAGCCTTCCCGATTCCAGCATATAAGCAAGGGCTTCGCCTCTCGGGAGAGAGCCTAACTTCAGGCTCATCCTGATTCCATCAACATATTCCATATAAAGTGTGTCTCCGTCTACAAGCAGCGGCCCCGGGACCGGCAGCCCCTTCTCGGCGAGCAAGGCGAGGATGCGCGCCTCGGTCTTTGTCCTTTTGAGCCTGAGGTGCGTATCCAGCTCCTTTATCCTATACGCTTTCCTGATCCTCTCCTTCGCTACTGCGTCAAGTTCAAGCACGCTCTGCCTATATACATTGGCCTCGGCACCAGAAGCCAGCATCTTGCGGCTCATTCCCATGTCACCTCAAAGGCATCCGCCCTATATTTCTGGTTGATGCCGCACTCGTCCGGGCTATACCGGCGCCCAGAAGCCATCATCTTTTCGGCGACCAGCGCAATCATGGCCCCGTTGTCGGCATTGTACTCGTTCGGCGCGAAGCCGAACCTCACGGAGTGCTCCTCCGCTATTGCGTTCAGCATCTCCCTGAGCCTGCTGCTCTGCGCCACTCCTCCGCAAATTGCAAGTTCCTTCTTGTTAGTGAGCATCAGCGCCCGCTCCGTTGCTTCGCAGAGCATAGAGAATGCGGTCTCCTGCACCGAATACGATATGTCCTTCAGGTTTTCCTTCCCGAGCATGCCGAAGGCATTGGTGAGCAGCCCCGTGAAGGTGAAGTCCATGCCTTTGACCGTGTAGGGCATCTGCA
The DNA here is from genome assembly GCA_964592765.1 of Microcaldota archaeon. GTDB lineage: Archaea > Micrarchaeota > Micrarchaeia > Micrarchaeales > Micrarchaeaceae > A-MIC-10. The sequence goes on from CAZQGC010000008.1 coordinate 34,710, forward strand.
CATAGCTGCCTCCGACAGCGGCCTTTGCGACCTCCGAGCCCCACGCCGGAACCATGTCCGCCTTCCTGGCGAAATTGTCAAGCATATTGCCGACACCGATGTCGAAGGTCTCTCCGTAAACATGGTAGTGCCTTCTAGGTTTCCTTTGCAATCCAAGTATCTGCGAGTTCCCGCCGCTCACATAGAGTACCAGCGGATCCAAGAATCCGTTCACCGACCTTGCAATTTCTATGTGCGCGACTGCGTGGTTAACCGGGAATATCGGCAGTGAATGCATCGCCGCCATGGTCTTTGCCATGAGTGCTCCGACATTCAGGCACGGCCCCAGCCCCGGCCCGCTCGTATATCCGACGCCGTCGATGTCGTCCAGGCCTATGCCTGCCTTGCGGAAGGCGGCCTCCAGCGCCGCGCCAGCATTTTCAGAATGGAAAAGGGCAACTTCCATGGGTATTAGCCCCTTGTCGGTTATCGGAAACATGATCCGCTCGTTCGCCAGTACCTTTCCGCCGCCGACTATCCCAACCCCGAGCGTGTGGGCACTACTCTCTATTCCGATGACAGCCATGAAAATCAATCACGCAACGTCTATGTTCGACTCCTTGTAACCCATCCCGACGAGCGCTTTCTTGACATCAGCAGTGTGTGCGCCCTGGAGTTCTATCATTCCGTCCCGTTTCGTGCCGCCACAGGCGAGCGACCTCTTCAGCGCCTTTGTTGCGCCTTCAATCTCCTCGGGGCTGATCCCCTCCACTACGGTCATTACTTTTCTGAACTTCGCCTTCTTCGTATAGATCTTTATCTTGCTTTCGGTTTCCTTGTCAAGGACAGAGCAAACGCAAATTTCTTTTGGAAGTCCGCAGCGCGGGCACATTTCTGGCATTACTCCTTTACACCCCTCTCGCTAAGCAAAGTCTTTATCCTTGCGACGGTCCTTCGCATCGATCTGAGCTTTATTGACTTGCTCGACACTCCCGTCGAGGCTATCTTTCTCTTCTCTATTGCCATTTCAAGGGAAAGCTCCTTGTCCTTCGCCTTCAGGGCATCTTCAGAGAGCGAACGCAGTTCCTTTGTATTTATTGAAACACCTAAAATTGCTATACAGAGATTTAAGGTTGGGCAAGATATTTAACCATTTAGGCATTTTTTGGTTCCTGTGGGCCAATTCCAGGCACTCAATGCTTTTATAGACCCATATGCCGATTAGCTACCAGGTAATGATATGGCTGGCAGAAAGAGAAAGACAAATCCGGATTGCGGATTGGCGGCACGCGTCTCGGCCCTGATTTCATGGGCAACGGGCATAGATGGTTGCGTTCCCGTCCGGGTCTGCCAATCAAGAAAATTATTATAAGCTTTCCCCCCAATATGATATATCAATCCTAGTCTTTCTGTTAAAGGATAAGGAAGTTGATGCTATGGTCAATCTTAATGATGTGGGCGCATCGGAGCTCATAAAGGAAGCCGCAAAGCAGTTGAAGGGCGTGATAAGCCAGCCACCGGACTACATCTATTTTGTCAAGTCCGGCGCCAACAAGGAGAGGGTCCCGCAGGATCCGGATTTCTGGTACGTGCGCAGTGCATCAATACTGAGGCAGGTGTATGTAAATGGTCCTGTCGGGGTCAGCAGGCTGCGCCTGAGGTACGGAGGCCGAAAGGGGCACACGATGCATCGGGGGCACAGCGTAAAAGCCGGAGGCAGCCTTATACGGCACTCGCTCGAGGCACTCGAGGCCGCACAACTGGTCAAGAAATCTGCCAAGGGCAGGGAGATAACCCCAAAGGGTAAGTCGTTTATGGACAAGGCAAGCAGGCAGGTATTACCCCAGAAAAGCCCGGCGCGTTGACATGCAGGACGAAGAGGGAAGCCAGAAGGGCGAAAGAAAGCGGCTCGAGGCTGCCATGCGCCGTATGCAGGAAGAGCAGCAGAAGAAAGAAATAGCGAGGAAGTACATGGACGACGGCGCTTACGAGCGCCTGATGAACATAAAGGCAACAAATCCCGATCTGTATGATCAGGTGATTGGCCTTCTGATAGCGCTCATACAGGGGCGTAGGTTGAATGGCAAGCTCTCCGAAAAGGAGTTCGTGGCGCTGATGGCAAGAGCCACAGAGAGGCATGAACCTACGATATCTTTCAAACACAAGTGAATTAAATGTCAAAGAAAACGCGTTCCAAGAAGGAAAGGCTTGGAAAAAAGCTGAAGCAGGCGCGGCGCATGCCACTGCTTGCGATAATGAGGACGCACAGGCGCTTGGAGAGCAATATGTTCGCCAGGAACTGGAGGCGGCAGAAGCTGAAGCTCGGTGATTGAGATGGCAGAACGCTTATTGACGATAAACCTGCGCAGGTATTTAGTGGATGTGCCGCGGAGCAAGCGGTTTCGGAAGGCACCGCCTTATGTACGCGAGCGCGTAGCACATTACATGAAGCTCAATGTGGAGAATGTGCGCATTGACAAGGCGCTGGCACACGAAATCGTGGCGAAATATGCGAAGAGCATGCTTCCGTTGCGCCTCAGCGTCAACATTGACAAGGATGTTGCTACAGTAAAGGCATTTATGCCACAAGCACAGCAGTCAGCGGAGGCTCCGAAGGCGAAGCCCGAGCAAAAGGCAAAGCCTGCCGCAAAGGAGGCGCAGAAGAGTGCTGCCCGCGACGCCGATGTTCAGAAGAAACAGGCCAAGGCCTGATGAATGGATATGGGAGCAACAAAATACGTGATACGCGGCAGCGATTGCATCGGCGTATTTGCGACGGCCACAGACAAGTACGTATTCTCTGGGATTGGCACGCCTGAAGGCACCGCCGGTGCGCTCTCCTCTGCCCTCAGTGCCAAGTTTGTCGGGCTTTCGCTTGGCAATTCGAACCTTGTGGGTGTTTTCTCAAGAGGGAATTCGAAAGGCCTGCTGCTCTCAAATTTGACAACGGAATACGAGCTTGAACATGCGAAGTCTCTCGGCCTCGACCTGCGCATCGAAGTGCTCCGCAGCCCACTCAACGCGGTCGGAAACAACATAATAGCGAATGACAAGATAGCGTTCGTGAATCCAGAATACAGGCAGCACGACCTGAAATTCATATCGGACGTGCTTGGCGTGGAGGTCATGCGCTATGCAATAGGCAATTTTAAAACTGTCGGTGCAAATAATATATTGACAAATAAGGGCTTTGTGGTAAACAACCACACTACGGACAAGGAGAAGGAGGAGCTCGACAAGATCACTGGCGTGGATTCGGTGCGCACAACTGCAAACACGGGCTCCCTCGGCATCGGAATTTCCGCAGCCGCGAACTCCAACGGTGTCGTAGTCGGGAGCAACACCACGGGCTATGAACTGGCAAGGATAATCGAGGGATTGAACCTCGTATGAAGTGTTTGAATGGCAAGATATATCGTATCAGGGCTTGTTAACAGCAAGCGTAAATTCAGCATAGAGGTGGATGCGGAGAGCGAACGGCACGTCATCCATATGGCCATGTCGAAGATAGGGAGCAGCCAGAAGCAGAAATCCACCCGCATAAAGATAACGCAGGTGAAGAAGGTAGAGGGCTGATTCAATGGAACAGAATTCTGCCCGCGGCACCGCAAGTGATGAGCTGAAATACGGGCTGGCAGACCTGCAGTATACCTTGCAGGTTTACCGCGAAAGGTACAATCTGTTCACCGCAGAGATAGACGAGCTGGCTGCATCCGTGGCGAGCATAACCTCTGCGCAGAAGACTCTCGATAATGCAGCCACGGTCTCCAACCACGATGTGCTGATGGATATCGGCGGCGGCACGTATTCGGTTGTGCGTGCCGGCTCAATGAAGAATGTGGTTATCAGTGTTGGTGCCCATGTGCTCGTTGAGATGGCAGTGCCGGAAGCGTCGGAGGTCCTGAAGGGCAGATTTGATAAACAGGATACGGCCCTGAAGAAGCTGCTCAATGAGAGGAAGAAGACAGAATCCGCGATATACGACCTCTCATACAAAATTGAGGAGATGTCGCAGACTGTTGGTTGATCATGTTCGATTCCCTGAAGAAAAAACTTTCGAACGTCATAAAGGCGTTCTCGAAGTCCGAGGAAGCGGAACTGGGTGCAGTGCCGGAACCTGCGCCTGAAGCTAAGGCATCCGAGTCCATGCCCCAGATTGCCGGCACCTCAGTCGCAGTGCCGGAACGTCCAGCCCGCGAAGAGCCCCAC
>CAZQGC010000009.1:0-38483 GCA_964592765.1 Microcaldota archaeon
AATCGCTTGTCACTATCGAGCGGTGAATCTGTCCCTGCTCCTTGCACACACCGCCCGCCAAGCCACCCAAGTGGAGCCCTAGTGAGGCAGTATCTTCGGGTACTTTCGAGTTAGGGTTCTGTGAGGAGGGCTAAGGCGTAACAAGGTATCCGTAGGGGAACCTGCGGATAGATCACCTCAAAAAACTTCATCGAAGTTTTAAAATTTGTGTGTATGAAAGCAAGCGAGCCCTCGCATTAAACCTCAAGACTGCATCTTTTCCTATTTTTTGTCAGCATCGGCTAGCCATTGGCATGCCCGGCCACGGCATGCGGTATCTATATAGTTTTTGGGCAGAATCATTTATCCATATAGCCGTGTCAATATGTCAAAGAAACTTAAGATGGGCGAGGGCGTGAGCTACATGCTCGGGATGTACAGCCACAGTCCGCAGAAAGAAAGGGCATCAATCACCGCGGCGAGCAGCAGCGAGGCAGCGGTGGAGAAATTCTCTTATCTCGCGCTCAATGAGCTTGGAATAGAGCCAAATAAGATAATTGTCGGAGAAAATGAAGGTATGTGCAATGTTACGTTCTACAATTCAAAGCTGCGGAAGCTGTTCGATGCCGCATTGGAAAAGAAACTCAGGCTTTTCAAGTACGAGAATGCGTATGCGGCGCAGTATGTTGCCGGGATGTACGATGCGGTGGGTGGCATAAATTCAAAGGGGGTTTTCCTTTCCGGAATAGACAATGCGGATGGAATGCTGCTGGAGAATCTCGGCATACACGAAGTGCAGCAGGGAGGCAAGCACTACATAACGAGCCAGGCAAAGTTCGTGGAGTTCATAAAGAGGTACAGCGCAAAGCTGCCCGCCCGCACGTGAGCCGCTATCTGTAAAGGCCTTCCGCCTTTACGTACTTCCGCAGTGGGGCTATCCATTCCTGGGCCATCCCGTTGTTCCACGTGGCCCAGCCGCTCCAGCCCTGTTCCCTGTAAATATGCAGGGCCATCTTCGCGCTCTTTTCTACATCATACGCGCGCCATGCCGGAAAGTCCGACCAGGCCCTGTTATTTATCTGCCAGAGTCCCCTGTCGACGGAGCCGTTGCCGTTTATATGGATTGCCTTCGGGTTAAGGTGTGATTCTGATATTGCAATGGCAGTGGCGGTTATCGCCTCGTCCCTCGTGAACCCAGCCATTTCCGCCACCTTCACGACCGTCAGCGGATTTAGCTTGCAGAATCTGAATTCGTCAGAAACCCCCGCAATTACTTTAACGCTATGCTTTTCGCGCACTGCCGCCGGTGCCTGTACGCTGTCCTGCCTTAAAAGTTTCCCGTAAGGTTTGTTGCACTCCTTTTCAAGCATGCTTGCCCCAATTATTATCAGGGATCCCGCCCCTGCCGCCAGCACCATATTCCTCACAAGGGAACGATAGCCAGCCATACGCCTTTTGTACTCCGCATTCGCGTTTATCTTGTTATCTGTGCCAGAAGAACCATTGACCATGAGATTCACCTTTTTTGTCTGCGTGGCTCCGGCGCCGCCAGCTCCGGATCCGTAGGTTAAGAGTACCTGTATGATAAATCAGATATATAAATATTCTCATGCGCCGGCATCATGGGATTCTTTTGCGTGGCGGGTGTGCCAGTAACCAAAAACTAAAATCAGGCGCACGCTTTAAAAATATTCGGCACAATATTATATGACGGTCTGTTTATGGAGATTGACTACCAAAAGTGGATTGCGTACTGGAAGGAGAGTAACCTCTTTACATTCAAGCAGGGCGATACTGACAAGTCGCTCTTCGTGATTGACACGCCACCGCCGTTTACGAGCGGTGACCTGCACATGGGGCAGGTGTACTGGGTCGTGTATACGGATTCGCTCTCAAGGTACTACACGCTCAAGGGATGCAATGTCCTTTATCCTGTGGGTTGGGATATGCAGGGCTTCCCAACCGAGCTTCTCGTCGAGAAGCAGTACGGGCGGAAAATCCCACGCGAGGAATTCTACACAAAGTGCACGGAGATAGCAAATGCCAACAAGGACTCGATGAAGAAGCAGATGCTGTCGCTCGGTGCGATGTTCGACGGCGTACATGAATACATGACAATGTCAGAGGACTACCGGCGCAAAGTTCAGCTTTCGCTGCTGATAATGAACGACAAAGGGTTCATATACCGGGCGAAGCACCCTGTCGCGTGGTGCAGCAAGTGCAATACAAGCATAGCGCGTGAGGAGATAGACGACAACGAGCAGGACGCACAGTTCAACTATATCGATTTCAAGGTTGGGGAACGGGAGCTTGAAATAGCTACCACGCGCCCCGAGCTGCTGCACGCCTGTGTTGCCGTTGCGGTCAATCCGGGCGATAAGCGGCATGCGGCGCTTGTCGGCAAACGCGCTTCGGTGCCATTATCTGATAGGGAGGTGCCGATAATCGCGGATGAGATGATAGACAAGGAATTCGGCACCGGCGCGGAGATGGTCTGCACATTCGGGGATAAGAATGACGTCATAATGTTTTACAAGCACAAGCTGGAGCATATAGAGGCGATGGACGGCCGCGGCAATATAATCAATTCCGGAAAGTACGACGGCCTGAATGCAAAGGATGCGAGGGCAATGGTGCTGAAGGAGCTCAGCGAAAAGGGCCTGCTGAAGCGGCAGGAGTCAATAAAGCACACAGTCAAAACCCACGACCGCTGCCATACCGAGATAGAGCTGCTTTCGTCAATGCAGTGGTTTATGCATATAAAGGAGCACGCCGAAAAGATAAAGGAGATCGCCCACGATGTAGAGTTCATCCCGGACTTTAAGAGGCAGAACCTATACGATTGGGCGAATTTTATAGAGTGGGACTGGAATATATCTAGGAACAGGATCTTCGGGACTCCGCTGCCGTTCTGGTATTGCGGTGACTGCGGTGCGATAATCCCGGCAGAGCGGGAAAGGCTTCCAGTAAACCCGGCATTCGATGCGCCCCCCGCGGTCAAGTGCCCAAAGTGCGGTTCCATAAAAATAGTCGGCGAGCACGATACCTGCGACGTATGGGTAGATTCCTCGATAACGCCGCTGGTCGTGGCGGGCTGGCCAGACAATAAGGAGCTCTTCAACCGCGCTTTTCCAGCAACTCTCAGAATACAGGGACCGGACATAGTCCGGACGTGGGCCTTCTATACAATGTTCAGAGTATGGGCCATAACCGGGGAGAAGCCGTTCGAAAAGCTGCTTGTCCACGGCATGATCCTTGGCACCGATGGCAGGGAGATGCACAAGAGCCTGGGCAATGGAGTGGCCCCGGAAGAGCTTATGAAGAAGTACGGAGTTGATGCGATACGCCTCTGGGTTGCGCTCAGCGGAGGCATAGGCAAGGATAAAATCTTCTCGTATGAGGAGCTAAACTATGCCAACGCGTTCACTAATAAGCTGTGGAACTCGGCGCTTTTCGTAAGGAAGTCGGAAGCGGAAGCCGGCACGGCTGACGAGGATCTGAACGGGGCTATGGGAATCTTCGACCTCTGGATACTGGGAAGGCTCAACCAGGTTACTAAAGTGGTGGAAGAGAGCTACGAGCGCCTGGATCTTTACGGCGCCATGACGGCGCTGATGGGCTTCTACTGGCATGAGTTTTGCGACTTCTACATAGAGAACGTGAAGTACCGCGTCAATTCGGACGAGAAGCAAATGCGCAAGAGCAGGCTAGCCGCGGTCTTTACGCTAAAGCACGTGCTTTCTTCTGCGCTGCAGCTCTTTTCTCCTGTCATGCCCTTCATAGCCGAAGAGATAAATGCCATGTACGGGGGCGTCGCAGGCAGCATATTCAATGGCAAGATTCCGCAGTACTCCGAGAATGAGGAGCCGAGCGGCTACGTGATCAACGGGGTAGTGTTCAAGAGCGGCCTGCCGGAAACCGATTACGTCCAGTTCGGTGCGCTGCTGAACAATGTCATAGCCGATGTCAGGAAGGCAAAAAGCGGCGCCCGGCTCGCCCTTAACAAGCAAATAACAGCTATTAATATAAATGTTCCTGGGGGATATCTTAATGCGCTTGAAAATTGCAAGAAAGAGCTGATGGCCATATGCAAGGCCGATAAGGTAAGCGTAAAGGAGGCCGGCGAATACTCGGTCGCCATCACAGTATAAGCGAAGCAGGCTTATGCTCTGTCATATGCAATCTCGGGCTTCACGGCTGCAAAGGATGAATACATGGCAAGAATGCACACTAAGCGGAAAGGAAAGTCGAAGTCTAGGAAACCGGTTCTCGACAAGGGCAGCTTCGGCAATGGCTCGGAAGGCATGCAGAAGGAGGAAGTTGAGAAATTGATACTCGATTATGCAAAGCAGGGCATGGCCCCGGCAGCCATAGGCGAGAAACTGAAGAAGGAGCATGGCGTGAAATATGTGCGCCAGGCTATAGGGCTGCGGATGAATGAGTTCCTAAAGCAAAAGGGCGCCGCCCACAAGTTCCCGTCTGATATGCTCGACCTGATGACAAAGGCCGTGCGGATACGCAGGCACCTCGAAAGCAACAAGCAGGACGTTTATGGGAGAGTAAGGCTAATAAGAATCGAGGCGAAGATACTGAGGCTCAGCAGATACTACGGCCGTGAAGGTGTCCTGCCGTCTGGCTGGAAGTACAACCCTAGAGAGGCAGAGCTTATAGTAAAGGGAAGGGTGTGATGCCGTGGCAACTCAAAAAGGGATTGATACTTGGAAAACGAAGAGATGGTTCTCGGTGTATGCACCGAAGGTGTTCAACGATGCGCTAATCGCGGAAATACCTGCGAACGACGACAAAGCGGTTATGAACAGGCGCGTGAAGGTGAGCCTAGATTACCTGACACACAACCCGCAGAATTCGTACGTGAACCTGTTCTTCAGGGTCACAGCAGTCAATGGTGACAAGGCCGAGACGCAGCTTGTCAGAAGCGAGGTGCTGTTCAGCTACCTGCGTTCTATGGTGCGCCGTTACAGAAGCGTCACCGAATCCGTTGTCACCGCGAAGTCAAAGGACAGCCGCGAGATTACGATAAAGCCGATAATAGTCACTGCGCAGCGTTCTACGCATTCCAGAATGATCGGAATACGCAAGGAGGCAAATCTATTCCTCGAGGACTACATAAAGCAGAACGAGACCGATTCCATAATCCGCGCGGTCGTAGAGGGCAAGCTCCAGCAGGAGATGTATGCAAAGCTTGATCACATAACTCCGCTCAACAAGGTAGAGATCAAGAAGCTGGAGATCGCCCAGTGATGCCTTGCTGCCTAGTGGCCTCTACCCGGTATTCATTTATCCGATACTGTACATACTTCCAGCATACGTAGCCAACGGGGCCCCTGTCTTATTCGGCAAGGGGCGGCCCCTCGATTCTGGGAGGAAGCTGCGCAACAGGCGCATCTTCGGTTCCAACAAGACGCTGCGCGGCACGCTTTCAAGCATAATATCCGGGTTGGCAATCGGGCTTCTGGAATATCCGTTTCTGCATTACATGCTTCCGGTAGCGGTGCTGCTCGTGCTGGGCGCGAACGCAGGCGACCTCCTCGGGAGCTTCCTCAAGCGCCAGCTTGGGTTTAAACCGGGAAGGCCATTTCCTGTCATGGATCAGTATGGCTTCTTCATTTTTGCACTCCTGTTTGCATTCCCATTGGGGAGCATGCCAAGCTTTTATGGAATGCTCTTTCTCGTAGTGCTAACCGGGCTTCTGCACCCGGCCACGAATGCAGGGGCATACCTTCTCGGGCTGAAGAGCGTCCCGTGGTAGCTGCCGCCCTGCCGCCAGCACCGCCAATTGGCGCCTCTTTCAAAAAACATTTACTCTTGTATACATTTTTTACCCATTGTAAAATATTTTGGCGGTATCTGCGGCGCGTCCCATGCCAATGAATAAATACGCCAACGCAGATAAACGGTATTACGACTGCAGTAAAGGCATATAAACATTTTTAGCATAATGCCTATTGTCAGCGATTGAGGTGTATGATGTGGATAAGATGCCAGGAAACCTGAAGAACAACACCATAGTTGAGGCATGCATAGAGCTCAGCTATGGCCAATTTGAGGGCTGCCTCTTTGCTGTGGAGCTTTCAAGGCCCCCGAAGGGCTACTACAAGGCATCTAACGAGGACATATTCAAAAAGGGCGGGAAGCGCCTCTCTGTGCTGAACGAGCGCGACCGCGTCATAATACGCAAGCTTGCGAGCCTAGATGGCGCCATGATAATAAACCAGAAGGGCGAGCTTATGCACTTAGGCACGACGCTCAATTACTCGAGAAATTTCATAGGCCATGGCAAGCGCCATGCCTTTGCGCTAGGCACGACGCGCCAGGTGCCAGAGGTGGTCTGCATACTCTCCAGCGAGGAAGACCGCAAGGTCCGTGCATTCAGGAACGGATTCCTGATAGCGGAGATTGATGAGGAGACAAAGTTGCCGACTAAGGCAACGCATAGGGTGGCAGAGCTGTTGACCTCAAGGGTGACTGGCTTGATTGTGGCCAGCGGAATCGCGGCGAGCATACTGACACTGAACCCGATCCCTGCAATAGTTACGATAAGCGGCACGCAGATCATAGTCTACGCGGGATTTGAGCGCATAAAGCAGTTCATAACCGGCCAGCCGCAGTCCAATGCCCGGCGCTTCTAAGGCCTACTTTTCTGCCTCCCCGCAATTCCGGTGCTCCTACGGTTGATGCAGTCTATCCGACGGGATATTCCAGAGCCCTGCGCTGCCGTTTGGCGAAAACGATGCCAATGTTTATATATCTAAGGCGCCGCCATCTATTCAATGGTAATTATGGCAACAACGCAAAAGACCAATGTGGGCAACCGCGACGGCGCGGAGCTGGCCCTTGACTTTGGGTTCAGCGTAGGGTTCGGATATCTTGCCGCAGGCCCGCTTCCAGTTCTAGTCGGGTCGACTTTTGGCACGATTGGAGGGTCTATGGGAGACCTGACGCTGGCGCTTGTCCCGGTCGCCGCAATTGCGGTGCTCTCTGCCGGAACCGCAATCCTCGCCACACGGGCCCTGGACAACCTTTTGAGAAGGTCAGAATAAGCCGAAGTAATCCTGCCGGGATACCGTTGCATGGCAATGGCCCGCTAGGGGACCACCTCCTTAGAATTTCTTATATGCTAAGGATTACTTCAGGTAGTTGACCCTGAATATCTTCGTGTCTGTGTTGCCATAGACCTGTGTAAGCGTCACGTTCTGGTTGTTGTACGGGCACTGGTACTGGCCGCAGAGTATCACGAATTTGAACAGGTTGCTGTTTGGCATCTTCGGACCGAGTATCGCCCCATTCCCGACGCTTATCGTACCGTTGCTTGCGGCGTAAGGCACAAAAAGCGTGTAGTTGGCGCCCGTGCTGGTGACATTTACAAAACTGTATGACCCGTTGACGAAATTATAGAACAGTATCCTGTTCAGCGGCACAAAATTGCCATTCCGGTACGATATGTACGCCGCTACACTGCGGACATTACCTGTAACATTGATCACCATAACGGCCCTGAAGTCCGGAGAGGCAAAGCCGTACATCGTGGAATTGCCGTTCTTTACCGGGTTGGCGGGCTGCATCATGTTTATCCCGAACTGCGAGGCGTTTGGTATTGAGCCTTCAAGGGCTATGCCTCCGAACTCCTGGAACCAGTAGCCCCTTGCGAGTATGTAATCCGGATGGACCTTCTCTATGTATGCAGCACTATTTGTGGTGTTGAACAGAAAGACCGAGAAGTTCGCTATGTTCTGCTCGTTCTGACCGCCAACGCTATCTGTAAAGCTCTGCCGCTGCCCAAAACCCTCGACAACAGAGCCGTCGGGCCACAGGGTAAGCACAGTTGCGTTCGCTGCGGTATTGTTTCTGAGCCATTCCACCGCGTTCAGGAAGAGCGGGTTTAAGTTGTCAGCCTGTATCTCGGATGTCGATTGCAGCAGGGCGACATAGCTCATTATCACAAGCAGCGCAATTGCTATTATCAGGTATGGGTAGATGACATCCATTCCGAACAGCTTCCTGCCCTGCAGAAACTTGCCTGCACTGTATATGGCGTATGCTGCGAATATGGCTATCGGAACCGAAACCAGGGAATTGAACCGCACCGCGTTTATCTGCAGGTAGAAGGTTACTACAAAGTACGCGAGTATTATAAGGAACGCCTCGACTGCAGTGTCAGACAGCACGGCAGAGAGGCCCCTTCTTCTGTAAAGCAGTACGAAGGCTGCAATGCCAATCGGTGCAAGGAAAAGCTGTACGTCAAAGCTGACCCAGAGGAAGCCGAACGTAGGCTTCTGCAGCTCCTGTATGGTCGTTGTCAGCGGCGATCCTGCTATCACGAGCCCCGCTCCCGTGGCAATCTCGGCAATATAGCTGTAAAACAGGGAAAGCACGACCGCAAGGATGAGGAGCGCGACTACGAGAAGGAGCATTGCCCTTCCCCTCCTGCTCATGAGCGGCCTGTCCTTCCGCCCCAAAAGGTAGTAGAACAGAAGGCTTCCGAGAAGGATCGGAGCATAAAATATGAAGAAATGTATGCTGGAGAGCGCCTGCCCGCCCCTCAGCAGCCCCAAATAGATGAAAATATGCTGCATTCCATAAGTTATCAGCAGCACGGCTGAGAGCAGGACAGTGTCCCACAGGAGCTTCCTATTGCCCTTTATGAAGCCATAAGCGGCAAGCAGTAGGATGGCGAACAGATAGACAATTAGCACGAACGGAGCCCCGTTCCAAACCAGGGTCCCAATTCCGAGCAGTATGCCGACAAGCACCATGTATGCGTATCTTCTCCTTGACCGGTTGCCTATGGCCTTTATCATGAATATGAGTGCCAATATCAAGAATATGGTTATGAAGCCGTCTCCCCTATAGACGAGAGCAGAGGTGCGCGCTGCATCTCCCCCAGAGAGCGCAACTGCTGCCATGCTGAGCAGTCCTAGCGCCCTGCTCCTGGCAAGATACCTTACAAGGAAGTATGATGCTATGACGTCAAGCAGTCCGAACACAATCGCGATGTTCCTTTCAATACTGTAGATCGTAAGGCCCGCACCCCTAAACAGGTAATAGGGTATTAGCGTCACATAATAGAGTCCAGAAGGCTCTGTGACCATAGTGTGCGTGGGGAAGCTTGAATACACAGAGTATAGCGGTATCTGGAAGCCGTTGGCAGCAGCCTGCATCATCACAGAATAATGGTAAAACCCATCGGGTTCGAAGAAACCCTGGTATTGGAGCAGCGGAACCCGCACATATATGGTTGCAGCCAGTATGACAAGGGCAAGCGCAACGGTGCATAGGAGGCTATTCCTGGAAATCCAGCCCGCAAGCCCGCCATTTCCGCCAGCTAGCTCCATCTTTTGGGATCCGAGCTCAGATAGGCGTTTCCTTAAGCGCGCCTCTTCCTCGTCGTTAAGTCTCTTCTCGCCGCTGCTTATCTCGCCAAATTCCCCTTTCCTAGCATCGCTTTCAACCATATAAATCCCGTGGCGGCTCTCAAAAGCCCGCGCAACCAGCCCGAACAGATATGCCCTATTTATCGGATTCTAGACTAATATTAATAGAGCATATTTAAATCCTTTCCATAAATTTTACAACTATTGCTGCGGCCTTTGCGCCGCCAATGCCCCGGGCTTCTGGAAACCAGCAACAGGGCATGAACAGGGCTTTCTTGCCGGTGCTCCAATTTACGAGCCTGTCTGTATCTGCCATCCAGCACGGCAACCAAAATTGGGAAAATGCCTGTCGAGGAACGCATGCGTTAATAAAAGAAAGCACAAACTACGATTGACGATTAATAAAGGATTATATATAAAATATATTTTACATAATACATATCCCTTTAAATACTTTTCATTTAACATTATCTCAAAATATTGTTTAGGTGAGAAAGTGAATAAACGTCTAAATGCAAAGAAGATAGCCGCAGTCGTAACTGGCGCGGCCCTATTGGGATTTGGTCTCGTTTTTGCGAGCCCAGTAACATACAGCAATGTGCCTGTAATAAACAACGCAGGTCAGCCTGTAGTTCAGGTAGTGGTGGGGCATGCCGCACAGCCTTCTGACGGTGTTGCAGCGGGTAACATCGCAGCAGCGATTGGCAACCTGGCATTTACCCAGACGACCAAGGTCTTCCCGGTAAACGCAACCCAAGCGCAGAGCGTGCTAGGCGTATCAGTTTCTCCGGCAAACTACCAGCTGACTAACCAGAAGGTGTTCCTGAACGTTTCGAGCTCTAGCCTTTCGAGCGGATCATTCGGATTCACTGGCCTTATCGGATCAGTGCTGAATGGGGCAGTTCTGCTCTCATCGCCGATCTCGACAAAGTCGCTTCAGGGTGCAACCTATGGATATCCTGAAAGCAATTCAGTAACAGCCTCTCCAGCAGCCAGCGTATACTACGCTGCGGGCGGAGTTCCGGTCTCGTCCGTGACAGGATCCTACAACGGTGGTGGTGTTTCATTTACCACGTTTACTACAACTGCGGGAAGCCCCTCAGTGAACTATGATAACATAATGAGGATAGACAGCTCAGAGCTTCCGGCCCTTATGAACAACTGGGGCTCGCTCGGCGAAAATGAGTACCTGTGGATAACTGGATTCCCTGTATACGACCAGGCAAGCAGTGTCAAGCAGCTAGCCCTGTTAAGTGCAGGCGGTGCATATCAGGTAACATTCAACAAGCCAATACCGCAGCATACTTCCAGCAACGGAATAAATAATGCCAACTTCCAGCTTCTCGGGCAGGGGTGGTCTATAATTAATTCCAATACAGTTGGCGTTGGTGATGTATCCTCCACCTCCGTAATTGCTGGTGGTAAGATGCAGCTTGCATCTTCGCTGACAAACCTGACGACCGTATACGTGGGCGGCAACCTGACTTCGGGTGACTTCCGCGTCCAGCTTTCTGGAATCGGAAACATGAACTCGAATGGTCAAGCGTCTGCAGCAATAAACCTATACTACCAGAACTCAACCTCACCGGTTAACACAAGCGTACTTGCTTCTGGAACACTGACGAAGTTCAATGTGTCTGGTCATATAGTATATATAAAGGTCAACTCGACGTTTGCGGGCGGTTCGTTCGCATACCAGCAGTTCGCGAAGCTAAAGCTGTACGCAAATGCATACAATATAACGAGCGGGCAGGTATTCAACCAGACGAACAACCCTGGATGGTACGTGGACCTTCTGTGGACCAACGGAACAGGCACGGGCATACCGAATGAGCTTCAGAGCATAGTGCTATACAACACTACTCCGACAACCTTGTACCAAGGGCAGTCATTTTCATACATACACAGCCCTGCCGCATACAAGTTGCAGTTCGTCGGCACAACACTCGGTTCTACAAGTTTTGACCACATAACCGCAACAGTTGCGGCCCCGTCAAGCGTGCAGTACCAGAACAACCCTGTGAGCACAACATATGCAGGCAACATAAACAACATAACGGAGCCTACTCAGGAGCTTCTAGTTTCGAGCCAAATACCGAATGCATTTAGCTTTGCAGGGCAGACGGCACAGAACTTGGTGTACAACCTTGTACCGTACCGGCTAGTTGAGCAGGCTAACTCAATCGGTGTGGCAAACTCTGTGGCGAACGCTATGGTTACGCTGACATACGCACACACAACGCAGAATGCACTGGTAACCTCAAACTCCGTATTGGCAGTTACCGTATATGGAGCAAGGAGCGCAGGCGCAGGGGTAACCCAGCTCGGAACGGCAACATTCAGCAGCCCGACAACCGTATCGTATGACTTGATGGTTGCAAATGTCTACAATGTTACCGGCATAAAGCTGAACAAGGCTATACCTGGATTGACCGTGAGTGTAAGTGAAAATTCCGTTGTAATGGCAATGTTGCAGCCGTTGACTACGCCGCAGTTGCTATATACACAGACTGGAAAGAACTACCTCATAAATGCAAGTGGTAGCGCTGTGATATACAACCAGCAGAATGGGCAGCCGACAACACTGTTCTCAATCACGCAGTCCCTGCCAAGTGGCACAGGCTCGCAGAGCTACGGAACATACACAATTAACGAAATCAATGTTCCGAGCCAGACTTCGAGCCAGGATTCGCTTGCGTTCGGCATATACAACGCAACTGCAGGTACCGGAGCAAACCCGCTGTTCATTTTGAACCAGTCCACTGGAGGCACGCACAACAACATGACATACGTGTCGTCGTCTGCACAGTCGCTGCAGGTGCCGGTAGGGTTCGTAACTGAACGTGGCAGCAATGTGGCTTCAATATCGCCAAGTTCGGTGACCGTGGCCATAGCAGAATCGGTCAACCAGATGCAATTCGCAATTGGTCCGACGAATGTGACCGCAGTGAGGTACGCGAACAACCAGTACAACTTCAGCGTAGGGCAGCAGGTAAGCATACCTGGCCTGACCAGCAACGTAACTGTCGCGAAAGTAACCGCCTCAGTGAATGCGGTCAGCAACGGCACGACCATAAGCGGATTGTCTAACTTGACATCCTCGCCAGTGGTCGTAACGACACCGGTACTGTTGAACAACTTGCCGACAACGCCGCTCGTTGTACTTGACAGCGCCACAAACCCACAGGACACATTGATCCTTGTAGGTTCGGGCTATGTCAACGCACTCAGTGGAACAATGCAGAGCCAAATGAACGTGAGCAACACCGCACTAGATGTCAATGGTGGTAAGATCCTGACATCCGGCAACCAGATACTGGTGGCAGGTTGGACCGCAAACGAGACAACCGCTGCGGCAAACAGGTTCATACAGGCACTGTACCAGAGCGCTGCAAGCAGCTAACCACAGTAGTAATTTCTTTCTTTTTTTCTTTTCTTAATTTTTTATTTTTCTCCTCCTTTTTATTTTTTCTTTCCTGCAGCGTCAGCAATGCTTAGTAATGCTTATAAAGTTTTGTTCGGAAATAAGAGAAGGTGCGGCCATGCAAAAGACTTTTCTACCAGTGTTGTTTCTGCTCTCTATGATAGCCCTTGCGCAGGCATCCCCGGTGCAGCTCAATGCAAGCATGAGGGGCTTTCTGCAGCAGTATATGCCCAATGCAACGATAAATACATCAACCTACTACAATTTCCAATATGCGAACTCGAGCTATCTGGTGATGGAGAACAGCAATAGCAACTATGTGGTGGTGAATTCCACTGCGGGTTATTCGATACTGACAAACAACACGCAGCTATACCCCATATTGAAGGGCTTTATGCTTGGCAGCTATACCCTCAACACCACGCTGCTAGATGCGCTTTCCGGGAACATGATCGTTTTTGCAGGACAGGCCAAGAAGGGGTTTGTGCAGTGCCTGTCGAATACTGGGCTGAATGGCACCAATCTTGCCACTAATTCGTTCTATGGGTGCTATTCAAATCCGCTCTGTTACCAGTACATATCAAATGCGACAATGGCCCCATCGCTTGAGCATGGAATCGTAAACTTCTCAAAGGCCTACAACACGTACAATTCAAGCTATAACGACTTCAACGGCATCGTCCCGAATGTAAACTCCGGTAACGCATACGTTTACGTGAATAGGATATCCGCGGATATCAACAATATCGTTAGCCTACCAACAACACTTGCACACAACCAGCTGTTTTACGTGCCCGGGACTTTCGATACCAACCTGTTTAAGAATTGCCCAATCTTCCCAACCCCCGAAATCCTGCAGAGCTCACCCTGGTACTGTCAGATGCTCCACTACTGCAGCAGCATAAATTTCAATTACAGCATAATCAACAGCTCAAAGGCGCAGCTCTCGAAAATAGTTGCGTCCACCCCATCAAACCAAACCATTTCGGCAAAGGCCTCTACTGCGGCGCTTCTTGGCAGCTCATACGTGACACCCGTCCTAACCGCAAGGAACACTAAGGCCTTCAAAGAACTGTTGAATCAGACACAGCCCCTCTTCAATTCCGTTATGGCGAATGCGCTTGCACTGTCGAAGCACGTTTCCAATGCCTCGCTAGCGCTCTACGTCTCCAGGCTCAACGCAACCTACTCCGAGATAGTGTCAAAGGGCATATACCAAAACCTCACAGCGGCAAACGCGACCGTGTACATGCTCCTGAACAACGTAACTGGCTTATACGGGGTCATAAACAATCGCTACCTGGCGGCATATAACCTATCTGTAAATACTAGTGCAATCCTGCTGCAAAAGCAACTTGAGAGCCCTGAAGATCCGACATTGGCGGCGCTTACGTCAAGGTACGAGTCCCTGCAGGCCGAGTTCTCCAAGCCGCTTAACTACAGCGGCCTTGCCCTCATTGAGGCAAACCTGACCTCGATCAAGTCCGCAGCCATGGGGATAAGCTCGCCATTAAGCCTTGCGGCATTCGTAAAGGCGACAGACTCTTGGTTCGTAAATCCGCTCGTTTCTATGGGTAGCATGCCCCTGCAGTCGAGAATCGCCGTCGCGCCTCTGTATGCCGCACTCCTTTCGCTTGTGATAGGTCTGGTGCTGCTGTTCATCGTATACCTGGTGACGTATGCCCGGTTCAACCGGAACAAGCACATACATAAGTCTAAGGATGTGAAGAAGGCCTGGGTAAAGCTCTTTGCAATCTTATCTGTTGCAGTGCTCATCTACGCGTATGTGACATACCTATATGCCGCAAGCGCTAACCAGTCGCTGCCACTGGATGGCTTCCTGTCGTCACTCAAGTCAGGCAGTCAGGCCACGATAGTGCTCAACCAGTCTTTGGCATCTGATGCAAACATAATGCAATGCGTAACTGCAGTCAAGTCCGGGCTGCTCGGCATGGGCAAGCAGGTGCAGCTAGTATCAGAAAGCAATTACGTATGCAATATAACCAGCTCCACCGCAATCATAAATCCCGACTGCATAAACCAGCTCTATGCTTCTGGAAGCCCAACCATATTCATAACAGGAGGCTCAAACAATTATCTCGGATATAAGGGCATGTACGGCACCGTGCTATACGCGAGTGGCATGCCCGCTTCGGGCAGCTCCTGTTATGTGGCACAGCTACTGAAGTGAAAAATGGCGATTTGATGGGGAATAAGGCAACAAGCCAAAACAGGAAGGATAATGCGAGGAAGGTTTCACAGAGTACAGTGCGTGCATCGCAGAATATGGCCCCGGAGCACGCAAGTATGCTGGCAAAGCCGCGCATCCGAACCTCGCTGATTGCAGTTGTGATATTTGCTATTCTGGCAATAGTCTTCACCTCTCTGTTCTTCGGGCTTTCACGGTACGGCAGTACTGATTTTGCCTCATTCCAGTCCAACTTCAACAGCGCAAAGAGCGTCGCCATATACATAAACGACACCAATTCGAGCATCTTCCCGGTCCAGGTGTCATGTGCCACCGCCCTTATCGAGGAGCTTTCGGGGCCCACGCTGGCGCATAGGAATGCGAGCACGATAAACCTCTTCGTGCTGTACAACGATTCGTGTGTCTACAAAGCGGGCGGCCTAGGGACTGTAATAACTAATTACACGTATGTCAGCAAGCAGGAATGCCTGAATTACAGCAAGTCTATGCCGAGTATATTCATAGGGTATTCTGATGTGAATAATACCGCGGTAATGCCAAGTAAGCTATATTTTACCGGAGACAGCGCGTTCATGAGGCAGTGCGGCATTGCCTACCAGATTACCTAATTCATTATGTCCCGGCCCCGCCAACATGGCATAAAAACTTATAAATATTTCCATACCTAATGGACTTTATCATATCCACTGTGCAGCAACTGTTGCCTGGGATAAAATCCGCAGAAAGGTGAAATAAATGGTAGAAAAAACAGATAGCGACATGGCATTTTCTGACATAAAGCGTATGGCAAACGACCTCTGCGATAGTCCGCAGCATATATCTGTCGTGGGCATGCCCATACTGAGCGCGTGCGCCGCCGATAAGAGGTCGGTTGCGCATGTGATTGCGGAATCCGGCAGGGAGGAGGCCAATCTGGTGCTTCTTGGACGGAAAGAAGCATCACAGGGGATAGTGGACGTGAGCCGACGCACTCCAGAGCACATGATGGCGATATTTGGGTCTGAGGATGTGCAGCTCAAGATGGTGGAGCTTTATGGCTCTACTTTACATAGCATACCTTATGACGTTGACCACTGGTCCCCAGTGCACAACCTTGCAAGATACGGCACTGAGAAAGTGCAGCTCGCAATCATCGAAAAAGCATGGCTGCTCCTAGTGAAGAACAAGGATGACTGGAGCGTCGCCCACGAGCTAGCGGTGCACGGCACCACAAAAGTCATGGAGCGGATGCTTAATTTCCGGAGCCTGCATGATATGAGGGACGGCAAAGGCAGGTCAGTGAAGCAAATGCTCGACGTGTATCTGCCTTTTAACAGAGCCAAACTGCTACGTATAACTCAGGAACGCGAATCCGTATAAAAGTAATGCCCGTGGAAACAAGATAAGACCAAAAGGTTGATCCAGCAATGGGTGTGATACCTTATCTATATATTGCCATGGGCCTGCTCCTATCGATACCCGGCGGGTTTAATAGGCACAAACCCCCGGGGCCATCTCAATGAGAATAATTTCGCCAGATTAAAACGAAAATATGTCAAAGAAATAAACGTAATGTAATCTCTCACTACGCTTACCCTGTAAGTTCCTTCTGCCTAAGCCTTGTATTTCAGCATCGCAGCTAGGCCATGGAAGCCCATCAGAAGTTCCTTCCCGTACTGGCTATCTCCCGATATAAAGGATATGTCTATCCCAGCCTTTTCAGCCATGTCCAGCAGCCCCTCTACTGCGTCCTCGCTTCTCATGACTTCTAGCTTGCCGCCGTCTTCATGCCTCGTTTCCAAGTGATTGCCCTCCTCTATCCTGCCGAACTCGGAATTGCATAGGCTGCACTTGTATGTTACCCTCTTTATGTCCACGCCTTCGCTTACAATCAGCTTCACTACGTTGTTGTTCTCAAGGACTCTCTTCACGTTCTCATATCCCGAGACCGCCAGCCCGTTGTGCGAAACCTCGCTTAAAAAGCGTTCCATTACCTTTCTTTCCTGTATCATGTTCTCCTGCGCAAGCAGGTCCTTCGATTTCTCAAGCAGCTCATTTATCCCCATATGCTCGTCGGTATAACCCGTGTCGAATATTCCGAGCACCTTTATCTGGTAGTTCATCTCCTTCGCCTTGACGAAGTTCTCTTTTGTGGGGCCAGGGCCTCCAACAATGAGTCCCTTCAGCTTGAACGAGTATTTCGTGAAGACGTCGTTCACCGCATCGGATGCGGTTTTGAAATAATCGCTTATACTCTCCTCTATCGCCCTCTCGTAACGGTTGGCGCTTTGCCCCCCCTTCCTCACTTTCGCATGAGCGAATGAACGAATCTTTTTCTCGACAGTGACATGGGTTCCACGGAGTATTGCTATTGTGGCTTCGCGGCCATCCATAACAATGAGGCAGTAGGTATCCTTTGCCTCAAGCATGGCTTCTATAGGCTCAAGCAGGAATGTCGAGTCACACCGGTATATGTTGGATTTTACCGGCTGTGGCGGCTCTACCGAGAAGATCTCTATATTGGTCTTAGCCTGTTCAGATGACGTATTCCCGCAGAACACCGCAATTCCATTCTTCGGAAGTTCTCTGAATGTCTTAAGGTACTGCATTATCCTGTCTATCGCGCCCTGTACGTTTAGCCTGGTGCTCTTCGATTTTATGTTCCCGGATTGGCTGTGCTCTGCCTTGAGCTTGCTTATCTCCTCGAATATCGGAAAGTCCGGCGGCACGTAAATAGTTATCAGCTCTGTCCCGGCCCCCCTTATGGACCTAAGCCGATTTAGTTCCTTCATCACTTCGTATTCTTCCCGCATTTCAATCATTCCATTTGGTTTGGCATATCGTCCAGACGCGAATTCCGGATCTAGGCGGGCCCGGCCGCGCAACGCGGGAACGCTATGCACAGATATACTTGTAGTCAAAGTATAAAAAGCATTATAGCCCCGCAGTTCGGGCCGCCCTAGCCCCGTTTTCCAATGCGGTCTCTGCCCATATATTTAATGAGTACATCCGGCATTGCTATCGTGCCGTCCCCCTCGGCGTAGTTTTCTATTATTGCGACCATGGCGCGAGTTGTTGCTATCGCAGTGGAATTCAGCGTGTGGACGTATTTGCGCTCGCCCCCTTCGTCGTATTTTATGTCGAGCCTTAAGCTCTGCCAGTCTGTGCAATTGGAGCAGGATGCTACTTCCCTGTAATCCCCCTGCCCGGGCATGTATGCCTCAATGTCAATCTTCTTTGCAGCCACGGTTCCGATATCGCCCGTGCAGATATCCACTGCGCGATAGGGGATTCCGAGCGCCCCAAACAAGCCCTCCACATTTGAGAGGAGCTCGTCAAAATACTTCCAGGAATCTTCCTGCCTCGAGAAGATGAACTGCTCTATTTTGTTGAACTGGTGCACCCTGAAAATCCCCTTCGTATCCTTGCCGTGCGCTCCAGCCTCCCTCCTAAAGCATGGGCTGATTCCCGCGTATCTGATCGGAAGCCTTCCGGCCGGGAGAGTTTCCCCCGAATGCATGGCTGCTATTGCATGTTCGGATGTCGATATCAGAAACAGCTCGTCCTCAAGCCTCTCGAAATCCTTTCTGTCCTGCACCTCCTTTGGGTCTGCAATCTTGTAGAGCAGCTCCTCAAAATCGCCCAGCGCGGTGGCGCCCCGGTAAAACTCTTTTCTAAGCATGAATGGCGGCTCTATTGGTACATACCCCCTCTCAGAAAGGAAATCCAGCGCAAATCTCATAAGCGCCTGCTCCAGAATTACAAGATCCCCCTTGAGATAATAGAAACGCGCGCCTGCGACCTTCGCAGCGCTTTCCAGGTCTACCATGTCAAGCCCCCTCAATATGTCCTCGTGGCTCGCCGAGCGGAGCGTCTTCGGTTCGCCCACCTTCCTTAGCTCAACGTTTTGGGAGCCGTCGGTTCCATAAGGCACCGATTCATGGAGCACATTCGGTATGTTCCACATCAATGCATCTATCCTATCCTGCTGTGCTGGCAGCTTCGCCTCGATGGCATCTATCATTGCCTTGACTTCATGCTGCGCCCCGATGCTGCTGGAGGCATCTATGCCCTTTTTCTTCATTTCCGATATCTCCAGGCTGGCCTTGTTCCTTTTCGCCCGCAGCTCCTGCAATTCGGTCGACACGCGGCGCACCTCCTTGTCGAGCTCAAGCAATTCGGCAATCGGGTAGTCGCTCTTCCTTTTTTTCAGCGAGGCCTCTATTTCGCTTATATGGTCCCGCACATAGCGCATATTCAGCACGTTAACACCACACTCGATTACTAGCTCTACGTATTTCGACCTCAAATTTTATATGCGCTGTGGTCTGCTCCGTATTCCTATGTGAAGCCCACGTGCTGCTTCATCCCTGCATTATCGCCACATGGAAGGTCCCTGCGGGAAGCTGCTGCATTATCCCATCAAGATCACTGTAGCCGAGCCCCTTTGCAATGGCCTTCGCAGCGTCTGATTTCTTTTCCCTGCCCTGTGCAATCACCGCCGCCTTCGCAGATTCACCGCGCCCTTCATATGTTGCGCGCGGTGCGATTGCCAGCGTGCCGTCGGCGCCAACCCATGCGATCAGCTCCAATCGCACGTTTCTGAACCATTCGCGCTCTCCGCTCAGCAGGAAACTGCCTGTTCCTATGGATCCTTTTTCCGTGGATTTGCTTACCTGCTCCCTGTGCATCGCATATACGTCTATGCTGCCGAGCATCTCCTTCCAGGCGCTGGAATATGAAGCTGCGAACTGTGCAACCTCGCCTCTTGTTGGCATATCCGCCGCCGCCCCGCCCTTCAGCACCACTGCGCTCGCGCCGAATATGTTGGCATGGAAGAAAAGGTCACCCTCGTCGAAATGCCGCGAGTTTATAGTTTCGTTCTGGTGAGCATCACGCCCCCCGATTGCCAGCATGCCGTTGCTCGTAAAGAACCAGTGGAATTTCTCATACCATTTTTTTTCCCGCGCCTTAACGATGCGCTTTTCTTCCGGCAGCACCGTCTTTTCCATCTTGCCGAGAGACTTCTTCAGGTCGAGGACCGCCTTCCCGGCTCCGAGGCGCTTTGCCTCTAGCTTCTTCGCCTTTTCATAGCGCTTCCTTGCGTTATCCTGTGCGCTCTCAGTGAAATCTATACGCACCTCCATTTCTCACACTGCGTGCGATTCATATCAGCGGAACTGTGCCGGTGACCAACAGTGATATTATCACACCCAGCACAAAACCGAGTACGCCCATTGCAAGTATCCCTATTATTATGATTTTCGCACTTTTGTTGAACTCCTCCCTGGTGGGCCGGTAGCTAACGTTAAGGACATGCTTCGAATTGTCAAGGAAGCCTTTCAGCCTCGCCCTAAGTTTAAGTTCCATAAGCGCCACTATCAAAAGGTTAATATCCTTTCATATCGAAATAATATAAAAGTTCGCTTTTTACCGCTTTGCGGTGGTCGCGTGGAATATGATGCTATTGTGGTGCATTTCGGGGAACTCTGGCTGAAAGGTGCAAATAGGGGCTCCTTCGTCAAGCTTCTGCTTGACAATATGGCCCTTGCCCTGCGCGGCTACGAATTCGAGCGCATCGCGAACGAGCATGACCGCTTTGTGGTCTACCTGAATGCCCGTTCTGACGTGGGCGCCATGCTGGTGTCCCTTTCAAGGCTGCCTGGCGCATCGTGGTGCGCCCCTGCGCTTGTTACCAATCCCGATCCATCGGCAGCAGTCCGGCGCAGTAGTGAGTTTACCGCGCTTTTCAAGGGACCTGTCCGCATAGAGGCAAATAGGGCATACAAGCAGCACAGCTTCGACTCAAATGACATTGTAAAAGCATTCATAACGGCTGATGCGGCCGGTACCCTCGGATATGGAATAGACAAGGCGGCAAAACACCGGCTCTACGTGAACGTGACAAAGTCCAAGGCGTTCCTCTATATGGAGAAATTCCGCGGTGTGGGTGGTCTCCCTGTGGGTTCATCCGGTAGGGCAGTCATATTGCTCTCCGGGGGGATAGATTCCCCAGTTGCGTCATTCTATGCGATGAAGCGCGGCCTATACCCTATTTACCTTCACTTTCATGCGTTTGCGGACAACACCCAAGCCTCGGGCTCAAAAATTCGGAACCTGTGCGATGTGTTGCTACCATATTCCGGAACTGCAACGGTGTACTATGTACCTGTCACCCAGTTCCAGGCCATGGCCCTGAAAGCAGGCCCGCGGTATGAACTGGTCCTTTTTAAGAGATTCATGTACAAAGTGGCCGAGGCCGTCGCCAAGATAGAAGGTGCGGCATCAATAGTCACGGGGGAGAGCATCGGGCAGGTTGCATCCCAGACCGTCGAGAATATTACTGCATCACAGAAGGGGATAAAGCTGCCGATATTGCGCCCGCTTTCCGGGTTTGACAAGGAGGAGATAGTGGACAAGGCTAAGCAGCTCGGAACCTATGCTCTCTCGATACAGACCTACCGGGATGTTTGCTCAATGAAGGCCAGGAACCCATCGACGCGTGCAAGCATCGCGGTAATAGATAAACTTTATTTATCGTGCGGCATGTCGCGTGTGGTGCTGCCGACAGTTAGAAAGTCCCTGCGGGAGGAGCTCGCATTAAAGGTCCCGTCCGGTAATCAATGAATAGACCAGGCTATTCTCCTTTTCTATCCCGTAATTCTTCCTGAAATATGCAAGCAGGTTGCTCACGTCTCTTCTAAGGAAAGCCCTTGCATGCGGATGCCTTGTCGAAACCGCCTGCCCGAAATCTATTATAACCGGCGCTCCATCCCTAACTAATATGTTATACTCACTAAGGTCTCCGTGTACCAGCTTTGCGACATAAAGCTTGCGGACGTTAGCGATTATGCGTTCCAGGATCGCCTCGGCCTCTGCCTTTGTAAGCTTTACGGAATTGAGCGGCTGCGCGATTCCCTCTTTATCACATATATATTCCATTGCAAGTATCGTTCCATTGAACATGTACGGCCGCGGTGCATCGACTCCTGCTTCCCTCGCAATCTCAAGGTTTCCGAATTCCTTCCTGCACCATATGCGTATTGTGGCGGTCTTGCTTGAGCCGATTCCTTTGAATCGCGGGTCGCCAATCAGGTAATCCGCCATGTTCGAGAACATGGAAGTCTCGGTCCGGAAGAATTTGACTATGGTAAAATCCGCACCCATGGCGCGCACTTCACTCCCGGCCTCCGCAATGTAGATGTCCGATTCCTTGCCCGTGGCAATTATCGAAAGCAGCCTGCTTATGACCCCCTTGTTGTAGAATTTACTTAGCAGTATCATCGCGTCGCGGTTCAGGTTGGCTTCCACTTTTCTTTGCTCGCCGAGCATAAAGTCCTCCCTGCGGGGCCTCTTTCTCTTGCTACGCCTGCGCGCCATCTAATTACACCCGTGAAAACGAAGGGTTTGAAGGCATATAAAACCACCAGTCCATACCTGCCGGCCCCCCTGGGAGTATGACCTCGCCCAACCCGCACACCTGCATGCCCTGTATGGTTTTTCCCCCAACTGCGCATATACTTTTAAATCTTTGTTTCTTTAATACTTATAGGTGAAAGTATGGCTGAAAAAAGGAAAAACGTTATTACAATAGATCCAGAGATGCAATATACCAGGATGTTGCACTATAAGGAAAAGCACTCCGGTTGGATGATTTTCAATTCCGTATACTGGGGCGTTTTCGTATTTGTCATCGGGATGCTACTGCTCGCTAACCTGACTGTGACCCTTTCTTTATTTCTCGGATGGGCCTTCGTCATCTTCGCGATATTCTTCATAGTGTATGGGTTCGCGGGGTCGCTGCACCTTAAACTTATGAAGACGCATGCCTGAATGAGACGGCACCTGGGTCTTTATCCTTTGTTGCCACGCCAGTGGCAACATTTATCCATATATTTATCTTTTTTGCCAATCTAAACCATTCTTCATAAGTTCATGGCACAAAGGCAGATTTTCGGTATTCTGATGCAAAACATATACGAATTAAAGAATTACAAGCTACTGGCACTTATACCAATAGCCTTGCTGCTCCTGAGTCTGTACTTCATACCGAAGATACAGCTTGATTCGTCGCTCCGCGGTGGCATTACAATAACGCTACAATCCAACACGACGATGGATACACGTGCACTCGTATCCGCGATAAATACCAAGATATCCGGGGCGGAGGCGAGTGTGGCCCGTGCCCCCGGTGGGCTTTCAATAACGATAGCAAGCAATCAGAGCATATCCAGTGCAGAAGCGGATCTCCTAAAGGCATATTCAGACTATGGAAACTATACCAGTGAGGTGGTGCTGATATCTAATATCAATGCATCGCTAAAACAAGACCCCGGGAATTCGACCCTTACTTCCATGCTTAAGGCAACGGAGTTGAATGCGAGCAGGTCTGCCAGTGCCCTTAGCAGCGATATTGCGTCTGAGTATTCAAGCCTTGGGGTGCTAACACAGGGGCAGACATACAACAAGACGAACCCCGACAGCATGGTAAGCTCCGCCGCAGCGGTCCTGAACAGTGCGAATGATGCGTACAAAGTAAAGGTTGTTAGTGCGCTACGGTCTATACTTCCCTTTACTAGCTACTCATACCAGATAATAACGCCCACCCTCAGTAGCTACTTTCTCAGCGAGATGCGAGACATCATAATATTCTCCTTCATAGCGGTTGCGATAGTGGTGCTGCTCATATTCCGGACAGGGGTTCCGTCCTTCGCGGTGGTGTTTGGTGCTGCAAATGACCTGCTTATAGCGCTGGGTGCGATGGGTGCATTCGGTATACCGCTCGGTGTGGCCTCCATTGGCGGCCTTCTGATGCTGGTCGGATACTCTATAGATACAGATATACTCTCAGCTATGCGAATACTTAAGAGGACAGACGGCACCCCAGAAAGCCGTGCACTCTCAACCATGAAGACCGGAATTACGATGACTACGACAGCCCTTATCGTATTTTCCATACTTTTCATAGTCTCATATCTGAGCTTCATACCGACATACTTTGAAATATCTGGTGTTGTGCTTGCAGGTTTGGCTGGCGATATACTGGCGACGTGGTTCGGAAACGTTGTCTTGATACTCTGGTACAAGAAAAGAAAAGACGGGATAAAATGAGCACGCTCGATTACCTCAAGGACAAAAGGATACTTGTACTGGTGCTGATAGTCGCAATGCTTGCCGTAATGGACCTTAATTACGGGATACACTTTGGAATAGAATTCAGCGGCGGCACGCAGATACCGCTGGTTCTTGAGCACACCGTCAACGCTACAACGATGTCCACACTCATAACAGATTTAAGCCAAAGGGTCTCGACCTTCGGCCTGAAACAGGTAACAGTGGAAGGGGTGGGCAGCTCGCAGGTGTACGTGATAGTGCCGAGCGTTTCGTCTTCCGAGATAAACCAGACACTAAACATAATACAGAGCCAGGGGCGGTTCCTCGGCGTGGTGAACGGCAAGGAGGCGCTCAACGGCAGTGACATACTGAAGGGCAGCGTAGGCTCGCTTTCGCCGCAGCAGACCGGAAACATAGTCTCGTGGGCAGTTTCATTCTACATAAACCAGCAGTCAACCTCAAAGTTTGCGAAGGCGGTCTTCGGTGCCGCGAACCAACCGCTTTACATGTTCCTAGACCGGCCTACTGCGTCCATTATACTGCTGAACCAATCGATAATGAACACGGTCTCGTCCGGGATATCCTCGCAGGCGCTTCTTGCATCAATGCAGGATGCACTCAGCATGGGCAATGACACGATACCGATAATGCTCGTATCCAATACCAGCTACAGCACAAATAGCACTCTGCGCTTCTTCCAGCAGCATATCCGGTTCAAGACCGTTTATGCGAGCTATAACCTGAATCCCAAGCTCATAAATGCGCTGAAGGCAATGAACCTGACAGTCAAATTGGAGAGCAATGCGAACATGACGCCAGATTACACTCCTACGGAAGTCAACAGCACCATGCTGAACAGCTGGAGCATGGTCGGGCTCCTATCCGCGCCGCTACTTAACTCCTCGCTTACGAATGGGACTGTGGGTGACAATTATGAGATATCGGGCTCAGCACCATTCACGCTCTCCAAGACGGCACAATACACTTATGCGAATTCCCAAGAAAAGACAATAATGAGCATACTCAACGGCGGTGCACTCCCGGTATCGGTCATAACAGAGCCTCCTACGACAATACCACCAACGCTCGGAAAACAGGCGCTTTACGTGAGCGGGCTTGCGGGGGTGCTCGGTCTGATTGCTATATCGGCATTCATTACGCTAAGGTACAAGAAGCCATTCCTGGTGCTTCCTATACTGCTCACCACGTTCACAGAGCTCTTCATAATAGTTTCGATAATAGGCATGGTGGGAACTATAGACCTGGCCGCCGTGGCCGGAATGATAGCCGTGGTCGGCACGGGGGTAGACTCACAGATAATAATAACGGACGAAATACTCCGGAAGGGTCCCGAGGCGCACACCACTGCAAAGAGTGTCCTAAGCAGCGCATTCTCGATAATCTGGATAGATGCGCTCCTCCTCGTGGTCGCCATGCTGCCACTCTTCTTCACGACGTCCATGGTGACGGTCATAGGTTTCTCTGAATCGACAATAATAGGCGCCCTCCTCGGGGTGCTGGTTACAAGGCCCGCATACGGCGCCCTTCTAGAGAGGCATTTCTCGAAGTCAGAATGAGCTGCATGCCAAAAAAGGCAGCGCATACACCGCGATGATACAATGGAAATATACTGTCCAACGTGTGGAAGGTCAAGCAAGGACGTCCGTTTTATCGGAGAGTTCTGCTTCGATTGCGCTACTGCAAAGCTTGGCATCGGCCTGCCCACAAATGCTGAGATAGAGGTGTGCAAGCATTGCAGGCGGATACGCGTTGGCGCCGAATTCGAGAAGCCCGGAAACGATTCTCTCGCCGCGGCTCTTTCGCACGTGCTCAAGCTGAAGGGCTGTAGCATCAAGGTCAAATCATTTGATGATAATGTTGCGGTTTTGAAGCTGGCCTGCGATACGGAGCAGGGCAAAGTCGGGATGACCCGGGAGGTAACCATAAAGAAGGCTTTCCGTTCATGCCGGGACTGTTCCCGCATGAAGGCCGGCTACTACGAGGCCATAGTGCAGCTCCGCGGCACTCCGAAGACAGTCGAGAAGATGCATCACGCAATTGAGAATTTCCTGGTTGCGGGCGGTGGCTTCATCTCGAAGGTGGTCGAGCATGAGAAAGGGGTGGACCTGTATGCCAGTGACAAGCGCGCAATATCCGCATACTTTTCGCAAAGGAAGTTGAATCCGAAGCGCTCTTATACCCTATACGGTATGAAGAACGGGAAAAAGCTTTACCGCAATATCTACATGCTGACTATATGAGCCCGTGCCGTGCGCTTTACGTTACGCCTTCTGTACATATACACAAGGCACTCCCGCCTTTGACGGGCAACTGCTTACCGCGCTTACATTCACTAAGTAAGTCGCCTGCGATTCTATTGAGAACAGGTTTCCACTGACGTTTACTGGGGTGTATGCGGTTACATAGTCCGCCCCGTTATTGGTGTTTACTACGAAAACTATTTCGTGGCCCACCCCATTTGTTAGATTACCCACATATATGGACTGCACATTCTGCGGTACCTGCACCGCGATTGCTTGTTTGGCCGGGGCCCCCTGCAGTCCGACCTGCGTTGCCGCAGCGGCTATCTTGTTCGCAGCCTCCTGTGCCTCCGTCGCAGCGAGCGTGAATGTAGATGTTGACATCTGTGCGAATGCGAGGGCAACGACAGGCAACAATATTACGAGCCCGAACGAGACCGTGACGAGCAGCTCAAGGCTGGACTGCGACCTCGTTCCGGTTCTTTTGCCAGTGCGTACCACTTCTCACACCAATCATTATTCCTCCATCCGTAGGACCTCCCTCTTGGACATTACCTTTTTCTGCCTCTCCTTAATTATGTTCTTTTTCAGTATGTCCATCGCCTCGCTGAAGGTGCGCTCCAGGTGGAAGTCAACCATGTGCGAGGATATCACACCCATTCCCTTTATTGATATGCGCATGCGTATGTCGTACCTGTCCGTTTTCAGATTCTTAAGGTGCAGAAATAGGTATTCGACATCGTTTCCCATCCTTTCCAGCTTCTTCACAAGCTCCTTTGCGCTCTCCTTTATCTCGGGCTCGTACTCCTGCGTGTAATCGTCGAACCCGGACATGAATATCCTATTCTCCTCGAGCTTCCTCCGCGAGATGACACTTTCTAGTATATCGCTTACCGTTATTATCCCCACCGGAGCGGATTTCTTGTCCACCACAACAAGCGACGATATGTTATTCTCTATCATTTTCCTCGCCGCTTCTGAAAGGTCCTGCTCCTGCCCCATCACAATCGGATTCTTCTCCACAATCTCCGATATCGAGATATCCTTCGGGGAATATTTATTTGTCCGCATCTCGGGTTTGTCTCCAGCCTCCACGCTATAGTTCTTCACTATCGTGAAATATGTCAGCAATCCGACAAATTTGTCATTCTTTACGACCAGAAGCCTGTTTACGCGGTTGTTCTCCATTACCGCCTTCGCCTGGGACAGCGCAACCGCATCGTTTATCGCGATTACCGGGCTAGTCATAGCTGCAGAGACTGCTATGCCATTTAGCATCTTCAGTGACAGCAGCATCTTTATCAGAGTGTTCCTCTCGAAGATACCAAGCACCTTTCCATTCAGTATGTATGGCAACGCCTTGCTCTTCGTCCTGTAAAACAGCATAAGTATATCGTCTATACGCATGCCCTTGTTCACCATTGGCATCTTCTCTATGTAACGGGATATGCTTTGGTTTCGCTGTAGCTTGAGTGCCCCTCTCGCCCGGTAAATACTCCTGGAATCGACAATGCCGTAATACTTCTTGCCGCTGTTGACCACTACGGCAGTATGCTTCTCAAGCAAAGGTAATACCTTTGAAATAGGCATCTTAATATCAACGAATTCGGTCTTTGTCACAAGCCCTTCCGGAATCGTTTCCCCTTCAATGGAAATAAGATTGTCCATACGAACACCACATTATGAATCCTATATAAATATGGGGGTAAAGTATAAATAGCATACAAATTAGAAAGTGCATCTGTTCGAATTGCATGCCAGGTTGGCAGATCGGCCATGCGGCCGCCTGCAGAGCGGCAAAGGGGGGTTCGACTCCCTCACCTGGCTCATTTAAGGGCATGCCAGCGCAGGCCATATCCCGACCGCAGCGTATGTGCGGGCTTACCGGCATGACTGTTTATACATCAACCACGGCCCTGATTAAGAAATCCACACCCTTTCTGGTGACATTCAGGTCATATTTTGATACTCCCTTTACTTCCAGTTTCGAGAAATCGACAGCTTTGTACCTGCCGTGCAGTACGGCGCTAAGGAATAAGGAGCCGCCCTCTCTGGTTATTTTTATACCTTCTGCATTATAGAAAAATATGCCGCGCGCATCGCTTTCGGAGAGGCACCTCTGCAGTGCCTTCCATGCAAGATCTTCGGGGCTGTGCGCCTTTACCCTTACCTTGACCACCCGGGCTCGGCTGTTAGATTTCTCCAATGCCCGTATGTCGGCCATCGTGTTGAACAGCGCCATCATCGCATTCCCGAATGCAACTTCGATATTATGGCCAAAGGCTACAAACTCAACGTCGGCCGTGTGCGGCAAATACCTGTATCCTGCTCTTGATGCCATGAAAACAAACCCTTATATCATTGATGATTAATAAATAAGTGTCCGATGAGGAAAAGAGTAACTACTGAAATATGATGAAGCCCATTTCGGCTGAGGACAGATGGTGTTAAAGTGCAGATGACTGAATCCAACAAGAGGATTGCCGGAATACTTATGGTATTTATCGCCCTCTTGCTGTGCACCGTCAATTCCATTGCAATAACAAACTTTACGATATCAGACACGGATGCCACGACCTACATAATTGTCGTAATGCTTATGGCATTTCCGC
Organism: Microcaldota archaeon; assembly: GCA_964592765.1. Lineage (GTDB taxonomy): Archaea > Micrarchaeota > Micrarchaeia > Micrarchaeales > Micrarchaeaceae > A-MIC-10. The sequence continues at coordinate 28,971 of CAZQGC010000009.1, forward strand.
TTCTGCTCTTCTACGGAAAGGACAATCTTCTGGTTCCCCGCATCAAGAAATCAAACATTATTTATGGTGCAATTTTCCTCGCGCTTTATGTGCTTGGAATCTCATACTTCCGGGTTGGGCTTTCATACCTTTTTCTTTCATATAGGATAGACATGCTCCTGCTGCCGCTCTTCGCAATGTCAATGATCTCTTTCGTATTTGGCATTGACGGGCTCAAGCGCATGCAGCTTTTTATAGTGTATCTGCTGTTTGCATCACCGATTCCTATGCTGCCGCTGCTGAGCCTTAATCAGCCGTTTGCCCTGTTCAATGCAAATACCGTATACTCCGTGCTTTCTGCTCTCGGAACGCCAGTTGCGATAAGCGGTGTGCAGATAAGTACGCCCTCCACGTATAGCATCTCGATTGCCGGTGCCTGTGCAGATATAGGCGCCTTTGTTGCGCTCCTTTTCTTCCTGGTGCCGGTAGCATATTTATATGATGGCCGCACCTCGCGCAAGGTGCTCTGGCTGCTAGCCTCCCTCGCCCTCATGTTCCTGCTCAACATAATGCGGATGTCAATAATCGCAGTGGAATGGGCCTATTATGGAATAGGCGGCGCAGCTGCCGTGTTCCATTCTTTTGCCGGCCAGCTGCTCTTCTATATAGCAATAATTGTCATGATGCTCCTTGCTTCGGAGTTTGGCCTATACCTGCCGGGAGGCGAAAAGAATAAGTCCACGGCTGCAAAAGAGGGGGGCGCGGGTCACGGGTCGTACGCATTTGCAAGGAAGGAATTGTACCTGCTGCTTGCGATAACAATTTTGTCGGGTCTTCTCGGCTTTGTACTTTCAACGCCTTATGCTAGTTCCGTTTATGTTCCGGTATCTGCCTTCGGCCTTGCCAGCCAGGTGAATGCTGCCCCGCTAGACCTCTATGTTTTGTCTACCTTGGAGATGGCGCACCTAAACGTAACACAGCTTGAGGCCCAAGGCGCAAACATGACATTTGCGCTCGGTAACAACAGGATCCCGCTGCAGCAGACTTACGTAATTGTATATCCAGTCAGTGGAATCAATGCAGCCTCGATAGCCTCATTATACAATGCAAGTTCAGATACCTCCACAATCGTGCTGAAAAATGGTATCTCTATGTCAGGCAGCATACTTACTTTGGACGGCAATACGATAGCCGCGGATCTTTTCTCGCTGCCTTACAATTCAAGCGGAATAGTGGTGCCACTAAAGTACGGGATGATACATTTGGTGACATCCCCCGGCACCCAATGCGGAGAATCTGCGCCCTATAGCGCCGTAGACATGGCCGAATCGTTCATATACGATACGATTCGCGGACAGGCGTTTTCGACAAGGAACATGCTGTGCGAAAGCTATGCCGTTGCCGGCGGCGCCTGAGCTGATTGTATGGAGAAAGCTGCGGGCTTCCTCATCTGGCGCCACAGGGGTAGTGCCATTGAATACCTGTTCCTTAAGCGCCGCGAAGGCTTTCTAGATCTGCCGAAGGGCCATCCAAAACGATCCGAAACCGAACTTGAGACTGCCCTCCGTGAATCTAGGGAAGAAACAGGATTGAAACTTAGCGGCCTTGAAGACCGGTTCTTTTCGTATACTCAGAAATACAGAAATGGCCGCAACACAAAGCAGGTCAGAATATTCCTTGCGCACGTGCACAATGTGAAAGTTTCAATCTCAAGCGAGCATTCGGGGTATGTTTGGCTTGATTACACCTCCTCCGCCAGCTCACTCTTTCCGGACCAAAGGCGCCTGCTCGAGCAGGCCGATTTATACATATCGAATAAGGAATCCCTCGATAGGATAAACCGCGAATATTCTGCGCTCCCGTTAAAGGCAAGGCCCTGGGGGCTCAGCCGAAAACTAGTTCCTGGCGAAGGTCCCCCGAACGCAGCCATTGTCCTGGTGGGGCAGGCACCCGGAATGCACGAAGACATCGAGGGCAGGCCGTTTGTCGGAGCAGCGGGTAAGCTGCTTGATTTGCTACTCGCACATGCAAAGCTCAATAGGAACCAGCTATATATAACTAGCGCAGTGCAATTTTTCCCACCCAAAAATAGGAGGCCCTCCACGCGGGAAATCACCCTCTGCAAGCCCTTTCTGGATAAGCAACTTGCAGTGATACGGCCGCGGCTCACGGTGTTGATGGGGGCGGTCGCAGCCCAGGCCTTTATCGGAAGGTCTGACGTAATGAAATTTCACGGAAAATTATTTGACCGACCCTCAAGGCGTTACTTCGTGACAATACATCCCGCTGCGGCGGTAAGGATAAAGCACAACCTGCCCCTGATAGAACAGGACTTCGCGTCGCTCGGCCGCATCGTGCATAGCATTAGAGAAAGCTTCTGATATTGCCCACAATGCTCTGGTACGCCTCGCATGCGGTCCAATGCTTCGGCTCCAGCCCCCCTGCGATGTCCTTGCGCGCAGCTTCTGCCTCCTGGCAGTGCCATATCTTTGCCATGTCATATCCAGCATCGCGTACGTTGCCCACCTTCCTGTTCCACATTATTGATGGATAGACATTCCCGAAGCTGTCCATGAAAAACGATGCATCCAATCCGCGGCTATGCATCGGTGGTGTTCCTGTCCTAACATACTTCAGCAGGTTCTTCATAAAAACGCCCTCGACAGCCGGTATCATTCCATATTCCCGCTCTCTGCCCTCTATGAAGCTCTGTATTTCCGTCTCTATCTGCGGACCTCCTGCAAGTATGTTGTTGCCTGAATTTGCGTAGTAATTGTCAGATACCTGCCCAAGATTTATGTGGAAATCGTTATACTTAATGTTCGGTACGTCTTTTTTGACCGCCTGGAATGTCTCGGAAAACTTGCCCTGGTTGAATTTGCTGAGCGTATATCCGAATACTGAGTACAAATTAGAGTGCTCTTTCTTCATTTCCTGCAGCATCTTGAACATATGTATCGCTTTATCATAGTTGCCTGGTACGCCACGAATCTTATCATGAAGTTCCCTGTACCCATCGAGGCTTACCGTTACAACGATGCGCGGTATTCCGAGCGCAAGAATCTCATCCATCCGCCTGCGCACCATGTCGTGGTTCGACAGTGAGTTTGTCGGGAGGGTAAGCACATACAGACCCTTCGACGTCTCGGCGAATGCCTTCGCAATCTCGGCAATGTCGTTCCTGAGAAATACCTCGCCCCCGGTCAGTTCTATCCATCTAAAATAATTGTTCTTTTTTGCGAATTCTACAATCTCATTCAGGTCGAGTTCGCCCTTGGGTTTCATCTGCCAGATATTGCATGTTGCACATCTGGACTGGCACCAATAGGTAACTGCGAAGTTCAACTTGTAAGGTTTGTTGAGGTGGGTGAAATTGGACCTTAACGCTGTCATCCCAAGCCCCAGAAACTTGCCAAAATCCATATTTTCAACTCTGAGCCGAATTTATTATAGTTATACGGACCGTTTCCGACTCGCACTACACACCCTGCAACGGGTGTTGCCCCATTTGTAATTCTGTAAATCTAGATATATATATAGGTGCTATTGCTGCCCCGCCGCGGTCACGGAAGCATTTTTAATGGTTGCCAGGCAAATATGTCTATGCACCTCATAAAAATATTGATTGCGGCAGTGTCCATCGCATTTTTGATGAATCTGTCCCTGGCATCCACCGTTACGCTTTCTGGATCATGCAAGACTTCGTATGTGAACGGATCAGAGTATGTAAATTTCTGGCTTTCCAATAGTGGCAACGGTACCGCGCAGGGCGTGATACTCACCGGAACTCCTGTGGGACTCAAGACAAACACTCTGGATAACATAAGCATGCTTGGCCCGTCAGAAAACAAAACAGTAAGTTTTCTTATTGACAACACCACTATTCCGGGCAGTTACGCCTTTGGAGTGTACGTGTCATATACGCAAGACCAGCAGAACTTTATCGTTTCCTTCCCCTGCATAGTTGCAATCGGGAACCGTACCATATCGCCGCTCGTAATAAATAACCTATCCGTGGTGAATGATAGGCTGAGCGCGCGCCTCACAAACATCGCCAGTTATCCGATAAACGCAACCGCAAATTTTATAAACCCGCCCGAAATTAAAATGACTCCGAAATCTATTTTATTGCAGGTAGGCCCCGATTCTAGCGTCTGGGCGAATGCCACGGTAGCACATCCTACCGGAAAGACCGAGACTGTGAACGTAGCGCTATTCATATCATACGCACAGCTCGGCCAGAATTACGTTACAATGCAGAATCAGAGTATATCATTTGGCCCCACCGCTGTTGCAGCATATGGCGCACCCACCGGCTCCGATACGCTGTTGTACCTTCTTGGCGGGTTCATACTCCTAATCATTGTGCTTATAATCCTGTCAATTGCCATCAAAAGGAAAAAGTGAAACAGTTCGATTGCATGGAGGTACCTTACGTCAGCATAATTATACCGACCCTAAACGAGGGCAGGAACATAGGCCGCATAATCCGCGCCATAAAGGGCACCCTTTGTGATTATGACTATGAGCTCATAGTAGTGGACGGCCATTCGCATGACGATACTGTGAAAATCGCCAAATCCCTCGGCGCGCGCGTGCTATACGACGAAATAGGCAAGGGCTCTGCCCTGATAAAAGGGATGCATGCGGCAAAGGGCAAGGTTATAATATCAATGGATGCGGACCTTTCCAACCGTCCGGCGGAGCTTAGGCTTCTTATGGCCGGAATTGAGGCGGGATACGACGTTTGCATGGGCTCCCGTTTCCTGCTTGGCGGTGGCTCCGAGGATATTTCACCGAGCAGAAAATTCGGCAATAAGTTCTTTGTAACCCTTGTCAACTTGCTCTACAGGTCGAAATACACCGATCTGTGCTACGGTTACCGTAGCTTTTCCCAGAACGCGGTGCGGAAGCTCATCCTTAAGGAATCTGGCTTCGGAATAGAGACGGAAATGAGCATAAAGGCACGAAAGGCAGGGCTGAAGGTGCTTGAGATTCCGAGTTTTGAGAAGAAGCGTGCCGCCGGCGAAGGGAAACTGAGCAGCCTCTCGGATGGCTATAAAATATTAAAGACGATACTGAAGAACATCCGCTGAACTGCGTCAATTGCCCTTGCTCCTGTTCAGGCCCGTTATGCTGTAAAAGCTGAAGTTGTAGTCGGTAAGATTGTCGTGCACGGCAGCAAGCTTCCGGTACGTGAAGTAATTGAGCGTGTTCCGACAGTAAGCTCTGTTGTCCTGCGGGGCGCACCAATATCCTAAATCTGCGACAAAACAACTGTAGTTTTTCTTATACTGTGCATACCCCGAACTGCTCTGTATATAAGATAGATTGCCGAACTGCGTTGCGGTCCTGTTGTTGATATTGAACAACTCTGGCACGTACGAGAATACAAGACAGTTGCTCGGGATCAGACCGATGTTTTCCGAGATAAATTTTTCATAGAGTAGCGGTGTTTCCTGTTGCGTTATCAGGATTGGTTGAACATTCAGATAACCATAAAGCAGCAGCGTCGTTGCGAACAGGAGCGCGACTGCGCCCGCGATGGCTATTGCCATTATAATTTTGTTCTTTGACACGCGGCCCAACATACGGAGTGGCTTTCCGATGCCGAAGCCCCCAAGGAGGGCCATTGGCGGCGCCACCGCCAGCATGAACCTCCAATCAACCCCATATGTAACTGCACCGGCATAAAATGCGGTGTAGAGCAGGAAAAATGCAAGGAACCACAGTCCTATGGTAAGCGCAAGCCTTCTTCTGTATGCTATGAGCAGGGCCATTCCAAGGAGCGCCAGTGCGGTAAAGACTGTGGGCTGTATTATATAATAATTACCCTGCTTGTTCAACTCCATATTGAACCAGAAACCCACATTGGAGCATATATTTGCTTGGAAGTTCTGCAGATTTATGGTGCCGGTCGCATTGAAGAAACTGTAACCCGAGTTGCAACTGCGCATTACTGGCGCATTAACATACCCGTACGTGTCGGAAATATTTTCCGTATGCACATACATGATTTCGGGTACAACTAGGAGCAGGAAGATGAGAAATATGGTGAGCAGCTTTGTGTTTAGTATGTTTTTCCGGACCGCCCCGATATTCGCGATTACCGAGTGCCTTATCGATTTGTTGTCGAGCAGCAGGTAAGCGACCGGTATTACGAGCAGGTAAAGCGCCCCATTGACCTTCATGTAAATTGCAAGCGCGAGGGAGAAAAGTGCAAAAGAGAAGGTCGCTGCGTTCTTTTTCCTTACGAAGACCAGCATTCCGAAGACTGCTATCGTCGAGTAGAACATCATCAGTATATCAGAGGTTGTGGGCGCAGCCCATATCAGGATGATTGGCATAAGCCCCATAATCAGCTCCGCAAAGAACGCGGTTCTAATGTCCTCAAACATTAGCAGGGCAACAAAGAAAACAAGAAAGACCGAGAAGGCAGTTATAAATATCCACGCATTGAATGCTGCGCTTTCGCTCACTCCCATGAGAAGATACCCAAGGGCAAGGTTGAACGCGGTGCCAACCGGTTCATGGAATATCTCCCCAGAGAAGCACTGGGTCGGAGATCCGTAGTTGCACATCCACGCCTGTCCCATATGTATCAGGTCAAGTGCACCTCCCTGGTAGATTGCATCATCAAAAAAGAGCTGCTGGGCCGGTTTCACAATGGCCTTTTCCATCACAATGAAAACCAAGACAATGGCCAGCGCAATGAGAAGATAGCGTTTCGTGAACCTCAATCCTTTTAGGATTGTGCGGACGCTCTTCCATGAGGCGACAAATCCCAGCACCGTGCCGATAAAAGCCACTATTATTCCGGCAGTAAATATGTATTCCTGTATTCCTGCAGTGCTAAAGGCAAGCATTAAAATCCCTATATCCCTTTCCTGTTCGTTACAAAGAAGCCATTTATGAACATATACTTCGTGTTTGTCTCACGCATGGTGGCTATTGCATCCGACGGATTCATCACTATCGGCATTCCGTGTATGTTGAAGCTCGTGTTGAGGACCACGCCATCGCCGCTACCCTTCTTCAGCTTTCCTAGCATCTCGTGGTAAAGTGGATTCTCCCCACCGACCATCTGGGCACGCGCGGATCCGTCAATGTGCATTACTGCCCGCGTCCTATCGCGTTTGCCTTCCCTAACCATATATGCCATTGTCATGTATCTATCCATACCCTTCCCGTCGAACTCAAGCAGGTTTTCCGCCTCCTCCTCCATCATCGAAGGTGCAAAGGGCTGGAACCACTCCCGCTTCTTCACGTAGAGATTGAGTCTATCCTTCACGTTCTCAGAGCCGCTCGGTGCGAGTATGCTCCTGTTTCCGAGTGCCCGCGGGCCATATTCCATCCGCCCATGGAACCAAAAGACATAGTTTCCGCTGTTTATGAGCTCAGCGGCATGTGCAGCCTGTGTCTTTTCCGCCTCCTCCTCAAATTTGAGCCATTTCTCTTCACGCAAGGCCTTTTCAGTTTCCTCGTCGGTATAAGCCGGTCCGAGATATGCCATGAAACCGTGATCCGAATTGCCTCTGAGCAAATGGTCAACATGGAGGGCAGCCCCCAGTGCAAGCCCGCCATCTCCCATGTGTGGGAATATGTACCAATGCTTAATGCCCTCAATTCCCCTTATCAGCATGTTTGCCTTTACGTTTGAGAATATTCCGCCCGCGAACGCCACATTGCCAATGCCAAATCTGCCCACCGCATTGCTGACGAACTTCGTCAAGACAGCTTCGAGTATTTGCTGTGCCATGTATGCGAACTGCTCTCTAGGCATTTGCCATGCGATGCGCTGCAGCATGTTGTACTGCGCCGCAGGGCTGTACCTTGCTTTTAAGGTGGTTCCCTCAACCTTGAAGAAATCCCGGAACCTGTTCTTCTCTATGGGGAATGGATAGGAGTAATCGGCCATTGCCATCACTTTGCCTTCGTCCTCGAGTTCCCGCATGCCCACGATGTTAGTGACCTGTTCGAAGAAGATTCCTATGCTGTCCTTTGCCGGTATTACTGCATGCCTCTCCAGCGTGCCTTTCTCAAATGTGCTTATGGAACCCGAAAGCCCATCTCCCAGTCCATCCACAGTTATGATGAGCGCCCTCCCCATGCCTGATGTGAGTGCCGCGGAGGCTGCATGTGCGGTGTGATGCTCTACAGCATGCAGCCTGAAGCCGGAGAAGCCCATGCTCCTAAGCTCCCTCTCGGCTACCAATCCGCTGACTGTCCCGCAGCCCGGCAGTATACCGACAGTAGTCATTGAATATTTGAGCTTGTGCCTAAGGCCTTCAAACGGCGGCCTTAACATTTTCCTTCGCCGGAACTGGTAATAGTTTTCCCTCATTGAAGGGAAGACTCTTTCAAGCGTTTTCGAAAACTCAGTCGTACTATAAGCCACATGTTCAACGTCTGTCGGTCGTATGCCTGCATGCTTCAGCGCAGCGCCTATGGAGTGCCTTGGGAACCCAACCTCCAGTTTCCTCTTTGTGAATCTCTCCTCGTTTGCGGCAAAGACTATCCTGCCATCGGAAAGCAACGCCGCGCCCGCATCATGGCCATCCCAAACGCCCAAAACATACATCAGTTCACCTCCATGGCAGAGTATTAATGTAACGGCAAAGTTTAATGAGCTTTCTGGCAGGCCCCTTCCAGCATCCGCTTACCCGCCACTACTTACCGTAGGGCATATATAATAAATGCCATTGCCGTATACATTGCACCCGAAATGGTTTGCGTGCATATCGTTTATTATGAGCGTTATGTTCTGCTCACCACTGCCGTTTACGGTTACGCTGTAAGGATCAATAAACGCCCGGTAATCAGTGTTGTTGTGGTATGCGGTGAGATTGGTTTTTTCAAGCGCGGTGTAGTTCAGCATATCGCTATAGGATGTATACCCGCTGCTCTCATTGAAATTCGTACGGTTTTTGAAACCAACGCTATAAAATCCAAGAACATACAATTTCGTCGGATTAGCAAGGTTAAATTTGAGTACACCCTCAAAAATGGTCGTGTTTCCAAGATGGACCAATTTTTCGCCATGTAGTGATATGCCATAACTGCCGACATAAACCGAATGCTGCAAATACACATATGCCGCCGCAAAGAAGAGTAGGGCCACAGCCGCGATGGCAATACCCACCCTGATTTTTGTGTTCTTCAATAAAACATTTTTTTTCTGACCCGCATCCGTAACCCCCAGAGCGATTGCTATCACAAGCAGTGAGAGGAAAAAGCTCCCATAGCCCGGGATCCCCCTATACAATAAGAAAAGTCCGAATAGCGGAAGCAGCCAAGCTAGCTCCTTCCTGTTTATCAGCAGCATTAGCATGACTTCGATTGCCGTAGCGATTACGTATAATACTGTAAATGCCGCGAGTGGTATCGGATAAAGTGCAAGCAAGGCATACCCAAAAGGAGTGAAGGGCATGGATATTGGATTTGTAAGCGGCATGAGTATGCTTTTCAGGTACACCGAAGGTCCGATTGCAATGAAATACCCGTTTATGAGCAGGAAGACCAGAAGCGTCCCGA
>CAZQGC010000010.1:0-15780 GCA_964592765.1 Microcaldota archaeon
GAACCCGCAACCTCCTGCATGCCATGCAGGCGCGCTACCGTTGCGCCAAGAGCCCACAAAAAGTGGAATCCAGCCCTTCCCGGTTTTTGATCATGCCGGTGAGACGAATATTATGTTGCCGCCGCGAAGCAGTATCGTGCCGAGCTTTGCCTTCAGGTCACCGCCATCCAGCTCCTCCGCCTCTTCCAGGACAACGTTCATATGGGCATCGAATGAGGTCATCCTGCCGCGTATGCTCACATTGCCCTTCAGCTTTATAAACACTTTCTGTCCGATGACCTTGTTAAGTAGGTCAAAAGGCCTTTCTTGTTGCATTGATACACCAAAGGGTTAAAACAATTATACACATATAGATTGGAGAGCATTTAAGCATTGCCGTGCGGGCTCACTTCTTTTCCTTCACGGCCTTCAGGGATCTGAGGTCCTCCTTCTTGATCATTAGCTTGACAGTACCGGTGCCTATACCGACCTGCTTGCCTATCAGGATGTTCTCTGCAACCCCGCTAAGCATATCCTTTTCGCTGAAGACACAGGCATTGACGAAGTGCTTCACAGTCTCCTCATATGCCGCCCTCGCAAACACCGAGTTCTTGCCACCCACTATCCCATGGCGGCCCACACTCTTTATCGCACCGGTCAATGTCATCGCGTCTGCGACAAGGCCCAGGTGGCGCATGCTGACGGTAATCCCGCTCTCGTGTATCGTAGAGCTGAGTTCATGCTGGATGAGGGTCCTTGCGGCTTCGACACCAAACACGCGCGCAACCTCAAATATGTTATTGCTATACACCCTTGACGGGTCCACGCCCTCAATCTCGAGGATTCCCTGTATGTTATCGCCTATCGCAAGCAGGTAGAACACCCCATCCTCTGCCTGGTCTATGCTTGCCTTGCTTATGCCCTTCACGCCTACGATCGTCATGTTGCGTATCTGCACGAAGTGCACGCGCATGTCTTTTACACTCTGCTGGACACCGCGGTCATGGACGAGCTTCACAGTGGCGCTGCCGTCTTCGCCTTGCTCGACCTTTATGCCCTCGCTCTTCGCAAGCTTTGCGAGCACCCCCTTCGCCGTCACCTCGTGTATGGAAAGCTTCTCCTTGCTGAAAAACAGCTTCATGCTCCCATCCTTAAAGTTCTCCTCGAATCCGGATATCGTATCGCGCACGCGCACCTCTTCCATCTTCTTCCTTACCTCATTAACTTTGTCGACGCTCTTGGAATATGACTTTTCCAGCCAAACCTCAACGAGCGGAGTCTTCGGAGCCTTCCTCGCATCTACAATCTCCTTGACCCTCGGAAGCCCTTTTATTGTTATCATCGAAGCAACACCAGCCTGATGGAACGTCCTTAGAAGCATCTGTGTGCCAGGCTCGCCTATCGACTGTGCAGCAAGAGTTCCAACAGCCTCTCCATCTACGACATTGAACTGATCCTTTTCATCGGCCATGTGTATCACTTCGTATATTTCTTCTTGGAGATGACGACCATCGTCGGGTCTATCTTGTCACCGCCGTATGCGGTCTGTATGATCGCGCCGCTCGCATCCCTAACCGATCCGTCCGAAACGACATGGAAGTCCTGAAGCGCATTTATGAGCCTCCTTTGCAGATAACCGCTGTCTGCTGTCATCAGCGGCTTTCCGATTCCGGAGTCGCGGGCACCCATTGCATGCATATAATAGTCTACGAAGCTCAAGCCATTGAGGAAATTTGATTTGACAAATCCCCTCGCCTCTGGCACGTGTGCACCATTCCTGAAATAGGGCAGCACCCTCTTTGAGTATCCGCGCGACGGCCTTTCTCCCCTTACAGCCTGCTGGCCGAGGAACATGCTTGTCTGCACGAGGTTCAGTATCGATCCCCTGGAGTTTATTGCAACCATGAGCATGGCGTTGTTCTCGTTCGTAAGCGTAGACCTCAGTGTCTTCTCTATGAGCGACCTCGCTATGTTCAACGTCGCAAACGTTTCCATCTCGTACGTCTGCTTCCGTGTCAAGCCCGGCAGCAGGTCAAGGCTCTTGTCTTTATACTTTACATATAGGTCCTCTGCCTTTGCCTCAACCTCTTTGATGACAGCGGCGCGCTGCCTGTTCAAGGCATCGTCATTATAGTAGTCACGCAGGCTTATTGTTATCCCGGAGATGTATATAGCGCGCATTGAGAGCTTTATAACCCTATCGAGCAGCAGCCTAGCCTCGGAGGGGCCGTACCTGCTGAACAGTTCAAGTATCAGCTGTCCCTTGCCGTCAACCAGCCCGCCGCCGATATGGCCGCTGATTAGCTTTCCCTTCTTTATCACGGCCTTATTGTGCCCGGTAGTCTCCAAATCAAGGTCATCCGGCAGTATCATCGAGAATATTGCCTTGCCGCTGTACCTTCCGTCCTTCTCCGGCTTTGGAAGCTCGAATATGCCGATGCTCGCGAGCATGCGTGCGGCCTCCTCCTTAGTGAAGGCTGCGCCGTCTCGCGTCAGCATGTAAAGCCCAGATATCGTGTCTTCCTCAGCAAACATGACTGGCATGCCGTCTCTTGGCGAAAGTATGAGCGCCTGCGGAGTCATAAGGAAGCGGGCTTCCGCCTGCGCCTCCAGTGTCTGCGGCACGTGCAGGTTCATCTCGTCCCCGTCGAAGTCCGCGTTGTACGGCACGGTGGCGTTCAGATTCATGCGGAACGTCTTCCCGGGGAGCACACGTACGGAATGCGCCATTATCGACATACGGTGCAGCGTAGGCTGCCTATTGAATAGCACTATATCCCCGTCAACCAGTTGCCTTTCAATTATGTCACCAACCTGCAGTGCAGCGAGCAGCTCCTCGCGGTTCACATCGGAAATGCGCTTGCGTATCCCGAGCTTCGAGATGTGATTGGTCGCGAGCGGGTATTCCTTGGATACGAGCAGCCCCTTTGCGTACTCGATGTTCCATTTTGTCACGTATATTGGTATTGACAGGTTCTCCGCAATCTTCCGCGGTATGCCTATCTCGTTTATGCTCAGGTTATTGTCTGGGCTTATCACGGTCCTTGCCGAGAAGTTGACGCGCTTTCCGCTCAAGTTATACCTAAGCCTGCCCTCCTTGCCCTTGAGCCTCTGGGCAAGCGTCTTCAGCGGCCTTGTGCTCCTGTGCCTTGCAACAGGCACGCCAGGTGTCTCGTTGTTGAAGTATGTGGTAACCTGGTACTGCAGCAATTCCCACAGGTCATCGATTATTATCTGTGGTGCCCCTGCATCTATATCCTGCTCAAGCCTCTGATTAGTCCTTATGATGTCAAGGAGCTTGTGAGTAAGATCATCCTCGCTCCTCTCTCCGGATTCCAGTGTTATCGACGGCCTTATATTGACCGGCGGAACCAGCATATCAGTTACCACGAACCATTCCGGCCTTGTCATTGTGCCTTCCATGCCTATCACTGACAAGTCGTCGTTTGTTACCTTTGAGAGCCTGTCCCTTATCTCGTCGGGCTTCATGCGGCGGCCGTCCATGTAGAAGAAGGTTGGGCGCTCCAGCTTTATCTTGTGCTGCAGCGCTCCGCAATGCGGGCACTTCTTGACGGATTTAAGCTTCTTTATCATAAGCAGGCCCTTGTCCTGTATTTCCATCGCGCCGACTATGCCCCCCAGCAGGGCCACTTCGGTATCATCGTTTGACTTCACGAGATGCTCTAGGGCGGGCTTTAGGTCTTCTATCTGGTCCGAATTCAGCAGTATGCGGTTGCATTCATCACATGTAACCTGCATCAGCAGGTATATCGTCTTCGCAAATTCTGGGTGTATTGTCGGCCTTACGAGCTCTATGTGCCCGAAATGCCCGGGGCAGGTCTTAACCTTGCCACCACAGGTCTTGCATTTCAGACCCGGGTCTATGACTCCGAGCCGCTGGTCTAGGAGTCCGCCGTCTATAGGATAGCCGTCGTCGTTGCAAGTGTCTGCGACGACAATCTTTGCAACGCTCATCCTTTTGATTGTTTCTGGCGAAAGCGCCGTAAACCTTATATGATCAATCATTTCAGCCTGCATTAATCTCACCAAACATCATTCGCTCTTCAGCCTTATGCGTGGCAGTATGTGCAACGACTTGACCTCATCGAGCAAGACCTTGAACCCGTAGCTTATCTCCAGCTCCCTGAGTGCCGTGCTTCCGCAAGTAAGGCAGACCGGTGTATTCTTTATGTTGTCGTAGTACCCTATGTCGCCGCATTCGCTGCAGACCCATATCGAGGTCTTGTCGCTTTGGTCCAGCATGCGCTCCTTCAATAGGAGGCTGGCGCCATGCGCCACCAACGCATCCCTTTCCATTTCCCCGAACCTTAGGCCTCCCTTTCTGGGCTTGCCCTCTGTAGGCTGGTGTGTGAGTATTTGCATTGGGCCCCTGCCCCTCACCTGTAACTTCAGGCTGACCATCTGCACGAGCTTATTGTAGTAGACCACTCCGGTAAATATTTTTGCCGCGAACCGCTTTCCAGTACGGCCATCATACAGCCATTCATCGCCGAACTTATCCAAGCCCGCAGACTCAAGCTGCTTTCCGTATTTTTCAAGCATCTCGGTGCCGTTCGTCGAAAATGGGGTTCCATCCACCATCGATCCTGAAAGCGATGCGGACTTGCCGACGAACATCTCTAGCATGTGCCCGACTGTCATCCTCCCCGGAAGGCTGTGCGGGTTCAGCAGCAGGTCTGGCACTATCCCAGAGCTTGTGAACGGCATATCTTCCTGCCGAACTATCATCCCGACGACGCCCTTTTGTGCGTGCCTGCTCCCGAACTTGTCGCCAAGCTCCGGAACCTTCATGCTGCGCACCCTTACTTTCACTATCTTTGTCGCGCCGGTGGTTTCGCTGACTACGACGTTGTCGATTGTGCCCTCCTCGCTGGACCGGAGCGAGACTGAATTGTCCCTGCTCTTCTCCTCTATTATCCCAAAGCTTGTCTGCTCTTCGAGGAACCGTGGCGGGGAAACCTTACCTATGAGCACGTCGCCCTCCTCTACGTAGGTTTCCTCCTCGACAATCCCATCTTCGCTGAGCTTTGCATATGCATGCTCGCCCTTGTATCCGTCGGACGTCGGCGGCGGTATCTTGAAGTGATCCTGCTGCCCGCCGGGGTATCTCCGTTCCTCGGTCGAGTATAGCCTGTAGAAAGCGCTCCTGCCGAGGCCGCGGTCGACCGCCGCCCTGTTGAGGACGACGGCGTCCTTCATGTTATAACCGTAATATGTCGTCAGTGCAACGACAAAGTTCTGTCCGCTCGCGTGCCTCTGCAGTTTCAGGCTACGGTATGTCATGCTGTTGACTATCGGAACCTGCGGATAAAAAAGTATGAAAGAGCGCGCATCGTAGCGGTTCCTAAAATTCGTGGCGTAGAGCCCCTGGCTCTGCTTTATGAAATTCGAGACCAGCGAATGCTTTCCTATGCTGTTGTATTCTGGATAAACGCTCGAATTCATGATGAAGCTGAGGTTAGATGCAGGGTCTATCTCAAGGTGGGTAGTCTGCGGCGTCACATGCGCTTCGTCGACAGCGGCAAGTATGTTCTCCTCCTCTTCGGCATCTAGGTACTCGATGATTCCCTTCCTTACCAGGTAATTGAAATCAATCTCACCCGCATTCAGCTTTGCCTTCAGCTCTGGAGTCAGCCTGCTAACTCCGTTGTCTATGACCACGTATGCCTTGCGCACACGGCCGCGGTCCGTAAACACATGAACCTCATCCAGCTTCTTGTTGTAGATGACATTTATTTCCCCGGATATTATTCCGTTCCGCCTGTTCCTGCGGACCTCGTCTGCAAACGCCCTGCCGTCCTGCACGTTGCCTATTACCTTGCCATTTACATAAATGTAGCATTTTTCTTCAGCCATTGAATCCACCTCACTGGTCGCCTTTCGGCTTCTGATGCCTACCGGCACCCTGTTCCGCCATCTCGCGGAGCTTGGATATGATTTGGTTCTCATCGCTTCCGACAGTAACCTTCGCGGTAAGCGCAAGATATCTTGTAAGCCCTATTTCCGTGCCTTCCGGAGTTTCGGAGGGGCAAATCTTCCCGATGTGTGTGCCATGCACGTCCCTCGCCTTAAGGTGCGAATGCTTCTTCGTAAGCGGGGACTTGACCCTGCGGAGATGTGAAAGCGTGCTGAATATGTTCGTCCTGTCAAGCACCTGCGAGACGCCAGTCTGCCCTGCGGGCCATGAGCCCGTGCCCATCGAGTACAGTATCTTCTCTGTGAGCGTATCCGGGTTTATGTTCGTGCGAACGGTGAGTTTGCGGCCCCTTGCGGTCGTCCTCTCTATGTGGTACTTGACGTCCTTTATAAAGAACCTGAACGCGTTGCTGAAAAGCACTTCCATAAGATCGCCGGACAGGTTTATCCTCTTGTTCGAATAATTGTCGCGGTCATCCGGCTTTGCATACCCGTATGCAACGAGCGATGCACGCTCGGCCATTCGTATCAGGTAAGCGGCCTTGTCCATCCTTGCTTCGGGCTTAAGGCCTAGGTGCGGCAATATGTAGGTGTCGAGCTGGAACTCCGCCCTCTTTATCTGGTAAGTTTTGACCTGGTTCGGTGCGGATATGCGACCCAGTTCCGCGACGGCATCGGCGGTGGACATTTCGTTCGCCTTACTGACGTTGATGTTGAGGAGCAGGTCGTTCTTGGCGTCCTTGTTCTGCGCGTGCTCGAGCACCTTTGCAGAAGGCATGCCTAGCGCTCTAAGGACAAGCACCAAATCCAAGGCCTTCGAAAGTGTCGGGAACATCACCGCGTAGATCCCATACTCGTCGCGCGTTATGCTGCACCTCCCCCTGAAATTGAGCTGCGTTGTGGAAAACACCTTTGCGACCACTTCGCCGTCATGCTCCTTTGTACATATAATTTTGTTCGGAGCCAGGTCCTCTATCCCAACAAGAACCCTTTCTGTCCCCTTGATTATGAAGTAGCCCCCGGGATCGTCCGGATCCTCTGACTCTGCAAGAAGCTGTTCGTAAGACATATTCTTGGTATAGCAGAGGTCGCTCTTGATCATTATCGGCAGGTCGCCCACATATGCCTCGTCCGTGTTTATGGTCTTTTCAACACCACTTATTATGGGAGTGTAGCTGAGGTACATCGGGGCGGCATAGGTAAGGTTGCGCACCAGGGCCTCGTTCGGCAGGAAGCTGCGCACCGAGCTATCAGACTCTATTATCTTCGGCTGCTCTATCCTTATGCCATTGAGCTTTATCGCAAAATCGGAGATATCCGGCTCTATCATGTTCTGGCTCTCCACGACCTTATTTATACCGACGTGTACAAACCGGTTGTAGCTCTCTATCTGGTGCTGCACCATTGAAACGGAGGACAGATATGAATCTAAGACTTCATGCTCGCTCATTGAACCACTAAGTGCAACTTTAGCGGCCGGATTCAACCTTTTACGACAAATCTGTAGTACAGGTATTCTCCGGTCCCGTCATCTTTCTGTCTGTGTATCGCTATCAGCTGCCCGGCATGCGCCTTCAGCTTGATTGCCTGCGGGTCGCTCTCGAGTATCTTTGGGAACTTGTCGAGCGGCACGCTAAATTTCTTCGATGCTTTCTGTGCCTCGCTATCGCTGAGAAGCTCATGCCTGGGTATAAGTTCATAATTCGAAACCAATAGCTTCACCGCTGGACAGGACGGGCAACATTATATTTACTACAGAAAGGAATAAATATCTTATGCAGGCGGCCGTTTATCTTTGGCAAATCTGGAGAGCTTCCCGGCATGTGGTTGGATGCAGGATGACACATCATCCGAAAACATTTGCGCAGTAGCTGAGCGTCACATTCTGGCCCACTGAAAGACCGTGCTCCGCTGCAAACCCGGCTTTTGCCTCCACCACGTAGTTTGCCTGGCCCGAAGGGATATAATTCGGGCACTCGGATTCGTTTATGCATGGCGTAGCATTCGCAGCTATCCAAACAACGCCTGCCCGGATTTGCTTTGCGCCGTTGTTTGCGCTGGGGCTTTTCGCGTACAGCCAGATTATATCAAGGCTGTTGTATGTATTGCGCATCCAGAAAGGGTAGACACCACTTCTTGAAAAGGCGAAGAGCATGAATGTCTTATCTGTTATTGTCTGGTTCATGAGCCCCTTGTACATTTCTTGGGTTGTGGCGGCGTATTCGCTAAAATTGAAGGTTTCCCCGCCTGCGGTAAATGAACAGGGCAATGGACCGGAATATGCACTGCTTTGACTTGGATTTTGGTATGCTGTGGCAAGCATCACCGCCGCAAGCACAGCTATCACTACAATGGCCACCAAAGTTAAGAGACGCACCGCCCCTCTGAATGCCATGGTCCTCACGCGGTCGTCACCGAAACGCCGTCCACCAATATGCTGGGTGTGAAATAATAGACGCCCTCCGTCTCCCAAGTAGTGGTCTGTATCGTGTCTGACGTTGCGGCACTGATGTTCTGCAGCATGCGTATGATATTCTCGGATATCCTTATGCCAACGCTCGAGCTTACCGGCATCTGGCGTATCGCGAACTTCGGCTCTCCTTTCTCTATATAAAGGGCGAGGTCACGCGGAACTGTTGAGAAATCTCCGGTAAGGTAATTGCTGAAACGCGTATACCATAGGTTTGTTACGAGGATGCCCTTATCAATGCTGCGCACCAGTGCATCGAAGCCCTTGCGCGCACCGGCATAGTCCACGACCGTGGTCGTCGGCGAGGGGTTCATAAGTCCAGCGTTTCCGGTGCTCTCTGTCTTGTACTTCTTCGCGGTAGAGGCGTTGTGCAGGTAACTGCGGAGAACCCCTGCCCTTATTATCGGCGTTCTCTGCGTGGGATGCCCCTCATCGTCGAAGGAAGAGGAGCCTATTGCATCCTCGGATGCGCCGTCATCATATATACTGAGCCTGCGGCTGGCGACTCTTTTGCCAAGCTTGCCCGCGAGGAAGCTTCCTGTTTCCACATTGCCCATGCACGCCATTTCGTCTACGCTGCTCAACAGCGCCCCGGCGGGAGGCTGCAGGTAAAGGATATCGTACTTTCCACTCTGAATTCTGGAATGCTTTGACACTGATGACGAGAGTTCGGCAACGCGCTTAGCGAATCTTTCTGCGCCCAGATCCCCCAGTCTCTTTGAAGCTGCAGTCTCCTGGGCAGAGAATTCACGGGAAAATGCGCGAAGCGAAAGCTGTATGAAGGAATCTGACCCGGCTGCGGAGGCATTCTTGCTGGTCGACATGGAAAGCGATGAGCCGCTCACGAGCAGCATGCCCGCGACCCTTCTTGCACCATTGGCAAGGGCTGAATTTATCGCCGAATACGCAATGTCCTCAAGCTCGGAATCGCTGCAACTGGGAATTCTTTTGTCAGGCTGCACAGCCTTTTTGTATTTGAAAGGCCCTTCTGCAATCCCGTTGTAATCGTCTTTTGGGGGAAGGCCCATGATAGACTTTGCGGCATGCGCTATACTTCTATTTACAGATTCTGGGGTGAGCACATCTATATTGGTGAAGACTATGCGCTTCGACTTTGTCAGGAATAGGCTGGCAGATTCGTTCTCCATCGTCACAACCGAGTCCACTTTCGAATCGGTTATCTTCAGGTACCTTCTTGTATCGGAATGCACAGAAGCGACAGCCTCCCCAAAGCCTGCCCGGAGGGCCGCATCGACTATCTCTTTTGGGTCATACATTGTGATCATCAAAGACCAGCAGCGTGGAGGGGCCGCCCATCGTGACGGGAACGCCCTGCATTGGCTCTCCCTTGCCACACGTGCCCAAGGACAAGCCAAAGTCCCCGGCACGCATGCGCACGGACTTCCAGAAGTCGAGCGTAGTTGTCTCTATAATGAAATTCTTAACGGGCCTTCCAATGCTTCCGCCCCTTATAAGGTATGCCTCATTCCCCTGATACCTAGAGAAGCTCCTTGTGTCATCTATGTTCCATTCCGCAAAAGACTTGACGTATACCCCATTGCGTGCCTCGCCGAGGAGGTCGTCGAAGCTGTTCTTTCCATTCTCGAGGTAAGTGTTTGACATGCGCACTATTGGCTCCGTTGCATAAGATTCACTCCTCGCCGAGCCGTTGCTGAAGTTCCCCAGAACGGATGCATATTCACGGTTTGTAAGCAGCGTTTCCTGCCGCCCGTTCCGAACCAGCACTTTTTCAGACGCCTTGACGCCCTCGTCATCGTACAGGTAGAAACCATTCGATGACTTGATTGCAGGATTGTCGATTATCGTGACTTCGCCGGTGCCCATCTGCATCCCGAAGTTCTCTTTGTCTATATAGCTTGTGCCAGCCTGCGCCGCCTCCCTTCCGAAAACACGATCTGCCTCGAGCGGATGGCCGACACTTTCATGAACCGCTATCCCGATTATGTCCGGGGATACGACCACGTTGTGAATGCCTGCAATTTCTTCCTTCTTTAATGTTATGCCCGTCTCTATTATTTTTAGCAGGCTATCTGCCGCCGCTGGCAGCCTCTCAGAAAGATTTTCCTTTTCTATGAGCTCGTAACCGCCGGTGCCCCCGTACTGCATGCTCGATGAGCTCTGGCGTGTCTCCTTTCCATTGCCCACTATCAGGCTGCCGAAAACGTTTATCGAGGGCAGGCTTGCCTCAATGCTGCTTCCTTCCGAATTCGCAAAATAGCTATCGGTACGCCCATATGAGGCGTATATGTTCCTGAATTTTACAGATTTTTTCTTTGAGAGTTCCCTATCTGCGGCAACCAATCCCCCCATGACGTATTCGCCGTCAAGCGGCACGGACTCCTTTATTGAATACCGAGCATGGACCGCTTCGGCAGGAGCCAACGCATTCCTTACCCCATTAAAGCGCTTTGCCTTAGAAAGGAACTGCCGTGCATCTTCGTAACTCGGACGGTTCGTAGAATAAATGTGCAGGGAGCCATTGGCAATTGCCCTGATGCGCAGGCCGACCGATTCTGAAAATCCGCTGGCATTCATCTTCCCCTGTTCGATTGCGAAGAACCCGGAGGTGCTTGATTCTATATATGCCTCTAAGTATGAGAATCTCGTGGATGAAGCGAGCAGCACAATCCTATCGCAAAGGCTTTGCCCTTCCTGAAAATGCATTTAAACCCGGTAAAGGATCGTAAAAAAGTTAATTATGCTTGCTGTTTATCCTTTTACGGGAACAGCACATAAGCAAAGACTATATGCGGCAACATCAGTTTATGTGCAGAAATGCCTTTATCTGCGGGGCCGCCTTGTATTTGATTGCCTAAATAAGACTAAGGGATAGGCACCGATAAATAAATTGCGACGTTAAAGATTGGGATTCATTCAACACGGCAATTTAGATATTCAATTGCTGGGAGCGGATAGGAATGTTCCTCAGCGGTTCCATTGCTCGCGGGCCCTGGTCAGCCGCTCGATGTTATCAGTTGGGTACCAGGGGCCGTTCGACAGGTACGCACACATTTTGAGGTCCTTCGAACGTTTCTGGAAGAAGTCCCTTTCTATCGAAAACTCCTTCCTGCAGGGCAGCTCGTCGTATGCACTACCGCTGAATATGTACTTGCCGATGCTTATCACGTTGCTGGGTGCGGCGTTCGGGTCGGGCTTCTCTACGAACTCCGTTATCCTATCGCGATGTATGACTATCACCCCATAGTTGGTTACGTCAGGAACACGCTTCATCGCAATGGTTACTGACGCCCGGTTGGCCCTGTGGAGCGCGTACATCCCACTTATATCGAGCATAAACAGCTCGTCCCCGTTGGTTATGAATACATCTCCCTTGTATCTCTTTCGTATCCTCTGGAGCCCCAGCCGAATACCGCCGCCGGTGCCCCTTGGCTCTGCCTCCCGCACATATGAAAGCCTCACTCCGTGGGGCTTGTGGCGCTCTAGGTACTTAATTATCTGATCTGCCCTGTGGCCTACCGATATGAATATGTCGTTTATCCCATTTCTCGAGAGCTCGTCTATGAGGTGCTCTATTATCGCCTTCCTGTTCACTTTGACGAGCGGTTTAGGTATCCGATAAGTTATCGGCCGCAGCCGGGTACCCTTTCCGCCAGCTATGATGAGCGCAACCTTCGGAACATAATTTTCCATCGATGCACCGGAGCGGTATGCCGCGATAAATATTTTGTAATCTCTCTTTTAATACTTATCTGTGGATGCCAATATCTGTTTAGAATATAACAAGCATGCCTTATTCGATTCTTGCACCTGGATTTGCGCTTCGCGCAGTTGCACAAACCCATGCCACGCAATTCTCGCCCGGATGCGGCCGGTGCCCGTTCCAAACCAAAAATGGCGTGAGTGCACGCCGGCCTGCGCCGGCTGCATTACATCACGATCTCTTCACCCGGAACCCTTCTGAAAAGCTGAACATCACCCACATGATCTGCTCTTGTTAAAAATCTTGTGAGGCGCTCGATGCCTATGCCTGCGCCGGCAGATGGGACAAGCCCCTTTTCTGCCTCTGTGAGGTAAGCCTTGTAGACGTCCATGTTAAGGCGGTCTGAACCCATGCGGCCCTTTATCACATTGTAGTCGTGTTCGCGCTCGCCCCCAGACAGCGCCTCGCCATAACCCTGCGGATAGATAAGGTCGTAGTTCAGGTAATGCCCTTTCTCACCCGGATCCTCCTTCTCATAGAACTCGCGCTTGTGGCAGAGTGCCCAGAAGGGCTGTGTGCTCTCCAGCGAGGCTTTAGTTTCCCAATCGCGCCCGTATCGGTGTTCGAGTTCATGAGTCGTATATCTTTTGAAAGGCGGCGCAAAGTCGAATGGACCGAAGCCGAGAGAACCGAACGCACTTGATGCGGCCGGATCCTTTGCGAGCGCGGAGCTCAGGTATGACAGGAAGCCTTCCGTCAGTCCGATGATGTCTTGCATCCTGCCGTGCGCAATCTCAAAGTCGAGCTGTGTGAATTCGAACAGGTGGCGGCCAGTCTCCCTCCGGATTGGGGCTTCAAGCCTTATGTTAGGCGACATTATGAATATCCTATCGAACTCCCTTACGGCAAGTTGCTTGTGCAGTATCATCGAGTTCATCGTGTAAAGCGTGTTTCCGAGATACTCTATCTCGGGGGTCTTGAGTATTGAAGAGCCCGGATCCGGGCCGAGAGGATCAGTGCTCTTTCCGAGTATTAGCGGAAGCAGCTGCACGAATCCCGAATCTTGGAAGTACTTTGTCGCATGCAAGATCAAGCGGCTGCCTATCCTGATGCGGGCCATGGCCTTTTCTGAAAGCATAACACCACACAAGGCTTTGGGGCATTGGTGGTATAAATATATTTCTCAATTTTTCTTGTTTATATTACAAAATAATACATAATGCTTAAATAGTATATTAGAGAATATCCAATAGATTGGATGGATGCCACCGACGAAGGGATTTTAGACCAGGTAAAACGGGGAACCGTACGGTACTCTGCGATAGCCAAGAGGCTTGGTGTGCCGCCTTCCACAGTGCATTTCCGGATAAAGAGGCTGGAGCGTGAGAAGGTGATAACAGGCTATCGCGGCGAAGTGGACTGGAAGAAGGCAGGGCTCAACATAACCGCCTTTGTATTTGTAAATACGGACGTCAATCTGCTAAAGCAGATAAAGAAGTCGCAGGGAAAGCTGCTTGACGAGATATTGAGGGTGCCATATGTCGAAGAGGGGCACATAATAACAGGGGAATCGGACATGCTC
Organism: Microcaldota archaeon; assembly: GCA_964592765.1. GTDB lineage: Archaea > Micrarchaeota > Micrarchaeia > Micrarchaeales > Micrarchaeaceae > A-MIC-10. The sequence goes on from CAZQGC010000010.1 coordinate 13,651, forward strand.
ATCAAGGTAGTTGCAAAGGACACTGAGCACCTGCGCGAGATACTCATGGACTATATCGACTCGAAAGAAGGTGTTGTAAAGACGAAGACCGTCATTGCGCTATGATTGTCTTTTAGAATATGAATACCGCTGCAGCGATTGCGCACGTCCACATCCCTTCCTTCCCGACAATCGCGGACTGTGTAACGTCAGAGGTCTTGACGAACTTGTTGCTCATCTTGAAGACTTGTTCCTTTTCGTCCCAGCTCTGGGTCACATCGAACTCTATGCCCAGGGTAGATGCGAGCATCGTCGCTGCGAGATCCTCTGCTTTTTCGCCGGCAACCGAATCCGGCTCGCCAAAAGCCTCATACTCGCTCAAGTAACCGTAGTTGTTGCTGTCCTTAGGTATTGCCAAGCCAACGCTTGCTGACATCAGCCTGTTAGGCTCGTCCGACTGTATCCGGCTCAGGACAAGGAATGTAATAGCGCCCGCACTCAATTGCTCCAAGCCCTTGTCTTTAGGTATTATCTCGCAGTTGGGCGGTATTATGCTAGACACCGAAACAAGATTGCACTTCTCTATGCCGGCGCTTCTCAGCGCGGATTCGAATGCCGCAAGACGCGCATGCGCCCTGCCAACCCCCTTCGTAAAAAATAACTTTGTAGGTACAAGATTTATGCCGCTCATTGTGGTCGCTATTTTTGTATTATATTAGTTACCAAATCATACTGAACGACTAAAAGCCTTGCGGCATGCACACGACATGCAGCTTATACAGTGTAGAGGTTCTTCAGCCCGGGCACGACCGCATTAAAGCGCTTCTCTGCGTATTCCTTCAGCGATTCCGACTTCGACCTTTCCCCGTGAACCACGAAGACGTTCTCCAGCGAGTTCACCTTATTTAACAGGAGCTCAAGGCCCGGCCTGTCTGCATGCGCCGACAGGTGGTAGGTTTCCACCTTAAGCTCTATGCGTACTTTTGCGCCGTTTATTTCAATGTTGCGCTGCCCTTCTTGTATCTCACGGCCGGGCGTGCCCTCTGCCTGGTAGCCCACCATTATCATCTTGTTCAACGGGTTCTTCGCAAGATGCTGCAGGTAGAACATGACCGGGCCGCCAGTTAGCATACCACTCGTAGTAACTATTATGCAGCTCTCGTCGTCGTTGACAATCTTGTTGCGGGTGCCCTTCCTCTCAACGATTGTAAAGTTCTCGTTCTTGAATGGATCGTACTCGCTCATAAGTATCCGGCTCTGCAGCTCTTTTCTGCAGTATATAACATTGTGTCGGTGGATGCGCATAGCCTTGTTTATCATGCCGTCCACATATATAGGGACCTTCGGCAGCAGCCCGGAGTTCAAGTAATCGTCAAGCAGCAGTAGTACCTCCTGCGCCCTGCCAACTGCAAAGCTCGGTATTATCACCTTGCCGCCAGTATTTATCGTTTCCTTTATGCTCGCGACCATGCTCTTTACAACCTCGTGCTCGTTCGGGAACACATCGTGCGGCGCACCGTATGTGCTCTCGGTTATGAGGGTATCAGCTGTGAGGCTCCTGAAATCTGCACCATCGAAGAGCTTAGTCTTCTGGTGGTTTATGTCCCCAGTATAGAGCAGTGTGTTCTTTCCATCACTGACCTTTACCATTGCGCTCCCAAGTATGTGCCCGGCCGGTATCAGGCGCACATGCAGGTCTCCAATCGTGAAGTCCTTATGGTACTCCTTGATTTTATAACCAGCAAGCATAGCCTTGAGCCCGGGCTTCGTCACTTCCTTCGGATTTGATATGTGCATATAGTCGCTTATCAGAACTGTCGTAAGCTCCGCCGTGGGCTTTGTCGCGTATATCACGCCCCTGTATCCTTTGCTGTATATGTGCGGCAGGTAGCCGCTGTGGTCCAGATGTGCATGGCTCAGGACTATCGCGTCCACTCTGCCTGCCAGATCATCCTCTATAAGGGGATGCTCTTCTACCTTTCCGAACTTTACTCCTGCATCGAGCAGGATTCTTGTCTTTCCACTATTTACCATTATGCAGCTCCTTCCTACTTCTCCAGCTGCCCCAAAAAAAGATATTTCCAAAATAACACCTTGTTTAATCCTTATCTTTACTCTTTATTCTTTACTTATTCTTTACTTATTCTTTAC
>CAZQGC010000010.1:15880-32692 GCA_964592765.1 Microcaldota archaeon
TTATTCTTTACTTATTCTTTACTTATTCTTTACGTACTCTTTACTTGCCTTCTGCTTTCTTTCTCTTGCTCTGCTTTACATTCCACTTCTTATCTTTGCCTTTTATCTTTTGCCTTATCCTTTCATTGGCTGGCGCGAGCAGGAAATTCACATGCGTGGTCCCGAAAGCTACCCAGATAGACCAACGCCCTTGCCACCATATTCCCCCGGATTCGGTATGCACCCCGAACGGACCCTCCGGAGCCCTCAATTGCTCCCGTTCCCGACACTTGCCCTTCACTTCTTCTTCTTTATTACTACTATGTCTTCCAGGTTCACTTCCTGCGGAACCTGTTTCCTCTCAGGCTTTCTTTGCGGACCCGGACCGCGTGGACCCCCGATCTTGAGAATCCTACCTATATCCATATAGAACTTATCCAGCTGCGCATCCAGCTCATCTATCTGCGCGTTTAATTTCATTATCTGCCCGTTAAGCTCCTCAACATCGCCCTTTATGAAATCCTTCTTTCTGAAGAAGCGTACAACACGCATGAGCTCGCTTATCTTCTTATCAATGTCCCGTATCTTGCGTATGAGCTCCTTCTCGTCTGACAGTGAGAACGTTTCCGTGGATATCTTGAATTCAAACCGCTTCTTCTGGCGTATCAGCTGCCCGAGTTCCCTCTTTTGCGCATCGGGGCTATCGATGTGCTCCGTCTCAAGGAACTTGTTTATCGCCTCTCCTTCCGCTGTCTTGTAGGCAATCTTCTTCCGGGCCCATTTTATCTGCCCTATGAGTTCGCCCTTCTTCTTCCGCAACTCCTCGATCTTCAGGGCTATCGCCTCCGCCTCGGCATTGCCGGAGCTCTTCGCGATGTCTGTAATCGACGGTGGACGCTTCTCTACCCTCGGCTCTTCCTTCTTGGGAGACGCCTCAGGCACCGCGTGTGCCACCTCTGCGGCAGCCGGTTTTGCTTCCTGAATCCCTTCTTCCTTTTTCTCTGGTTGCTCCAGATGATCGCCCTAGATGAGTATAATGCGTGAGAATGTATTACATTGGTAATCTTAATAGTTATCGCGGATCGAGCAGGCCATTGTAGACATCAAGCAACTTGTCGGTGACCTTTTCTATAGAATATTTCTCCGCTGTCACGACTGTTTCCTTATATCTGTCAGTATCATTTATAACCCTTTCTATTTTTCTGGCACATGCCGCACTGTCTCCGGACGTGAACTTCTCACCGTTTTTTCCGGGGCGTATTAGCTCAGAAAGCGCGAGGTAGTCGGCGCCAACTACCGGCTTCCCCATCGACATGGCCTCCAACGAGACTATCCCCTGCGTCTCGAATGTTGAGGGTATGCAGAAAAGGTCAGCTGCCGCGTAATACTTGGGCAGCTCCGAATGCGGAACGAAGCCGAGGAACTTGAAATCGGATTCGAGGCCATACTTCCGGACCATATCCGCGTAATAATCCATTGCGGGCCCGTTGCCCACTGCGACAAACCGGATGCCGCGCCCTTTCAGACGCTTCGCTGCCTTTATCATCACATCAAGCCGCTTCTCCTTGCTTATGCGGCCTACGTAAAGCACAATCTTGCCGTGCCCCTTGTCCAGAAACTGCCTGCGCACCGCAGTGCCTGGAATGCGCTCGTTGAAGATTCGCCGGTCTATGCCATTCTCGACGACTGAGACGTTCGGAATCCCCTTCCTCTTGAGGACACTGCTTATCGTGCCGCTCGGAGCTATTACCTTGTCGCACATATTGTAGAAGAACCGGGCATAGCTCCACGAATACTTGTTGGCCAGCTTCCTCGCCATGTTGTTCGACACAGTATATTCGTCTATCACAGTCTTCGATGTAAAAAGCGTGTGGAATGTGCCGACCAGCGGGATCCGGTTCACCTTGGCGGTAATGAGGGCTGACATCCCCATTGAAAATGGAGTCTGTGCATGTATTATGTCGATTTTGAGCTTCCTTGTCTTTGCAACTGGAAGAAATGGGAACATGGCAAAAGTGTATTGGGGATATCTCTTCAGCTGTATGCCCCTCGTATAGAACACATTTGGGTCGGAGTTTGCAGATCCGGGCTTGCCGGCCGTGAATATATATACGTGGTGACCCCTCCCCTCGAGCTCCTTTGTGAATCCCTCTATCGAAGTGACCACGCCGTCCACGGCTGGAAAAAACGTATCCGTATAAAATGCGATATTGAGATGGCGCATTTAGACTTCATCCTTTGCTTTTTCTTTGATGACCGCCTGGCCACCGGCGGCGGTTATCTTCTCGGCGGCGCGCTTGGAGAACGCCGTAGCGCGCACCTTTAGGCCCTTGTTTGGATCACCATTGCTCAAGACCTTGCGGCCCGGCAGGTCTATGAATCCGCTCTCGTCTGGTTCAACCAGGTTCAGCTGGCGCAATGTTATCGCCGTAAGCGCCTTCTGATTCCACTTGGAGAATCCCTTGCGCCCAATCAGGTACGGGGTCTTTGCCGTAATATAGGTGAACTTATGCTTGCGTCCACCCATGCCTACGCCGCCGCGGTCTCCCGCGCCCCTGGCGTTCTTTATGTTGCCTGCGCCCCAGCGCCTTGTCCCGAAGAACTTCCGCTTCTTTTTATCTCTGCGAACTACCATTAGACCATCCGTTTTATGAGATTGTTTATGTCACTGCCAGAATATCCGAGCGCGCCTTTCTGGGCATAACTCAGCTTTATCGGCCTGTAGCCGCGCCGCGGAGGATGCAGCCTGAACGGCATCGATTCCTTGAGGTCGGACATCGGCTTCTTGCCGGAGAGGACCTCCTTCGGGTCAACCTCGGGCAGGAACTTCGCGAGTAGGCTTTTTAGTGTTGCCTCATCTATCTCTCCGTATGTCACGTGGTTCTTGCACTTATCGAGCATGCCGAAATATGATCCGTCCATCTTGACAACCGTGCAGTTGTTTACGTGATTCAGCCTTAGGCGCTTCATCGTTTCCTCTATGTCAGAGCTCACTTTGACATGGCCCCTTACCCTGACTATGGCTATAAGTTTGCCTTTGATGCTCTCCATGATAACACTTGAGGAGTAAAAGATATCTGTTTATATACATCGGATAAATATAAAAACTTTGGTGTGCAGCGGGCATATCTGCACACGGCTCATCTGGCCGCATCCTGACTGCGCGCCTTTCTGGGCATAACTCAGCTTTATCGGCCTGTAGCCGCGCCGCGGAGGATGCAGCCTGAACGGCATCGATTCCTTGAGGTCGGACATCGGCTTCTTGCCGGAGAGGACCTCCTTCGGGTCAACCTCGGGCAGGAACTTCGCGAGTAGGCTTTTTAGTGTTGCCTCATCTATCTCTCCGTATGTCACGTGGTTCTTGCACTTATCGAGCATGCCGAAATATGATCCGTCCATCTTGACAACCGTGCAGTTGTTTACGTGATTCAGCCTTAGGCGCTTCATCGTTTCCTCTATGTCAGAGCTCACTTTGACATGGCCCCTTACCCTGACTATGGCTATAAGTTTGCCTTTGATGCTCTCCATGATAACACTTGAGGAGTAAAAGATATCTGTTTATATACATCGGATAAATATAAAAACTTTGGTGTGCAGCGGGCATATCTGCACACGGCTCATCTGGCCGCATCCTGACTGCGCGCCTCTGTATAAAACAGGTATGCGTTCTTTCCCGCCTTTTTTCCGCCCTCTGACTCCGTGGTGAGTTCCGCACGGAACCTTGTCCCGGTCTCCGCTTTGCTAGGCCAACTGCCAAACCTAGATAGGTTCGAAATATAGTAGGCCTTTGACGCTGGGAAATTTCCCCCGGTGCCGGCAACGAAACTCGGGCTAAGCACTTCAGAGCCGAATGCCAGTGCACTTATCTTCTTGGGATTGGGCCGGACCATCTCGTAGGATCCTGGGCTCTCGACACGATAGGCGGATGTGCTGGAGGTTTCAGTCATCAGGCCTGTAAAGACAATGCCGTCGGGTATGTACTGGACACCCCCAACAAAGGATTTCGCCCCGCGGGCGTCCAATTGCCGGTCGAACAGGACGCGACCGTCCGCACCGCGCACCGATGCTTCCGCCGCGCCGCCGTCGAACCTTAATTCGAGGTCGTAGGCGTGCTGTGGCTTCAGCCCGGGCCCGGATCCCTTGGCCCGCCGATCCTTAAGAAGAAGCCCTTTGCCGCTCCAGACCTCATAAACGATCGATGGATGCGCATACGAATCTAGATCATACCGCTGGTCTATCCCGAGCTGATACCAATTACCGTTATCCGTTACTGCATTTATCAGAAAACTGACGCCGGAATCTTTAGGGGTGTTAGGAAGGGTAATTACGGCCTCAACCGCGTTGTAGGAGTCATTAGGCGTGCCGATGGTCAGCGCTTGGTGTACCTCAAACTTTTCCCTTGGGCTCAATTTTAGGTATTCCTGGATTTGTGCATACCGCTGCAATCCCTTCGTTGGCGCAGCGTCGAGTTTCTTGCATCTTCGGTATTGCAGTTGCTCTCTTCTTAGCTCATGGTCGAGCTCCCGGCGTTCTTTGGTTTGCAGATTATCCCTATAAATCTCGTAACGGCGCTGCAGTGCATGGGCCCCACAGGCCAGCACCAGGACAATCGCCCCGGCGGCGAGGCCGCGCTTCATCCTTCCGGGCATTCCGTTTCCGGGTTCCGGTCCGCCGCGGCGCAGTGCGTCCGCCAATATGCCGTCCTTTGCGCCGACATCTTTTGTGAAATCCATGGGATCATTTCCTAATTTAGAGTATTTTGGGTATACGTGGTTGATTTGTACGGTTTTGTAGACAATACGCCGACCTGGTCTTATCTGCCGGCTTTTCTTGCCAGGCTCCTTGCATCCGCCTTCCGGGCTGGTTCTTTCGCGTAGACGTATAGTATGCCATCAACATCGCACTGCGCGGCATAGCCCTTCTGCCACACCTCCCAGCGGCGTGCCGCGTATTCGGCGTATTGCTTCTTTCCGGGGAATTCGAGGTCTTCCGCCACTATCAAAACTGCGACCAGCTCTGCGTCCTTCTTCGCATCAGAATCAGCGTATGCTATGGTATTGAGGTCTAGGCACGAATCTGCACAGGCATCCTTATATGCTGACTTGACGGACGGAGCATCGATAATGGCCTGTTCGCATTCCGCGAACACTGCGGGCAAGCCTGCCCTTCTCGGCGTACCTCTGACAGCAGCCTTAGCCGCCTCAATTGCAAGCTCCCGTACCGAATCCACACCTAGCCCATTTTTGGTAGACCGGGCCGCAGACCATGAGGTGCCGGCCGCGGTCTTCCATGATTCTGCACGGAACAGTTTCCAACCCTCGGAAGGATTCCCATCCGGCTGAAAGAACCTGGTGGCGAAGATACCCCTAATGAATGCACTGAGCTTCAGGCTCTGCGCCTCCGGAATTGATTTGAACCGTGCATCGGCGGCATTGCTTCTGTTTTTGGTTTCCGACATTTATACACCCAGGATATGATATTATCGCTGGGCTTTTGATATATATGTTTTCTGGTATTAGGCAACAGTTCAAGGACCTCACGATTCGACGACAAGAAACTCCAGGTAAGTAAATCACCGGGAAGCTTTCCTTGAAGGGCACAATTCTGTATCTGAAGCCAAGCCCATTTTTGTCCTGACGAAATTCCGTAACGTTCTTAAACACTTATTACGTTGGACCGTATCCGATAATTTCACTAAAAAGTAGTTTATAGAAACCCCATGCATGTCGGAATTGCGACAGCGTGAGTGACATTAGGAACTGGAAAGGTACAAACTTGCGCTTAGTAAATTTGGTTTTGGCGACAAAAATGTACAGGTATAATAGAAATTGGAATACGGCATCGCATGAAAAGTGTTAAATATCCCCGGAGACAATCCCCAATGGGTGGTAAGATGGAGAAAAACGCATTCGCCATAGGAAAGAGCAAGGCCCTTTCTGAAGTGCAGGCCGCAAACCGTGCGCTATTCTATGGGATATTCTTCAACAGGGAGGAGGCCATGAAGGCGCTCGGTATGGGTGTCGATGTGAATGCCAGGAACAAAGATGGCCAAACGCCGTTGATGTGTGTGGCAAAATGCCAGCCACTGCCGTGGAGGACCGCGCTCGCCAAGGCGCTGATAGAAAACGGCGCGGATGTGGATGCGCGCGACAACGCAGGCGGGACGGCGCTCATACACGCGGCAAGAACAGGCAACAATGAGATGATGGACCTCCTGTATGAGCATGGGGCGCGTATCAGCGTGGTGGACTGGGAACAAGTCGCAGAGAGCGGACTTGCAGAGATAATGCTCTTGCGCAGAGAACCTTAGGGCAGATCTGGGCATACTCGCATTGTACCTTTAAGGGACTTTGGGGCAGGCAGTCCGACGGCATGAAAGTGTAGTGGGACCTCCCGCCCGGTCTTGACCCAGACGACAAGAGGGGGGATTGCCCGAAGCGGTAACCATCTTGACCCAGCGCTGGGCCTGACCGCCGCGCACTTAGAAGCAGGCCACATTTTCGAAGGAGGCGAGCTGCGCGCCAACCTCGTCGTCCGTGTTGATAACCTCCACCCTTAGGTGTTTTGCCTCAGCCAAGTTAAGCAGCCTCTGGATCTCGGGATCGCTCAGGACGCCGTCATTGACAAGTATGTGCTCGGCCTCGTAATTGGCAATGGCCTCAGCCACCCCCGCGGCGCCGTGCCGGGAACGCTTTGCGGCAAGGCCTTTCAGGAACTCATCCATGAGAAGGAACTCCTGGCGTATGCGCTCGCGCTCCAGTATGGAAGACATCTCCTTGCTCTTTATCAGCTCGTAGACCCCGGAGCGCTCTGCATTGCTTATGTTCATGTATATGAAGCGCTTGCTGCTCCTTTTCAGGAAGCCTGAATCCTCCATGCGCTTTTTCAGCTCATCCTTTGTGAAGCCCGGGCCCGCTATTATTACAGTAGAAACGGGCATCTCCTCTATTATTGCCATCAACTTAGTGAAGTACTTTTGCTCCTGTTCTGCAAATTCTTTGTTGGACATGCGCTTGCTCAGACCGTTGTACACCTCGTTCTTGAACTCTATGCCGTAGCCAAGCAGGTATGCGGGCTGCGCCTTCTCGTCGTCTATCGCAAGTATGCCTAGCTTGGGCTTCTTCGACATTGACACAGCATTGCGGATTACGTCCACCATATACCTATGCCATTCCGCCTTCTGTATCTCCAATACGTCATCAAGCCCTATGTTCAACGTATGGTAGCTGCCTATGCGGACGTACTCTATGGGGCGTCCTTCGAGTATCTTGCCGGTTATGCGCAGCCTCTCTGCGGTCTTGTCGAGCTCGGTTCTTTCCACCCTAAGCGACACAAATACCTCCTTGAGCTCGCCTTCATCCCCCTCGCTCGGCTTGAACCTCCTGAGGCTCTTCGACTTCGCCACGTCATCCCGAAATATGATGCGCTGCGCGCTCCAGAGATCCTCAAGGACTTCAAGCTTTAGTATGAGCCTGCCCTCTGCCTCATCAAACTTAATTATGCGCATCGTCTTCACAAGGCTATTTTTTTTAAAGCTTATAAATATGACAGGACAAAAGAGAATGTGTTTCCATGCTGCTGCTTAGTCTATCGTTGCTAGGGGTCATGAAGGGCTCGGCTGGCATAATAACAAATTACATACAGGCATACGGGTATGCCGCGATCTTTGGGCTGATGGCACTGGAGGGCTCTTCCCTGCCGGTGCCCAGCGAAGTTGTGATGCCGCTTGCGGGCTACTTTGCCGCTAAGGGCACCATCTCATTCGCATGGGCCCTGCTCGCCGGACTGCTCGGCAGCATCGTTGGACTTGCAGTCGATTACTATATTGCTTATTTCGTCGGGAAGGACGTAGTCTACAAGCACCTGAAGGCCTTCCACATAAAGAAAGAATCGCTCGATAACTTTGATAATTGGTTCGAGCGCAATGGCGTTGCTGCCATATTCCTCACCAGGCTCGTGCCAGTCATAAGGACCTTGGTTAGCTTCCCTGCGGGGTTCGCGCGGATGAACGCGAAGAAATTCTTCGGCTACTCTATTCTGGGCAGCCTGATTTGGGATGCGGTGCTCATGGCATTCGGATTCTATGCGCTATCAGCCAACGACGCCACGATTGTGCTCGCGTCGACAGGCATCTTCGCGCTCGCCCTGTACCTTGTGTACCATATAACCACGAAGAGGATGCGCAAGTCCAAGAAGGCGGGCGACAGATAAGTCTTTATAGATTAGGGGCGATTGTTGCTCGGTGGTAATTTGGAATATGAGATAGTCGGCCAAAGCATGCAGGCATTGAGGATTTCGCTGCGGGATGGGGAAAGGATATACGCCGATTCCGGAAAACTCATCACAAAAAACAAGAACATTAACATGACTCCACGCATCGCCGGGGGCATAATAAAGGCAATAGAAAGAAAGGCGGTCGGTGCTACAGGAATGCTCACTGAATTTAAGGCGGGCGGAGGGGACGGCGTAGTCTCAATAGGCGGAATAATGCCTGGAAAGATATACCAGATTACACTCGGAGAAGGAGAGCAATTCATAGCGGAACATTATGCGTTTATAGCTGCAGAGGAGAGCGTTAACTTCACAATGCAGACACTGGGCATGGGCACGGCGTTCTTCGGCGGCGCCGGCTTCCTCCTGCAGAAGTTCACCGGGCCGGGAAATGTATTCATACATGTGGTGGGAGACATAATAGAGCACCAGGTCAGCGAGGACAATCCCCTAGAGATAGATCCGGGGCACATCGCCGGATTTTCACCCGCGCTGAAGTACAAGGTAACTTTCGTGGACAACATAAGGAGCGCCATGTTCGGAGGGGTTGGCCTCTTCCTTGCGAAGTTCGAAGGGGAGGGAAAAGTTGTGGCGCATTCCGTTTCGAGGTACAAGCTCTCCTCGGAGATATATCTCCAGGGATTGCAAAGCAACTCAAAGAAGTGAACCGATCTTGCTGAAGTCTATGAGCCTGCTGTCCGAGGCCCCCGCATCGCGGCTCAATAGCACTATTCGGCTCGGGACGTGCTCTGCAGTCTCAATATAGCCAGATGCCGAGGCAAGACTTGATGCAAACGCCTTTATCTCCGGATGCCGTGGCATGCTGTCCAAGTTGAGGCCGCGGCCAGGCTCGCGGGAACCCCCAACAAACGAGAAACCCTTCACCTCGACATAATCGGGGTTTGCGAGCTTTATCAGGCGTGCATACCCCTCTGGATCATCCATATTCAGGCCTTTTATGAGGGTCATGCGCAGCGCGGTCCTGGTCTTTAGCCGAGACATTATAGAGAGGGACCTGAGAAATCTCGGCCATGCGTCCTTTATCTTCGGTCTAGTAACCGCAAGATATGTTTCTTCATTGGGTGCCTGTAGCGAGATATAGAGCTGGGTCGGCAACGGATCAAGCGACTCGATGGCTTCAGGCAGCGTGCCATTCGTCACTAAAAACGTGCTGATGCCACGCTTGTGGAAACCGTGTATCAGCCGCCCCAGCCCGGGATAGAATGTCGGCTCGCCGGTAAGGCTTATCGCTACATGCCGGGGATCGTTCGCCTCGGCCCAGCGGCGCTTCTTAAGCTCAGTATCGGCTAGCGCCTTGTAGCCACTCACTATCCTGCGCTGCTCCTTTATCATGCCCTCTATTATGAATTCCGGATCACCCCATTCCCCGATGGCGTTCAGCTCGTTCCATTTAATGCCAAGCTCTTCGGGTATGACGCGCCAGCAAAACCGGCACCCGAGGTCACAGCCTATTGCCGGTGTAGATTGTAAACATTGCCAGCTGCGAATTCCGTAAAACGAGTATTTATAGCAGAGGGTACCTGCCCGCAGGCCGTTGGCCGCATATTCGCATATCTTGACCGCCGAGTGCCGGCCAACGAAGTGGTACCCCTGCTTCTCCATCTTCTGCTTCAGCGGGGCGGGCACGGCCATTCAATTACCAGATGAAAGTAGTTGCTCCGCGCATGGCTAAAAATTGATGCGGATGCAACATGTATAGCGCTACAAAAGTGAGAAAAAGAAAAAAGAAAAGAAAAAGGGAAAGAGAAAGCGTTAGGCGCTCTTTATCGCGCGTTCTACCTTCTTCATCGTGTCTGCATCTATCTGCTGCATTCCGTGCGCAGACCTTGCGTGGTCGGAGATTTTGCCCATCAGCGCATTCCTGTCCGCTTCTGTGGTAGAGAAACCACACGACATCCCTATGTCCTTGCATGCGAAAGAAAACTTCTTGCTCTTTGCCATATATTCACCCAAAAGTATTTGGGGGGAGGGGGATATTTAGACCTATTCCGGCCCCGGATGCTCTTCTTACAGCTTTCCCTTTTTAGAAAGGGATATTAAGGTTTTGCCATTAGCGGAACTGCAGGGCGCTAGAACTGGCTTAAATTTGGGGTTTTCCCGTCATAAAAAGCAAAGGTTTTTAAATCTGAAAGGTAGAAAAGGTACTAGATACGGAGTAAGGCTAAAAGCTAATCCTACGTATTAAGAGAGATTCCATGGAAGACGGAATGAATGAAGACAGAAGAGACAGGGAAGAAAGAGGAGAGAGAAGCGGAATGAAGATGAGGTCCAACTACTTCATGCCTAAGCCCGTAAAGGTCGGAGACACGGTCGATGTAAAGATCGAGGCCGAGGCCCAGAAAGGCGATGGCATAGCGAAGGTAGACGGATTTGTAGTCTTCATACGCGGCGCAAAGAGGGGGGACGAACTGAAGGTTAAAATAACCGAAGTAAGGGCAAGATTCGCAATTGGCGAGCCTGCTTAATCCCAGTAATTTTTCTATTTATTTTTCTTTTTCTGTTTCTTTTCCTGTTTTTATTTGCCATCTAGCGGAGCATAGGGTTCTCCTGCGTGGCACTGGACCACATAGCGTGGTTATATGTGCCGACATATTGTTTCCAAGCCCCCACTGAAGGGCAGCTGCCCCGGCCAGCGCGGTGCCTATCCCTATTCCATTGTAAATCTGGGACATAGATTATGCAGAAAAGAAAAATATTGCACTCGATGTGCACATCAGACTCTTCTGCCGCGCTTGCCGCCAGGCCTTCTTATCGTGTCTGTCGGTATCGGAGTCACGTCCTCTATCCTATTGACCCTGAGGCCGCTCCTCGCGAGCACTCTGACCACAGCCTGCGCGCCTGCGCCGGGAGTCTTAGATCCGGAACCTCCGGGGGCGCGTATCTCTATGTTTATGTTTGTTATCCCGCGCTCCTTCGCCTTCGCCGCTACCTTGTATGCGGCCTGCATCGCAGCGTAGGGCTCACCTTCTTGAGAATCCGCATTAACCATCATGCCACCGCTTCCGACCGCTATGGTCTCGGAACCACTGACATCTGTCATGGTGAGTATAGTATCATTCTTGGATGAATAGACGTGTACGACGGCCCAGCGTTCTGCGCGCGGCTTTACCTTTGCCTCTTCCAGCGCCTTGGCCTCGTATGACTGTATCTCCTTCTCCTTCTTCTTTGTAGTTGTTGCCTCCTTTACGTCTTTTTCTTTAGGTTTCGCCGTTTTGCCAGCCATCTAAACACCATTATTCGCTTTTTTCTGCTTCTGCTGGGGATTCTGTGTTGCCGCTCTCCTGCACTGGCACTGTTTCAGCTGCTCCCTCCGCCGTGGGCGCAGGTACTGGCGCAGTACTTTCGGGCTCAGCTTCTGCCTCTTGGGATGCCTTCTTCTTCGGGGCTGCATCGGCCACAGTTATGTCAATCGGCTTGTAGTAGGCTATGCCGCCTTCTGCCGCGACACTGACCATCATTCCGGGACGGTTCGCGCGCTTCCCACTTATCGATATGAACCCGTGCGTTATAAGCTGGCGCGCCTGCTTCATTGTACGCGCCATGCCCTTCCTGAAAACCTGTGACTGCAGCCTCCTTTCGAGTATTGCATTCGGCTTTAGGTCAAGAAGGTTATCCAAAGTCGCTTCCTGCGTTACAATCCCAAACTTTGCAAGGCTTGATATCATATTGCGTTCGATTTCTGGGTTCGTCGCATTGCCAGAGAGCAGCTCCCTCACGTTACCCCTTATGCGGCTGAGGTCTGACTGCACCTTCCACAGCTCCTTCATGTTCTTGAGACCGTACTCTTTTATCAGCTCATTGTCTGCATGTATCCTCTCAAGATTCCACACTTCCTTTGGCTTCTTGTATTTCCTTCTATTTTTGCGAGGTGCTCCCAAAATATCACTGCTTTTTATTTAGTCGGGTTCTTGCCTTTGTCTGCGGCTGCCGCAGCCGCAGGAGCGGAGCCTGGCCGCATCGCAGACTTCTTCATGACTCCGATGGTCGTCCCGGTTCTTCCTGTGGAGCGCGTGCGCTGCCCGCGTACCCGCTGGCCGTACTTATGCCTGAATCCGCGCCAGGTCCGGAGATTTACTTCACGGTTTATGTCCTGCCGAACGCTGAATGTCAGGTCATTGCCGACATAATGCAGGTTCTGCCCGGTCTCGGACTCCTTCCGCTTGTTCAGCAAATAGACCGGTATGCCAAAGGCATCGGGCTTCTTTATCACAGATTCTATATCGGCAATCTGCTTATCATCGAGGCTGCCTATCGGTGTTTCCTTGCTTATCTTGAATTTCTGCTCTATGACATACGACATGGAATGGGACATGTTCATCCCTATTCCCTTGACGTGGGAAAGCGCGCGCTCTATGCTAAGTGCACCGTTTATGTCTCGACCGGCAATTCGTATTATCGACTGCGGACCTTTTTCCTCTTTCTTTTGTTGCTTACCTTCAGCCATCTAATGACCTTATAACGAATATTAACCGAGTGCAGAATACATGAAGAAAATTAGCGCGGCATACGCCATCGCTGCTTTTTCGCTTTTCCTGCCTTCAGACTCTTTTCTATGTATATGTGTTATAGCAATAAATATTTATCTGTTATACTACGCCAGGGCTGGGAATTTCAGCATTATGCTTTTGAACCCAGAAGGCCCCGAAGAGCCATACGCTTGCAGGATGTTTTTCCAGGCGTACGCGTTACCGGATTCCGCCACCCTGGCATAATAAAATAAGATTGGCGGTATTGGTATAAAAACCCTTTGGATTGCGGAGCCGGTGGCTCTGCCCCGGAATACGATCGATAAATAGTAGCCAAAAATAACCGGAGCTGTCGACTGTTCTATAAGGGATAACCACTTTTTTCCCAGTATCTTGGCCAAAATTCGATAACCCCACCTTTTCAGCAGGTGTAATTTTTATTGCAGAGTGCACCCTTACAAAATGTTATATGAAAAGCAATTGCATCTGCAAGTTTGCTGTTTTGGGGTTCCTAAATCCTCTTTTTTGAAGTGATGTGCAGGGGGTGAGATTTGAACTCACGAAGGCGCTAAGCCACAGGATCTTAAGTCCTGCTGTTTTGTCGTCGTTCTTTAAAGCCATATTTCACACCAACTTCAAGCAAATTTCCTAAGCCAAAAGCCATTCATCTGAACCCAAATAATAACGTCTTGAAGCTATTTAAGCCACTAGCGTTCGAATTCTCGTGAATTCGAACCCTAAAATTCCAAAGTTACCAAGATTATGTTCTTTTTCTCTTCCATTTCGGTTACTTTAAAGGTTACTTCATTCTCTTCTTGTAATAGTTTTATTCCTTCTCTTATATTTTTACAGTTTGTTGGACTTATTCCATGTATGTGCAACTTCTTAATCCCGTATTTTGATTATTTATGATTTTATTTTTGGTCATGGTTTTTACTTCTTCTACACTCATAAACCGATTTATAAAAATAGCTAGAGGAAAATCTCTAATAAGTTTATCGAATGTCAATTTAAATTCTTCTAATCCATTCTCGTTCTTTAATAGTTCATCGTATAATGGTATAAATATTCCGTGAAAGTATCCAGCAGTATACAATTTGCATATCATATTACCTCTTTCTCCAAATTGTCTTATTATCTGCTGTTTGCGCCTAGCTAGTTCTTCGTGCTTTTCCTTTTTGTGCAAATAATCGATGTATATGCTATCTTCCAACGCCGCAAAATCTTCGGGTGATAATACTCCCTCGAATTTTTTAATAACGTCAAAATCTTCCTTCAATCCAAAAATATTCTGAGTAAGTTCATATGATTTATTTTCCATTACCAGATAGTCGTCATCTGATTCTCTTAATCTTTTCATTGCGGATAGAAATTCTTCCTTTTCTTGTTTAGAAAATTTCGTTAAGTCTATGTTAATTACACTATCTTTTATCTCATATTTTCTGTTATCGCTAAAAAGAGAAATGTTTATTCTATCCGCTATTTTTGGGTCTACACCGAGTAATGATAACAATTTCTTAAAAACAGCGTGTACCGTAGGCTCCACCTGTAATTACTTCTTCTTTCTGGCAAATTCAATTAAAGAAGTAATATCATTTTTGATAAAAATTTCGGAACCCTTCTTTATTCCTGCAAATTCCTTTGAACCAACAGGTTCGCCCTTTACGGTCAAGACAGGATTGCCAGTGCTAGCCTCAACTATTACACCATCCTTTACACTCTTTTCAAAGATATTTAGGATTTGGCTCTTAAATTCATTATCAAAAGTTATGACTGTTGTCATTATGTTCACTTTTGCATCTTCTAATACTATATTAGTTACTTTATCTCTTATTAAATCTTTGTTTTTATCGGAATTATGCATGCGCGTTAGCCGCAGTCTTTCTATTTGGATAATTCAATTATAGCTTTAAGTGCACTAGGTAATTGCGTTATATTATTATCAAGGCTAAAATGTCCTTTATTATGTTCTATGATTAAACTAGCATCTAGCTTGTTCTTGAAAATATCTTTTCCGTAATGCAATGATACATATGGATCGTTATCTGAATGTATAGCAACAAACTTTTTGCAGTTTGTTTTTATCTTCTTCCAATCTATTGGTTTTGTGAAGAAACTTTCCAAATCTTCATATCCTAAATCAGTAGTATATCCAGCAACCATTACTACCCCACCAACCTGTGTTTTTATTGATTCTAGATACCTTAGAATTGTTATGCAACCAACACTATGACCGACGAAATAGCAATGTTTGTCAGGCTTTCCAACTACTTTCTTTAGGTGATTTACCCATGCTTTCATTCTTGGATGTTGTGTATTTGGCATGGCAGGTATATATGTCTTAAAGTCTTTCTTCTCTAGTTCTGTTTTTAACCAAGGATACCATCTTGTATTTGGTTTACCTTCCCAACAATGTACTACAAAAACTCTATTCTCCATGATGAATTTAGTACTAATAGCTATAAAGTATTTCGTATTTCCTTTGGGTCGCCCAGCTCTGATTTTGCTTCGCAAAATTGAGGGGCTCCCTTAAACTAGCAACCTAGCAGTTCAAGGAACCTTTACGCTGTTTTTTTGGGGGTCAAAACGGCTTTGGATGAGAAGCCTAGCCCGCCGAGCGTCGTCGAAGGCGACTATTAGGGCGGGCGACGGCTTACTCCCTACGATTTTTAGAAAATCGTGCAAAATATGTCGTTTTACGACTAATGGGGAGTTTTACGAGGAAAAACACCCTAAATTCATGTCAGAGGAGGTCATTTTACTCCCAACGAATGACCCAAAAACTCCCCATGACTGGAGTTTTTGACTTACTCTACATGAATCTGAAAATTTAACATGAAATATTGGAATTTCCCACTAATGGGGACTTCTACGACGACAGAAGGCGGAAAAGAGGCAAAATGAGGGTCATTTTAGTCTACCTGAGAGGGTGTTTTAGTCTACATGACCCTGTTTAGGGTCAAGAAACGAAGTTATGTGCCTCTGCCGAATAGCCAGCCGAGGAGAAAACAAGCAAGAGTAAAAATTATAGAAGCAATGAAAAACGGATTAGTGGTGGGGTTGGATTTGCAGGAAAGTATAGAAATTACTGTTACTGTAAAATTTGGAGGGCAGCCACCAACAGGTGTAGTGTAATAAAAATAGGAAGAAAAGATGCCTGCTGTTATCGCTAAAGCTAAAAAAAGCATAGATAAGGTTGAACGCAGGTCCCCACTTTCCATATTCTTAATAAGGCTAAATATATTTAAATACTCTCTAAATCGGAACTAAAACGAATGCTCCATCTTCATGACAGTATGTTTTAGCTTGGCTAGCCGCTCTAAAGAGAAGGTGTTGTCTATCTCTTGATAAAGCTCCTCTTTTTTGGTGCTCACATAGACCATAGTAGTGCTAGGATCGGCATGGCGCGCGAACCGACTGGTGAGCACTAGATTTCCATTAGTCTGCTTTGAGAAGCTGGTTATGGCGTAGTGCCTTAGGCTATGCGTTGTTAGTCTGTGAAGGCTCCTTACTTGTCTGCCTTCTACTGATTCATCAGAGGTATCGTAGGTTTGGTCTAAGCCTGCCTTGATTACATAACATCTGAACCTGTTTCTCACATAATTCTGCTCCACGAAAGGCTCTGCTCGGCGGCTTCTTTCTGGGCATCTAAAGAAGATATAACCCATCGCCTTCTCGATTTCCTTTTCGTGTTTTGATATGAATGCCAAGGTATCCTTGAATAACTGGTTTGGGATAAGTAATGTGTCTATTACTTTCGCCTTTTCAGTTTTCAAGGTGATTTCTCGTGTCTCGAAGTTTATATCTTTTACGTTTACTCTGACAGCTTCTCCTATCCTGAGCCCAAGCTGCGCTTGGTATTGGAAGATAAGTCGAAACTTGTCATCGTCTATAACCCTAAAGAATTGGGTTATCTGACTGTCGGTAAACGCCTTTGATAATGAGCCGTATTTTGGAGTTCTTCTTTTTCCTGCAAACCTCTTGGTTTGCGTTTGATGAAGAACTGATTGGAGTTGCTGAAGTTGGTGCCATGAAACATTCATGGACACTTGCCTTAGATTTTCTGAAAATCGCT
>CAZQGC010000011.1:0-31736 GCA_964592765.1 Microcaldota archaeon
TGCCTTGCAAAGCTACGCATTCTCGCTTTCGCTACGCGTTTCCGCTCGCCACTCCGATACACTCCCTGGCTCTTGCTTCAAGAAGAATGATAAGACACTGGTCCAGGCACGTCGCCTTGCGCTTTCGCGCTTCGGCTTCCGCGCCCTTCGTTCCTTTTATGCCTTACCTGCATGTAACCACCTAGTTTCAGATCTTTTCAATCCCACGCGTGTGGGTTCTTTTCAGCTTTCGCTCACGCTACTTGTTCGCTATCGGTCTGTAGCCAATATTTAGGGTTGGGATTTAATGCCCCCATATTCACACCGCATACTCAAGCGGCGCTACTCTTTGCAGCTACCTCCATTGCACTTCGCCTACGAGGCTGTCACTCTCTATGGCCCCCCTTTCCAGGAGGTTCGGCCCATGTTCTGGATGGATATCGCTGCACCACATCTCCACACCTTTTGCAAGGCAGGATTCGGTTCGCCCTCTGCGGTTTTCATTCGCATTACTTACCGCATCGCATTAGCTTTCTCTTCCTCCGGGTACTAAGATATTTCAGTTCCCCGGGTGTGCATGCGCTTGCGCGCACGATTCGGCAATCCCAGGTTCAAAGCCCGACTTGCGGCTACCCTGGGCTTATCGCAGCTTGCCACGGCCTTCGTTGCTGCTACAGCCAAGCCATCCCCTAGGTGGCTTTAATTTAGAAGCAAAACTCTTCTCCTCAAATCAATCGCGAAAAACACGATCTCACAAATGTATTATGACCAGCTCTATGTACGTATTTTCTCACAAAGCGCAAGCTCTCAAAAAATACGAAGCTACAGAGCACTTGCGGCCATAACAGCACCAAAGAGAGTTTGTAGGGCAAAAATATTTATATATTATGGCAAGGTAGGGTTACCGGTATACCCCATTTTCGGAAGATGCGGACCATAATACCTAAGAATACCGCAAGCAATAAATTATGCAGGCAACATATCTACGGTTTGGTGTTGATACGAAAAGTTCAGAATCCGGCAGCAGTGGAGACAGTACAGAAACATCGGCAGCCGCAAACGTCAAAAGGAGGGCGTTGCCGAGGTCACTGTCTCTAGTTGCGGTGGTGGCTGCCATTGCCATAATAGCCGTTGTTGCTCTCGTGGTATTCAACATAAGCACGTTTTCGGCAAAACTCGCAAATCCTGCAAACACCGCAAGCGGCGGACAGACGAATGTCCAGCCGATGAACGTTCCCCCGCGCCTCCAGACAGACCTCGCACTGCTTAACGGTGTCAGCAATATATACGTGGCATACACAATGACCTTAAACTTGCCGCAACTTTCCGCGTATATGGGTAAAGATTCCAAGATAACCCTGTACAAGCTGGGAAATACAACCAGGACGATTATGCAGCTGCAGCTGCTTGGCAAGACTTATGTGATAAACAGTTACCGGTTCAAAAACCTGACTGTGCAGTGCAATGCGGGCACCCTGAACATCACTCCGGCGGCCGTCTGCATGGTTTCGAATAGCAGCGATATAGGATTAAACCCATTCGGCATAGCCCCAATGGGATACCAAAATATGACGTATATTGGAAAAAAGAAAAACCCGTTTGGGTCGTGCGAGAGCTTCAATAACTCTGTTATAATAAATGTGTCGAATTATCAGGGCACGCCCGGCAACTCCTCTGGAAACCTGACAGGGGCAGAGGAAGAGGTATGCATAGACGGCACGTACGGCTATGTGTACAATATGACTTCATATACGCTTAGCCGGGAGACAAACGGTGCTATAAATAAAACTGTCCTATCGAGCATACAGGCCTTCAACGTTTCTATCGGAAAGGTAACGCAGGCGAACGTGACCCCGCCTGCCAGCTTTGCCCTTGGGCCATATGTCTCATGTTCCAACAGTTCTGTCGCGTTCAACTTTACGCCAATTATGGAGCCGCTGCCCTCAAAGATAATTGTTACGCTTGTCAGGTACAACCAAACGCTTTTTGGTTACGACAACGTTACGCTGGGAACTTCGTCGCTGCCACCGGGCGCCAAGGAGATGTCAAGCTACCGCATTTTGATAAAGTCGACCCAGAACATGTCAAGCAATACGATTTTGGTATGCGCCGGCAAATCATGCGAAATCATGCCATGCTGAGTGAGGAACCGCATTAGCTCAGAGCAGCTTCAGCCCTGAAGTAAACTCGTTTATTTTGCTGCTGGGCCACGGCCCTATTCCGAGCGCGGTTTTTGAGCCGGGGGGTATCTCCGTAAGACCCGCATCCGTGACGAGCGCGCAGGGCACCTCTCTGAACTTGAATGCTTTGTAAAGCTTTACGAGCGCCTCCTCGTCAGTGACTTTGAGCACAATCTTCTTCTCTCCGGTGTCAAGCCACATATGCACAATTTTGCGGTCCATTTTCTCAGCTTCAAAATAACTCATAAGCGAGGCATGTGCAGCTTGTGCGGCAATCTTGCCACGGCTCATCTCAAGGTCTGCCCTTATAATGATTGCCTGCTTTATCTCCTCATCTGCCATACTCGGTATTTGGAGAATGCTCTTATTAATCATTGCCTTATCCGAGTAGGCACTCATACATACACTGTCGCGCACTGTGCGCCTGTTCGCCCACAAGCCTTTGTGATTCGCGCTCGCAGGCGCTCTACTGCTGTTCCCAAGTAATTATTCACGCGGTTTGGCGGCTGCCGTGCGTAGAAACTGCGGGCCCTCCGGCACACTAGGTCGTTTACGTATATTGCGGCATTTGCTCTGTTAAAGGAAATCCCGACAAACTGCCGCGGAGTTATCCTTAAATAAAAGAATTGAGCAATACTCATGTGATCGCGTGCTCGATTCCGGAACATTGAGATTTGCCGAGACAAAATTTGCCTCTTATTACAAGAAGGCGCAGATAAACGTCGAGCGCGTAGAGCAAAAGGAGTTCGGATTTGGCGACTTCGAGCAGAGGATACTTCGTAGGCACAGGGCATTCAAAAGCCAGCGGGATCTGGACGCTTATCTAGCTGCAGCCGCTCCGCCTTCCATATCTGTTTCTACTGCCTTCTACAAATATCCCGATGGGAGGCCAATGGAGGCGAAGGGCTGGTTAGGCTCGGAGCTGGTCTTTGACCTCGATTCATCAGACTTAAACCTTGAATGCCAAAAAACGCATGGGCGCTCATGGGTCTGCCCGAATTGCCTTGCTGCCGTAAAAATGGAGGTCTTCAAACTCATTGAGAACTTCCTGGTCCCGGATTTCGCGGTGCCAAAGAAAGACATAAGC
Source organism: Microcaldota archaeon (assembly GCA_964592765.1). GTDB lineage: Archaea > Micrarchaeota > Micrarchaeia > Micrarchaeales > Micrarchaeaceae > A-MIC-10. The sequence continues at coordinate 3,247 of CAZQGC010000011.1, forward strand.
ATAAACTTCAGCGGAAACCGTGGTTATCACCTGCACGTATCGGACCTGCGCTTCCTTGATCTCACCACAAAACAGCGGACGCAGATAACCGGTTATATCACAGCGAAGGAGATAGACCTGAACGTCTTCTTCCCCGCCTTGGGAGAAAAAGGCAAGCAGTTGCGCGGACCGAAGCCTACCGATAAGGGCTGGGGTGGCAAGCTTGCCAGGGGCACGATATCGGCGCTCAATGCCGGCGAGGATGCGCTGGTGCGACTCGGGATAGACAGCCAGGCCGCACGGAAGCTCGTCAAGAAAAAGGCCGATGTGATACTCGGCATAACAATGGGCAACTGGGACAGAATAGGGGTTCCGAAGAAGGCGGAATTCTGGGGCAATGTGCTGAAAGGCATGACCATAAGCCAGACGAGCCTCATAGACAGGAACGTGACGAACGGCACAGAACATCTGATACGGCTCCCGAACACCATACATTCTGATACCGGCCTCTGCGCGATGCGCCTGGGCAGTGTCGACGAGCTCGAAAAATTTGACCCGATGAAAGAGGCAGTGCTGTTCCGCGCCGGTGCCGTCCGGGTGTATATAGAAAAAAGCCAACCGCTGGAAATAGGCGGAATGCTGTTTGGCCCGTTCGAGAAGCAGAGGATAGAGCTTCCGACCTACGCCGCACTGTATTTACTGCTGAAGCGGGTTGCAGTGCTCTCGGACTAACAAAGTGGCCGGGAAATATGCCATTTACAGGCTGACGCCATTCATCCCCTTAAGGCTGCGGCACGCCGCGTATTGCTATGATTTCCCGATAATTACCGGAAATCGCGGATGGCTCCGCCAGCTTCGCTGTCTTGACCGGCCAAATCCGAGGTGTGTATTCAAGTTGGCACATTATCCTACCTTACGCTTCCGGATATTCCGGGATCGGGCGCTATCCCGATTCCGGAAGCATCCACCCAAGAGGCTACCCCCCAAATTATGTGGCCGCAGATTGACTCATGCAAAAATTATAAATATCTGAAAAACTAGTCCATACTAATCGATGACAATATGGTCCAGTACACTACGTCTGCTATATCCCATACCGCACCCGAGAAGTACTTCAGCGAACTTCGTTCTTCGCACTTTATAAGCGAGGAGGTTACCTTGAGGGCGCTGCGCGCCCTTCATATATATGACAGCATGCCTGGCGGCGCCGAGAACATACTTTCAGCGTATCAGCAAATTTCTTATAAGGATTTGACGATGAAAGAGCGCAATGTGGTGGTAGACCGGATTACAGATGTAATCAGCAGCCCGGACGTCATCAAGCAGGTCTTCGGCACCGCCGCAATCATCACACATTATCTGCCTGGCGATTTGGAAACGATAAGAGAAAACATGAAGAACGCGTTCTCGGATCCCAGCCTCGCAGATGTGTCATTTTTGCGCTTCGATCTCCTCGCCTCGGAAAACGATGACCTCTCAGATGCCCTGGTATATGACAAGCCGCTATTGCTGCTGCACCTTACGAGGCTATGGAACGCCTATTCCATGACTGATATACGGGAATCCTTCTTTAGAAAACTAGGCGTACAGCCAGCACGGGTCCCGATAGTGATTAAGAAGAGATTAATCTCGGGTATGGACAGATCCGGCCAGTACCAGATAAATTCCAAGATAATAGAGGCGGACCTGTACAGTGGTGAGCAACTGATTGTACACGAGGTCGCCCACGCAACTCAATACGGTGGCCGGGATGTTGGCGGCTTCGGGCATAAAAGGCTTGAAGTATTAATGAGCGAGGGCGGAGCGATATTTTGGGAGCTGCTCTACAAACGCTGGCTTATACGAAATACCACGGATGACCCTGCGGGATATCTCGGATCCGAGCTGGCAAAGATAGCCGCAGGCTATAAACTAAGCATCGGATGGGATTTTGCCACAAGGATGAACCTGCTGGAGATATACAGTGCAACCAGGCCATTTTCCGCGGAGGCTGTAGATACCGCGCTGGCGCATAAGTTTGATTCATCCATTGATGCCAAATACTCGCTAGGTGTTGCATTCAGCATACTTGTATACGCCGTGAACGGCTACGACATAGCGAAGACGGCGCAGGACATGGCTGACATGCACCGATTGGATTTTGCAATGCTGCGCATAGCCGAATCCGCGCGTACAGACCCGGAGAACAGGCTTGTCGACAGGATATGCGATAAATTCAAGGTAAAGTGACCTTGAGCTAATTACAGAGCATGGCCATAACCATGGCCCTGCAGGTCGGCACTGCATCGCCTTCTGGATTTGCTGCGGTTGTGATGGGCCCGGGGAGAGTCGGACTCCCGTCTCCAGCGTGTAAAGCTTATGCGCACATTACATGCATGGCATCATACCGTTGGACCACGAGCCCCTGAATGCAGCATACCTGCAGAAATTATTATTCTATTTGGGGCATAGCCTAATATCCCTTTCGGGCGGAGGGGCGCGGGCTATCTTACACAGGCGTAGTTGCTCGGCAGATATATTGAGAAATTCGCGTAGCTAAAGGCCTGGGTGCCGGCCAGTCCGCTTATGTTTCCGTTGCAGTAATCCCGGACCCCGATGCGGTTGAAAACGACTATTGGCATGCGGCCCACGGTTGCGTTGCACAGATATGGGGAATACGCCGTCACATTGTAAAAATCCAGATACGGCCACGCGTTGGAGACGACCGAGCAATTTCCAAGCCCATGGCTGTATAGCGCAGAGGCCGCACCGGCGAAATCCGCATTCCTCGAGCCCAGTGCGCCGAGTATGTAATAATGCGCCTGCGCCCATCCAGACCATACCGCCAGGATTGATGCCATGGTCACTGCAAATACCACGTAAGGAATGACTGCGCCGAGGTGCACGCCCCGGGGCAGCCGCACCGCACTTATCTGCCTTGCGCTTAATGCGGCAGCCGCCAAAAACGCCATACCCAGGTAGAGCATGTATCCGAGCCTTATGGATCCCTGCGCGTTGTCATATGCAAATCCGAATCCCAAGAGCGAAAGCGCGAGAAACGAAAGCAGGAAAAGGCCCTGCCTGCTCTGTATGAATTTCTTCAGCCCACGAAGACTTTTTCCGCATTTCCTTCCCGTGATGCACAGATAAGCCAGCAGGATGGATGAGGCTGCCAGCATCACAAGCGGATACGACACTATCGAGAGCACAAGCGAAAGGAACTCCGCAGGATTGCTGCCCTGCGGCTGTGTTTCCGCCAGCTGCAGGACATAACTCTGCAGGGGATTGCCGAATTCCGCATAATTCACGAGGAGCCAGGGCAGGAATATGATTCCGCATATGGCTGCCGCGATGAGGATGTCGCGCCGCCTCCCCAAAAATAAGCCCAATGGGAGAAGAAGCAGGCTTGTGTATTTCGCAAGGCCCATCAGGCCCGCGGCCAGCCCCGCGCGCCTGTCCTTCGTAAGTATTAATCCGGACGTAAGCAGGACAAGCCCAGATGCGAGGATTTCGTTTCCGTTATATAATACCGCATATCGGATCATGAACGGTCCGGCGGCAATTGAAACTAGCAGAAGCGGGTCGATGCCGATGCCCTTTGCGGCCACATATGCCGAGAATAGCAGGAAGGCGACCAGGAATGCGAGATAAATCGGCAATGCCAAACTGCCGAATGGAATTATGAAGGCTGCCATTATCAAGGACGGCAGCGGCTCCCATACCCAGTCGAAGTAGATATTTTTGCCTACAATCAGGGCGGGCGGCATCTCAAGGGCATACTTCGCGCCCGCGAGATTGACAGTTACAGACTCCTTGCCTGCAAACAGGCCGAGGTGACTGTAAAGATATCCGCTCGATATGGTACGTGCATTCAGGTAATGGGAAAGGAAATCCCATCCGACGCCGTTTGAATAGTAGACTTCAAGTATCGGTATGGTGCAGGCCAGAAACAGGACAAGGGTTAGGGCCAGCTTATACCCGCCAGCATTGCGGGCAATTAGACCCGCATGCCGGTCATTTCGCGATGCGCGTGCAGAAGTCATTTATCTTACCCAGCGCATAATCCAGTGTCTTTTTCGGCGGGAGTGCGACTATCCTGAAATGGCCCGGGGCGCCGAAGCCTGAGCCCTTTACCACCCAGACGCCCGTCTCGCGCAGTAGCCTCGCCTCGAAATCGGCATCGTCCTTCACCCTGAGCCGGTCCATGTGCAGACGCGGAAACACGTAGAACGCGCCGTTCGGCTTCACGACATCCACGTACTCGTTTTCCTTGAGCCTCTTCACGGCCCAGTTTACCCTCTCCTCGATGCCCTTCACCATAGAGCGTATGGCCCTGCGGTGTTCAGCCCTATCGTTCATCGCGGCAGCGAACGCGTATTGCGCCGGGGTGTTTACCGAAAGGCGCACCTTTGCGAAATCCGCCAGCCTCTTTTTTACCTCCTTCGAGAGCGGATCCTTCTCGGGCACCGCGGCGAACCCCAGCCTGAAGCCCGTAGCATCAAAGTTTTTCGAAGCGCCGTTGAGTACCATATGCGGCACACCCTGCGCGATTTCGCCTATGCTTGTGAACTTGGCGCCGCCGTAGACTATCTCGTCGTATATCTCGTCGCTAACCACCATTATGTCGTTCTCGTTCGCGATTTCGACGATCTCCTCGAGGATCTGCCTTCTGAGGACTGTGCCTGTCGGATTGTTGGGATTTGTGAGCAGTAGGTATTTCACCCTATTGAGCCTGCCGGAGCGCTTCAGCGCGCTTATCGATCTATTCACATGTTCGATTTCGATGTTCCAGCCGTCCGCCTCGGCGTAGTTCTCGAAGAGCGGAACGCCCCCTGCGAGCTTCAGGTAGGGTAGATATACTGCGTAATAAGGCCTGAAAAGTATCGCGTTGTCTCCGGTGTTTATCAGCGAATCGTTTATGAACTTGAGCGCCTCCGACACTCCGGTCGTAACGATTATATCATTATCCTCCAATCCCATCTTGTACAGGCCGCTGTATCTGCCGATTATCGCCTGCTTCAGCTCTTTTATTCCGGTGGGGTCCGAATATGAGGTTTTTCCGGCGCGCAGCGCCTCGACGAATGCGTCGATGATGTATTTTGGGGTCGGGAAATAGGAGGGCGGATCCCCCTGGTTAAGCCGTATCACCTCTTTTCCGGCCCGCTCCCTTTCAATTGCTATGCTATCGTCGCCAGATATCGGGTTCACCGCGTATCTTCCGCGCCTTGCGAGCACATTTCCCATATTTATCCCCGAATCCAAATCAAATTTAACCTATTCACTTGGCCTCCAAAACCGCATTGTCTATGGAGTATTTTCCGACTCCGTGACCCCAATCCTTGTGGGCTGCCTTCACAACTATCCGCTTCTTGAAGAGCGGAGCGTCAAGCACGAATGATTCCGCCTCACCGCCCTCGAATGTCAGATTTATCCCATACTTCTTGTTCAGCGCAAGAAGCCTCTTTATCAGCGTTTCATCTACCCTTGCGCCGAGGTAGCTCTCATCGAGGCCCTCTGCCGACACCTGGACTATGATTGAATCGAAGCGTTCAGATATCTCGTTGAGCTCGCCGAGCGGGTCGATGTGCCAGAGCGGCGAAATGCACGATATGTTAAGTTCGCCGCATATCGCTTCTATCCTATCTTTCTGGTATTTGCTCGCGGTCGCACCGGTTATGAGCCCGGTCACCCTGTTCCTTGCAAGTATGTCGCGGAGATCATTCAGCTCCAGCTCCTTCTCCCCCTTTGTGAAGCCGAATACCTGCCTGATTCCCATCGCCTCCGCCTGCAGGGGGGTATAATCGACATTGGGTTTGTGGAACATGTAGCTGTAATCGTTCTCGGGCTTCACTGTTATGAGCAGTTCTGTCCGTATGCCGCGCTCTGCGGCCTTATGTATCGCAAGTGTGGAATCCTTGCCCCCGCTGAAAAGGCAGGCCATCATTTTATCACGTTGCTTGAAGGGCAGATGTCGCTGAGCGCGCAGGATTTGCAGCGCTTTACCCTTGCCGTGCAGGCATCTCTGCCTAAAGCTATAAAGAGATCTGATAAATTGCCCCATTCGTGCCTGTCCGCGAGGCCCATGAGGGTCGCCTCTATCCTCTCGGGGTCCCTGCCTTTTGCGAGCCCCAGCCTGTTTGCGACCGTTATGCAATGCGTGTCTATCGCGATGCCATCGTTTATGCCGAATGCTTCATGCAGCACCACATTTGCGGTCTTCCTACCGACCCCCGGCAGGCTCGTGAGGGCACCCATGCTATCAGGAACCCTTCCGGAGAAGCTGTGTTCGATCATCTTCGCCGAAGCTATGATGTTCCGGGCCTTGACACGATATAGTCCCACATGGCGGATGTATTTTAGGAGCTCACTTTCACGCATTGCCGAGAAATCATGCACCGAGGAATACACCCTGAAAAGCCTTGACGTAATTGCATTCACCTGCTTGTCCTGGCTCTGCGCCGAGAGGATTGTCGCCACGAGAAGCTGCCATGGCGTCCCGTGCACGAGGGCCGTATTCATGCCTTTCGGGTACCTGCGCTTCAATCGGATAAGCACAGTTTTGACAAAATTCCGCTTGTCTTCCATGTAACACAACTTTCAGTCAAAAATTTATAAATGAGCGCCCTTCATGTAAGCATGGTGCAGGATGGATTGAGACTCCTTGATCGCAGGGCAGCCAATCTGCTTGTCGGAAAACTTGTCGCAGCCTACCCGAACACAGGATACTACCTGGATTTCGGCACCCCGGTGGACCTGCTGGCTGCCGCGATACTGTCTGCGCAGACGCGCGATGAGGGGGTCAACAGGGCGACGCCCGCGCTGTTCTCGAGATTCAAGACGGCAAAGGACTACGCGGCCGCAACCCAGGAAGAGATTATTAGGCTGGCGGGCGGCGTAAGCTTTGCGGCTAACAAGGCAAAAAATATAATCGGTGCCATGAAGGCAGTCCAGGCGGAACATGGCGGCAAGGTGCCCGCGGACATGGCCGGGCTTTTGGCGCTTCCCGGAGTCGGCAGGAAGACGGCGAACACGGTGCTGATAAATGCATTTGGGATTGTCGAGGGCATACCCGTAGATACGTGGGTAATAAAGCTGTCGCCCAGGCTGGGCCTCAGCAGCAGCAGGAATCCCGATAAGATAGAACAGAATCTTATGGCGCTTCTCGAGAAGAGGCATTGGCATGATGTTGCATATATCCTCAAGGCCCACGGGAAGGCGCTGTGCGGCTCAGTTCCGGCATGCAGTAAATGCCCGGTGACTGCCATCTGCCCGAAAAACTGCGTGAAGAAAAGGAGTTGATGGTATCATGAAGATAATCGCTGACCTGCAGGTACATAGCAGATATGCAAGGGCAACCAGCAAGGATATAACGCTCGAGAGCCTTGAGAAGTATGCCAGGATGAAGGGCCTTGACCTTCTCGGCACAGCGGATTTCCAGCACCCGTTATGGAACAAGGAGCTCAAGGCAGGGCTCACGGAAGACGGGAACGGGATACTATGGAGCAAAACAGGTTTCCCGTTCATATGGCAGACAGAGGTCAGCCTGATGTTCAGCCAGGGCGGCCGCTCAAGGGCGGTGCACCTCCTCCTCTATGCCCCCAACGCCAGGACCGCGGACAGAATGATAGCATATCTGGGCAGCAAAGGCCGGCTGGATTACGACGGCCGCCCGATATTCGGAATCACATGCCACGATCTGGTGAGAGACCTGAAGGCAATAGACAGCATGATTGAGATAATACCGGCGCATGCAATGACTCCTTTCTTCGGCATCTACGGAAGCAAATCCGGATTCGATTCGCTGAAGGAATGCTTCGGCGACCAGTCAGGCCAGATACACGCAGTGGAATCGGGGATGTCCGCCGACCCGGGGATGATATGGAGATTCAAGGAACCCATCAATGTGGTCTCTTTCAGCGATGCACACTCCATGTGGCCTTGGCGGATTGGCAGGGAGGCGACGATATTCGAGGTTCCTGAACTCACATATAACAATATCATCGGCGCCATACGCACAGGCAAGGGACTGGCGGGCACGGTAGAGACGCCGCCCGCATACGGCCGGTACCACTGGGACGGACATCGTGACTGCATGTTCTCATCTTCCCCGCAAGAGACAAAAATGCTTGGCGGAATCTGCCCGAAGTGCGGCAAGAAACTTACAATAGGGGTTGAAAACCGCGTCGAGGAGCTTGCGAAGGAGCCTGAAGGCTACAGGCCGGAGAACGCAAGGCCATATTACCTGCTGGTCCCGCTGCATGAGCTTATAGCGTTCCGCCTCGGCACAACGGTGCTTGCGTCAAAGGGGGTCTGGGCGATGTATGATGCGTTAGTGGGCCGCTTCGGAACCGAATTCAAGGTGCTGCTGGATGCCGGACCGGACGAATTGGCGGAGGCGCTACCGAATGATGCCGGATTAGTGCACCTCATACTACTCAACAGGGAGGGGAAGCTCCCAATAAATCCCGGATACGACGGCGTCTACGGCAGAATCGATATGCCAGATGAGCGGGGGCCAGTGCGCAGCAAATCACCCGAAAAAAAGCCGACGGAACGGCAGAGCCCCATGTCCCATTTCATTTAGGCCCAGGGAAATGCAGTTCTTTCACCACTGCAAGCTTCAGGAATAGACCTGTTTATCATGATTATCCGGAGGTCGCAAAGGGCGCCATAGAGAACGGCAAATCCGCAATACCACCCACCAACGACAATAGGGATTATACCGTGCTCGATGGGAAGGAGGGTTTCTTCTGTGCGGGGGACTGGCACGACACAAGGCGCGCACTCACAAACGCATGATTTTTATCAAGTGCCGGAATTTAATCAGCAAGCTATTTAACTTTTGCATGTGCAAGCAGATACTGGGTGCGTGCGCGCCCGCTAATGCTGCGGTCCTGGCGTGGAAGTTTTGCAGTTTGACATTTATAAAGGTGAAAAATATGGGAAACGTTCTGGAAATCGGAGAGGCCGCCCCGGACATAACAGTCCAGGGATATTTCCCTGTGGAAGACAAGATAAAGGAATACAGGCTAGGTGAAGACCGCGGGAAGTGGGTCGTCTTGGCGTTCTATCCCGGCGATTTCACGTTCGTGTGCGCCACAGACGTGGAGGCGTTCACCGGCATATATGACGAGTTCAAGAAGAACAAGGCGGAAGTATATGCGATAAGCACGGACAGCATATTCTCCCACAAGGGGTGGGCACAGGCCTCACCGAGGGTGAAAGGAAGCAAAGTCCCGCTGCTGGAGGATTTCCTGAAGAAGGTCACGACAGAATACGGGTTCCTGAACAGGCAGACGGGCGCAGCGCGCCGCGGCACGGTCATAATAGATCCGGAAGGCAGGGTACAGTACGTGGTGACGCACCATGACGACCTCGGCAAGGATGCAGAGGCGGTATTCAATGCGTTCATGGGACTAAAGTACCTGTATGACCAGCCTGCGCAGAAGGATGGCCACAAGTGCGCGATACCGGCAAACTGGAGGGTGGGAAAGGAAGCCCTCCACATAGACATCGAGAAGGATATAGGCAAGCTCTAGGCCGAGGCCACGGTTTTTTGTTCCGGGACAGCCGCTGCACCGACTAAAACAACACCTGCGGCCGCGCCATGCCCCGTAGGCATACATGTATAAAAAATGGCGGGTTTGCCCGTCACAAGGAACCGATCATGCTTTGGCCTTGACGCCCAGCGCATCCACATTCTTCATGTTGTTGATGCTTGCAAGCGCCCTGTAGGTCGCCATTATCGCGTTGTACTTGGAGCGCGTCCTTCCCCTGGAGAAGCTCCAAAGGTCCTTGACACCCATGAGCACGAGCATCTTCTTGACCGGTTCGCTGGCCACTATCCCGAGGCCCCTTGGACCCGGTTTCAACGTGACCTCGACGCTTCCGCATTTGCCAGTAACGGAAAGCGGAAGGCTGTGCATGGTGCCGCACTGGCACTGCCACGAACCGCATCCGAATATGACGGGTATGACGTTCATCTTCGCGTCGGCGACAGCGGCCTCTATTGCCGCCTTTACCTCAACGGCCTTCCCGGATCCGACGCCAACGTGCCCGCTGCCGTCCCCCACGACAGCCGTGACCCTAAACTTTGCCTTTCTGTTGTTCTTCGTCATCCTCTGGACGTTCATTATCTCGATTATCTCGCTTTTAAGGTTCGGGCAGAGGACCTCTACGACTCCGATCTCCCCTATCTTCCTGCCCATGTGGAATATCTGCTCTATGGAGGTTATTTCGTGGGCCTTCACCATCTTCCCCATTTCCGTCACCGGGTCCCACCCGGCCACGTCGAATTCCCTCTTTTCCTCTTCGTTGTATCTTCTCCTATAAACCAAAATATCACTTCATGCCTTTTATCTTGTCCTTTGCCTTCCCGAAAAGGGCCTTCATGTCCTTGGGGTCGATGCCCTTCTTAGCGTAATCTGAAAATGTATGCCCCTTCCCACCCTCGGCGAGCTTGGACGCGTACTCGGCGATGTGGACCCCGGAGATCCGCGATTCGTCGAATTCTATACTGTTGCGTATGCTGACGCCGTTGTCTATTGCGCCCTTGGCCGCGGCGAACAGTATCGAGGCCTTGCCGGGAGTGCTGAGCCCTGTGTCAAGGACGCATTCGCCGTCGACCATGCCCTTCGCCTTGCTGGCAAAAAGCATGCCTGTGAGGTATGCGGTCGGCGTATTCCTCTTTGGAACCCATCCGAACTTGCGCAGCTCCGCGGAACTCACCGACGTCAGGATCTTGTCGCCATCGTCCGCGTATCTTGCGAGCTGCATAGTTATGCCCCTGTTTGACCTCCGGGCTATTACCCTGGGAAGCCTTCCCTTAAGGAGCGTGGTTCTCTTGCGGTAGTTTGTGACTCCCTGCCTCCTGCGTTTCCTTATTATGTCCATGAACCTCACTTATTCATATGTGCCTTAGTTTCGCGACATCCTCATCGCTTATCTTCACTCCGCTGCTCTTTATGTGGTTTATGAGCGAGATCTTGGTTTGGAATGTGCCGCCCTTGACGAGCCGGTAATACCTACTGAATATGGCATTGTCTATTGCACTGCTGTCTTTCAGCTCCTTGAGAATGCGCCTCTGTGACCTTACCCTGCCCTGGTAGGGAATCCCCTGCCTGGCCTTCATTTTGCCCTTGCGCTTTCCTGGCCCGCGGCCGCGGCCTCTATCTCTCCTCGCCTTGAGATCCTTTCCGTGGAGGCTGAGCTGTTCCTTCTCCTTGACTGCGTAAACTTTACCGGACTTGACGAGCGCCTTCACGTCCTCGCGTGTTATTGCCTTCTTTGCGTCCTCAAGCGCCGCGTCAGATATACGCACAGCACTGACGCCACGCTTCATTACCTCCGCGGCTATCCTTTTCGTAAGCTTGATGCTCATTGCTTCACCTTTCTGTCATTCGTTATATGTATGCCCTGCTCGGCGGCGAGCTTCGACATTTGCATCCTGGTCCTCTTCGATACCGAATGTGCAACCGTAACGTCGAATCCCGAAACTACGCTGGGATTCGCGACTGCGGCCCTGAATTCGGCAAGGCTGCGCACCAGCACTATCCTCTTGCCGTTGGCCCTGACCCCGCGCAAGGCTTCTGGATTGCCATACCCTATGGTCGGCTCGGCCCCCATAAAAGAGCGCTTTATGCGCTTCTTGTTGTCTATGCCGCGCTGCTTTCTCCATCTTGCCTGTACCTTCTTCCTCTTCTTCGCTCCATAGTTCGGAACGTTGAACTTTGGATGCGACTTCTTATTCATCATAATCACTTCAATGCGTAATATATGCCGTCCTGGAAAACGCGGCCGTCCTTCTTCCTTATCCTGCATGCAGTTCTTATGTTCGCTGCGGTCTGGGCCACATCGTCGAGCTTGCTGCCATATACCCTTACCTCCTGACCCTTGACCTCGACCTTTGTCGCGCCGACTATCTTTGCCTTGCGCGCCGCTCTCTCTCCAAGCATGTTTTTTATGAGGAAAACTTTCCCGTTCGCCTCTGCAGTTATCGGAAAGTGGGCAAACACAATTGCCATGCGCTTCTCAAAATATTCATTAACCCCGGCCAGATCATTCAGTATCTCCTTCTTGACGGAGTTCACCGAATCCGCAGCTTTCTTTGCGAGCACCTTTTCCGAGGTCGGCGTTATCTCTATCTTGTTGCCACTGGCAGTTATATGCAGCAGCTCATCGTTGAATATCCTCGTGTTTGTACCGAGACTGCCTTTTATGGTTATCTCGTTGCCCTTCACCTGCGCACTTATCCCGTTAGGCACTTCTATTATCACAAAATCACTTCAGTAAACATAGGCGAGCAGCTTCCCGCCGATTCCCTGGCTCTTGGCGTCTTTTCCTGTCAGCACGCCCTTCGGCGTCGAAATTATGAGCGTCCCGAAGTCCTTGCTCGGTATGTATCGCGCTTCATACCTCTGTATATCATTCTTTGAGACGCTGAACCGCGGCTTTATGACCCCAACACTGTTTATTTTGTTTGAGAGCGCGACACGCAGCTTCGCAGCGTTCCTATCCACGAACTCCTCATAACCTTCTATGTATCCCTCCTTTTTCATGGTGTCGAGGACGCTGCGTATCATCTTCGTAGAATCTATCACGCACTCCCGTGCACCCACCCTCTCGTGGGTCTTTATCGTGTTTATGGCATCGGCCAGTCTGTCTACCATGCAAATCATCCGTATTTCTTGAATCCCAGGTTCGGCGCGGCCTCGCGAAGGCATCTCCTGCATATGTATAACCCGTGAGCCCTGATCAGGCCGCGGCTGTTCCCACATATCCTGCACTTCCTTATGCCCCTGCCCTTAAACTTCTCTTCAATACGCACTTTCACAATATCACTCGATAATCTGCACACCGAACTCTTTATTGAGGAACTCCTCGACTTCGCCTTTGCTCACCACCCCATGCCTCTTTGATACATGGCGCGCCTTTATCTTCCTTATCGCCACCCGCATGCCCCTTCTTTTGAGTGAGAGGTTGACGTTCATCCCGAGCATGCCCACTTTCGGGTCGTATTTGACGCCTTCTATATCTATGTATTCACGTATACCGAAGCTCACAGTGTTGTTGCTTATAGAGGAGCGCTTGAGCTTGTTGTCCACTGCGGCAAGCAGCCTCTTCGCAAGCGGCTTCGCATCTTCCCGGAGTGTCACATATGCACCGATTTTCGTGCCCTTCGATATCTTGAATGAAGGTATCCTTTTTCTTGAGATTTCGTCCACCGGCTTCCTCTTTGTCATGTTCGCCAGCAGGCTCTTTGCGTTTGCCTGCTTCTGTTCGTCGCTGCCGGTGCCTATGTTTATGACGAGCTTGTCCATCCTTACTTCCCTCATTGGGTTTTCCTTTCCTTCCATGAGCATCAGCCATCCATTACCATTATGTTTTTCACTAGCGTCTCGAATTCGGCGCCTTCGTCGCTCTTTATGCCTGCCGCTTTTGGTGTGTGCATACCCCCATCTGTTAGCGATGTAATGCTACCGTGGGTGCCCACATGCACTCCGTCTATAATTAGGCACTTGGCACCTTTATCCAGCTTCAGGGTTTTCACAATCTTTCCCTCGCGGTTCACCTTCACAGAATCGTTGACGGAGCTTTCGTTGCTTCCGAGCACGACGCTGCCGTCATTCAGTCCAAGCATTATAACGCCCTTTGCGGCCTTGTATTTGCGGATGACCCTGCAGAGCCTGTCTTTCGGCTCGGCATCGAGCTTCACGAAAGAGGCCTTCGCGTGCTGGTCTATCCCTATAGAGAAGCTGCCCACCCCGTTCAGTGTGACGACATCGCCCACCCCTATCGGGTACTTGATGTTGGATACGCGCCGCCAATTCACGGAAAGTGAGCTGGAGTTGGCTATCCCCCTGGCGTCGCGCGCAGTCTCCGCGATCCCTTCCGACTTTAGGAATCCGAGTATCGAAATGCACCTATCCAGGGTATGCCTGCCCGCAGTAGGCTTTGCTATGTACTTCGTACCCTTCTTGTGCACTCTCGGATAATCCGACGTATTGAGCGACTTCATGTGCCTGCTATTACCCTTGCCTGCCATTTTTATGCACCATTGCTGCCTTTCGGCTCCTTTTCAACAGGGGGGCTGGCCGCCTGGGCGGTTCCCTGCGCAGGGCCTTGCGCCTGCGAGGCCGCTTTCGGCTTCTGCTCCGATACCCTGAGCTTGAGCTTCTCTGCCCTATACTTGTCACTAAGCGCAAGATCGGTCACATAGACGTTGCTTGCATGGATTGGTATGTCGTGCTCCTTGCCCTTTGCGTCCTTTCTCTTAAGTGAATCAATATAAACAAAGCCCCTGCGCATCCTGACCGCAGTAACCTTTCCTGTTTTGCCCTTGTTTGCACCGGCAACGACCTTTACAGTATCGCCCTTAGACACCTGAACAGTCCTTCTCTTCAGGCCAAGCTTGCTTTTAAGTGACTTATCTACGTGCACGTGCACGAAATGCTGCCTTATGTGCATCGGCGCGTTGTACCTGAATGCCCTCTGCTTCCGTGGTTTTCCGCTTTCCATCATACCACCCGTGAGGCCACATTGGCCACTCTCGCGTACCTCTGTATCACTTCCCTCGCTATTGGGCCCTTGATTGCAGTTCCTATCGGAAGCTGCACGTCGTTTATGAGTATTGCAGCATTGTCCTCGAACCGGATGCGCATGCCATCGGACCGCCGCATAGGCTGCTTCTGCCTTATGATGATGGCCTTTACGACCTTCTTTACGTACTGTGGATTGCCACTCTTGACGCTTGCAGTCACGGTGTCACCGACCCCAGATTTTGAATACCGGCCCTTGCTGCCGCCCTTGCCCTTCTTGTTTATTATCATAAGCGTGTAAGCTCCGCTGTTGTCTGCACACACAAGCACAGAGCCCGGCACAAGAGTCTTTGGCACATTTGTAGATAGTCCCCTCATTTGACCGCACCCTTGATTATCTTAGTCACCACGAAAGATTTCGTCTTGCTGAGTCTTCTTGTCCCGGCTATAGAAACACGGTCTCCGGACTTTGCGGCGACGCATTCTGGATTGTAGGCAGGTATCCTGGACGTCTTTCTGAGCGATCTTTCGTACTTGTGCAGGAAGGTGGTGTGCTCTCTCTGAACAATTACGGTCTTCTTCGCCCTGTCGCTGACAACGACTCCCTCGAACTCGTAGCCGTGCGTCTTAAGGTGTCCATGAACCGGACATTTAATGTCGTTGCATTCCAAGCAATCACTGATAACTGATTATAAGCATGCCGTCGAGAACAAGGCTTCAGAGGTGCCTTCTTCTGTAGTACTTTATGCCTTTTTCCGTTCTTTCGCTGGAGCGGAACAGGATTTCCTTTCCGTCAACTATGAATCCTATTTTGTTGGAAATGAATTTAAACCTTGATATTTTCTTGTCAATAGTGCGCTCCCCGGATCCAGTAAGGATTGCTAGCGTGTTCTTGGTCTCGCAAGTCACAATCCCGGAGATGCCCTTCTGAGAGCTATCCCTGCTTTCGATGACACGAACCCTGAGCCCTATGAGCTCATGGAGCACGATATTCCTGTTGTTGTACATACTAACCAGCAAATAATAATTAAAGCTTTCCCTAAGAAGTCATTTTATTGTTACGCGGTCCGCCACATTCGTTATACGGTCTATGTCGTATGTTATGAGCGTCCCATAACTGGTCTTTACGATGATCCTTCCCTTCGATGGCTGCACCTTCGCCACCCTGCCGATGTAGGCACCTATCTCGTTGATCACCTGCTTGTCCTTCATCCTCGTGCGCACCACAACATTGCTCTTCATATAGGCGCCGAAGAGCGAGACACCGTATCCCGCCAGTATTGCCAGGGCGCTGAAGACCAGCAGCTCCCAGAAGTAAATCTGCCCTATGAACCACGCTGCCATGAGGTACAGCAATGCGACCGCTATTATGCCATAGCCTATATACGAGCCCTGCGTTATCGCCCTGTACTTCAGCCGCTTGCTCTCTAGGTCTATAATCCTGCCGGCGACGTAGAGCACCATGCTTACCGGAAGCATAAACACGAAGCCCTCTATTGCGTATGATGCGAGCACGAGAGGGTCTCTCGTTGTATGGAATGCAATCATATAGCTCCCGTATGCAAGCACAATGGCTATGAACATGAAAATTATCGAGCTTATATAGAACAGGAAGCTAATCCGCTCTATGCTGAATCCGAGCCCCTTGAATGAGGCCATCATCCGGTCTTCGAGCCCTATGCCTTTGATTATCAGGTAAAGCCCGATAAGCGCAACCGGAGGCTGCCATCCGTAATTCAGGTAATAACTGACCGAAAAAAGCAGCAGTATTACGGCGGGCACGCCAAATACGAGGCGCGCGTAATGCGGCTCCTTAAGCTTCTCGATGAGCGTGAAGTATGCATTCTCAAATTCTTCCGCCTGCTTCATCCTAACCATGTCAACACTGTTCACCTTGACACGTGTCTTAAGAAGCGGAAGCACCCTGTTGTCGCTTGCCCCGTCTGTCACGAGCACGCAGGCGTCTGTCTTGTACCTGTCGAGCGTCACTTCGATCTGCCGCGCCAGCTCTGCATCCGCAACATAGCCCTCCTGCTCGGCACCTGTGATCGTCGCAATATGGACATTGTAGCCCTGCTTCTTCAGCTCGTCATACTTCTTGACCGCCTCGAATATCGTGTTTGAGTCTGTGTCCTGCGGATCTGCGAGCGCGAGCGCTGCAGCCGCATGTAGGTTTTCCTCCCGGCCGAGCACTGGACCGACAATCCTCGTCTTCCGATAGAGGTCGTTGTCTATGTCAACTGCCATAACTAGCAATCTCTCGGTCATGCAAACACATTTAAGGTTATTTCAGAGCACTAATAAAAACTTTCTGTTGCACGGGGCTTGCACATAAATTAGCTCTCTAAGGAACCTTTTACTTCTTTTATGTGCAGATTTGGGGATTCCAAAATCATGAACTTCGGGGTGCATTGCAACATCGCATTTTTCAGGGCGGTTGATGATTTACTCTTGTCATAAACCACACGATACAGTAACGCATATATATTACAAAGGCGTATTTTATTTGGGTGAATTCTTGAAGGTAATAATATTTGGTG
This sequence comes from Microcaldota archaeon, assembly GCA_964592765.1. Taxonomy (GTDB): domain Archaea; phylum Micrarchaeota; class Micrarchaeia; order Micrarchaeales; family Micrarchaeaceae; genus A-MIC-10. Next base: position 20,282 of record CAZQGC010000011.1, read on the forward strand.
CGGATGGGTATCTTGGCTGGCCCCTTGCATTGAGACTCGCGGCCGAGGGCAACAAGGTCATCGGCATCGACAACATGGCCACAAGACGCCTTGTCGCAGAAGTCGGATCAGATTCTGCGCTTCCTATCCTTAATATGAAGGATAGGGTAAAGGCCGCCAAAGAGATTTCCGGATATGATATGGAATTTATAGAGGGAGACGTTACAAACTATGAATTTGTATACAGTGCAATAAAGGAGAGCGCCCCGGACACCATCGTGCATTTTGCGGAGCAGAGGACAGCCCCCTACTCGATGATAGATGTCCACCATGCGAATTATACGATGGTTAACAACATCACCGGAACGATAAACTTAATATATGCTATGCGTGACATCAACCCCGACATACACCTTGTTAAGCTGGGCACAATGGGAGAATTCGGAACTCCCAAGTTTGACATTCCTGAAGATGCATACGTAGAGACTGAAATCAATGGCAAGCGCGATAGGATTACCGTACCAAAGTTTGCCGGCTCCTGGTACCATTGGACCAAGGTACACGATACCAACAATCTGCTCTTTGCAAACAAGCTTTGGGGCATAAGGACTACAGATGTCATGCAGGGCCCAGTCTATGGCACAAGGACAAAAGAGATAATAGATGAAAGGCTGCACACTCGCTTTGACTTTGACGGAGTCTTCGGGACCGTGGTGAATAGGTATACTGCGCAGGCTATTGCTGGAATCCCTCTTACGCCATACGGTAAAGGCACTCAGGTGCGCGCTTTCCTCTCGCTTGAGGACAGTATGCGTGCATTGGATTTACTGATAAAGAACCCGCCCGAAAGGGGCGCATACCGCGCAGTCAACCAATTCATGGAGACGTTGAGCATGAATGAGATCGCCCAGACCGTCTCAGAGGCGGCAAAGAAGCTCGGCATTAACACGACAATACAAAATGTCGAGAACCCGAGGGTCGAGGCAGAGCAGCACCACTATAATCCGGAACGAAAGATACTCCCATCCCTGGGAATGTCAGAGATACAAGAGACTATGGACGTGGTGGTTGGTCGCATGCTTAAGGATTTGATACCATACAAGAAGCGGATACTCGAGCATAAGGATGTAATAATGCCAAGGACTTTCTGGAGGCCAAAGTCGACCACAAGTACAACTGAAATCGTACGCAGGGCACCCGGGGTGCCGCACACGAGAGAACGGGACTAACCGTGATTGCATGGCAAACATATCTAAAATTGTTGTGACAGCTGCCGGAAAGGGACTTAGGGCGCGCCCCATGACCTCAATACTCCCGAAGTGCCTACTTCCGGTATTCTCTGAGGAAGGGGGCAAAAAAGTAATAAAACCGCTAATTAGCCGGATACTTGGCAGCTTCGCGTATTCAGCCCCGAACCGCTACTGCTTCATAGTCGGGGACAAGGGCAGCATATTAATGGATTACATGCTAGGCACGGATTCAACGTTCGCCTTCCAGAATGAACAACGGGGTTTTGGTGATGCGGTATTACGCGCAGAGTACTTCGCCGGTAATGGGCCATTCTTTGTCCATGCAGATGACGGCGTCCTCACTGGCGGATACAAGGAGGCCGAGGAACTCTTTACCGAGTACAATGCCGATGCAGTTCTACTCTTGCGGGAGCGTTCAAACCCGAATAAGAGGTGCGGCATTGCGACAGTCTCTCAACTAAAAGAGGATTTCAAGGGCCACAAAGCATTCAAGATAACTGCCGTGGCGGAGAAGCCAGAGCACCCCGAATCCAATCTCATGATATCGGCAGTCTATGTATTCTCCCCAAAGATATTCGCGGAGCTGAAGAAAACGAAGGAGGATGCGTCTACTGGTGAAATCGAGCTTACTGGAGGCATTCAGAATCTGATTGAATCTGGCGGCAAGGTATACGGCCTGCTCCTGGAGAAAGAAATATGGTTGAATGTAGGGGATTCGGAAAGCTACTTCGAGGCGCTGAAGTACTCGTATGAATCCCGAGACTGAATAGGTTCAGTACCATCCGCGCGCCTTCATTGTGGCCGCAACCCGTCCTATCGCTATTATGTAGGCCGCCATTCTCGGATTTATCTTTTTGCCCTTGGCTGCATACTCCTTTTGGGTCACCATCGTGTCATTGAACGACCTTGTTATTATTGTGTCGAGCTTTTTGTAGACATCATTCCTTTCCCAATAGTAGCCCTGCAGGTTCTGGACCCACTCAAAATAGGATACAATTACCCCACCAGAGTTGACCAGGAAGTCAGGCAGGTCGAACACCCCATTTGATGAAAGAATATCGTCCGCATCTGGGGTCACTGGCCCGTTAGCGAGCTCAAGCAGTACCTTCGCCTTGACCTTGCCGGCGTTCGCCTTTGTTACCTGATTCTCTATTGCCGCCGGTATCAGTACGTCAACCCCGAGCTCCAAGAGTTCCTCATTGGTTATGTCCTGTGCCCCCTTATACGCGCTAAGGCTTCCGTGCGCCTCCTTTGCAGCCTTCAGCTTCGTGTAGTCGAGGCCCTTTTCACTGTAAACCCCCCCGGAGGAGTCGCTTATTGCTACTACTTTCGACCCGAACATCTTGGTTACAAGATCGAATGCAAATGTGCCTGCGTTGCCGAATCCCTGTATTGCAACCGTGGCCTTCTTCAGGTCTATCTTTTTGAGCTTTGCGGCTTCACGCAGCACATACATGCCGCCCAGTGCCGTGGAGTCAAACCTGCCTTCAGACCCCCAGACCTCAATCGGTTTTCCCGTTATGAGGCTAAATGCATTCTGGCCCCGCATCTTGCTGTATTCATCCATCATCCATGCCATTATCTGTGGCGTTGTATAAACATCTGGGGCGGGCACATCAATCTGGGGACCGATGAATCTGCCTATTGCACGGATATAGCCCCTTGACAGCCTCTCGAGTTCCCCCTGATCAAGCTTCTTGGTGTCAACTATTACACCGCCTTTCGCACCGCCAAAGGGGATATTTGCAAGTGAGCATTTCCATGTCATCCATGCTGCAAGTGCCTTCACAGTGCTAAGGCTTTCCTCCGGGTGGAAACGTATGCCCCCCTTGCCCGGCCCCCGTGCATTATTGTAAAGGACACGGAAACCATTGAAAGTCCTTGTTGAGCCGTTGCTCATCCGAACCGGGAAGTTGGCTTCGACGGTCTGCATCGGCTCCCTGAGAATTCCGCCAACACCTGCACCGAGCCCCATTATTTCTGCGGCACTGTCAAACTGACGCTGTGCAATCTTAAACGGATCCAATTCCTCAGCCATCCAATCACAGGTAAGAAATCAGAAGACAATTATTTAAAACGTTTTGAATATAAACCCGCGCTAGAATTGACTATTGTAGTATCCGGATTGCCATAGTTCCGATAATGCCCTCATATGGTGACAGTTACTTAATGTTTAAATAACTTACTAGTAAATATTTGCATTGTGATAAGTATGGTAGACCACAGATTTAAAGCACAATCTGCGATGGAGTACCTGATGACCTACGGCTGGGCTATAATAATAATAGCTGTAGTGCTCGGTGCACTCTTCTCGCTCGGGGTATTCAGCGGCAACGCTTTCCTTCCTACGGCTTGTATCGCCGCATCGGGTTATGAATGTTTGAGCCCGCTCTTGCACGTTGGCGTATTGTCATTCACATTCGGGCAGAACACAGGCACGACTTGGACTTCCGGAAACGTATTGTTCATACCTACAGGAAAATCGTATACAGGCAATGCTGGAAACCAGTATTCTTTGGGTGCACTGTCTAGCGGCGGTTCCACTACGGTATCAATATCAAATGTTACAACGTGGAACTCGATAGGTTATTCCCTCACGGGAACGCTGTATGTTAACTATTCCACGAGCGCAGCAAGCCACCTCGTAGCTGAGGTAGGAACAATATCCGTAAAGGGCAGCTAATCGCCCTTTTCTTTTTTTTCTTCTTCTTTATTTTTCTTTTTTTATCTTAGCATTGGCATTTTGTCTGCCTTTGGCAGTCAAACAGGTTAGAGCCCCATCTTTGCTCTGGTCTCTTTTTGTTCCTTTTTCATCCTTAGCACATCTGCGAACTCGTTCGCGCTCAGCAGTGGAACTCGTGTCCTGTCCGCATCATCGACACTTATCCTAGGGCATGCAGTATTTACGAACGCATCTAATTCGGTCAGGTTGTCTAGCGCTCCAAAATCTACCATGTTCGACACCAGGATTTCAGCCACAAGCCCTGCCTGTTCTGCATTTCTCTTGAGGAGCTGCGCGAGCTGCAGATTGTACTGCCCGTTCTTCGTGCTTACCAGGATGCCGAAACTCTTTGCACCGAGCGCCCTTATGGCCTTCACACGGCTGCGCTTCCTGTAGAGTTCCCTCTGCGCATCGATGAACTCGATTCTACCCTCAAACGGCTCTATGACCAAAAACGGCTTCTTTGTGGCGAGGAGGGCGCCAAGCGGATGAAACATCCCTCCGCCAAAATAGACTATTGCATCGGCTAAGCCATCCACTGAAGCCGCACTGCCAACATCGCAACCGAGGATCTGGCCGAGCCGTTTGGCAAAGCCATAAGGCTTCCCTATTAGGACCTTCTTACCACGCGCCTCATAGAACGTACGTATGCTGTCTAGCTGATGCACGTGTTGTATTGTAGTTACAAGCCCGATTGTGCGGAATCCCTCAAGCTTGTCTAGCGACTTCGGCAGCAGTTCGAGGCTCGCGTCGATATGGTACTCTACGTATTCAACATTGAAGTCCACGTGGTGGAATTCTGCATGGCCGTAGTGAATGAGCTTGTCTGCGCCAATTTTTCTTGCTTCGTCAAGTGCAAGGTCGCATGCCCCGAACGATTGCGAGGAGGATATGAACACCTCGTTTCCGTGCACTTCCAGTTCCCTGGCGTACGCCAGCGCCTTCTGTTTCAGGCCTTCAGGGAACTGCAAAAGTATCTTCATAGTAAAACCTGTGCTAGAGTGCTTCTTTGAAATCTATGGTTGTAAAGGCGTACCGCTTCGCCTCAAAAACCGGAAGTTCGCAGGGGGTGGGCACAAGGCCATTTTTTATCTGATAATCAGTCCTCGATTGCCAGGTGCCACTATTGACCAACTGCACGCCGTGGTATTCGGCCAGGCCATTTTTGTGTATGTGCCCCATATGCAGTATGTCTGGGACATTCCCTATCACCATGCCGTCGTTCTTCGTTGGCACAATCACGTTGCCGCCATAAATAGGTGAAAGGTGCCTGCGTTTGAGGAGCTCTATCATTGCGTCTTCAGGGTCTGCGTAATTCATTCCGGGGATAGTATTCATGATGGAGTTTATCGAAGTACCATGGTATGCAAGCACATCCATCCCATGGAGTATCAGGTCTGCTGGATTGGTCACCAGGTGCACATTGTCCATTTTTACGTCCAGAAGCTCGCCGGGTATTTCGGGCTGTGGTTCAGCACGCTGCACCGCGTCATGGTTGCCTGGCAGCACGAAGACCTGCATATAATCGGGTATTGCCTCGAGGAAGCCCCGAAAAACCCTGTATTGCTGGTATATGTCAAATATTGCAAGGTCCTTCTCCTGGTTTGGATAAATCCCTATACCATCCACGATATCTCCGTTTACGATGACGTACTTTATCTTGCCTGCGAGTGCGCGTGACCTTGACTCGACATTGCCATTCAGCCATTCTAGCATCTTGGAGAAGTTTCTCTCCATAAATGCCTTGCTACCTATGTGCAAGTCGGACATGAAGGCTATCGCAAAATCCTCATTTGCTGTCTTTCTTTCCATTATCGGGGTGTCAGGCCACATTATCTCCTTGGCGATTACGAACGGACCCGATATCTTGCCTTTGACGGCGACTATCTCATCATCCACGAGCCGCGAGGCGCTATCAAATGGCGAGTTCCGATCTTGGCCCTGCGGCTTCATAAATATGACTTTGGCCTCACCCGTCTCATCCTCAAGCAGCACCATGAGGTTCTTGTTCTTAGTGGTTATCCTGCTTTCCACCATGCCTGCAACCACGACTTCCCTGCCGTCCGCGTAACCGCCGAGCGTTTCTATGCTTGGAACGATTGTGAAGCTCCTGGATCCCATTATCTCTTTTATCTTTGCAAGCCGGTCTCTAAAGTACTGTACAAAATTGTTCACATTGCTTTCGGCCAGGTCTATCTTTCTATTTATTATCTTATAATCACCATGTATTTCGGCCGCAGCTGGCTTGAAATCCGCCTTGCGGCTGACTTCTATGGGCGCGGGGGTCTTTTCGAGGTTTTCTTCCCCCACCTTTGTAAGGATTGCCGCAACATCGCCACGTGATACTATCCGTATTGCACCTGATTCCTTTTTGGCCTCGGCAAGCCTCGCTGCAAGCAAGTCTAAATCGGCGCCTTTCAACACGTCATCGCCGATATCTGCGGCGAGCAGCATGTTGAAGCCAGCAACGCGCTTCGCGAGCTCCTTTTTCAGATCCATAATATCAAAATCAGTCGTCCTTTATGGATTCAAGCATACTGAGTACACTCCATATTGTTGTGCGTGCCTGTGGCGGCAGGTTTATGTCATTGCTGACTCCGTCCATGCAGTATATCGCGCCGGCAATCCTTACGACGAACTCTCCCTCGGCGTTGAGCTTCTGGCGTGCCTCTAAGATCGCGGCGCGCACATTCTTTGGGACGCTGGTATCTCCAGTAAGCATGTCCATCTGCCTGTTTATCTGTGCTATTACCTCGGCTGCTTTCTTTTCATCCATGAAACCCCCTGCGGAACAAAATGAGCAATTATAGAAATATACTTGTCGGGGAATATATTTAATAGTTGCCTAGTGCTCCTTGCCCCGGATTTCCGCAGCCGGGCAATGTAATGCGCTTTGCCTTGCTTGCCCTGCCGAAGCCGGAATCGTCTGAAATAATCCCCATACCTGCTTTATACAGAACGCGAAACGCATCGTCCTGCAGGTTAGGTATTGCGGGTTTGGACCGCGCATCCCCGCAGTATGGCACTACGTGCGCTATACACTTACGTGGAACTTTATCCTTGCCACATAGCCCAGAATTATTGCAAACAGTGCCGCGCCGATTGATATTGCCAGCGTGGATAGTACCCTCCTGCCGATTCCAACATCTGTGAGTATTGCTATGATTACGCTGTCTACCGCCAGCACGGCAGTCGTAAGTGCAAGTGAGAACACAATACCGGAAAAACCCCCATATCCCAGAAGGAATGGAAACAGGGGAAAGATTGCCCCTATTATGTATGGTATTCCGACATAGAATGCTGATTTGATTGCCGACTTCTTGACCAGATTGATCTTTTTCGTGCCACGCTCGTACTCGGTTGCCAGATATGCTCCGCCTGCCATCGATGCTGTACCGGATACCGCAACTATCATTCCACCTATGAGGACCAGTACCGGATTTTGCAGTGCCGCTCCAAGCCCCACAGTCGCCGCCAGTACCTCCACCAATCCGTCATTCAGTCCAAAGGTTATATCCCGTATGTTGCTCACTATCGGATTGTATTCCATTATGCGATCTATGAGTGGATACTCCCTTTTGATCTCGTCCGCTTCTATGCGGCGTATAGTCTTCCGCTCATCCTCGCCTGCAACAAGGTACTTCATCCTATCGAGCCGTTTGTAGATTGAAAGCTCTCTATAGGCTATCAGCTTCACGGTCATGAGCAGTCCCAATGTGCGCCGAACGAGCTTGAGCGAAGCCGAGTCGATGCTTACGGCATACCCTTCCCCGTCTACCGTCTTTGTGTCGACCAACTTGCCCCACAATGCTGCATGGTGCGATTCTATCCGGGAAAGCCTGTTCAGTATACGTTTTGTTTCTAGATCTGTTTCGAATATGGCAAGCTGCCGGTAAGCGTGCGCGTGCCGCATTTCTTCTATATAAAGACCCCTAAGGGAGTCCCGAATCTTGTCCTCCATTAAATCATTCTGCTATGCAATCAGACATGGCTCGGCAATCCTTTTATGGTTGTCTGCATGGGTTCTAGCGCAATACTGCGCGCCATTGAGGTCTTTGCCCGGCTGCCGCCGATTATTTGCTTCCCCGCCTTGCCAAGAAGTGGATTGCAGAATCTAATATACTGCGCGTCGCGGCTGCAGATTCGGCCACATTCCCAATGACCTCTTTGTGTGATATGCCTTTGCCCATACCAGACCCGAGGTTTGTTACTATGGCAAGGGTTGCATAAGGTATCCCCAGTTCGTTGGCAAATATTACAGAGGGCACCTCGGTCATACCTACAACATCCGCACCGAGCAGCCTGAACATGCGGATTTCTGCGGCGGTTTCATATCTCGGTCCGTCAACGCATGCGTACGTCCCTTTATGTATGCGCGAACCCCCCGCAATTATCGCCCTGGTGAGTGCCTTCTTAGCTTCGTCTGAATATGGATTTGCCATGTCTGTGTGCCTGAATGTCTTGCCTTTGAATAGAGTGTGGGCCCGATGCCGGGTAAAATCAAGGAACTGGTCAATAACGACATAATCCCCCAACTTAAGCCCATGGCTTACTGAGCCGACTGCCGATGTCGCAATTATGTAGCCTACGCCGAGCTTCTTTGCAGCGGCAAAGAATGCATGGTAGTTTACCTTATGTGGGGCAATCGAATGATCCGGGCCGTGCCTGTACAATGCGTAGACTTCGATCCCGCCTTCACGGAAAGCAGAAAACGCGACATTCCCGTACCGTGTCCTGACGACCCGGCTCTTAACATGCTCTGAGTAAAGCCCTTCTAGACCGCTTCCGAGTATCAACATTATGGGGGCCGTTGCCAAGTTCCCACCAATTGAAATAAATGCACATTATTGCTTAAATACTTGTTGCAAGATTATGTATCGCAACTGCGCGAGGAGGTTAATCCTAATTGAATAATTGATACACATGCGATTCGATTACCTAAAGAAGGATCGGCATCTGCAGATTCTTATCCTGATATTGGCAGTATACTTTGGATTTTGGGTGGGTCGCGGGATAAACAATTACAGGACCTATTCAGAGGGTTATTATGATATCGGAATTTATACATACAGCTTATATTGGCATTTGCACTTTGCGCAGAATATAAATCCGCTCGTATACTTATCAACATTTGCAAATCACACCTCCCTCATAATACCGCTGTTGCTCCCCATATTTTACTTATACCAAAACCCCGTAACGTTATATGTCATACAAGGCGTATTTTTGGCGCTTACGGCCGTTTTGGTCTATGTTGTATCTCGCGATCTAACAAAAAAAAGGGATTTCAGCTTCCTGCTTTCGATTGCATTCATTCTGAATCCCGGAGTTACTGGCCTTCTGTATAGTGCATCCCACCTCGAGGCTTTCATACCCTTCTTTTACATACTATCATTTTATGCGTATGTTAAACGCAAGACGTATCTGTTTGCTGCGAGTATGGTGCTTCTGCTTAGTGTGATGGAAACTACATTTGCGCTTGCATTTACACTGCTTGCGGGCTTGCTTGTGTACGAAGTGCTGCATGCGCGCAATTACGAGTCAAAATCCGCGTTTGGTCACAATGTTGTCCTATTGGGTGTCGGTCTTGCAATTACAGTATTTTTTGCGTGCTTTTATTATGCTACGGCCATTACAGTACCTGCCATGCTTGCCAATACCTCGCAGTCAGTAGTTCCCCCCATAATACGCCCTATTAATTCAATCTCAATTGCAATGTCGCACACAATCGGCCTCCCAGAAGGCGTACTCCTGTTTATACTCGTAATGGGTTGCGTGGGCGTACTGTACCTGCTGTTCGGCTTTGGCGTCTCATCGCTCGCAGATCCATTCATAACCCTGATTTTACTCTCCCCGTGGTTCTTCGAGGTCTTTGTCCTAGAGGACTACGCTTTCCTGTATCCATGGCGGCAATACTACGCAAATTTTGTGGGGCCGAGCCTTACCGCTGCGCTGTTAGGGTACCTAATTATTTCTAAATACAAAGGAAAAATGTTGGGCATAATTCCAATAAGCCCTAAAAACATTTTTTTCAAACCCCAATCCTTATTCGTTTTAATCATCATAATGATATTCCCGTTTGTTGGTTATGTTGCAAATACAGTAATCGGAAATTCAACCAATGTAAATTATGTGCAAATTGGAAGGGCACTGAGTTTGATTCCTGCCAATACGAGCGTACTGGCCCAGTCCCCAATTGCCGCACACCTTTATTATATAAAAGAGCTTGAATTGTCATCAGCGGATAATCCCATACACATCTGGAAAGCGAATGTGACCGTGACGTGGTTTACACCCCAATATATTGTGATAGATCGCAATCTTATGCGTTATTCTGGGCTTGTAAATTCAACCGGATTCAATCTATACGACTATATGGGAAGGAACTACACAATATATTATAATAAGTCGGGGCTATATATATTCAGACATACCTGAAGGACCCCTTCAACTTCCGAGATTGAATGACAGAAAACCTGAAGGTATTTGACCTTCCGAGCGGCTACCTGATGTTTCTGTACAGATTCTTTGAGAGCAGTTTCAATTACACTGCAATAGCATATTTGCTTCTCGAAAATTGGTATGGCGCGCTTTTTTTGCGTGTGAGCACAGGTTACGTTAAAAGATTGCGCCCTCGCGGAAAAAGCATTTGCCGTAGTTTTTCCGGCAGATTGGCGCTGAAGTTTGCAAGGGGGATAGAAGACTGCATGGCGGAAGATAAAAAAATAAGGATAAGATATGAAAGGACAAATTTAGTGTTTAGCTATTCTGGCAATTATCAGCTAATGAATACGATTATCGGAATAAAGGACGTATTCGTGGAAAAACAGTACAAAGATGCTTCTATTAAAGGCAAACAGATCCTTGACATAGGCGCGAGCATAGGCGATAGTGCGATTTTTTGGGCGCTACACGGTGCAAAATCCATAATCGCGCTGGAGCCATATCCGTTCACATATGCTGCCGCGGCGAAGAACGTGCATGCAAATGGTTTCAACAAACAGATCAGAATGCTGAATGAGGCATGCCGTGCAAGATCGGGATGCATAAGAATAAGTAGAAATTTTCAGAACACCACCCGGAATGCGCTGAAGCATTTTGATTCTGGAAAGCGGGTAAAAATAACAACACTAAAGGCTCTCGTGCACAGATACGGGCTACGCGAAGCTGTGCTGAAAATAGATTGTGAAGGCTATGAATATGAGATTATCGAGAGGGCCAGCAGAGACACACTGCGAAAGTTCTCCAGCATAATGTTAGAGTACCACCATGGTTACAGGACTATTGAACGGAAGCTTGTTGATTCGAGTTTTAGGGTAAGACACACGGCCCCGTTTTACATGGAAAGGGTTGATGACAAGAAAAAGGTACTTTGCGGTATGATATACGCAGAAAGGAAGCCCGCTGATTGAAGGGCCTTGATACCAGCATCGCATAGACGAACAGAAAGCGCCTCGGTCGGGATTCGAACCCGAGTCGCAAGCGTGACAGGCTCGTATGCTAA
>CAZQGC010000012.1:0-27444 GCA_964592765.1 Microcaldota archaeon
CGAACCCCTAAGGGACTAGGCCCTGAACCTAGCACATTTGACCAGGCTTTGCTACCTCTGCATCGCATTTATTAACACTTAAAAAGCTTAATTAAATAATACTATAAATATCATCCTTGCAAATGCTGCATGCTCTGTTGTGGTGTGGTGCCCAAATCAAACATGATAAGTGTGAAAGTTGCAACGGCGATAGGCCTAGCCGCAATAATAGGCGCAGGCATATTCGTGCTTAGCGGTACTGCAATCGCCCTCGCCGGCAGCTACGCGCTCGTTGCGTTTGTCTTTGTTGGAATTCTCGCATCAATAATTGCCATGGAGTTCGGCGAACTGCTTTCGGCATGCCCGAAAGTAAAGGGCGCGGCATATTCGTATACCTACGAAGCGTTCGGTTCAGAGCTCGGCTTCATAACCGGGGTGCTGATGTATTTTAGCTTTGCGACCTCGATATCTGTGATATCCCTCGGCTTCGGCGCGTACTTCACCAATATGCTGGGTGTAAGCTCAATCTATTCAAAACCACTTGCAGTAGTGCTTATTTTCGTCCTTGCGCTTGTGAACCTTTTCGGTTTTAAGAAGGCCGCCAAGGCGGATTTCGGCCTTGTTGCGCTAAAGCTTGGAATATTGGCGGTATTCATACTCGCAGCAATAGCGCTTGCCTTTGGTTCCCATTCATTCAATGCATCAAACTTTTCCTCTCCTGTTTCGAAGGGGACCGTGGCGGCAATCTTTGCCGCGAGCATAGCGGTGTTCTTTGCGTATTCCGGTTTTCAGTCCATCTCCACCGTGACGCAGCGCATCAGCGGAGGGGTGCGCTCCGCGGCGCGGGCAATCATATACTCGGTTGTGGTGAGTATGGCGTTCTACATCCTGATAGTGGTGGCGCTCATGGTCATGGCGCCAGCATCCAGCTACAGAATAAGTGGTGACCCACTCGCGTTTGCAATGCAGTATGCGCACGCACCGTATTGGCTTATGCTGCTCGTGGACATAGGCGCCTTGATTGCGACAGCGTCGGCCACCATAGCGATAATACTCTCATCATCGAGAATCGTATACCAGATGAGCTCCGACCATTTACTCCCGAAAGTGCTCAGGAGGTACAACAAAAAAAGCGATGCGGCAGTCAATGGCATAATCTTGTCTTCCATAATAGGCGTGCTTCTGCTTTTTGCCGGAAACATATATACAATAGCGGCGATAAGCAACTTCGGGCTCATATTTTCGTACATAATGGCAAGCTTTGCAGTCATACATTTCAGGAGGATGCGCAGGAAAGCTGAATTTACTGTGCCATTCTACCCGTACCTTCCGATAATCGCAATACTTTTGCTGTTTGTCTTCCTGGTCGAGCTGCCGGCACTGTCGCTTGAGATAGGTGTCACAATGGTCATAACATTACTCATAATATACTACTTCTTCCGTGAGTACCGGTCAAAGAAAGTAGTGCGGATAAAGCTTTTCGAGTGAGTTGATCCCATGCTTATAGGAATAATCGGTGCGCCGAATAAGGGCAAGAGCACTCTCTTCTCCGCGCTGACTGCGAACGAGGTAGCCATTGCGGATTATCCATTCACAACGATAGATCCGAACAAGGGCATCGCATATGCGACCAGGGAATGCGCGGAAAAGATGCTTGGAGTCAGGTGCAGGGCGCGGAATTCCCTTTGCATTGGCGGTACACGCATGCTTCCGGTTAACGTAATAGACGTCGCGGGCCTGGTCGAGGGCGCACACGATGGCAAGGGCATGGGAAACCAGTTTCTGAACGACCTGGCCGCAGCAGACGCGTTCATGCTAGTGGTGGATGCAAGCGGCAAGACCGATAAATCTGGGAATCCCGCAAGCGCCGGAGACATGTCAGATGACGTCTTCATGGTCATCGATGAGTTGCAGAAGTGGATGGCCGGTATAATAAAGAGAAACTTACCGTCTGCCCGTCGCACCGGTGAATTTGATGTACTGCAGAGCGCGCTCAGCAGTTTCAAGATAAGCAAGGTTGACACGGAGAAGGCAATTGAAGAGTGCTATCTGCCTCCGTCGAGCTCTGGCTGGAGCGACCAGGACATAAACGTATTCGCCGGGGCTCTAATCCGGAGGGCAAAGCCCGTTATTGTCATAGCAAACAAGATGGATTCGAAGGATGCAAAGGAGAACCTCGAGGCTGCGCGCAAAAAGCTTGAAGGGTTCGAGATATTCGGCTGCTCCGCAGCGATAGAGGTTGCGCTCAGGAAAGCCGCATCCCAGGGTATTATAGACTATCTGCCCGGGGGCACCGGCTTCCAGATAATCAGGGAGGTCAGCGAGGAGCAGCGGCGCGCACTGGAGTACATGCGCGGTTTCATCGAGGCAAACGGGGGTACTGGTGTGCAGGCCGCCATAAATTCTGTCGTGTTCAAAGTCCTTGACAACATCGTAGTATATCCGGTCGAAGATGAGGGTAAATACACAGACCATTTCGGGAACGTGTTGCCCGATGCCATACTCCTGCGGCGCGGTTCTACGGCGCTGGACCTCGCCGAGAAAATACATACAGACCTGGCTAAGCACATGCTTTATGCAGTAGATGCGGTCAGGAAGATAAGAATAGGCAAGGACTATGTCCTCAATGACGGAGACGTGGTAAAGATAGTAAGCTCCGCAAAATAACTACCAGCTAAGCTCCGGACATGTTCCTGTTAATACTCCCACTGCTTCTATCTGGTCTTTCTTGCCGCCGCGAGGCTGGAGAATATAATAGTTATGCCCACCAGTATCGCAATTGGAAAGGCGAGAATGTCGATGAGCGAGTACAGCATCGAGAAGTTGAACGAGGCCGCACCACCGACCGCCGTCATTATCAGGAAAATGGTGAATATCGCCACTGCGTATATCACCGCAGCATATGCAGAATTTATGAGCCCGATTGTGACCGATGCGGAAGGCTTAGTGACAGAATCCCCAATGCGCTCCCCAATCCAAATGCCCACCACGAACGGGAATATTATGTAGCCCGGAAAGTAGAGTATATACTGCCCGAGGGCGCCAACGGCCAGTGATTCAGGAATCATCCCGATTCCGGCCAGTAGGGGCGTGATAACCAGTTTAGCTATGACTCCGACTACAAGGAATATGATCCAGAAGGATAGCGGCCCTGCGAGCTTTATGTTCTTCTTTGGGGGCAGTCTATCCTTTGCGCCAGCTGCGGCGCCTTTATCCGGTGTGGTATTGACGGTGTCAGCCAAACGATCTACCCGGGCCACGCGGCCGGCTTATATAGAATGGATAGAAATGCTTAATAATATTCGGCAACATCTATGGATAAAAGCATTTCAGGTTATGGTATGGCACTATTGCAATCTCCGCAGTCACAGGCTGGCGTGATGAGCTTCTATGATGCGCAGACCAACGGGCCGAAGATAAACCCGAAAATAGTGCTGGTCGCAATAATGGTGTTTGCGGTTGCGATTATGATTATCGACAAATTTGCTGTGCTCTGACGCAGGCGCACCGGTTCAGGCCGCCCTGAATATCTCCCTTCTCACTTCAGTTACTTCGCCGTTTTCGGCAAGCAGGTAAAGTATCGTCCTCGCCGCATCCTCATCCAGGCCGGTTGTCTTGGATATTTCGGAAAGCGGCACGCTCCTCTTCTCTATAAGCTTCATAACTGCAGGCGTCTTCTGTGCGACAAAGCCCTTTAGCGCAACATAAAACTTCTTGTTGAATCCGCGTGTGCCTATTATTAGGCCCTGGCGTATGCTCTCCTCCATCAGAGTGGACACGTTGATGGCTTCTGCTTCGGTGGGCAGCACGATATAGCCGTTCGCTTCTAGGAGCTCCGCATATGCGTTCTGCTCCTTGAGTTTCGTCATCCATGCGGGATGCGCATCTTCTGCCCGGCTCTCCTGTGGCTGTGCGGCCTTTCTCTTGCCGAACAGGAAGCGGTCATATATGCTCTTTGGTATGCTGTACTTGAATTCAGTGTCTGTGTCCTTTTTGTATACGTATACAATCTTCTTCTTTAGGAGGCTCTGCAGCGCCTTCGCCTCGTCGCCGTTTAGGAGCTTGCGGACATTCTCCCTTGTTCTTTCACTGTACCTCAGGGTATCAAGCTTCTTGAGTACCGCCATCTCCTGGTCAGTCATGCTTGTCTGTTCATCTTTTGCAGCATTTGCAATTCCAACTGGCACCGCCGGGAAGGACTTGCCCCCAGTCAGGATCCCAACCACATCACTCTTCTTTGCGAACATGAATGAGGTGTCCGAGTATTTGAAGAAATCGACCTCATCACCCTCTTTTACCTTGAGCAGCGAAATCACTTCGAACGGCAGATTCACCGTCAGCCCTTTAGCGCAACATAAAACTTCTTGTTGAATCCGCGTGTGCCTATTATTAGGCCCTGGCGTATGCTCTCCTCCATCAGAGTGGACACGTTGATGGCTTCTGCTTCGGTGGGCAGCACGATATAGCCGTTCGCTTCTAGGAGCTCCGCATATGCGTTCTGCTCCTTGAGTTTCGTCATCCATGCGGGATGCGCATCTTCTGCCCGGCTCTCCTGTGGCTGTGCGGCCTTTCTCTTGCCGAACAGGAAGCGGTCATATATGCTCTTTGGTATGCTGTACTTGAATTCAGTGTCTGTGTCCTTTTTGTATACGTATACAATCTTCTTCTTTAGGAGGCTCTGCAGCGCCTTCGCCTCGTCGCCGTTTAGGAGCTTGCGGACATTCTCCCTTGTTCTTTCACTGTACCTCAGGGTATCAAGCTTCTTGAGTACCGCCATCTCCTGGTCAGTCATGCTTGTCTGTTCATCTTTTGCAGCATTTGCAATTCCAACTGGCACCGCCGGGAAGGACTTGCCCCCAGTCAGGATCCCAACCACATCACTCTTCTTTGCGAACATGAATGAGGTGTCCGAGTATTTGAAGAAATCGACCTCATCACCCTCTTTTACCTTGAGCAGCGAAATCACTTCGAACGGCAGATTCACCGTCAGCTTATCCCCGCTTTTGTAAACCTTAGAAATATGAACACCTTTTTAAACATTCAACGTTAATTTATATCATGGAAAGCTTAAAAGGGTTTTCAGTATATACGCCGCGCGAGGTCACCGCCGCCCAGAGCTACGCGGTGATAAGAAACGCCGAGTCGCTAGGCTTGGATGAGAGCGCGCTCATAGAGTGTGGTGGTACGATGACCGCCTGCCACATATTGCAGAACTATACGGGCAAGCGCGTGCTAGTTGTCTGCGGAATAGGCGGCAAGGGCGCCTCTGGAATGTCACTCGCAAGGCATCTGCAGAACCATACCGAAGTCTCCGTTGCAGTCCTGGGTGCTAAGCAATCAATCCGCAAGGAGGTCACCCGCAAGAATCTAGGTCTGCTCGAGAACCTTATCGAGATCGAATTCATAGAGCAGCCGCAGCTTCAGAAGCTAAAGGAGATGCTGGCCCACAGTCAGGTTGTTGTTGACGCAATCTTCGGTATAGGCATGAAAGGCAGGATCAGCGGCATCTACCGCTCTGCGATAAATGCAATCAACGGCTCGCGGAAGCACATCGTTTCAATAGACGTGCCGACCGGAATAGATCCAGATTCCGGACTGCCGAACACTGTTGCGGTGAATGCAGACGAGGTGCTTGCATTGCACAAGAACAAGTCTGGGCTTGCGAGGAGCCGAAGCGTAAAGAAGCTCAC
Source organism: Microcaldota archaeon (assembly GCA_964592765.1). Taxonomy (GTDB): domain Archaea; phylum Micrarchaeota; class Micrarchaeia; order Micrarchaeales; family Micrarchaeaceae; genus A-MIC-10. Next base: position 5,670 of record CAZQGC010000012.1, read on the forward strand.
CATAATCGACATAGGCCTGCCTATAACTGCAGAGCTGTTTACCGGACCGGGTGACATAATGGTTGCCGTAAGGAAGCGCGGCTCGTACTTTAACAAATATTCGAACGGAAGTGTTTTGGTTGTCGGGGGCAGTCCGAAGTACAATGGGGCGCCTCTCCTTGTATCGTATGCGTCCAACGTTGCCTTCTCGTCGCTTAGGGGCGGCGTAGGTTATGTCACTATGTTGGTGCCTAAGGGCATTGCATCGGTAATGAAGCCGATATCGCCAAACCTAATAATTAGGTCGTTTGATGAATCGGATCCGGAGGCGCTCGCGAATGAGGCGTCAGGCATACGCCACAACGTGCTCGTTGTGGGCCCCGGGATGGAGGCAGCCAAGCAACCTAATTCCGATATTCATATGCTGCTTGAGCAGGAGAGGAAGGCCGGAAATGTCATGGTCATAGATGGCGGTGCATTGCCGTTACTTACTGGGGTAGAATCCAAGCCAGGCATGAATGCGGTGCTAACCCCGCACGACGGCGAATTTGGGAAACTGACCGGCAAAAAGCTTCCGGAAAATATCTTAGGCAGGGTGCGTGCCGCCATAGATTTTGCTGTGGAGCACAATTGCACGCTCGCCCTGAAGGGGCATGACACCATAATTACGGATGGGAAAATACTGAAGATAAACTCGGCCCGGACCCCAGCGCTGGCGACTATGGGTACTGGTGATGTCCTCGCAGGCCTCATTGCTACATACGCTGCAATGAGCGGAAGGCCTTTCGAGAGTGCCGTGGCGGCCGTTGGCGTACACTCGGGGCTCGGGGACATGCTTTATAAAAGCAGAGGCAATCATATAATAGCGCAGGATTTGATAGAGGCTCTGCCTTCGTTTCTGAAAGATTTTGATGCATGATGGCATGGCAGGAAACTATTATGGTACAGTTATCGGCGAGATCGAGAAGGGGTTAGCGGATGCGGTGCGAGCCGCCGGCTTTCCCGAAGTGAATTTACACAATGAAATTGCTATATCCGAGAAGGGCTTCGGTGACATTTCCTGCCCTGTCGCGTTTAAGCTTGCAAAGCTCGCAAAAAGGAACCCGGTTGAGATAGCCGAGCAGGTCGCGAAATCAATGCACAAGGCAGATTGCGTGCGCGAGATAAGGGCAGAGGGGGGCTTTATAAACATCTACCTGGAGAGGAAGGCGTTCTCCAAGGGCGTTATATCCGGGATTGAGGCCCCCAGCGCTCAACCGCAAAAGCCCCAGCCACGCATAATAATTGAATATCCGAGCGTGAATCCGAACAAGCCATGGCACATCGGCCATCTCAGAAACGCGCTCATAGGCGACACCATATCGAATGCCTATGCAAAACGCGGCTATTCGGTGGAGAGAGAAAACTATATAGATGACCTTGGTCTGCAGGTCATCGAGACCCTTTGGGGCTATATGAACCTCTCAAGGGAGCCGACGAAGAAGTACGATCACTGGCTCGGAGAGCTCTATGTGAAGGTCAATGAGCTGATGAAAGAGCGGGACATAAAGGACGAGCTTGCGAGGCTGCTCGAGCTCGTGGAGCAGGACGGAACTTACGAATCGAGCCTCGCTCGCGAGATGGCAGAGAAATGTGTGGCTGCACAGTACGAGACCGCATTCAATTATGGCATATGCCATGACATACTGGTGTGGGAGAGCGACATAATACGCTCGCGGATATTCGACAGGGCAATGGAGCTGCTGCATTCCAAGCGCATAGTTAGAAAGGAGGAGGGCGGAAAGTACGCGAACTGCACCATAATGGACCTATCAGACACAAAGAAGCTTCCGGAGAGCATGAGGGGTCTGAAGGAGACCGCCAAGGTTCTGATAAGGAGTAACGGCGCGAGCACTTATGTGGCGAAGGACATTGCGTTCCATATGTGGAAATTTGGGCTGGTTTCAGACCCATTTATGTACTCGGAATTTATGGCCAAGCAGCCAAATGGAAAAGTACTCTACACTACGTCCGGCACCGGGAAAAAAGGAGCATTCGGCAATGTGCAGAGGGCCGTAAATGTTATAGACATAGAGCAGACGTATGCGCAGGGCATAGTGAGGCTAGCCTTTAGCCTAATGGGCCGCAACGACATAGCCGACAACATAATACATCTTGCATACAACGTGGTAGAACTCGAGAGCGGTGCCTTTTCCGGCAGGAAGGGCACCTGGATGGGCTATACCGCCGATGACCTTCTTGCAGAGGCTAGGAGCAGGGCGGCGCAGCTCATAAGCGGAAGATTGAAGCTCACCGAGGGCGAACGCATGCGGGTAACTGAGGGGGTGGCCCTCGCCGCGGTGAAGTTCGAGATGCTGCGCATCTCTCCGGAAAGGAAAATTATATTTTCGTGGGAAAAGGCGCTAAACTTCGAGGGCATATCCGGGCCGTATTGCCAGTACATGTACGCACGCGCAACGCGCATACTGGAAGGCGCCACTGGTGCTGCTGCCGATTTTGATCCTGCATTCCTCGAAGGCGATGCTGAATTTGAGCTGGTAAAGGCAATATCCAAGGCAGATTATATAGTTGAAAAGGCATGTTTGGAGAATCGCCCTAACGTGGTCACAGATTATGCTGGTGCACTCGCCGTTGAATTCAGCAAATTCTACGAGAGGGTTCCTGTACTGAAGGCACCCACAGAAGAGGAGAGAAAGTCAAAGCTTGCACTCGTCCACTCTTTCAAGCTCACGATGGAAATGATTCTGCGCATTCTCGGAATACCTCCATTGGAAAGGATGTGACCGCACCCGCGTCCGTCAATGCCTCCTAAGCGTGCTTCCGGTGCCGCCCCTCTTTTCCATCTCTTTTAGTATGGCGCCCAACAGCCTGCCCCCCCTCGAATTCGAGCCTTCCGCCAGCAGATTAATTTCTCTTTTGCATATATCTATTGGGGTTTCGCCATTATTGTTGTATGTGTTGATGCTCTTATCTGCGCCCAGAGATATCAGAATGCCTGCTGCGCAGGCACTACCCCCCTGCTGGTCGCCAGGTGCTTTCGCAAAGCAGTGGTGGAGCAGAGTATTTCCGTTTCTGTCCTGCACATTCAGGTAATCCTTATTTTTAAGTATATAGTCGCGTAACTTGGTGACAATTATTCCCCCGAAAAGCGGGTTTGCCTTGCCCTCTTCGACAAGCCCGTAATACTTCTCAAATCTATTGATAACCGCTTTGAATTCGGCCATTCGCGTTTCTACCGATATTTTTTGTGCCGTTGCCATGCGATCACAGGCAACATTCGGCTGCCCTGATATTTATAATTTTGGTTGGTCTAACCCGGATTCTACGAATTTTGAATGCACCTATGGCCTATCCACCAGATTCTATGGGGATCCCGCAAAAAGCACCTCTATAAATTTTCGTGCATAATATAAAGCAGACCAGTGCATACAATGAAAACCTATTCAAAAGGGGCAAGGACCGAACGGGAGCTGCTGGCTCTCCTGCAGGATCACAGGTACTCTGTGATGCGGGCTGCGGGTAGCGGTGTCAGCTCTGTTGCACCGGATATAATCGCAATAAAGGAAGGGAATGGCCTTGCCTTTGAATGCAAGGCATGGGAAAAATCAAACATCGCCATAGAGACAGAGAAGATAGGGATGCTGATGGAATGGGAACGCAATACCCACATGCAAACCTTTATTGCATGGAGGATGAACGGGGAAGGATGGTTTTTCATAAAACTAAATGAGATGTCAAAAGCAGAGAAGAGCTATGTAATAACCCGAAAGAATGCGGTTACCATAGCAAGGAGATTCGAAAATATCATTCTGTCTGACTAATTGCCATAAGCTTATAATGAAAGCCGAGTACTTCGACTTTGAACGATAAATATATATATGTGGACAGTTGCGTATTCCTTAATCCTGTGAGAATATGGCAACAAAATCTATCGATGCACAACCAGTACAAACCGAGCGAGGCGGGCAGGAAACCAAGGAATTGAGACTGCTCCAGGCTGCAGTTTCAGTCAAAAAAAGCCTCGGCAGCATAAAAGTCCTTTTTGATATAGTAAAAGAAGATCCGGATAGCGCAATCATAGCTTCTAAATACCCAGAAGTGCTGGCGCTTTCTGATAAGGACGGCAATACTACAGCATTTTTTGCTGCGCTTAGCAGCGAGGAAGCGGCATGCAACATCCTAGAAAATTCACCTACAATGCTTAGATACTCGAACAGTAGCGGAATAAAGGTCACACACGCACTGGCATTTCATCCAAAAGCCATAATGCTGCTTGCTAAAAAGTATCCTGAGCGCTTGCATGATTCTGATGTATATGGGAGGACTCCGGTGCTTATGGGCGTCCGCGACCATACGTTTGCCTCCTTTATAACTCGAAATTATCCGGAGCTCCTGGTGGTCTCTGACCGATTCGGAGTTCGTGTTGCGCATTCAATTGCGCGTTTCCCGGACTTGGCATGGGAATTAGTAGAATTGCACCAGAATACAATGAACTTTGCGGATGCGAACAATGTAAGGGTAAAGGATATTGCGGTACAGCACCCAAAAGTTGCATTAAAAATGGTAGAACAGACAAAAGAGCTGCTTGATGCCAAGGTAGTAAACCAGATATCGTTGCTTTACCCTGAAATATTGCAAGAAAATCCGTGGATGCTTGCCCTCGTCGGGGGGCACATTAAACCGTTGCCAGTGCAACAGGCGGTGCCAATTTCACAGTGTATCCAAAACGCTTCGGATGCCTCTAATTCAAGGAAAGCAGAGCTCCTAAATTTCTTACGGAGCTAGTGCAGTCTACCCAAAAAGGTCGCTGGATGTGCAAGCCATCAGCGCCTGCACATTTTTGACAGCATAGCAAATTTGTTTAGCTCTCCTTCTTGAGTCAGAAAGCCACCCGCTTCTCCCACTCCGAACCTTCCACCAATCCAGTTTATCGCATAGACTGCATGCCACCCGCCAGACAAGAAGGTTCCGCGCACAATCGGAGTTATGCTCTGTGCGGCCTCCCGCATGAACCACCGTTTCTGCTCGGCAGGTGTCTTCTCTATTACTTCCGGAAGCGTGCTTAGCGGTATGCGTGCCTCATTTTCGATTATGCCCGGCATGCCGGATATCTGTATGAACGGGTACAGGACCTTAACTGATTTAGGGTCCGGCTGTATTATTATCTTACTCTGCTGGACATGGATATCTCGCGGAATCAAAAGCAGTCCCACGCCTCGCGTGTTTACCGCTTCGCACGGCACGTCAGAAGCGGGCAGCACGAGCTGTTTATCCCTGGCATTCCCGTAATCCGCCACTATGTCTTTCCCACGGGCAAATACCCCGCCCATATCCGGATAGGCCAAAACTTCGCGGGCCCATGCCGGGTAATAGCTGCCGAGCTGTTTGAAGCTATGCAGCCTTGAGAGTACGGAATCATGCAGCGCGTTCGGCGGCAGTCCTCCACGGTCCGACAAGCGCCTAAACGCGACCGTCCATTCTTCCCTCCCGGAAAGCGGAGTTATTGTGCGGTTCCGTGTGACCATCGTATCTGTCATGCAATCACTGCAATTGGCTGCGTTTGTGATATTTAAATATGCTTTCTTCCATTGATAACTGATAAAGGCGGTTCGCATGCAAACGAAGGAAGAGCGGCGTAAACACATCATTAAGCACATCTCCATGCTGCACAAGTTATGGTCCAACATAAGGAGGGGCTGGTACGATTACACCTCCATACCTGTCACTATGGTGGCTTACCTGTCTATAATAGAATACCTGGTGCTAAGCCTGTTTCCGCCCCTGAAGAACCTGCTTTCCGGCAGCGCGCTCCTCACGGCAAGCCTCCTGATATTCCTGGCGATATCCTACTGGTTCGGCAGCAGGGAAAGGCGGCTCGAAGGGCTGCGGGAGAGCAAGAAGCGCCGCAGGACAGGTGACGATTGGTGAGTTGCAGCACCAGGAAGTGCGGCCCGCGATAGCTTTATTATGTTTGACAACATAAGATACCGTGATTATATGATAGAAAAAACGCTTGTGCTGATAAAACCCGACGGTGTTGAAAGGGCGCTTTCCGGGAGAGTTATGGGAAGATTCGAATCTGCAGGCCTGAAGATTGTAGCGTTGAAGATGCTCAAGCCCGACAAAGAGCGCATGGGCCGGCATTATCCCGACGATAGGGAGTGGCTCACCTCTATGGGGGCGAAGACAAAGGCCTCATACCTGGAGAAGGGGAAGGAAGTGAATGAGACGGAGCTCGAGATAGGCCAGCGCATACGCAATCAGCTCATAAACTCCCTCTCGGGAAAGCCGGTCATCGCGATGGCGGTGGAAGGGAATGATGCCATATTCATAGTGAGGAAGCTGGTTGGTTCGACGGAACCGAGGACTGCGGATCCCGGATCCATACGCGGCAGTCTGTCCAGCGATTCATACGAGCTCGCGGATTCGTCCGGCAGGCCAATCAGGAACATAATACACGCGTCTTCCAGCAAGCCGGACGCCGAGAAGGAGCTTGCCATATGGTTCGAGAAGCACGAGATCGTGGAATATACGCGTGCAGACCACAATGCGCAGTATTGATGCAGAAAAAGGTTATGCCTTTGTTGAGATTGCAAATAAGTGAAGGCATGGATTGTACAAAAAGTGGCGCCAAGCGGCGGTTAACGCCCTCTTTCTAATTGGAGGCATAATCAATTATGTCCTCTATGGGGTTTAGTTTGTAATCTTTTTTTAGTACTACGCTTTGCTGTGCATAATTGTTATCAAGTTTTCTGTAGCAGAGTTCGCCCAAGATTGTTTGCGTCAACACCAACGGTTTTAATCTTATTCCCCCTATGTGCCCTTTTAACCATTCTAATTCCGCTTCCAATTCCCCCTCTTTAAAAATGGGGAGTATGCATATTATTCCGTCTGGGGAAGCCGTATCTCCAACAAACATAAACCTATTTATCGGCGCATCGTAATCTTTCATTATATACTCGATAAATTTCTTGCGGTCATTAATAAAAGCAGAATTTTCCACGACATCTACGAACATAATTGCATTATATCTTATGTTGCAATTTCTCATCGTCATTGTCTCTCCCAATAATATTTTCTTCTCTTTGAGTTTGTCAAATATGTATTTGCCTGCCCCATGGCCAAAACCACATTTTCTTTCTATTTCCGCGAAGGATACGTTCCCATCAGAATTGAGTGCCCTTAAAAGCAGGTACTCTCTTTGTTTTATGCTATCTACTGACGGTTTGATTCCATTCTTCGTTCTTTTCCATACGCTATTTTTCACTACTTCAAAGAACGAATCCCGCAATGGCACATAGCCATACGATTCATCAACTGCAATCACATTCCATAATGAGTAGTACTGACTAATCCTTTCGTCCTTCCTCATATTAAATAAGACCTTACTTAACGTCAAGTTGTTCTCGGCTAAAATATATGCTACTACATTATAGTCGCCCTGCGCCATCATTACGAGCTGCACCCTGGGCTCCTTTTCGAAGACGGTTCGAATATCCTCGATAGGCGGTACATCCCTCTCGAATTTGATTAACGCCAGGTATGCCGAAAAACCGAGTTTCGTGTAATTTATGCTGCTAAAATAACGTATGTCAAATTTCTTTTCCAGTGTTTTCTTCCGGTGCTCTGTGGCCGCAATACTCAACCCCGCTGCCTTCGCAATCCTCTGGATCGGTATTCTACAGTTCATGCTGAGGTATCTGAGTATTGTCATATCCGCAGGGCTTAGCTTTGTCGGCGCCTTCGGCGCGATTACGTTTTCTCCGGTGCCGTTCTGCTTTATTTTTTTGACAAATGTGCCGTCCTCCTTTATTCTTCCGAGATAGGTTGTCTTGCTTTGAACCTTCCTCATTTCCTTATTCCAGAACGATTTTGATCTGTAAACGTAAAACTTGCCATTCAGTTTTACTAAGACTATATAGAAGGAGTACTCGAGCCTTAATCTTTCGAATGTGCCCTGTACTTCCTTCGGAGCAATCATTCCAATTCCCCTATCTCATAAGACTATGCATCGAACGTATATAAAGTTATCTATGCAACAATTTACAGGCATAAACATTGTAATAAAGTCTATTTGAAACAAAAAAGCATGGAATAAATAAAATATATTCGTTATTCAAGCAATAATATAGCTTAATCCGCGTGCACATTTTGATATACAACCTTAGACATAATGTTTATCAAAGTGGGCTGGTGCGGGGCAAAATAAATGATATAATCCGTTCGTACGGATGGCTATTTTTACCTACCCTGCCCCCTGACCTCTTTTCCTGTCAATAAAAACCTCGTGTGATGCCGTGTACATCAAATTCATCAATGAATGGCGTACAAAGAAATTCCGGAAAGCCGAAAAGTCAAGGGCCATAAAACCGGGTCGCGCGATATAGCCGTCAAACATGATGTGGCATATCTTCTATGACTGTAATCCCGATAATGTTGGTGTGAGAGATGGGTGGAAAAACACGCAAGATGCAGAAGATGGCGAATGACGGGTTTTACAAGTTTTATCTCGTGAACCCGAAGGAGAACACAAGCATAGACGCGCTCGCCGAGAAGCTGATAGCTTTCCGCGAAGTTGAGGAAGTTTACGTGACCGACGGCGCCCACGGGTTCCTCGTAAAAACGAGATTTTCGAACGGAAAGGAGCCGAAAGACCTTGGCAGTTACATAAAGAGGAAAATCGACAGCAATTACGGAGAAATGAACTCCTATTTCATGTACAATAAGTGATCCCAAACGCCGCTCCGGACGGCGGCCGGCATGCGACCAGCCAACTACGAATAGCTTCTGTATTTGAGCTCGTCGCTCATCATCTCCGGGTTCCACATCGGATCCCAGACGAGCTCGATATCCACCTTCTCGATTCCCGGAATTGCCTCTACGCGGAGCTGCGCATCCGCTAGTATTATGCTTGTGACTGGACACATGGGAGAAGTCATCGTCATGGTGAGGCGGACGTTCTTGTTATCTATGACTTGTATGCCGTAAATAAGCCCTATGTCCACGATGTTAGCATCAAGTTCGGGGTCTTTGCACTGCATGAGCGCCTTGGCGATTTCGCCTACCGTTGCCATTGGATCAATCGGGATTATGTTTAAAAGAATTTAAAGATTAAAGAAGCGCGCGTGTAAACCGGTAAAAAAATGGCGATGGGCTACTTATAAAATAGTTTCCTGCTCAAGATGTATGTAAATGCATCCTAGTCGTGTTCGTATGATACGCCAACCTATAATTTGCGTGATGGGCCACATAGACCACGGCAAGACCTCGCTGCTCGATAGGATAAGGAATTCCACCATAGCGGCGAGGGAAGCCGGCGGCATAACCCAGCACATCGGCGCCAGCGAGGTTCCGATTGACGTGATAAACAGGATATGCGGCGACATGATGCAGAAAACCGGATCCAAGATGCTGATTCCGGGCCTGCTGTTCATAGACACGCCGGGCCATGACGCATTCACGAACCTCAGGAAGAGGGGCGGCAGCGCTGCCGACATGGCAATACTGGTCATCGACATAATGAAAGGGTTCGAGCCACAGACCATCGAAGCCATAGAGATTCTGCGCGAGTACAAGACTCCGTTCATTGTGGCCGCAAACAAGATCGACCTGATTACGGGGTGGCGCAATACAAAATCAAATAGCATTGCGGATGCGCTGAAAGGCCAGAATGCGCAGGTCGTGCAGACCCTGGACGAAAAAATGTACGAGCTAATAGGGAAGATGAGCGAGCTGGGCTTTTCAAGCGAGCGCTACGACCGGATTACCGAGTTCAAGTCTGAGATCGCGATAATACCGCTGAGTGCAAAGACCGGCGAGGGCCTCGCGGAGCTGCTTATGCTCGTTGCGGGGCTGTCGCAGAGGTTCCTCGGTAAGCGCCTCGACATAGGGGAAAACGACCCCGGAAAGGGGAGCATACTGGAGAAGAAGGAGGTCAAGGGGCTCGGCATAACCATAGACGTGATACTCTACGACGGCAAGCTCCAAATAAACGACACTATAGCCTTCGCGACTGCTGCCGGCGTCGCGACCGCAAAGATAAAAGCGCTGCTGAAGCCTAAACCCCTGCACGAGATCCGCGAATCCTCAAGCAAGTTCTATTATGTCAACGAGGTGGGCGCTGCCTGCGGGGTCAAGATAAGTGGCACTGGCCTTGACGATGCGCTGCCCGGCTCCCCAGTACTCAAAGTTGCGAACAGCAATTACCATGAGGAGATAAACACCGAGATCGGAGACGTATTCATGACTGACAAGACCGGTCTCATACTCAAGGCCGATTCGATCGGCAGCATCGAGGCGATATCAAAGCTTCTGAAGATTACCGGCATAAATATAAGCAAGAAGTCGCTTGGCATGGTGAATAAGCGGGACATCCTGGATGCGTTTGCCATGCGCGGCCTTGACCCACGCGGTGCGGTAATACTGGCATTTAATGTTTCTGTCGATCACGAGGCAATGGAGACTGCAGCACAAAGTGGCATCAAGATAATATCCAGCAACATAATCTATAAGCTCATAGATGACTACAAGCAATTCGTGGGCGACATGCAGAGGGTGACAAAAGAGGGCATTGAGAAGGACGCGGTCTATCCCGCAGAGATAAGCATACTGCCGAACTCGTGTTTTAGGGCATCGCATCCGGCAATATTCGGGATCAATGTCGACGAGGGCAGGATAAGGCCCGGCTACGTTGTTATGAGCGAGACCGGCACCATAATAGGTAAGATAAAGGGCATACAGAACGACAAGAATGCGCTCCAGGAGGCAAAGAAGGGCGAGAGTGTCGCAATATCCATCGAAGGCCCAACATTTGGCAGGCAGATCCGTGACGGACAAAGGCTCTACACGCGTGTGCGCGATGCGGACGAGTACACGTTTAAGACCAATCCAGACATGCTGACCCCAGAGGAAGCAAAGCTTCTTTCACAGATAGTTGAGATTAAACGCAACGCAAAAGCTCCCGGAGAAATTATAGTTGCATAAAATTCCCACGGTGTAACCTTTAAAAACTATTCAATTGACTATTCACATAAATCAATGATCAGATGGTTCGATGCGGAACATAAACGTGACTTATCTTGGTAGGACTTCTTTGGAGGCGCAGCCTGTCGAATACGTTGAAAGGAAGGGCAAAGGGCATCCGGATTCGCTCATAGATGGCATAGTTGAGAAGGCGAGCATAGAACTTGGCAGGGCGTACAAGGAGAATGCGGGAATGGTGCTCCATCACAATGTCGACAAAGGCCTGATAGTTGGCGGCGAGTCTGTGGTATCATTCGGCAGCGGCAGGATAACGAAGCCCGTAGAGGTGATTGTCGCGGGAAGGGCAACCCGGAGGTTCGAAGGCAAGAACATACCGGTTGATGCAATAGTGATAAAGGCCGCGAAGGACTATCTCCGCGAGAACACTCGCTTCCTCGACTTGAACAAGGAGGTGCGCTTCGTCACAAAGATACAAAAGGGCTCGGCAGACCTCAACGGAGTGTTTGCCAGGAGAGCGGAAGTGCCGCTTGCAAACGACACTTCGTTTGGGATAGGTTTTGCTCCATTCACCGAAACCGAATCACTTACGCTCAATACTGAAAGGTACCTTAACGGCGCGGCTTACAAGAAAAGGATGCCGGCTGTTGGCGAAGACATCAAGGTCATGGGCGTGCGCGAGGGCGATAAAATAATGCTTACTGTGGCCATAGCGTTCGTAGCGAAGTACGTGAAATCAATAGACGACTACATAAGCCAGAAGGAGCGCATAAGGAAAGATATACTCTCGAATGCAAGGAAGTACACAAAGCGCGAGGTCACCGCCATAATAAACAACGGGGACTCACACAGCACAAACGACATCTACCTGACCAAGTCTGGGCTCAGCTGCGAAGCTGGCGATGACGGATCTGTGGGCAGGGGCAACCGCGTCAACGGGCTTATAACCCCATTCAGGCACATGACCCTCGAGGCGGCGCACGGCAAGAATCCGATAAACCATGTTGGCAAGATATACAGCATAATCTCCAACGAGATTGCAAAGGACGTCGTCAGCCAGTACCCGCAAATAAAGGACTGCACAGTCTATATTGTTTCGCAGATTGGACGCCCGATCGACGACCCGAAAAACCTGAACCTGGAGCTCGTGATGGACGACAAAAGGGAGCTTGACAGGATACGGAGCAAGGTCGCTGCAGTGGCGGAGGGGAGGCTTAGCGACATCGTAAGGTTCTCGGACAACCTGGTCCGGGGCAAGTATGACATTGTGTCTTAACCTTGCATGGCAAAGCGTCATTGCCGTGCTTGAGTGATGGCCTTTTCGTGTTAGAGCCTACAGTACGGTATATCCATGTTCACGCGAGCTTGCGCGCTCCCCGCTTGTGGAATTCCGTCGTTTCCGTTCTCAGAATGGCCATATGTATCCTCATTATTGTGGGACACGGCAATGTTCATGTAAAAAGTAAATACCATACTACAATCAGTTAATCCGTATTTCCTGTTTGCCCCGCCGCTTCATATAGCCGCCCCGGGTCAATAAGAATTTGGCACTCTGCCCGCGCGACGCCGCATCTGAAGTCAGGTTGCCACTGCCATTCGGGCTAAAACCCACACTGCGCAGCAGCGCAATTGAGTTCCTGTTCGCAGCGAACGTCTCCGCGCTCACCCGCTTCATGCCAAGAACCCGAAATGCAAAGTCGAGCAGCAGCAGCACCGCTTCCTTGCCATAACCTTTGTTCTGGTAGTCGCGGCCTATCCAGTAGCCTATTTGACACTCTTTTTTCCCATAGTTCGGTTCCCGTATGCTGCACGAGCCGATGAGCCTGCCGTCGAGGAAGACCCCGAACGGGAATTCGATGCCTGATATTGACGCCTGCGCCGCATACTCTATGAACGCCATGGCGTTCTCCCTTTTATAAGGATGCGGAAAGGTGCCTGGCTCTGAGACGCTCCTCGCGATTCCGATGTCGTTCGCGAGTTCCGCGAGCGCTGCAGCATCGCCTCCGCCGAGCTGCCCGATTGAAATTCCGGGGTCCCTGGGAGTGCACACGGCGCTCACTTCTTGAAGTAGGGTTTGACAAACATATAGAAGCGCTCGCTGCCCTCAAGCTCCATTATGATGCGCTCTACGATGAGCTTCGCCGGGTCCTGCATGAGCGGAACGCGCTTCTCTATGTCCTCAAAGCTTTCGAACGGTTTTGCAGACCTCTCTTTCAGTATGGCATTGAGGTGCTTCTTCCCGATGCCCGGGAGCAGCTCCAGCGAATGCTCCCGTATGTTCAGCGGTCCCATGCTGTTGAATGCGCTAACAAAGCGCTTCTCGTCGCCCCTGACGATATTTGACACTATTGTCCTGAGCTCGTTGTTCGCCGTCTGCGTAAGCTCGGAATAGCTTATTCTGGCCTTAATCAGCATTATCTTATCACGCTCGCCGTTGCCAATGTAGACTCGTTCCCCTATAGTGAGCGTGCTTCCGGGTTTGGTCGTTGCCTCTAGCAGGGTGAACCAACGCTCCCCCACGAGCTGCGATATGGGCTCTGATTTGCCAGAAGAGGACTTTCCGTTAAGCATGAAGTCCAGCACGTATGCGTGCTCCTCCTTCCTCTCGTCGGTTTGCTCCGGCATCGAATCACATTAAATTTAAGCTTCGTTGAGTATCGCAAGCATCTTGCTTATGGCATCGTCCGGGAATACCTTCTTCTCGGGCATAAGTATCTGCTTCAGCAGGGCCGCGTTCTTCGGGCGTATGTCTATGAGCTTGACTATGGTCTCGTCCTTGAGCAGGCCAAGCGCGTCCAGCGCCTTCTTCATCTTATTGAACTGCTGTCCTGTAACCTTGAACTTCTCCGCGTGCTCGAGCGCTATCTGCTGCTCGTATATCGGCTCCTTCTGCTTCCTCCTCGTCTCGAGTATGTCCCAGACCACGTTCAGCGGAACAGTGCCTTCGCTCTTCGAATCCTTGCCTATCATTATTATCACTTTTGCTTCCCCACATAACCAAGGCTAACTAAAGCCAGCCTTTCTTTCCACTAACTTATGCATATAAAAGAATAAAAATGTTTTGAAGGGTGCCGTCCCTACTCCTAATCATCTTGGTGCAGTGGGCGCTCGTACTTTTCCAGGAATTCTATGTCCCCCTCTGTCTTCATGCGCGTTCCCGGCGTAATACCGCCTTCCTGGATAACCCTCAGAGTATTTGTTCGTGAGCACGGTGCCGAGCGCCCCGATGACCGCGGGGCTGGCAAAGTTTTCCGAAGGTATGAGTTCGATGGTCTCGCGCTGCCTCTTGAGCTCCTTCTTTATGTAACCGTACAATTCGGAGTCGGATTCCTTCAATGACGCAAGCGCACCCGTGTAAATCACGCCAACAATCCACAAACGGCAGCGGTGTCCCCACATATGGACCTAGGCATGGGCGCCGTCGTGGAATCTACATTGTATGCTGTCGCTTATGTTTATATCCCTTTGTTTTATCGCGCGTCGCGCGCTCCTACCGCATCATTTAAAAGCCTGATATGAAATATCCTGTATAAATCGGGGTATCCATGGACGGCAAGGAAGCATACCAGAAAACGCTCGCCGAGATGAAGAAGCACATATCCGGCAACGAGGACATCATAGAGCTCATGTTCATAGCGATAGTCGCGAACGGCCATGTGCTTCTGGAGGGGGTCCCTGGCGTCGCAAAGACGACGATGGCGAAGACGCTCGCGAATGCGATAAGCGCGAGCTTCGGAAGAATCCAAGGAATGCCCGACCTTGACATAAAGGACATAGTCGGCTTCGCGTACGTCGACGATAACAAGAATGTCCGTATAAAGAAGGGGCCCATATTCACAAACATACTGCTCATAGACGAATTGAACAGAGCCCCGCCAAAGACTACCACAGCGCTACTGGAGGCGCTTGAGGAGAGGCAAGTCACTCTGGGTAATGAAACACTTCCACTAGAGAGGCCATTCATCGGCATGGCAACCCAAAACCCGCTTAATATAGAGGGCACGACTTCGCTGCCAAAGGTTCTTGCAGACAGGTTTCTGCTTCGGCTTTCGGTTACTTACCCCGGAGAGGAAGGAGAACTCGGCATGCTCCGCATAAAAGAGAGTGAGGAGAAGGTCACCGACGCCAAAGTACTGGACATAAAGGACATAATCGACCTTCAAAATCAGTTAAACCACATAGTGATGACCGATGAGGTAGCGGGTTATATAACCAGGCTCGTGCGTGCGACAAGGACCGACATACACGTGGTGATGGGGGGCAGTCCGAGGGCGGATATAAGCTTTATGCGCGCCGGAAAAGCAAAGGCTATGATAGAGGGCAGAAAGGAGGTTACGATAGACGATATCAAGTTTCTTGCGAAGCCAGTCCTTAGCCATAGGATAGTCGTTAGGTCTACGGGCGGAATAGGAGTCAACGGAGTGATAGACGGGCTGGTCGCCACAATAAAATAATCGCCCATGCGTGTCCAGTATTGGATGTGGCACAACGAGATTGTAACGGAATTCCGTCATAGCTGCATCGAATGCCCACCACCCCAGATTTCGTATCACATGCCTGCCCGAACGAATCCGGCGCCTAACCAAAAACCAATAATGGTGCATTTCATAAAAAGGAAAGGAATTGTGGGTGGGCTAACAGATAAACAGGCATATCTGTTCCTATGCATAATACTCGTTTTTGCTGCCGTTCTTGCAGGGCTGCTGTTCAAGGGAATGAGCCTTTATGGCGACGATTCTAATTACGCCGTGCTACTCTCCGGCATAATACACGGCACTTTCAAGGAGACAGCTGACATTTTCTCAGTAAGGACATTGTTCATATTCCCATTTGCCCTGTTTGTCAAGATATTTGGATTTACAGATATGGGCGCCGGGGCTTACTCATATGTCTGCTACCTCATTACGGTAATTGCGGTCTTTTTTATAGGCAAGGAAATGAGTGGCAATAGGGTCGGGCTGCTTTCATCATTCCTCTTTTCGATTTATCCGCTCATACTGAAATACAGTTCGCTTCCGAATGGATTCATGTCCTTGGGCATGTATCTTACGCTCTCTGCGCTTTTCTTCGTAATCGCCAAAAAGGAGGATCGCCCCGCAATGTACCTGCTTGCCGGATTGTTTACATTTCTTGGTACGTTAATAGATCCATTATCTTATTTGTACTTCTTATTCTTTACTTTCTACGCGATCGCCAAGACCCTCATGAATCTTCGTGGAAAAAATCTTGCGCGGAGTTATGTGCCCTTGCTATACCTACTCGGCTTCGCCACGGGCCTGTTTGCATACGGATTTGTGAATGTTTGGTTGTCATCTACCGGTCAGCCGTTTTACCAGATTGCCCTGACAGACCATTATTATAGTTCAACTGGGGGTGTCAATAACACTATATATTACACAAATCCCGACCTGACATATTACTTGTCGGTTTTTTTCCCGTACCAGTATCCGTCCGGCCCGGGGAGCATATACATGCTGTACGGTGAGATGTTCAACATCAACAAGATAAATTTTAACGTAGTTGGGCTCTTCAGCTATTTTGTGATTCTGTTTGGAATATACCTCCTATTTAAAAGGGAATCCGGATCGTATTTTGCAATGGGCTGGGCCTCATTTGTAATGCTTTATATGGAATTTGGCACCATGAGCCTGAAACATTACGAACCTATATACAAACTGTCGGAATTTACCATACTGGTTACGGTGCCCATTGTGCTCATCATAGCCGCCGGTCTTGACAATATATACAGGAGCGTTTCGGTAAGGCACAAAACCGCTGCCACGTTCATCGTATTGATGGTTATTGCGTTCCTTTTTGCCACTACAATCACATTGGATTATGCATATTGGCTGTACAACTATGAAACGACATTATACCTGAAGTTTATCGCAGGATACCTCAAGACCGTACCCGATTTGCAGAATGTCAGCATCTACGGGTCCTCGCTTACCCAGTGGTATGTATATTACTACATGGGAGAACCCACGGTAAAAACAGTTAACCTGTACAGCAGCGAATATAGCATAAAGCACGCGTATGGCGGTGTTTACATGCCTAATTGCAAGGATATACCAAACAATACCTACCTAATAATACCGCCACCGTTTGTAATAAATGAAATCAATGGCATTGGACTGTGGACGATCTCGGAGAACTGGTCATATAATCCCGCGCTGTGCAATTTGAAACTCGTTGCGAACCTCTACAATGATTCGGCAACCATACACCCCGGTATGAATAACAGCGGCACTGTCTTATGGGTTTATACCGGGAACCTCTATTATAAAAATAATAAAGGGTAAACTATATGAATTGCCAGAATCCTCAAAAGTTTTAAAGACCTATTTAGAGATAAGAGCTGGAATGTACGTTGCCGGATGTCTGTGGTTTTTATGCCAAAAATGATTTGGTTGCTGTTTATGATTGCCGCCGTATCCACCCTCTCGGCGGTGGCCTATTCTGGCCGGGTTGGTTATGCTGAAGGCTGCAATATGAGTGTCACGAATTCCGGATCAAATTACACAGTTCAGCAAGGCTGTGCGAATATCAGCATAAACGTCCAGCCTGGTGTCTCGAATGCCGGCATACGTTGCAACAATGCCGTACTGGACAAAAATTCTTCCGTGAGTCTATATGGGGACAACAACAACGTTTGGCTTTACGATTGCGATATCGAAAACGCGAACATTCGGCTATATAACAACACAGAATTAAATCTTGTGAGTTGGGAAAAACCAGAATTCACGCCCTCTTTTGCAGGTTCAAATTCAAAAATTAATGTAGGCTACTACCTAAACATAAATGTGTTCGAGCCGTTCGGTGCAAACAGCGCTGCAACATTCGGGAACCGTTTGACCTTTTATGGTTATATTATACCCTCCCTAAATGACACCATAAAACTAAACAGCTCACAGATGCAGCTGGATCCGCCGTTTTCGAAGCACATGTCTGACATATTTGCATATCTGAGCCAAAAAGTGCCGTTCGGAATATACAACCAAAGCTCAATCATATACCTACCAGAGCCGAAGCATACCGATTACGGTATAATATACGGAAACAAGACCTTTATTTTGCCTGGATATACCATATCTAATGGTAAATTCATTAGGTACGGGCCATACTATGTAGACTATTCCTTCTTTGCGTATGACCAGCTGATAATGTTCAAATTAGATATGAATTCCAGCATGAACATCACCCCAATGTATATAGCACCGCAGTATCCCTCTTTCAACTACAATGTCGTACCCGATAACAACCAAAAAAATATGACCATTACATGGCTCGTTGCAATCCCGCCGCAAGATAGAAACTGGACCTTCAGCTACTACATATATAGGTACCATGACGGTTTTGTATTAAATCCGATAAACAACTCAATTGCAAGCAGCTCCTCGTTTGTAGATCTCCTCGACTATCCGAATCAGAATTATTCTTATAACGAGAATGGCACCCTCATATATATCCTGAATTACACCTCCGGTCTGAGTTTGGGCATGAACTCATCAATCACTCTGGCAAACGGTACTGCGGAGAACGGAAAGATCAGATTCATACAGGATTCTACAACTCCCTCATTCAGCTTTGGCTTAGCGTTCTGCAGCAGCATGTACAACTACAGTGTCCCGTATTCAAGGATAAACAGGCCGGGATATTATAATATGATTGATGGCACACTACATCCGGTTTCTTCACCGGCCGGTACCAGTCTCGGAACTGCACCCTGTGGGATCGGTGCGTTGGTGATCGGAAACAACATAATAATAGATTGCAGAAATGGGACGATATTGGCTAGTACATACGGGATAGAGGTTTTGGATTCAAAGAACATTACCATAATGAATTGCCGCCTATCCGGAAATGGTATCTACGTTTCAAATTCGTCTTATGTAAACATATACAATACAGACATTGCGCCGAATTCGACATATAATGGAAGCGGGCTATGGGTTAATGTTTCACATAACATTACCTTCGTCAATTTTGGCGTTTATGGGACATTTTCGGAGGTCTACGCGCAAAACAACTCGCAAAACATAAAATTTTATAATCTAAGTGCAGTAGACCAGTCAATAATCAATCTGATCGCATCGCAGGCTGAAGTTACCGGTAGTTTCGTGACTACGAAGCCAGAAAATTCGAGCACGGCAAAACAAACTTCCGCACAGGACATAATCTTGTATGCCGGTTCCGGCGCAATCCTAGCTGTCTATGTCTTGCTTTTTTATAAATTGCAGTACGCGACGGGGAAACGGATCGCTCGTGCGCGTAAAAGGGGTAAGTAATGTACGGTCTTGCGTTATCTGTTATTCTTTTGGCATTCCCGCAGTTTAGCAACATAATCAGAGATATTTCACGTTATGGGAGCATAATATACTTTTATTACGACATTTTCCTGTTCGTAGGATTCATACTATTTTTTTCGCTTGGTTACAAAGACCTGGTGAAAATATACAAGAGAATTCCGAAACGCATCAGCCTGTACGTCATTCTGCTATCCCTCACATCGGCCTCGCTGGTTTATGTTTTTGTCAAGCCTACGGTCTTGGTATTCAACGATGAATACATATACGCGTCGATCGCAAAGTCTATGATATATAACCATGCCGCGGGTATATGCAGTTTTTCCGTACTGGACAAGTGCATGCCCAATTCCATAGGCCTCTTTCACCAACCGAGCGGCTGGCCACTAATGGAGGCAGTAGCATTCATGGTTCTCGGGACCGGCCTCAATACCGCATTCGACCTTAACCTGTTTCTGTACGCAATCGCCATAATTGCCGTATTCTATACGTCCTTTAATCTAACCGAAGATTACCGGGTAGCTCTTATAACAGGTTTGATATTTGCCGCCATGCCATTATTGATAAGATACGCAGAATCTTCAGTACCTGACATCTCAACAACGCTCTTCGTTATACTGTCCGTACTGTTTATTACGGCGTATATGAGAACCAAGAGATTTAGCCTCGGCGTCCTTTCCGTATTTTCAATTGCCTTTACCCTGTCTACGAAAGTGGATGCAATTATAATATTGCCAGTAACATTGTCTGTCCTCCTTTTTTACAAATACAAGTTCAAGGGACCTAAAGCCAAAACTGATATTAAAAAATTCTTGGTTTTGGTGGTGCTTTTCCTATTAATTTCAATGTTGCAGCTAGCCTTTATCTACATAAGCAACACAGATTCATTTGGTACCTCCCCAAACCAACCCAAATTCTCGCTAATTTATCTGCGCGAAAATGCGTACAACAACACCCTCTTTTGGTTTGGTGGGCTCAATTACGTAAAAACGAGTGCGCCGGGGTACTATTTTAATGTTGAATTTCCGATTACATTTACAATATTTGCGGTTTTCGGCATAATCCTATTGATTTTGCGCTCTCGGCGCAGAGAACTTGCGACCACACTTGCGTGGTTCGCCATTGTGGTACTCTTCTATACCTCATATTATGCTGGTGGCCTGACATACGCAGAAGGGATTGATTCCAGGTACTTTCTCTCCTCGTTCACACCGCTCGCAATACTTTCCGCATTGGGTGTTCTTGGCGCCTATGAGTGGATATTATCATTCTTCGGGGCAAAGAGCAATAAGCAAGTGGGATTAAGGATCACGGTTATGGCATTCCTCATATTTTTGGTGATGTCCTCCGCAATCTACGAAATATCTACAATCACCACACTAAATCCCACAAAGATCGTGCCCTTTGCCGCAGAACGGGCTGATTTGGCCATGATACTTTCATTTTACAAGGAAATTCCAAGCAATTGCATCGTTGTGACGTTCAAACCGCCATTATGGTATATCTTAAACCGGTCAAATATATACACGGGCTGGACAAACCTGTCCACGTATTCAGCCGAATATACGAACCTCAGCGATTGTGCATATTTCGATTATTCGCCATCCTGTAAAATATGGAACGACAATCCTGCCTATGCGAATACTGGTCAGCAGTGCACCTATTTTGTAAAATCGAATAAACTGGTTCCGGTAGTGTCCACTAACTTTAATTATACCTGGCCAATAAATCTGACAGTCAGTAAAATTGTTAGGTGACCCGCTTCTTAGACTGGACCAGTCCATCGAGATGGAAGATTCTGCAGGACGCACCGGGTCAATTACATAATCCATTTAAATTTATGTTTTGATATAATAGAGAGTTTATGGTTTCACTAAGGATTTCTAAAGGCCAATCTGCAACTGAGTACCTTACGACATATGGCTGGGCTATTTTGATAATCACTGTACTGCTTGGAATTTTGTATGTACTCGGATATTTAAATCCGTCCAATTTGATAAGTTCGCAATGCATAGTGCAAGGTAACTTTGGATGCTCATTCAGTGCATTGGCTCAGAACGGCCTGTTTGTTGTAACGCTTTCACAGTATAATCCGGGCACCATAAACATAACTGCGATTGGATGTGGTACAAATCTGAGTTCAATTAATATGCAGCCTGTTACTCCCGCGAAAAAATTAGTTGCCAATGAAAATACTACATTCACGATGCAGTGTTATTCGGGGAACACCGTATTTTCTGGAAATCTCGGCAGTATTTATAAAGGGTATATTGTCGTAAACTATACGGACCTTGGTACTAAACACAACACAACAGCGTACGGTACAATTATAGAAAAAGCAACGCTCATGGCTCCCAAAGTTACTACCGTACCAACGATAATTACTGCGGCGCCAACAGCCACGCCAACTGCAACCCCGACAGCCACACCAACCGGAACACCAACCAGCCCCTCCACAGGTACTTCCACCTCGACCACTTCTAGCACGTCTACAAGTACTTCCACCACGT
>CAZQGC010000013.1:0-26664 GCA_964592765.1 Microcaldota archaeon
AAGTGCTGCTAGCTGAAAAGGCTAAGGTGTGACGGAGCTAACCAATGTTAGGGAAATCGGCCAATTAGCAGCGTAAGTTTTCGAGAAGCTGTGTCTGCGTATTGTATGCGCAGATGTCACAAACCAGGGGGCAGCGACTGTTTATCTAAAACACAACTCACCGCAAAGCCGAAAGGCTTAGTATGGTGGGTGACGCCTGCTCACCGCCAGTATGTGAACACCCTTTTCAAGGGGGCGAAGCGCTGGCAAAGAGCGGGAGTAACTCTGACTCTCTTGAGGTAGCGTAATACCTCGTCATTTAATAGATGACTTGCATGAATGGCGTAACGACTGTCCCACTGTCCCAACATTGGGTCCGGTGAACTCACTGCGCGGTGAATATGCCGCGATCTCCCAGTGGGAAACGAAGACTCTATGAAGCTTGACTACAGCCTGTTGTTGTTGTGCATTGAGCTATGCATAGCGTAAGTGGGAGCGTCGATCCCGTGGCTTTGGCTGCGGGGGAGCGACAATGTAACACCACTCTTAGTTTAATACATAGCTGACTCGAAAGAGGACAGCAGCAGGTGGGTAGTTAGACTGGACGGTTGCTTTCGATAAGGAAACGAAAGTAACCAATGCTCTGCTTAGGTGGTTTGGAAAACCACCGGTAAGCGCAAAGGTAAATGCAGGGCTGACTGTATCTTGAAGAGCGAGGGATGCAGACTGGAAACAGGGGCTTAATGAACGTTGGAAGCTCTTTTAATGGGGCTCCAAGCTGTTAGACAAGTTACTCTAGAGGTAACCGATTCGTCGCCGGTGAGAGTACACATCGACCTGGCGGATTGATACATCGATATGGGCTTTTGGTATCCTGGTGGTGCACAAGCCACCAAGGGTTGGACTGCTCGTCCATTAAAACCAAACACGAGCTGAGTTCAGTACGTCGCGAGACAGTACGGTAGTATCTACTGGGAGTGTTAATGCCAGAGGGTAAGATCCTTTTAATACGAGAGGAACGAAGGATCGGCGCCACTAGTGTACCGGTTGTGTTCGCATTGCCGGGTAGCCACGCGCCACAAGGATAAGTCCTGAAAGCATCTAAGGACGAAGCCTGACCCGAAACGAGACATTAGGGCGGTCGCAATAGACGACTTTGATAGGATGGGTGTGTAAGCAGAGAGCGCAAGCGATCTGTGAGCATTCCATTACTAAAGCCTGAAAGGAAGCAAAACTCTTCTCCATTTTCTGTTCTTTTTAAGGGCTAGCCGAAGGCATCTGCGCGGCATCAGAAGAACCGGGCGCATACGGGTCGCATGGGTGCCTGGGCCGTCTCGGTCAACTACCTGCCGATGTTCAGCATTGCCTTTAAGGCGCTAGGCGCGTCTTGTCCAGGGAAGGCTTGGAAGATTCACTGTTGGACTTTGCCGATAGTACGTTCTTGCCAAAGGTGTGGGGTGGCAGGAACAGAAGAATCATACGTATTCGGCATGCATAAGCACAACGAAATGGTATTTGGCGAAGCCTGCCTTACCTATTGATATAAATATCTGGAAAAGAAGATAATGTATGGGTGGGGATGTATGAATAATATGGTTAGCACCGCAGTAGCTGAAAATAATTCAGTAGCCTTAAAAACATTTTCAGAGATAACACTAGACAATGAACGACTGGCAATGGGGCAGCGCGTGCGCACTGCGCCGAAATCAGGTGTGTCTATGGAAAGAATCACTACTGGCATACGAGGGTTTGACGATTTGATGGAGGGCGGGTTCCCAAAGGGGTCCACCATACTTTTGGCTGGGGGGCCCGGAACCGGAAAGACCATATTTGCCCTGCAGTACCTATGTGATGGTGCCGCAAAAGGAGAGAATGGGATATATGTTGTAGTTGATTCCGGATTTGCAGCTGGGCTGGCACTGCTTAAGGAGCAGGCAAAGGAACTGGGTTTGGAAATAGAGAGATATGTGCAGGAAGGAAAGATAACATTCCTCGTGGTGCCGCTAGACCAAAGGAAATTCAACATATTTGAGACCATAACTGAAATAAGGGAATCGACTGACGCAAAACGCGTCGTGTTCGATAGCCTAAGCACATTTATAACAAATTTGGACCTTTTCAGCATACCTATAGGTTACGCGGGAATGACTGCCTCTTCCGTTGAGGGCTCCGCAGCAAACGCGATATCTGCAGTGGATGTGGGGGGGCATATCTCCTACCAGAGCTCCCCAGAGAAACGGCTTATTTACCTTGCAATTGAAATGCTACGCAAGCAGCAGACCACGAACCTTGTGGTCTCTTACGGCAACATGGGCCCAGAGGGCCAGATTACAAGTGATGGCGTGAGCGAATTTGCGTGCGATGGGCTGGTAGTCCTGAAATCCGCATCTGTGGGAGAAACGCTGAATAGGACCATAGAGATAGTGAAGATGAGGGCCACAAAAATATCCGGAGGGATAAAATCCTATGAGATAGGGCAGGGCGGGTTGAATATGCTAGGGTAATGGATGTGGATATTACCGACGACGTTATGAGGCTTTACATCCAGCACTTCATAATGAATCGCTCGCAGGAGATAAATGTCCCTGGGTTCGTATTTTTTAAGCTGCCTAACAAGACGGCAATTAAGGTAAGGCAAGTGGTCGTGCCTGAGGACTTCTTCGTGAATTTCGAGAAGGCCATGGCCGCAAAAGGCAAGAAAGCGCAAGCCGCCCTGTACTCCGTAGGCAAGCGTTTTGGATATGGTTTTGCGCTTCTTGGTGAGTTCTCAAGCATCAAGGACAAAAGCGGCCGGCAGCTAGTAGAATACATAAACGTGATTAACAAATTCATAGAGGGTACCTATGCGACTAGGATAGAGTGCAAGGTAAATCTAGACACAAAATCCGCAACTTATTTTATGGAAAAACCGATAGTGATAGAAAAGCTCGGATACGGATATTTCCTTCCGCTAGCCGCCGCGGCCGGGCTTATGGCATATCTTTTCCAGGATCCCACAATAGAGGGAATACAAGAGAATTTTGATACCGAAACAGGAAAGGGCATGCTGCATTATGCCCCAGCGAATAGTTTAATGGCATCCGGCAAGGAATTTTTTGAGGAACATAATCTTTCTGAATTGGAAATTAATGCAGACTATACGAAACTGAATTCCGCCAAGGTGCTGAACCACTCCAACTATTCCCTTCGGACCCTGCTCGATTCAAAGTTCTTCGCGCTGAACAACGGATTTCTCCTCAATGGCCACGAACGCTATTTTATACTCGAAGTGAGTGCACTTTACCTTATAGAGAAGGATCTTAAGGACTACTCTGAAGATATATACAATGCGGCTTTCACTTCCGGGATTCGGATCCTTAATGCGGTGAAAGCGCCTTCACTCAAGACCATAACTGATTACCTGTCCGCTTTCGGCTGGGGCGACATACTGATTACTGCGCAGGGAAACGGCTATCGTGCCGGGGTGAGCTATTTCCCATATAACGGGCTTTACAAAGAGGCGTCGTTTCTGATATTCTCCGGTTTTCTGGCAGGGATGCTGACCACAGTATTTGGAAAAACCATAAGGTTTTCAAAAATCGAGAGCAATGTAATGCGCGGCTATCTAGAGCTTCTACTTAGTTGATATTGTTATCATTCCGTCAAGGCGCTCGTCAACTTTTCCAAAGACTGTGCGCAGGTCATTTACGAACTGCTCGCGCATCGGGTAACCTTTATGCGAGGGTATGTTGTGCATCACCCAAATCGGATTTCTATTATGTTTTCCAAAATCGATAAGTTGCACTATAACGAGCTTCCCCCCGGGCTTCAGCAACGCATTCAGCTTTCTGAAAACCGCTATGTGCTCAGCCTGTGCGATGTGATTAAATATTATCGAGATGAAGATAGCATCAAGCTTCCCCTCGTATCTGTCCAGATTCTTGAAATCCTCAAATACCAGGTTGGCCTTGTTTGTGCTCCTTACAGAATCGCCAAATGCCAGTCCCTGTATCCTCCTCTTTGCATCCGAAAAGAATTTGTTGCTCGGATCCGTGCCAATCAGCTGCAGTGGCTTGTTGGAAAGCTCCAACAGCTGTTCAAGCCCGACTCCACTGCCGCACCCATAGTCGAGCACCAATGCGCCCGCGCCAAGGCCCTTATAGAGCTCTGTTATGGCAAGGACGCGCAATGAAAACGGGCCCTGCTCCATTATTTTATTCCAATAGTATATCGCTTTCTCTGCCTCGAAACCGGTAAGCTCAGACGCGACACCCGTCGTGAGGGTCTTATCAGAGAACTGGTTGACGAAATCTATCCATTCCAGCGATTCTTTATATGCGCCGGACAAAAACCTTTTGGCTTCCGTTATGTCTGTGCCCGTTGGCCCTTTCAGCGAATATTTGCCCTCTCCGAATGCGAGAATGCCTTCCCCGACGAGCAGATCCAGCATGTTCTCAAGCATCTTCTTGTGCCTGAGCCCGCATTCCTTGCTTATAGCCTCGAGGGTATTTGGATTCTTGAGCGATGCAAATACCCCCTTCCTGTCAAGCAGATTGACAGCATAGTTTACCATGACGTGCTTTACCATCGCAAGCGCGGTGAGATCGCTTTTCAGCCTATCAGATTCCATGCCAATCACTCAAACCCTGTATGTAGCTCATTCTATGGGCAGCCATACCTCCCCAACCCGCTTCCCTATGACCATGGGCTTTCCATTCTTTAGCTTATCGCTGTTGTCCTGTATGGCCTTTATGGCCGCGGGCCCGTAGGTCAGGGGATTTGCGACCCGCGCATTGTAATCATCTATTATTGACCTGAAATGATCTATCTTAAAGTACTGGAACGGTGCGGGAAAGAGATAAATGTCGGAATAGTCGCTCACCATTATAGGCACGCACCCAGATAGCTTTGGTCGCCATGAACGTACAATAAAATCCACATCCGGCGTGTCAGAGCCGTAGTACTCGCGCCTTGCCGCTTCCGGATCTGTAAACTTTCCGCTCTTCGATAGCTTCAGGTATTCAACCACTGGCTCATACGCCGCCATCAAATGCAGGTAGAAGCTGTCAAATTTTGACGTCAGTTCCTCAATCCGCCGTATTTCTGCCATTATTGCGGCAGGATCCTTGGCAACGCTGCAAAAAAGCTCAAGGTCGCCAAGAAACTTTACCCTTATCTTTTTTTCGATAAAGTAATTGACCCACT
This sequence comes from Microcaldota archaeon, assembly GCA_964592765.1. Classification (GTDB taxonomy): domain Archaea; phylum Micrarchaeota; class Micrarchaeia; order Micrarchaeales; family Micrarchaeaceae; genus A-MIC-10. The sequence goes on from CAZQGC010000013.1 coordinate 5,164, forward strand.
TTTTCCCGAAAAACTTCGGCACGAGGCTGACTATTTTAGATGCAGATTCATTGCGGTTTCGGCAGTTCCTGCGCCCGATGAGGTTCACCGAAAGGTACTTTATCCGTAGCTCATCAAAGGTCATCTTCATGAGATTTTCCAGCGATAGGGCGCCACTATGGTACGCATGGTGCTCAATATCACTCTTATCTACCCTTTCCATTATCGCAAAGGTTCTGTCCCCATCCATTAGATAACAGACATGCTGCACTTTGTTGTATTTATTGAAGATCATTTCAAACTACCGGGTCGTTGCCATTATGAACTAATTCGCACTCAATCATAAATAGCTTGCGCTTATTGTGCAAATCCCGCAAAATCAAACCTAAAAGTGCAGACGGGATCTGCCCAACGCAAACTATCCGGGTAAATGCGCCCGCGCGTGCCCGAGGCGCAGCGGATTAGTCCCGGTAAGCCCTCCCCGGTAATTTTAATGTAGCCCGCTGTATAGGCCCGATAAAGGCTACCTATTTCCTGTATTTTTCCTTAAGTTCCTTGTCAAACTTGTTAGTGGGCAGATTTCGCGGAATTGCCGCCATTTCACAGTATCAGTAAAAAATATAGCAATTGCGGCGTCCGAAGTAGGATTAAGTTCGCCAGGGTAGGGATTCGAACCCTAAAGCCCTTGCGGGCACCGGTTGCCTTGTTTGCATCACTAATCAGCTCTTGAGACAAATCTCGAGACCGGCGCGTTACCGGATTCCGCCACCCTGGCATTCAAGCATTATTAAATCTAACCCCACATTTATTAGTTTTATATGCCTTTTCATGTCAAAAGGTAATAGGATTTGATGCTCACTACGGAAAGACCAGACAAGCTCTTCAATACCCGAATAATAACAAGCGCACTTTTTGTCGTGCTTGCCATTGCCGGCATAGGCTTTTCTGGGTACTTGTTGATAATAGCAAGAAGCACCTACATGTATGTGCTTGCCATCTGCTTTGCCGTGCTCGCCGCAGTATCGGGCCTGTTCAACGTTTTTGCGGCATCTGCCTATTACCGTTCATATTTCTATGAGTTCTATCTGGAGAAGGTGCGGGAACGCCTGAAGCCCATGAAAAGGCTTCCGACAGTCGCAATCGTGGTGCCCGTATACAACGAAGATACGAATATAGTCAAGCGTACGCTCGCGAGGCTGCTCGAGATACGGTACGATAAGAGCAAGGTCCGGTACTATCTGGCCGATGACTCCACAAATGCCGCTATCACCGGTGAATTGCTCTCCTTCTGCCAAACCAACGGCATACAATACATACGCCGCGAATCAAGGAAGGGCTTCAAAGCCGGAAACCTGAACAACGCGCTCAAATACATCAAGGAGGAATTCATCGCAGTATTTGATTATGATGAATATCTTACGAACCGCAATTTCCTTATTGATCTAATGCCGTACTTTTCCGATAAGAAGCTTGCGTACCTGCAAACTGAGAAAAGCTACTTTAATGGAAATAGCCTGTTCTCGCAGTCTATCTCACTTTTTGATGCATTTTTCTACAAGTTCGTACAGCAGGCGCGCGCCCTTGACAATACTGCAATATTTGCAGGTTCCTGCGGCGTCATACGGAAGAGTGTTCTCGAGAAAGTGCATGGTTTTCCAGAGTTCGTGATAGAGGATACCTTCTTTAGCTTCCTCTCTGACGTTGAGGGCTACAAGAGCCTTTACATCCCGAAGGTCTATGCGCTCGGAAAGCCAATAACCACCTTTTCGCAGCTAGTGAAGCAGCACTGGCGCTACAACTACGGGGATACCCAGTTTCTGTGGTACTTTTACAGCAATAAGAAGAGCAAGAAGCTCTCCTTCCTATCACACATAGATTACATAACGCACGGCCTCGGCTTCAATTATATGTCAATCATACTATTGCTTTTTACCGTAATGTCCGTGCTCATAGTTTTTTCGGCATCGCCATTCGTAACGCTATCAATAAGCCAATTCTTCAATTCGCATTACATAGCAATAGATTTGGAGATACTTGGCAGTGCGGCGTTCGTGATGTCATTGCTGGTACCTGTAATCATAACAAAGATATACTTCAAGTCCTTCAAAAAGGGGATTCTGATATTGTTCCTGAACTTTGCTCTTGTCGTGGTGCGCACCAAGGCAGCCATCGCCGCGGCACTTAACATTGATCCCGCAAAGGTATGGATACGCCAAAAGCGTGTCCGCACACGCAGCCTTAGGTTTGCCCTGCAGAACACAAAGGTAGAGCTTGCGATATCAGCAAGTTTGGTGCTGTTCGGAATTCTCGCTTATACAAAGCACAACTTCGCCGGGGGCGCATGGCTCTTCTGGTACGCATTCCTTTATACGCTTGCAACGGCATTTTTCTACCTGTATGGTTAGTGCATGATATATCTAAAGCTCCACGAGACCGACAACGGGACAATACTCGCGATGTGCGACAAGTCTCTAATAGGCACCGTCGTGGATGACGGTCGCATCTATATAAACCTGAAGGATTACTCAGAATTTTACAAAGGCGAGCTGATAAAAGCCAGCGAGCTGCCAGAACGGGTAGACTTCGAAGGCATAATGTCGGCCAACGTGGTCGGCAACGAATCAGTGGATGCCGCAATTGCGAATCGTATCATAAAGGAAGAGAACGTCCACACTGTAAATAAGATTAGGTATGCGAGCGCGTTCCGCGTGAAATATCCAAAATGAGTTATCCGCCAAGCTCCACTATTGCGGCAGCAAGGTCGCCCCGCGCATTCTCCAATGCCGCCTGCGCACGCTCCCTATCCACCCCGGTCTTTTCCATGACAAGCTTGATGTCATCCTCGCTTATTTCGAATCTGACCTCAGCTTCATGTTCGCTGACCTCGCCAGCAATCTGAAAGCTAGTGCTCCCCTGCATTTCTATCTGCGTAACCTGCGGCCGTTCTATGGTTATCTCCCTATCTGTGCAGTATATGACTACCCGCTCCGCATCTATCTCACTGGATTTCATCCCCATCTTTGCCATCATGCTTTTGAGTGCTCTTGGGTCGAGGTTCGGCATCATAAGATCACATTATAGATATCCTGCAAAATATAGATTAATCCGCGTGTTCAGTGTATCTTGCTCCCCGCCGGAAGTTCCCTGTCGGTGGTCAGCAGTGAGACCGTGCTCCCATCGTCCGCAGCAAGCAGCATGCCCTCGGAGACATAGTTCCCTATCTTCTTGGGGTCGAGATTTGCTACGACTATTGCGCGCTTGCCTATAATCTCTTCGCGGCCATAATGCTCCTTCAGGCCCGCCACCACGGTTTTTATCCCAAGCTCGCCAACGTCCAGCTTCAGCAGGTACATGGGCTTCCGAGTTGGAATCTCTTCAGCCTCCAGCACAGTGCAGACCCTTAAGTCGATTTCCGTAAACTTGCTTATCGGTATCTTGGCAGTGACAGCCTCCCTACCGCTTGCATAAATCTGCTTGGCCCTTTCCACTACAGAATCGATAAATGTGCGTATGTTGGCCTCACCGGAAAGACCAATATCCGTGCTAATCTGCGCCCCTGCCGCTTGTGGGTGCCCTCCCCCCCCGAACGCCTGTGCTAGGAGCGAGCAATCCACACCGGCCCTGCTCCGCAAGTTTATCGCGTGTTTTTCAAGGCACACAAATGCCTCTATGTCGCTGTTCACCTTTTCCCGTATCAGTGCGCACGCCTGGGTGCTCATGAGCCTCTTTGCATATCCTACTCCCAATACCAGGCTGCCCACCTCCTGCTTTAAGGTGTTGCTTTGCAGCATCTCTATGTTGGTTTTTGAATCTTCAACATACTTGCCGTATTCCTCATTGAGATAAGCGCTGTCCATATCCCCAGCCGCAACGAGCTCCACAAATTTCCTTAGCCCGTCCTCATCAGACCCATAGTTCATAAACGCTATCGCACCAGATATCTTTCTGAGTATCGGTTCGTATTCCGTGCCCTGTATATTGAAATCCCCGTAATGTGCCATTTCGGCCAGCCGCTTGCCGAAACCGTCCCGATCCATCTGTGCGAAGAATCCGTTGTAAACGAGTTCTGTGGCGCAGCTGTCCCTATTTTCACCATTCTGTATGAAATCGCAGTATTTCGACACTTCGTTGGAGATATCGCTGCGCCAGGGATGGTGATCCAGCCAAACCACCCTGTTGTTTTTTCCACTGAGCGATTTCAGCAGATCTATCATTGTGCCATAGCCATTCCTGTCTACTGCAAGGTCGCTAAATACAATAAGCGAATCTCTTACATCCATGCCTTTGAGGCTGTTGGACATTCTGGTTACGGCATCACGGTCATAGCTGCTGAAAAGTATATGCTCCTTGGGTATATTCGCGTAACGTGCAAACATCACAGCGCATGCCATTCCGTCGAAGTCACTGACATGCGTTATATTGTATGTGTGTTCGCCGTCCAAAAGCAGTTTTGGGAGACCCTCTACCCTGAGCATATTACCACTGACCGATTTACTCTCGCAGGAGATTACATATCAAACAGAAGATTAAAGAAAGTGCCTGCTCACCGTGTTACCTGTAGGTATCCTGTATAGTTCACTCCGTAGCCTTGCAGGTCTCGCCCATTCCCAGAATAATCCCTTCCTGTGCCGTTCAGCGGCCACCATGCCATGAGGCCATCGGACGAGACAGGCTTCGCGGCCAAGCCCCCGCTATAAAGCGTGTATATTTGGCTGCCGTTAAGGGTCCTGTTGTATAGCTGTACATCCGCAATGTAGCCAGAGAATCCAGTAGATTTGCCGATCATGCCCATATTCGGCACTACGGAATCCCCAATATACGCAAGATCCCCGTTTGTGTGCTCCATCTGCCCAGACGCGCTTCCAGCAAGCGTACCATTCACATAGAACTGCAAAGTCCCGCTGCCCACCTTGCCATTGTGCATAGTTATCGTGATTAGATACCATTGGTCCTGTGCAAAGGTTCTTCCGGGCAGTACGCCAAAGGTCCAAAGGTTCTGGAGCCCGGAATTCCAGAGGCTGGCGTTCAACCTGTCGCCCCCCGAGAACCTGATGCTAAGGGTTATGGCTGGATTACCCTCTGAATAAAAGAACCTATTGGGGTTATCCTTCCTGATATAAACCCAGCCGGACCATGTCCAATCCGGTTCATTGTTGAAAGGCGCATAACCCTGCAGTTCGAGATGCGAATTGCCGTTGAACTGCGCTACATAGTTTATTGTCGGAGGTATCATGGTTGTAGATGTGCTAGATACAGTCGTTGTGCTGCTGGTCATGTTAACCGCCGTGTATGCCCCCGGTTTGCCATACCGCAGCAGGAGCACGACCGCGACCAGAATCACTATTATTGCGGCAAGCAGCACAAATATGAACAATATGGCTCGCCTGCGTCGTTTCTCATATGCTTCCGCATGGTGCTTGCAGTAAAGTTTGCCGTCCGGCTCGCTGACTTCGCATACCGAGCATAGCCCTTTTCCGCAGCCGCTGCATATGCCCACCGCATCAATATCCGGATGGAAATAACACTTCACTCTGTTCACCTAATGGCTAATCCGCGGCCGGCACGGCCTCGCAATCCGATGTTCGCAGACCATATACGCCAGCCGAAATTTATATGCCTTTTCATGGACTGCAATATGGATGAACCGATTAAACCTGGAATAATGCTTGAAATCTTTACCCTAAGGCGCTGTGCAACAGCCGATTGCCGTAGAATTCCGCGCCCCCCCACTACCACATTATGCATGCATCCGCCAACTTATGGCAGTACCACTCTCAGATTTGTGGATCCGGTGAGCACCGCGACACTAAAAATAGTATTTGCATCGGAGGGATTCATAGCCGCAGAAAAGTTATTCTTGTTAAAATACACCACATAGACTCCGGGCACTACGTGGAAAGTTACATTGCCCTGCGCGTTTGTGGTTCCGATGCCCCCCTCCGGCGGTGGTCCTGTACTGCTGCCGAGATCCACCTCGAGATTCGATACCGGGCTGCCGGTAGCAGTCTCCACCGACACTACGAGTGTTGAACTCCCCTTTATTGAAGGATGCAGAATCCATGATGCAGAGACCAATACAAGCGCGCCAGCGCATGCTAGTATGGCTACTGCGAGTATGCTAGAATGTCTCTTTTTCATCACTCTAAATACGCTACAAAGCTTAAAAATGTTAGTGAGATGCCCTGCGGATACAATTATTGCGTGAATGTACGGAACCCAACTGTTCGGCAGCGCGACAGCGCAGATATGAATTACCCACCCCTTTTATTAACTTGTACACACCAGATATTGGCTGATTAGTCAATAGTTGGTTGTATGGCAAGCAAGATCAGGTGTGCACACATACTAGTCGAAAAACAGTCATTGGCAAACGAAATACTTGTCAAGATTCGCTCCGGTGAGAGTTTTGCAAAGTTGGCCGAGCAGTTTTCTGTAGACGGTACTAGGAAGTGTGGTGGAGACCTCGGCCTCTTCGGCCGCGGTGAAATGGTGAAGGAGTTCGAAGATGCGGCATTCGCATTAGAGGTGAGCGAAGTTTCGGGCGTGGTGAAGACGCAGTTCGGATACCACATCATAAAAAGGACATCCTGAAATCCTACGCGTGACTATCGCGCCGGCCATCCGACAGATGGGAAACTGTCACCTAATTGCAGTTCACCAAATTTATTGTATTAATCTCATAAATCTTCGTTTAGTAAATACTAATCCGAATAAAGTGTTTTTGTGGACTCTGCGGGAATCGCACCCGCGACCTTCCGCTTGCAAAGCGGACGCTCTACTCCTGAGCCAAGAGCCCATTTGATAAGAATATGCTACTGCAATCGTATTTATCTCTTGCGTTTTCCAGCAGACTTTCCCCCCTTTCTGCCCTTTGGTTTGCCTGCTTTAGCCCCCACGGCGCTCCGGCTTCTACCCACCTTTACAATATGCACCCGCCTTTTAACCGAAGATTTGCCGGGGCGCGAGCGCATGCTCGTCTTTTTGCTTTTTACGACCTTGCGCCCACCCACTTCTGCTGTGAGGTTTTCAATTACGTCGATGTCTTTGTTTGCCCTCTTGTCCTGTACCATCTGGTTGAGCATACCGTCAACTACATCGTCGTTCAGGGATTCATTCTCCCTGGAAGATGTATAGAGCAGCATATTCTCCGAACTGCCCCTGTCTATAACATCCTTTATCGACTGCATCTTTTTTATTTGATCGAGCTCCTTTTTCGTCCTGTTTCTCTTAGAGTCCATAAAACCACAAAGGCAATGCATCACACCTCATTAATTAGGGCAATTAAGCTTATATAATTTTGTACGCACAGCGAGAAAAATGTTTTATAAACAACACAGCCATCTCCGCACGCCACTAAATTTGTATCGGAATCTCAAGTGCCCAGTGCGAAATACTTAAATTGTTATATGCAGAGTAATATACGAATTATATGGGCAAACAGAACCCTAAAAAATCCCTATTGTTACTTTTGGTATTCGTGGTTCTGCTGTTTGCAGGGATCTTCCTTAATGTTGCGCACGCCTCCACAGGGGGCGTTTCAACGTTCACTTGTGCGCCCATAGTGACCATTATTGGTTCATTCGGGATATGCTATGGTTATGCGACAACAACCGTAATAACATATTATAATGGTGTTGCCGGCCAGGGGGAACTGCAGCCGCTGACACTTTCCCAGGAATCACTGTTTACCCATCCGACCCCGCCTACGTCCGTTATAAGGCAATACAATACAAACAACAATCCCTGGCTTATAACTTGCCCGACGGCTCCGCAAACGAACAACGGCATAGAGTACTTCACCACAGACCCGAAGAGTTATATTGCCGGAAATCGTTGCCTTGCTAGCCTCGCGCCCCTACTCACAGAAGTGAGCACCTCCATATTCGTGTATATAGCGGGGCAGTTGAACGTATCTCCAGACTTCTTGAGTTTAAGCAGTACCGGAATCCCTGCACTAATTTCCATAAAGCTTATGCCCGCATATGCTAATTTCAATGGTTGGGACGTAACTCACCCGTCACAAGGCAAACTAAGCAATATAGCCTTTTCTGGCCAGTCCCTCCTCGAAGGAAAGAAGAATTATAACATATCCGGCTCGTACAGCACCAATTCGTACATATACGGCAGCCCCGAACCCTCAGTTCAGCAGGGAATATGGTCCTGGAACGAGGAATTTGCCAATTTCAATGACAATCTGAACCCCGCAGATCTTAAGATATCCGGTACCCAAAGCGGTCTGACCGTCGGCGAACTCAATGTAGCACCGATGCTCTACTACCCATTTGTTAACATATGGCTGTGCACTTACTATTATACATACAAGGTAACCTCTACAACCAACTACTTCAAGAATGCCAATGCACCGATCCCGAATAATGGCATGTACAACGGCGTTGAGCCGGGCACGCAGCCATCAACGACCGCAAATATACCCGATGGATACAACAATAGCTACTGGATACAGTACAATGCACCGGTTTCATTGATGTGGGCAAACACAATGCTCGTGCCGTGGCTGCTCAATAAGATCGAAATGCCGGCCGCCTACAGCAATCTGAATTTTAAGACCAGCGTGTTAAAGGCATCACTTGACCTTTACTCGCCGCACAACTTCATAACTGGAAACGCCTACTTGGACTCGTATCCGCTATACAGCACCAGCATGCTGCTCGCATGGGGCCCGAAAGACTACCTTACAGAATACCCTGCCAATGCACTCACACTCTATCCTACTGTCGCAAATTCACCCGCATCCATGAACCCGAATTCATTGCTTCCGGCGAATAGTTTGAACAAATTCCTTTCTGATATCTATGTAAACACCCCCCAACCGCCAAACGAGCCGGATTTCTATGGCAAACACGCCTTAACCCAAATACTCAAGCCAACCTTTGCATATGCCACTCCGAGCGGTTATGTATTCACGGTGGACTATAAATCACAGCACGGCGGCTTTCTATGGCTCTATAAATCTACGCGCTCCAACTTGACAATATTCAAGACAATACCCGTTGGGGAATTTGACGTATCCTGGCTGCAGCCAAACCGCATCTCATGGTCAATTTACGTGGCAAACCAGCCCGGCGTGAATTCTGACGACAAAAAGTTCCAGCAGCTCGTATTAGACAACTGGATGAATGCGTGGAAGAGCAACTGGACAAAGATAATGGTCAATCAGACTGGTAACTTGTACGCTGTCGGCAGGATCAGGTTAGCGCAGTCAAAGAGCTGGCTGGGAATCTGGAGCACGTTCAGCAACAAGGGGAAATTTGACTTCCAACCAAAGGCGATAACCTCTGATTACTCCGGTGACATATTTTTCGCGGGCAAGAAAGGATTCATTTTTAGCAGACCAAGGCTTAAGCTGGCCTTCCTTACCTCCGATTTGCAATCTGGGAGCTCACAGCCGATAAAGGGCATGTCCGCTACCTCAGAGATAGCTGTATCGCCGGGTGGACAGTTTGTCTATGTCGGCGAGGTGGCCGGCACGACCTCAAGCAGCAATTCCGGAAACATAGAAATATTCCAGGTAAACATGAAAAACAAGGCAAAGCCCTTTTCGCTAGTGGGAAACATACCCCTCTCATACTCAAACTATCTATACAATACAATTACCTATACCTATCTGCTTAACAACGGTCCGTATAATGATCCTGCTGTCGGGCTTGCATATGGCAGTACACTACCGTCTGATCATAATTTCCTAATAGACAAAACCATGATAGACCAAAATTCCGACCATAGGCCGCTATTCATAACCGATTCTCAGGGTGTTCTATACGTTATGGACTTTTGGAGTAGCCCACCCGGAGGTGCAATACTGCCCAATGGTAAACATTACAACTTTGCAATGCTGGTCCTTCGGGCATTCACCGAAAATGGCATAGAGATTCCGATACAGCCGCAGACCGGAAAGAACGTATCCGATATAAAGCTGAGCGATTCGGTGCTCTCTACGAACGGGCAGGTGCAATTTCCAACTGTGGGGGGACAGACTGCGTATCCTCCATACGGGTGGGTGCTGTCTGCAAACATAGAACTTCCTGGTTCATCATCGTATGAGAGCTATTGCATTGCCGGATGCACATACACGCCAAATACCCTGCAATCCAACAACATGGCAAACGGCTATGTTCCGCTGTTACCCCCAATAGCAGATAGCTGGGATTTCTATTATAATTCGGGACTTGCTGCATGGGGTTTCGACCCAACCGTTGCAAACATAGTGCAGGGGATCTCAAACTATCAGAACGAACTGTATATCGTATCGAGCGATACTGTCAATAGCGGCGGTGGTGGCGGCGGTGGCTGTGGCCTATGTCTGTCCGGTGCCAGCCCCGCCGTTTCTGGCAGAGCGTCCCCTGCATTGATGACTTCCACAAATAGCAAGGGCACAGCCGGCGTCAACGGCAGCACCAACCCAGCGCTGGCCGTACCAGAATCTACAGGTTCGGCCAGTTACCAAGAAATTGCTGTAATACAGCTCGGTTCAGAAAACTACACCAGCGAATCTCCAATGACAAATATGCGCTATGCCTGTTATTTGGATACGAATCAGTATCCCGACAGCCCATGCGTTAATGCAGGGTCCGGAGACCTAAAGACGGCGTTGGACAACATACAGTTCCCACTCGTCGGAGTTCCTGACGCGATGGGGCACATTGGCAACCAGGGCGCTCCCGGCGTATTGCTTTCACTCACTACCGGCGCCGGCGCGGCTGCACCAATCCCGACAGACAAGTACAATAAACAGGCAAGCACGGCTGCAAATACGGGCTGCACGTCTAACGGCGGCCAGTGCACGAACGACCTTGGCGTCTTCGGCTCAACTACCGGAACCCCACCGAACGGGGGCACAGTGCCGCGCGAATACATCAAGAGCTCAATTGGCGGTTATTATTTAATACCGATAAATTCGTCATTCACGCTTTCACAGTCCTGGCAGAAAACATCCCACAAGTCACTGGGGATTATCGGCGGCGCAGGTACCTGCGGATATATCTTCCCGGAAACGGGCTCGCCATACCCCTACGATTACAATAAGACCGGATTCCTATACTGGTTCCTGCAGTCGAAGGTCTCCCCGCAGGTCCTTACCGAAAGTATTGAAGGCGGCCCAACATATCTGAATTACCTGTCGTCCGCGTCGCAATACTACGTGCCGGACATATCAGACAGCAATCTCATATTGCTTCCGAAGTACGAGAACCGCATACTGTCAAACCGGCTGTTCGGCGAAATATATGTGAACAGGAGCGTTTTGCCCTGTCCATCCGAGACCGGTTCGGGTGGCATTGGCGGCTTCGGAGGCCTTGGCGGCAGCTGCCCGGCCGCGGGCACGACCCAGGGCACGACCCAGCTGCAAACGCAGCTGGTGGTGAACCAATCAAATGCTTACTATTACAAGGTTAACGAGTACCACCAGGTTTCTGTGCTTAGTGCCACTGCAAATGCTTATCAAGACGAGGTTGCGTTGATCCAAAATCCGGTTGTGACCGATCCAACGAAAACTGGCGCCGCGACCGCCCTCACTGACAACTATTACTATAACCTCGGCACCTTCGGAGGCCTCTCCGCTGGTTTCGGAGGCGGCACTATCACACAGCTGCAGAAGCACAGCATACTGTACAACAACGGCAGCGTAGATGGAAAAGCTATGACCTTCCCGCAGGTATTTAATGTATTCTACAAGCAGGAGTACCAGTACAACCTCACGCTGAACCTTTCCCAAAACCAGTACGGCGTGCTGGGCTACAATCGCTTCGTTTACGTATTTGTTGATAGGTTCAACAATACGATATACATGCCGCTAGACGTTAACCTTGCGAATATCACCGCGATAACGATACACAACTCTACGGTCGTGGACCCGTCAAACCCCAACCAAACCGTGGTAACGTTAACGGGAGTGGCCGGATACTACTCGAATTTCCTCTCGAACCAGATAAGTGCGGTGCCTGATGGTTCCAGCATATATCTTTATTACGGAGACAATATCAATTTCTACGATCCCGGAAATACGATAGGGTCAACGCAGCATGCCGAATACATACAGGACTGCGAGTTCGCGAATACGGTCCTGAATCCACACTGCCTCCTCGCGAATCCGGTCGCTAACGTGCCGAACATCGCGTTCTATTCCCCAGAATACGCGAATGCAATAACCTTCAATTCGCCGAACGGGGGCACCTGCGCAAAGCCGCCGAACAGCCTGCTCAGCAGTGACTACGCCAACTCACTCTACGAGTGCAACATATACGGCGATTTCGGCAAGCCGAAGACAGGCACTGACCCAAGCGGCGAGCTACAGTACTGTGTGCCCAACTTCCTGAACGGCACAGGAACACTCACAAGCCAGTATGGGCTCATCAAAATAGCGACTACCACCTCTGGGCAGTTCAATGCGAAATTCACAGTGTGCGGCATGGGAACTGCAAAGGTGCTCGCCGAGTACTACGGGTGGCCGCCGCCGCAGCCCAGAACCTTCACCCAGTCGCCTATAGGCATGGCCGCATTGCAGGGCTCTGCTGTGCCCGCCTCTGACATGAAGCCCTACTATGAATACTCTTATTCCTATTCGCCAAACGCCACAGCAACCTCATTTCCGATTGGTGCGTTCATGCTCAGTTTCGGCGACCTTGAGGTTCCGATAGCAATTACAATAATAATTGGGATTGTGGCCGCAACCATTGTCTACCGCAGGGCTAACCGCCGCAGCGGCTATGCCATGCGCCGCAGGGCAAAGAGATAGGGATTTATATCTTTAAGGGGACAGGAACATTGTATGCTGCCTTTGATTGGCGTACTGCTTAGCTTCAACGCCATATATGCATTAGTGCCTCTGATAGTCATACTCATACTTATAGCGGCCGCGGCCGGCCTTACCCGCGGTATGTCCGTATTCCAGTTTCTTGGATTCGGCAACCTGCTTGGCTATTCGCAGGGCATGACCTCGGGGAGAATTAAGGGTATCACCAAAGCGTATGGCGGCTCCATGGCGGGCAGATCCCCCGGTTCATTCAAGGGTTCCCCCGGAGCGAGAGGGCGCCAGCGCCTCAGAAAGTACGATACAATGACAAAAGAGAAGAATCCTGTCGCCAAGGGCAAGCAGATGATAAATAATTATAAGACGCGGAACACAATTGCACAGCAGATTGCAGTGTCTGCGCCTCCGCCGGGAGCGCCGAAGGCGGTCTCTGGAAAGTCGGGCAGCGCCACTCCGCTGGAGAGAAGCCTTGCAGATAAAATAAGGAACATCAAAATTCAGAAAAGGCAGGTTTTGGGTGCATACAGCAGCGAATCAAATGCCCCTCAAAAAAAGCTCAGATTTGCAAATGGCAACCTTTATTGGAGGGGGCAGGAATCAAAGGCATACTGGCTTCTCAAGAAAGTCCCGATTGTCGGGTTGCCCTTCGTAGCTGCGAGCTTTGGAAATTCAATCTACTCCAAGTTAAGATCCTCAAACCCAATGTACTCCGCAAAGGTCAACGCAGCCAATCCGCTTTCGAAAAACTTTGATATTCCATCAAAGAGGCAGGGCCTGGCACAGCAGTATGCGGTTCTCAGTGAGAAGCAGCATGCGCTCGAGGTCAAGCGCAAGATTGCCGAATACAAACGCGTATACGGTGCCGATGCATACCGTGCAGCATTGAAGGATGCCAGAGCAAATCTCTATTCATCTCCGGAATTCCTCAGGGCGTCCGGGGTCTCGGATGCGGCAGGAAAGCTCTCTGGAGAGAGCAATATGGATTATGTGCTGAAGTACGATTTTTTGGGGAAGGCAACCTATGTGGCGAGTAAGTACGGCCAGACTGCGGGGGCATTCTACGCGATAGGCGGTATGCTAAAGCACGGGGCCAAGAGTGCATACACGATGTCCGGGGGCAAGGAGAGCGGGAACGTGACGAAGCGGCTCAATACGTTTTTTGATAATGCGGGCAAGCAGGCTCAGGAAAACAAGAACAAGACGATTACAAACATGCAGAATAGGATTGCGAAACTAAGCAATCAGGAGAAGGTCAGCCGCGCAGACAGGGCAGAGATAAATTATCTGAAAGGCATACTCAATACTGCGCAGGTTCCCCTTGGCGGGAATACTGCAGGCAATACGCTCTCGTCCCCCGCCGCCGGAATAACTGATTCGAATAGCGCGCTCCGCAAGATATTCTCCAATCCGGTTGCAATTTCGCTTGCTGTGACGTTCAAGGGCAGAACCGGCATAGGCGGGGTTCAGTACCTCCGCAAGCTCCAAGACGAAGAGTCCCAGCTCAAAAAGAGAAAAGCAGAAATAAAAAAGGAGTATGGGCCCCCATCCCTTTAATATCTGCCTAAAGCGCCGCATGCCATATAGATTAGCGAGGGTTTGCCGTGCTCCTCTGCCCGGCGTTGCGAATACAGAAAAGCCAGCGATGGGTTCAGGGTGGAACCAAGACGGACTTCCACGCAGTGCCTAGAACATCCAAAATCCGTTCAGCGCTGCCCATGCTTTTCCAGGAAGCCGTCATATTCTTTCATGATTCGTGCAGTTGCGGACGGCTTCAGGCTCCCTGTAACGGCAGTTATGTCCTGTGTCGTTACTGGAATCTCCTTCTCCTCTTTTATCGCCTTCTCCAACACCGCAGTTTTTATCTCACGGCAGGCGTTTGCGATGTCAGCCCCAGTATAACCCTCGGTACGTTTCGCAATCTCCGCGAAGTCCACGCTGCCTAGCGGCACGCCCTCAAGGTACTTTTTGAAGAGCAGGATCCGATCCTCGGTTTCCGGGGGCTTCACGAACACAAGCTTGTCGAATCTTCCAGGCCTCAGTATCGCATCGTCAAGTACCTCTGGCCTGTTTGTGGCGGCTACGACCACTATGCTGTAATCTTTGCCAATCCCGTCCATTTGCTTCAGCAGCTCTGTTGTTATCTCGGAGCGTATCCAGTCATCAGTGCTCCTCGAAGGTGCGAGCCCGTCCAACTCATCGATGAATATGACCGCAGGCGAGTTTTCCCTTGCACGGTCGAATATTTCCTTCAGGGTCATATTTGCCTTGTCAAGGCCCTCCTTTACGAGTTCGCTGCCATTGATCTCGAGCATGTTGACTCCCCTGAGCGAATCATCCGAGAGCGCTGCCTTCATCAGCATCGTCTTGCCGTTTCCTGGCGGCCCAAACATGAGGACGCCCCTCACCGTCTTTATTTTATATCTCTTGAGCAGGTCGGGATGAAGCAGCGGTATCTGCACTGCGTCGACCAGCGCCTTCTTTGCGGCTTCCATTCCCACCACATCCTCAAGGCTCGTCTTTTCGACTTGGGAGTCTACCGACTCGCCATGTATGCTCCTCTGGAAGTCAAGCTTGAACTTGTTGTACATTTCCAGCTGCGAAAGCGAGGCAGAGGGCTTCGTCATCTTCACTGCGGCAAGTATATCCTCATTGGTTATGCTGAGTACCTTATGCTCCTTCGCGGCATCTTCCGCTACAGTCTGCGCCACGGTGTTGCAGACATTCTTTATGTCCGCGCCCGAGTACCTCTGCGTTTTCTCGGCGAGCGCCCTCGTGTCTACATCATCCGCCAGCGGATACTTCTTCAAGTACATCTCAAATATCTTCTTCCTGCCGGAAAGCGCCGGCAGGGGCATATATATTATGCGGTCAATCCTTCCGGCGCGAAGCAGCGCTGGGTCAAGTACGTCCGGCACGTTTGTTGCACCCACGAATATCACCTTCTCGAGCTTCTGGAAGCCATCCAGCTCAATCAGGAGCTGCGAGAGCGCATGCTCCCTTGATTGGTCCGCGTTGGCCCGTTGCCTGCTCATTGCTATTGAATCTACTTCGTCGAAGAACAGTATGCACGGATGGTTTTTCTTTGCAATCGCGAATATGTTGGATATCTTCTTCTCTGTTTCTCCGGGATATCCCGAGATCAAGTCCGAAGACTTGACGTAGAAAAATGCAGCATGTATCTCATTCGCAAGCGCCCTCATCATAAGGGTTTTTCCTGTTCCTGGCGGCCCAAAGAAGAGAAGGCCCTTCGCTGGGGTTATGTTATACGCTCTCGAGACGCCCTTCTGCTCTATCGGGCTCATTATAGCATCCTTTAGTTCCTGCTTTGTGCTTTCGTAGTTGGCTATGTTGCTGAATTTTTCCAGCCCGGAGCCGGCCTGCAGGTCTTCGAAGGCATCGCCGAATTTCATGCGTATATCGTTTTTCTTGACTTCGAGCGCCTTTATGAAGTCAATGCCGTAATACTCCATGATATAAGCGGTTAGCGGTTCAATGAGCGCAGCAGAAGCGATGAGAGGCCATAGCGGTACAGTGCCATATATATACGAGGCGGCAGTAGCATATGCCAACGGGTATCCGCCTGCCACAATGCCGCAATAAGCGCCTTTGTATCTTGCCCTGCTTGTTACCACATAGCCGTCAATTGCCAGCACAATTATGAGCAGAGCTACCATCTCTGCAATATACGGGAGCGGGTTCACGGCAAGCGAGGCAATTCCTGCTCTGACCGCGGGGCCTATGCCAAAACTTGTTCCAGAGCTTTCAAAAGTTCCCACTGCGGAGGCAAGTGCCCCGCCGAAATTGAATATTGTCGGAGCTGTCTTGTTCGGCACCATGTAACTGTAGAAGCTGCCTCCAGAAATCGCCCCGTGGGCAGCCTGCGCATTGTAGATTATGTAAGCTGTATTTTGGACATCGGTCAGTGCGCTGAGAACGACTACAGAAAGCACAAAAAGCACACTTACGACGAGAGCCCTTTTCCTGCCTACTATCAGCACCATGAATGTGAATAGGGGGATCACAAGCAGATAGCCCAGAGCCGAGAACGAAAGGAACACGAGTATGAACATGAACAGTATGGTTCTGTAATGCATGTAGCCGAAGACGAGCCCCAAGCTCACGGCAATCAGGAATATCCATGCTAGCAGCGGCATCTGATACATGAGCACCGGGAATGCTACAACCATGAGCAGTATCATGCCGAGGAATGGGTGGTACTGCGTCGCGACAAAGAGCACGATAAAGAGAAGGAGTGCTATAGGCCATGGGTAGAAAGGCAGCGCGCCTATTATTGCGCCGAATGCGATTATGACAAGGACTGTGTCTATGAAGGCTTTGTTCTCGACGACATTCATAACCATGTCCTTAAGGCGGTAAATGCCAAGCGGGGCTACGTAATGCTTCTTGAATTGCCCTGCCGCCGCCTCATCCGGGTTATCCTCCTGGATTTCGCCTTCGGATTCTTCGTCGTCGCCCGTCATTTAATCAAACGCTTTAAATTAATATCTATACTTAAAAGCTTTATAAACCAAATAGGCAGGCTTTGATTTAAAGGCCCGCTTTTTGGCCGTAAATGGCAACCGATTCCCGTCGTAGCTCAATGGCCAGAGCGGCCGGCTGTAGTTTGCAAGGCCGAATCAAGGTTCGGAAATGGTAACCGGCAGGTTGGGTGTTCGACTCACCCCGACGGGATTTCTTCTTGTTCCTCCACTTCCTCTTGCATTGCAAATTCCTCGAGCAGGGAAGTTGCGTATGCCCCTGCGGGCAGCGAGAAGCGGGCAGAGAGCGCCCCGCCCTCCTGTGACGCTTCCATCCCCAAGTAAGGTGAAAGCAGCACCCTATAGCTCCCCCTGCAATTCAGCTCCGGCATCCGCTTGACCTTAAAATCCCCTTTAGAGAGCCCAAGGTCCTCAAGCATGCGTTCCTCAAACGCGGTGAGTTCCGCAGTATCATATCCGACTATGTTCGCGACTTCGAATGCCGCACAGCCTTCGCCCGGCACCGAACCTAGTTTAGGGAAGCCGTTGGCGTCCGTACCGCATATGGCTTCCCCCGGCGCGCCGCTGCGCAGGCGCTCCTCCAGCTCAGCATTAAAGATGTGCGATTCCACCGAGTGCACAAACATTAGTGAAAGCTGCCTTGGGAGTTTTCTTATTGCGTTTGCGAAGTCTGTCGGGTAAAGCGCAAGGTATTCCAGCACCTGCCTCTCATATCTCAGGTATTTCGGGAAATACGAGAGCGCCGCCTTGAAGTCCCGTTCCTCACGCAGCCGGCCGCGGGCCACTACCGCCTCGCTGTTCTCCTCGTTTTCGGAATCCGCCACAAAGGCCATGGCCGCCTCCTCGAATTCGCCGCGTAATATGTGCAGCCCTATCTTTACATTATTGTCCCGTGCGCCAAAGCGCTGCAGGCCAAAATAGTTCGGGAAAAGCCCGCCGAGCTCCGCATCTATGTGCTTGAACTTTTCCAGCGCATTCCAATCTTCGGTCTTTATCCGTACGGTGAACCTGTTGCCGAGCAGTTCTCCCATCCTGACTTGCGCCTTCCCTTGCCAGGCCCCATTTATTCTTATGTCCTTGATATGCGCATCGCGCAGCTGCTCCGCACTGACGCCGAAAAGGCTGCAGAGCTGCGTCGATACGGAGATTCTGTCCTTCGTGCCTGCGAAGCCCGCGGATCTGAAGCCCCGCCCCAGCTTCTTCGCAAGCGCCTTCAGCGCCTGTGCGGTGTTCCAGTTCTCCTTCTGCATGATGAATAGTGAGAATTTGCCGCCCTGCTCTGTCTGCATCCCAAGCTCCGCCGCAGAATAGTCCTTTCCTACCTCCAGTGCGGTGCCGTTGCCGGTTATCTCCTCAACCACAAAATCCTTTGCAGAGGATTTGATTTTGCCTGTTATGCGCTCCCCGTGTGACATGCGCATTGTAGTTCTCATGTTATTGCCTTTGGAGATGCTTATACGTACGTGAGCCACCCTTCAAACCCCTTCAGCTTGCCGTGGATTGCCGCGTCATAGGCTTCCGCAATGCGCCGTGTTGTCGGGCCCATGCCTCTGCCAGACGCCACGCTGTCGACAGCCCCTATCGGGGCTACTCCGACGGCGGTTCCGGCAAAGAAAAGCTCATCCGCAATATACAGTTCGTCACGCTTCACATGGCGCTGTTCGACCTCTATGCCGAGCGACTGCGCGATCCTTATAACAGAATCCCGGGTTATCCCAACAAGTATGTCGGAATCGACGCTCGGGGTGATGAGCCTTCCGCCCCTGACCAGGAATAGGTTCTCCCCCGGGCCTTCCGCCACATAGCCATCTATCGATACCAGTATCGCCTCGTCGAAGCCGGTCATCCTTGCCTCATTGTTTGCAATTATAGAGTTCAGGTAATTGCCGCTCGCCTTGGCCTCGACGGGGAGGATCTCGGAGTTTATTCTCCTCCACGAGGATACCTTGCAGCGCAAACCATTTGTGCCGCTGTTAAAATATGCACCAAACGGAATTGCTGCTATGTATACACTTACCTTTTTGCCCTTTGTAGAAAGCCCAATGTTGTCGTCGTTGTAGAAGGCAAAGGGTCTCACGTAGCAGGAATCCAGCCCGTTCCTTTTGATAGTCTCTAGCACCGCGGCAGAAAGCTGACGCTCACTATACCCGAGCCTCATAGAGTAGATCTTTGCACTGTTTGTGAACCGTTTCACGTGTTCCGGCAGCCTGAACACCGCCGTCCCCCTATCTGTTGTGTTTGCCCTGATGCCCTCAAAGATTCCGCTTCCATACTGCATGGAATGTGTAAGTATCGGGACCCTGGCCTCCTTATAGCCGAGCATACGCCCGTCCAGCCACACCTTAAGCAGCTTATGATCCATGTGCACACCGCTCCGGCACCAATGCCAATTGCTATATTCTTTCACAAACTAAATAAGCGTATGGTGGCTTCCATGGCGATAGCATTGCCCGCTCCGTTCGAAGCCGCGCAGAGAGAACGAGGCACAGCATCGCAGCTTCTTGCATTCGTGATTCCCTTCTCGGCCCTCGTAGCTGGCTAAGGCTGGCGTAGAACAGCGGGGGGTGCTTGCGCCCCCACCCCACCCGGGTTAACAAGTCATATGCCTCCTAAAACCGCCCTTTCCATGTACACTCTCGAGAAAGATCCTACAATCGTGCCCTTTTCATGCGAAATCCGCGACAGTAAAGTTTTGCCTTCGTGGGTAAGGGCAAGCCTGCAGCCGGGGTTTTCCTTCGTGCTGAAGCCCAGAAGTCCCTTCTCCCTTAACCTGTTCAGATTATACCAGACCGAGCTCTTCGAGAAGCCATAAGCGTCGCTCATGTAATCAACAAACCCGGAGGCGCTGTCTATTTCGTCTGCCCCTATTTCGAAAAGGACAAGCTTCTCCCTGCCTATCAACCTGATGCTCCCTACGTTAAGGTATACCATTTGGCCCACACAAACACCCAAAAAATCCGAAGCGTTTATGCAGCCAAATGGCGATATGGTGCTATCATGCCTATAATGTTAAAGGTCTTGGAGCTGCCGCTGCAATTAAGATCAGAAACTTTCCATACGCGCGGCGTCATGCTCTGCATTTGCACCACAGTTGCACAGGTACCTATAAGATAGAATGGTATTTAAACATTCTGTGCAATCCTCTGGTGGGTAAATGATTGTTATCGCAGCATCCCCGGCTATCCCGAAAAAAAGCAATGCTTGATAAGCCCATCTGGCACGTAGGTTTCCACTCACTTATGTAAGGTGCCCGCGGCCGGGCAGCGGCATCCGAGCCGATTACAAAGTATTAAAAGGCTTTTTTGTATACTCTTAGATGGTAAGCAAAGGTGCAGTTTATGGGGAAAAACCAGAAAGTACAGTCTGCAATGGAATATCTAATTACCTATGGCTGGGCACTTCTGATTCTTGCAGTAGTAATTACACTACTTTATTTCTTTGTATACACCCCCCAGACGATTGCGCCGTCACAGTGCATATTCTCCTCGGGCATATACTGCAATGATCTTGTATTGGGCACTAACATAACGACGCACGCCACAAAGCTCGTGCTGTTCATGACAAATATGCAGCCGTATTCAATGCTGGATCCGAAACTAGTTGTCTCGGTTAACAACCAAAACATGACTGCGCCTTGCAAGCCCGATTTCGTACTATCTGGCGGGTCGATCATATGCACGGTTTCAGTCCCGACAAATACAACCATTGGCCAGTACGTCGGCGGTGAAACCTTCCTAATTGCGAAATACTGCGGATTAAGCAGAGATCCCAATAACCTTACCGCATGCTCATCCGTTCCGATTCAGACTTACCAAGGGAATTTCAATGCACATGCGTTCGCGTTGACGAACACAAGCACAAAGATATCGCTTTCGGCGCAATATGTGCAGATGTCTGCATATGGCGCAAAGGACCAGCTCTCTGCGAAAGTCCTCATCTACAACTATCCCTTGAAAGGTGCCACTGTGCGGTTCGTGGTGAACCAGAGCACGGCAAATATCTATCCAAATGCAACGACAACGAGTTCCAACGGCACCGCAATATCCTACATATGGAGCAACACATCTGGAAAAGTGCTTGTCACTGCCTCATATAACAATAGCACCGCAAACGCGATAACGGCGAACGTAATAATAAACTTCTATAAGATAACTACCGCCACGACGATATCAACGTCTACCTCGACCACTTCTAGCACGTCTACAGGTACTTCCACCTCGACCACTTCTAGCACGTCTACAAGTACTTCCACCACGT
>CAZQGC010000014.1:0-19875 GCA_964592765.1 Microcaldota archaeon
CGTTTTTTGGACCATGCCTAATAATTCCATTTATGCAAAACAGCTCGCGTGAATTTTAAGGATAAGAGTATCTCAAGGTTAAATATTTGGGAAGAAGAACATCAGCCCGGCAGACTTTAGTGCCCAAGCCGTATTGAGGACCTGAAGATCTCATAACTTTCTGCTTTGAGACCAACCATTTGGTTTGCTCCCCGAACAACTTTAGGATAAGACTTATTTTTGCTGCAATTCTTATCTGATTGTTCCTCTTCGGTAAAGAGTATGTTTAAATAAATATATATAACTATCGTATGTTTTTCCCGATTTGCTTCACATCTGGCATAAAACCTTCGATAAGAAATAGAAAGTGGCAACCTAAAGGTTGCCGGATAAAATCAAAATGGCTATGCCTTAAGGCTGGTTATACCTTCTTTACGTTCTTTGCCTTAGGTCCGCGTTCGCCAGCTTCAACCTCATACTCTACTGCATCACCCACTGCGAGCGAAGCTCCATCTACGATTGCTGTGCTGTGCACGTATACATCCTTTCCGTCGTCTCCTGTGATGAATCCAAATCCGCGTGCGGAATTGAACATCTTTACTTTTCCTCTCATTGTATCACTTTATATCTTGTATTTATTGATAGGGAATAGTTTATTAAAGATGTATCCTTGCGGGCACGGAATCCGGGAACCGCCAGTTTCGCATATACAGGTCAATTTTGCCTTACATCTATGCCGGCGGCAGCCAACTTCTTCAGTAAATCTCCATACCCTGTGTACTGTATGGCGTGTATTCCTACGCGCTTTGCGCCCATAACATTCTCCATCATGTCATCCACAAATACGGCCTCTCCTGGTGCAACATGCATCCTGTCAAGTACGTACTTATATATGCGCTTGTCGGGCTTCCTTAGCTTTAGGTAACAAGATGCGAAGATGCCAGCGACCGGTAACCCGTTTATGAATACCTTCATTGCTATGGAATGTCTGCCGCGGCATACATTGGTAAGCAGTGCAATCCTGTAATCCTTGCTTAGCCTCTTTATTAAGGCAGCAACTTTCCTATCGAGTTTCGCCGTCCTCATCATGTAGTCCTCCCACTCAATATCCTTGTCCTTACCGATTCCAAGGCTGCGCTTCACAACTGCCTCAAATTCGCGGCGGGAGAGTTTGCCCACCTCCATCTCCGAGATGGGCTTCTCAAAAGATCTCTTCACCCGCGCTATGCCGACACCAAACTTCTTGCTCACATACCTGTAGTAGTTTTCCTGCTTGTAATCCAGCACGACTCCACCAACATCGAAGATTATCAGCTTTATCATTTTTGTCACCAAAATCTTGGTTTAAACCACTTAACAGATGAATTTGAATGGAAAAGGATAAAAGGATGACCCCCGTCAATGTTTATGCCCAACCAATTATGATAATGCCAATATCCGATTTAGTGGACCGGTGCGTCGATGTGTAGGATGTTTGCGTATGTTGGAGATTCTGAAGATGAACTATGCGAACTCATTTTTGCGCTTGGTGCATCTGCAAAAAAAGATTTGATAGCGAAGGCTGAAAAGAAGCCATACGTCCACGCCGACGGGTGGGGATTTGTCATTGCATCAGAAGAAGGTGTATACCGGTTCAGGAGCCCGAATCCAATATTCAAGGAGCGGATTAGCATTCCTGTCCCAAAGACGCGCTTCATTGCCATGTTCCACGCGCGGGATGCGACCGACAAGATCGTTGTTGGCAAGCGGTTTTCGCATCCACTCATGGCAGAAACAAGAGATTCTATGATATTCTTGGCACATAATGGCTATTTTAAAAGGGGCGCCCTCAGCCATGTCTTACATATGGAAAATGTCCCGAAGCTTTTGGATACAGAGTTGGCGCTCGAATACATAAAAAGAAACGGCGTAGGCAAGGCCACAAATCTCGAGAAATATTCCACCAAGGGCTATCCCATGAATCTTTTTATACTTGAGGTTGAAAAAAAAGCGGAAACAGCCATTCTCTATTATATCAGTAGCTTCCTAGGCCGCGGCAAATACGGAACCATATACAAGAAAAGGTACAAGAAAGGCGCCGCCGCAATATTTTCTTCGACACTCGGGCTTTTTATGGATGTCCGTGGCGCAGAGGTGCATCCCAAAAGGCTTGTCAAATTGGGTGCCGTTAATTCTGGTACGATGTTTACTGATAGGTGACGTGTGCCTGTTTTTCAACAGTATACGTGCTCTGAACGCAAAAGGTGGAAAGGGAAAGCCTTTTTAGTCTTTGTAATACAATATAGTATTGATTGCGGTGCTAGCTGTCCATACTGGATGACCCGCAAAAAAAGCAAAAGACGGAGATTTTTTTGACTGGTTTTGAAAAGTTTTCATTGAAGGCGGAGCTATTAGAAGCTCTCAGGGAGATGGAGTTCAAGGAACCCACCGAAGTGCAAGAGCGGGCAATACCTTTTGCGATGCAGGGCAAGGACCTGATTGTAAGGTCAAAGACAGGAACTGGCAAGACTGCAGCATTTGTTATACCAATACTCAATATGCTCGAACGTCATGATAAAGGTGTACGTTCTCTAATAATAGCACCAACTAGGGAGTTGGCTCTGCAGATAGAGAATGTCATAAAGGACCTCGGCAGGCACGCTGGCATAAGGTCCGTTGCGGTATATGGGGGTGTATCCACACGTCCACAGTCTGAAAGCATAGAGCGGGGTGCAAACATAGTGGTGGGCACTCCCGGAAGGCTGATAGACCTGATGGAACGCGGAACTCTAGACCTTAACAGCATAAAGACACTTGTGCTCGACGAGGCAGACATAATGCTTGACATGGGTTTTATAGACGACATACAGTATATAATAGACAATATGTCGCCGAATAGGCAGATGCTAATGTTCTCCGCTACGATGCCGGACAAGGTGGCTCAATTGGCGATGGAATATATGCACAACGCGATGGAGATAGGTGTCGGCGAAGAAGAGCAGCTTTCTGTTGACAAGATACAGAATATGTACTCAATATGCGACAGACACAGCAAATTCTCGACGCTGCTAGCCTACTTGGGTCAGATCAAGCCCGAAAAATGCATCATATTTGCAAGAACGCAAAGGAACGCAGAGCTTCTTTATAGGATATTGCGCGGTCAGGGCCTAACGCCAGTGCTACTGCACGGCGGGATAACACAGGCCAGGCGCGAAGTGGCGATGCGCAACTTCCGCAGGGACCAGAAAGGTATGCTTATAGCTACCAATGTCGCGTCCAGGGGTATAGACATACAGGACATAAGCGACATCATCAATTTCGATGCGCCCGACGATCCAATAGTGTACCTACACAGAGTCGGAAGGTCCGCCAGAATGGGCAAGGAGGGCAGGGCATTTACGGTGCTGGAGAAGGAGCAGGCCGGTATGGCCGAAATGATCGAAGACTACGCAGACATACATATGCAGAAGCTAGAACTCGATACTACACCTTACAAGAATATACATTTCGGAGGATATATGAATCAGGACAGGCGCGACTCGTTTTCACAACGCGGCGACCGTTACGGCGGCGAAAGTCACAACCGCGAAAGGCACGGATCTGGGGGGCACAATAGCACCGGTTACAGCTATAGTGGAAGGCGCAATGACCAGCACAGGCACGGCTCTGGCGGATACCATTCTGGATCGGGATACCACTCTGGGTCAGGTTCCGGCGGCAATGAAAGGAGTTCCGGCTACCGCCCTGGTCCCGGAAGCAGTGAAAGACGCGGCCGCAGAAGACCCTTCCGCAACAGCACGAGTTGAATTGTGTCCAGCACGCGCATTGACACCTTAGTCGTGCTCGAGGAACTTCTTTGCCTGTACCGGATCCTTGTTTTTTATATATTCGATTAGCATCGCAGCATGCTCTTTCTCTTCGGTCTCGTTGTGTTCCAGGAGCTTCTTCAGTTCCGTATCTTTCGTTTGCTCTATACGTTCACGGTACCAGTCTATCGCCTGAAGCTCCTCTATGAGCGATTGCCTTGCCATTTCCAAATCCTTCGAATTCTCACTCATGTCGAGATGCTCGTAGCCATATCCCATTTAATCAACCTATCCTATAAGCCAACGAGTTTATTTAAACTTTGGTCACCTTGTTCTTCCGGCACGATCTTTGCAATACTTATAAATGTTTGCTCCGATATGGCTTTGTTGAATAAGCAGTATTTTGTTGATTAAGTGCGCCTTTTGTTGAAAAAGTCACTTTTATGTTACTATTTTGTACAATAAAAAGCAGTAAAATACGGTGCATACGCGAGAATGTGCCATTCACTGATAAAGTGGCTCTGTAAAAATTCGTCATTTGTACGGAATCCGAAGTATTTTAACCATTCGTGATAAATATTGGATCATGAAAATAAAGAGCCTTCCATCTCTGCTTGGCTTTATCGTAATGTGTGAATTGGCAGGTGCGATAGGTGCAGTATTTACGGTTCCGGCCATAAACGGATGGTACACTTCATTGAACAAGCCGCCATTCACCCCGCCAAACTGGGCTTTTGGGCCTGTGTGGCTAGCCCTATATTTGCTGCTGGGAACATCTGCCTACCTAGCTCTTTCACCAAAAAAAGTGGCGTCCCGTAGGGTGGCATATGCCGCATTCTTCGTGCAGCTCATGCTTAATGTCCTGTGGTCTGTTGTCTTCTTCGGGTTCAGATCCCCCTTATACGGAATGGCAGTCATAGTTGTGCTCATGATTTCTATACTTGCTATGGCCTTTGTTTTCTATCGAATTCGGAGGACGTCAGTATACCTGCTTGTGCCTTATGCGGTATGGGTCGCCGTCGCAACGCTGCTGAACTATTACATCTTGGTCTTGAATCCCGTAATATAAATGGCGAGAACGCAGCAGTGCCTAATTTTTGTGGTTCTCTCCCCCCTTTATCTCCTTATAATTATCATTCATATGTTTTTACTTCATTGAATCCTGCGATTGCCATGAAACCTCGAGACCATAAAATAAGTGTACGATAGTTTAAAGTACATCCAAAAAGTAGAGGCCAACTTACTGCCTCTTTGATACATATCCGGGTATACTGGACTGACACAATGTCCTGTTTTCTTTTCCAAATTCCCCAAAAGCATATTAAGCGTGTTACGTGCCAAAAATACCTATTCGCCCCTGGCTGTACGTTCGTAATTGCCGCGAACGGGCTTTGCGTTAACTCTAATTACTTACCGCGGTTATATATACAGGCATTAGGGTGAATACATGGATTTGGATAGTATTATAGCCGACATGGATGAGGTTGAGGCCAGGGACAATGGTGTGTCGAACTTACGAGACGATAATGAGGACCCTGGTACAGTCCTCGAAAAGCCGGATGGGTTTTTGTCCGACAAAAAGGAAAGGCGAGTCTGGATAGGGACGATAAATCGCTTCTTCGGCAAAATAGGGGTTATCGCGGTCACCTTAGACGGAACCCTTAAGATTGGAGACACTATAGAAATAGAAGATAAAGGTAAGATTGCGCGTGAAACTGTAGAGAGCATACAGATAGACGGCAGTGATGTCAATGAGGCGCACGAAGGCGATTCTGTAGGGATAAAAGTAAGTGTCCGCGTTGATGAGGGCAGCGAAGTCTACCGGGTATAAGGTCGAGATCCATGTTCGCAAAACTACCCGACAGTAACTTGAGATCCCTAGGCTAATCAGATAACTAAGTTACTTTTTGTGAATTTTCGTCTACCCCACGTAATTTTGCCGCGGCACCAGAATCGTATGGGGGTATTTGGTCTGAGACTGAATAAGAAACTGTGTACTGAAGAATCCTTGGACTATTATAAGTTGGCTCGAAATCTATCGTCTTAATAGCTGTTTATTGTCGCGCCCAGTGGTGTTCAGAAATGTGATTGCGGCAAGCAAAGCCACTATTGGCAGTCCAACCAAACCAATCACTGCTATTATCGATGGGGGTGGCTGCCTGAGAGTCACACTAAAGCCCACCGGTGTCGTTATGCTACGTCCGTTTGGCGCCATCGTTTTGTATGCCATCAATTTCCCCAGTTAAGTTTTGCTTGTTGAAATACTTAAAAGTTTGTTTACCCGCACATTTCTAGTTTGACCCGCCATGGCGGGGAAGTTGGGGCAATAATCCATTTTCGGTAATTATTGGGCAAAATTGGTTGGCGGAAATCTATTTATATCTTTTACGTTGCGTCTTATATCTTACCGAGCACTTATTTGGTGTTATGCACTATGTCAACAATTGATACCAAAACAGGTACCATGCCTTCGACCATTAGGTTAGAAGGCATAAGAATCCTTGAACGTGAGCTTCGGTGCAGTAATACTGACCATACCCCCACAGAGATAGCGGGGAGGTACCTTCTCGACAGGGACGATATCACACTGGCCGCATTACGGGTCTACGGCAGTATTAGATCCAGCAATATTGGTCTTTCCGATAAACTGAGGCGCGATTTTACACTAGATACGTTGAGCATGGCCGTACTTGCTCGTACAACGATAAGAGTCGACTTGCTTGAGGAACTTACGCTTAACGAGCACGAATTTGTACGGGGCGAAGCGCAAAATTCCCTGGATATACTGAAATTTATACGTAGATCCTGCCGCTAAATGTGGTGCCATCATTCACGACATTTTATCGGTGCTTTACAAAAACACAGTAATCTTTATAATCTATTATTGTTATATCTAAATCGATTGAATGGGAAACTACGAATGCAACAAGTGTGGTGCCCTCTACAGCAGCATGGATGACCTTGCAAATCATATGAAGCAGGCTCACAACCAAAATTCTAGCGGGTATACGTGCGCAGATTGTGGAGAGTTTTTCAACACCAAAACCGACTTGGAAATACACATAAGGCAGGCGCATCCGCAATAACTGGCAGATATTAGCAGTCCAAGCGGCAGGTATAGTCGACTCCAAGCCACAAAGATCCCCTGCAGCTGTGCCAGTCCTTCATATTAAAATACATATAAAATAAAACAGGTGTTTTCAATAATGATTTCAACAAAAAGACGTATAGTCGGTTCCTTTTGAGGTTATATCCGTCTTATTTGCATTCAAAGCAAATGCTCTCACTTTGCTTGGAAGTCTTCATCAAACAGGAGTACCATTTTCTTATTGAAGATCTCAGACCGAACACGATTGTGATAGATATAGGGGCAGCCTTTGGCGAGACTGCAATATACTTCGCCCAATTTGATAATGTAAAAAGAGTTGACGCGTATGAGCCCAGCCCACTTGTATATAGCCAAATGCAGCAATACATAGCCGAATCCCCTTTTAATGGCAAGATAAGGCAGATTAATGCAGCAATAAAGGGGAACGACTCGGAGATGATTGTCCAAAAAGTGAATCGGGACTTGCAGGAAGCAAAGTCTTCCAAGGAAGGAATGCGAATACCTGTTTATTCATTAAAAACAGTATTGAAAGGCGAGAAGAATCTCATAATCAAGTGCGATTGCGAAGGGGGCAAGTACGAGATATTTGAGCATGTCAACAAGGGAGTCCTGAAAGAGTGCTACAAGATCCAGATAGAGTTACAAAGGAATCAAAAACCTTGAAAAGACACTTTCTGATTGCGGATTCAAGACAAAGGTTAAATTCAAGCTTGAAGAGGGGGGATTCGGAGAAGGTGAACTTGGATATGTTTGGGGTCGACGCAGGTAAAGATTATAGCATGACTATCGGCACCTGCAAATGGGTTTAATATTCTGTCGCGAAGAGCAGGATAGAAGTCTTGACCTGTATGGTCTTATCGCGGCAGGCGCCCCTCACCTCCGAATCAGTTTTTGATGCATTGTTTTTTCCTGATCCACAACTGCGGTCCTTGCATAAACATAGAAAATGCCGCCGACATCATTGAATAGTCCATACCCATTTTTCCACACGTCCCAGCGCTTTTTGACATGTATTACCACTGCTCCTTTGTTATTGAACACGAGATCGCTCACAGAAAGCAGGCTTGCCATATATCCGGCATCGCCTATCAGGTCGCCATCCCATCTAGAAAGCCATACGGATCTTGTTATGGCCTCACGCACTATATTCTGTACGGCTTCGCGTTCCCTTTTTCTCGGTGCGGCCCCGAGGACCTTTTCAACCTCACGTTTTGCCGATCCCATCCAGTCCGTGGGGAACGACGCCATTACCACATCAGATGCTAATGTCCTGGCCTTGAGCCACGTGTCTCCGTAAAAGATTTTCCATTCCTTGTCGGGTCCTACCTTCGGTTCAAAGAACCTTATGCTCTCGAATGATTTTACGAATTTGATGAGTTGTTCTCTGGGCTTGTCTGGAATTGCCCGTATGGCAGCTTCCTGTTCAAAGCTCAAAGTGTCAGTGAATAACCTACCCCGATCCATAAAATCTACAGGTCAACTGAGACACGGTAAATATTTATCCCTTCTGCGCATGTATGTTTTGATGCAACTGACAGCACTTGTGATCCAAAAATGCTACGAAAGGTTATTATAAATTGTATTGGGATTAGTTATTGTCTGTAAGGGATTTGTGGTGCTTGATTGGATAAAAGGCGTTATTTGCTCGTACTCATAGTTTTTTCGCTCCTAGTCTTTGGTCAAAATGTGAATGCTACTACATTATGCACTAACGACTGGGTGGGTGGTGCCTGCATCGGATCCGTAACTTATACATCATCAACATCCCTGATTGCGTCTGTAAACGCGAGCGGTTCTGTCACAATAAACAGCGGTGTAACGCTGGTTACGAATGGTTTCAGCATAATACTCTCTGGCAATCTTATAAACAGCGGTACAATTGTAACCGGCAATGTCACTGGCCATCAGGCTATTGGTGCCCCGGGAACGGGCACTACTGGTTTTACTGAGTTAAATTCGTTTGCCGGCGGTGGCGGTGGCGGAGGCGGTGGCAATTCGGGGGGCTTTAATGGCGGCAGTGGCGGCAGCACCTTGGTTGCTGGCGGCAATGGGGGCATGGCGGGACATAACGTTGGCACTGCTGGCAAGAATTCCGGCACGGCCCCAACGATTAGCAATGCCAGCATAGTATCGTGGAATAATACTGGATTTGGGACTCTTTTTGCAGGCGCCGGAGGTGGTGCCGGGGGCGGTTCATCAAATTCCAAAAATGGCGGCAGCGGAGGGAATGGGGCGCATGGTATCTACCTTCAGGCAGAGGATGTCGTTGCCGGAAAAATAACTGCAATTGGCGGCGCTGGTCTTGCAGGAAATCCTGGCGGAGGCGGTGGCGGCGGCGGCGCGGGAGGATTCATACTGATTGCATATGGAAAAACGCTGACATCGGGCATACACACAGTCACGGGTGGTGCATACGGGGCCAGTTCTGGTGGATCCTACCACGGTGGCGCCGGCGGAGCAGGACAATACGTGACTTATAAATATGCAGCGGCCCCTTTGGGTGTCATTAAACCATTATCTGTTGCATCCGCTTCACCACTTTTGCAAAGTGTTCAGCAAGGTCAAACCGCAGCGATTACCGATAGCGGTGCCAACGGTGGCATGAAACCGTATTCGTACCAATGGTTAGCCACAACCGCGGGAGGTGCAATACTTAGTGCTTCCACTGCGAATTCACTGTGCACAGATGCTCAGAGTACGGTCTGTCTGTTCTCAACCGGTGTTTTAACCGCCACGGGAACATACAAATTCGCGTTGCGTGCGTATGACTACGGCACTACGATCAATCAGACCGATTCAACAAATGCCACTGTGGTTGTCACTGCAGCCCCAACAACCTCATCTACTACGATCGTAGCTACAACAATTACAACATCCAATACCACAAGTACAATACCTGTAACAATTACTAGTTCAAATTCAACATCAGCACAAACGGCCATATTTAACTGCCCATATGACGTTTACCTAACAACGCCATCACAGTTTTATCCATCTCCTCCGATTATAAACTTTTCATATACAGTGAAGCAAACGGGATCTTGTCTACCCAACCCGCCGTTCAAAGCATGGCTAAATATATATCAATATGGCTCAAATCTGGTTTACAAAAATGTAAACTTTAACGTATCGCAATCACCATCTCCAGAGATGAATTCAACCATAAGCTTTAACAGTACGGGGCTCCCTCCGGGAAGATATACTGCACAGTTCAATTTTGGTTCTACGGGCTATAGCGGCACCGGCAGCACCAATTTTTACGTCGTGCGGCCAGCAAATATTTCGGTAAATAATTTCACAGTAACGCCGAATGCCACAATTTTAGGCTCCGGGATATCGCTGTCGCAAACAATATCCAACAATGGGGGTCTATCTGCTGCTAATGTAACCCTTAACATAATTGTATCCGGGCCGAACAATTTCTATGACATCCTACACCAGCACCTCGGAACCATTAGGAGCAGCACCGCCATTACAAGTACAATACAACTTACTGGCGATACAGATGTGTCTGGTACCTACTCTATATCTGAGGGTGTGTCGTTTTCCAGTAACCTTACCATAAATGGGGCGATATACAACTCTGGTCCGCTCCAATCAAATAACCAGGTAGTAAATTATACAGTAATCTATAATGCAAGCAGAGCCAAAAATCTCGCCGGTGGCCTGCCTGTGCCCCCAACCAATATCGGGAATATCTCAATTGTAAGCGTACCCGCATATTCTAGCATTCTCATAGGTAACCGCACCCCCCTCTTTCTTGGGATTAAGAACATAGCAAACAAACCTGTTAAAGTAAAGATATCCGTACCTAATCTATCCTACGGAAAGCTTACGGCATCTGTGAGTTCAATTTTGATGCAGGGCGGGGACTCGGAGTACATTCAGTTTATCTTTACCTCGTATGCGAATGCAACGCCAGGTATATACATTGATCCCATACGGATCACGGTTAACGATTCTGGGGGCAATCAGACCAACAGCGTATATATTATATTGAACTTAGTAAAGAAAAGCACGGTAACACCCCTATTTGAGATGCAGCAAAACATGGCTGTCAATACCAGTGTGCTAACCGCCTCAATTACAGTATACAATCCGACCGGCCAGACTGTAAACAATACCGCTGTTTCGGTTAGGTTTCCGTTAATTGCCGCACCTGTAAGCAGCATAAGCCTTTCTGGTTCGTATATTAACAAAACCGCCAACGATGGTGAAACCACACTAGAGTGGATTATTCCCAGCATTCCATCAAACGGATCTGTACAGTTTAGTTATTCGGTTTCAAACATAACCAACCTCCAGTTCCTTCTTGCGCCATCCGTAAGTACCTCTTCAACATTTTCGCCAGTCGCACCTACATTTTCGATAATAAGCCCCAAACTTCTGAATCTTACGATTGGAGAAGCGAGCAACATTACATTAAGCGCCTTATATGAGGGTACATACCAAGCCGATATGACTCTGTCGCTGTCATCAAACTCTGCTAATGTTACAAATCCATACCAGATTCTTACTGATGTCGGACAGGAACAGATAATTAATGTCACTTTCAACATAATGTCCAATACCCTCAAAAACTATACCCTGACCCTCTCTGTGGTTGGGCGCGGAATAAACAGGAGCTATTACATACCGGTAACTGTGCACCCTCCGGCGACCTTGGTGACTAAGACAGCAAACATACTCTATAGTTACCTGTTCTACATAGTGCTGGCAGTCCTTCTGGTGTTCGTTATAGTCGGCACAGCGCAGGAGGTTATTGTACTGCTTCCGAAAAAAATACCCATTGAGCAGAATAACGATTCTACCACGAACAAAGCAATGCGCAGTTATAAGTATGATCATCTATTTCAGCTTATTTCAAAAGCCGATTCAAATGTCAAAAAGATAAAGTTTGAGGGAGTGCCTACCAGGTGGGGGTTTCTTACGCCAGTAAATCGCCGGGATATACGAATTATTAGAGTTTCCGACCATCTTGTTGTATACACGCGCGGAAGTTCTACAGATATCGTCAAAAAGTATCTTGCTTCAAAGAATATAAGATTTGTCGAGCTTATGGTGGATTGATGGCAAAGGTTGATTTCGGGATTAGGGGGCTTAATGAGGTGCTTGGGGAAGGATTACAGGAAAATAGCACCTACTTGATAACAGGCAGCAGTGGCTCTGGGAAAACGATATTCTGCCTGCAGTTTATAACCGTCGGAATTAATGCTGGCGAAAATGCAATCTATGTGACGGTCAGCGAGCAATCAAAGAATATAATAAAGGACGCAAAGTCATTAGGGTGGGACTTGGAAAAGCATATAGCCGAGAAAAAACTGTACATAATGGATATGGGTCCATACACCACATTAGAGGTAGGGAAAGGCGAAGCCCTGGATATAAGGCATATGGTTGCTGATTTGCAAGAGAATATCGCGAAGATATCCGCAAAAAGGGTTATTATAGAGTCGATAGACTATATTACGATGCACGCCGCAGAATCGGAGCTGAATGCCCAAGAATATCTGCGCGAGATGATCCTTTCTTCGGGGAACACAAATTATACCACAATTTTTACATCGGGAGTCCCATTTACGGATAAGGAGCTAAGTATTTACAGTATGATTGAGCGCCTTGTCGATGGAGTTATGACACTTTCAATTGATGAACAGAACGGGAAGAGGCAGATTTTGATACGCAAGATGCGAAGAGGCGGAGTGAAACTGTCAAAATGTGACTATGAGATAAATTCCAATGGCATCACGGTGGCGCCGCCGCTGGTGGGGTCCGGAAGGCTTAAGATAGGTGAGAAGGCCCCCGATTTTGTACTAGATGCATACTACAACAACAATTATGTTCAGCTATCCGCACAGGACTACCGCGGAAAGTGGCTTATACTTATTTTTTATCCTGGCGATTTTACGTTTGTCTGCCCCACAGAGCTTTCCGGCATTGCGGAACGATACGAAAAATTCAAAGAACTCGGCGCGGAAGTTATCAGCATAAGCATGAATTCTGTCGCAAGTCACAAATCCTGGAGGGAGCTTGACCCAAAGATTGCCAATATAAGGTATCCGATGGGTTCAGACATAAAAGGGGAAATATGTGCCAAGTTTGGCATGCTTACAAATGACGGTACGACCGAACGCGCATCGGTAATTATAGATCCTGACTGCATAATTACGTCCATCGAGATGAATGAAAGCAGGCTAGGCCGCAGTACAGACGAGCTTTTACGGAAGTTGGAAGCCGCCACATACATAAGAAATCACCCAAATGAGATGTGCCAAGAAGGTTGGAAGCCCGGGCAACCGGCGATAAAACCTGCTTAAATGGGCCAAGCCTAAAATTTGGCAGTTCACTTTTATGCTTACCTGCCTCCAGACGTTCCTAACAATTTCACTCCCTTCCCAGTTATTTTGTATGGAACATTCTGGAATCCGTGTTCCGTGCCTCTCATTTTTACGACCTGTATTGATGGCACTATCGTACTTAATCCCATCGGAGAATGAAGCATTATCAGTCCATCGTACAAAAACAGTTCTGGATAGAATGTAGATTGAAGTGTGCTTGTGTCCTGTATTTCAAGCGTCGAAAAAGAGGTTGCATTGTTTGCTTTTAGGGCAGATAGCAGTGAAATGGTCAATGCCCTGTATTCGAGAGGATTCTCTATGAGCAACCTGAATACCGAAACGGAGTCTATCACAATGCAGTTTGCCTTTTCGGCTTGTATTGTGGATACAACATCTGCCATCAGATTGGTGAATTCGTATCGCCTCTCCTCACTTGATTGACTATCCGCAATTATAGCCTCAAGGTTCTCTTCTTGTATTATTATTTTCTGCTCTTTTATTAGTCGGTCTATTTTGTCAAACTCCGTAAAGGCGTCCTTTGCGTTGTTTATTATTGCTGTCGTGCCCTCCTCCAAAGCCACAAAAAGCCCTTTCTTGCCGAGCAATGCATTTTTGTAAAGGAATTCAAAGCCCGAAAGCGTCTTTCCAGCACCTGGAGCACCCGCAATCAATACATGGTTCCCTTCAGGTATTCCGCCCGACATAATCGCATCCAACTGGGTATTGCCCGTCGTTATCCTAGCCCTCAAAGAATCACGCAAATCATTGGCTTAACATTTAAATTATAGACTGCACGTAATTTAAGCCTTTCCGCATCAAAATTACGATTTTGTACCTCTTTTTCCGAGTCCCGGGTCTAAAAGCACATAAATATCTGCGAACTGCACAGTAATATGTGCGCTTTGCGCACGTACATATATTTACGTGTGATAAGATGGAATTTACCAAGAAAAGGACCAATTCCGAGAATGATGTGGTACTGCCTGTTAAAATATCGATGGGCTGGCCCGACGCCTTTGAAACGGTAAAAAAGCGTGGTGGCATGCCTACTAACCTCGCCTATGATCGTGCGATACTGGGATCAACAGATTGGAAGGTCCTGTTTTCTGTCGGCGATACCAAAAGATGCATAATCAACAGCCGCGATGGCCCAAAAATGGGGGAATACTACGAAGGATGGACCACCAATTTTCTTGTTTACCCCGAATCCGGAGGGGTATTGAAAAAAGGGAAAGACATAGTGGATTCCAATAAGGATGTGCTGGGTAGAGACTGGATTTTACCTGCGTCTTCCGTGCCGGAGGCGGCTTTTGGGGAGGCCAAGATAGCCATCATGCTGGCTCCGCATAGCTTAAAATTAACAGACAAGCACGTATGGATACTTGCAGATCCTAGCGAGATGACGGTTTTGTGCGAATTCCCACAGGAAGAGGTGTCTGTTGGAATGATTGACCGGCAGACCGGAGTTCCTTTGGATCTTCCGCTAAATCCACTTTACAACAAAGACGAAAAATTGATCAGGGAGCAGGTACGTATCTTAGAAAGAACTGTTGGTGCCGGGGTCAGACCAATTTCCCGTGGCGGAATACTTTTATTTGGCGGCGCCGGGCGCGAAAGTGAGAATACGGTAATTGGTGGTGCACGCGTTGCCGTAACTCACGACCCAGAGGAATCGCTAAATGTTGCATATATGACTTCGCGTTCAGCCTCACTCGAGATCGTGGAGGAACGTCTTCGCGACATGCTGCGAGATAGTGGGGTAGACGAAAATTCGATTCAGGAACTTAAAAATACGGCTTCGTTCGCAGACAAGTTGAAAGTGCTGGCCAGAATATCGTCTAAGCTGTCCTCCGCAGACAAATCCCCGAATTGAACTTCTACGCCGATGGCGACGCAATGAGAACGTAGTCAAGCTCCCCGAGTGGATAAAATTGTCTGACACAAAAGATCAGAAAAGAAAAATATACTTAGAATTTCTATGATATTATTAGAATTTCTAAATTTATTTGATGCTCTGCGGAATTACCAATCTAGATGTGAAGCCTTATCAGATTTTTTATCCTATATTTTATTTCGCTACCGTACCTATTTAAAATATCATCATTCCATAAAGATAAAATTTCAAGAATCTTTGTCTAATTATCAACATTTCCATTTATTCGGAAAGAAATGAAGTTCACTTCGAAGTGTTAATTCCACATTTTTGGAAAACAGGGCCTTTTGGTGATGGAATCCCCATAGTGCTGCAAAGCAGGTTGAAAAACCTTATTTTCCCTAGAGGGTCATTTTTTAGCTCAGTATTATGGAATTGTAATAGACCCTTACCATAACCATGAAAGTATTTTTTAATGGTGGGAAAATGTGTTGAAAATTAGGTCACCGACGACAAAAACTTGCGTTTATTTGCATTTTATAGAACGATGGTAGTGCCACTGTCTAAATAATCGTGTCGTACGCCAGAGCTACAGAGAGCAAAATACGCAGATTCCTATTTTTCTAAAAGAGATTTAGAAAAACTAAAAGAATCTTATTAAGTTGGCCTGTTCATTATGATTTCACTACTGCGGTTGTTTCCCGTGTTCTGCTACCTGCCCTGCCCAGTGTGGAAATGCCTCGGTCTTTTTATGCAAGTGCCACCTGCTCTAGTAGTCTCAACCCCGCGCAAGGTTTCCGAATCTAGACGCGCCTGGGATCTCCTAAGATTAACTTGATGCCCACAAACCGATTATCTTTAGCGAGATATCGCGTCCACGAAGCTTAGTGTAAACTTGCAAAAGATAAAGTAAGAAACCCCCCCTTTCTAAAAGAGATTTAGAAGAACTAAAATAGTATTATCCACCCGTATTTTTTGCCTTAATCCCATATTTCATAATTAATATAATGAATTCTGAATTCGTCATCGCGTCCACGATATTATGGTATTGATCTGCCCGTGATGCTGCCGCGTCACAAGGCATTTAAGAACTAGACTCCCGCCGAAGCATGCTTTCATTAGGCATGTGGCCCGTCCGCAATTATCCGCTTAAAGTGATTCCACAGCAAGTTTTGAAAAAACAAAATATTATCGGTTTCACACCCAGCCCCAGCATGCGTTTATCTATGTAAATGGGGACCACTACTTGCCGAAATTACATTATTATCTAAAATTGACCTTATTAGGAGCTTCGAGAGAGCCTTCTCATTCTCGAATGGCACCGGTATTGTACTGCAGGGCACTATCTTTCTGTCTGCACATTTGTCAAGAAGCTGTTTGACTGTGGTGCCGTCCCTCATTGCAAGATCCAAAAACGCCGTATGGTATGAAATTAGTTGCCTTACCTGATTTGAGCTAAATACCGCCATCGTGTGTGCCACATATATTCCATCTTTTGTCTGTACACCAAGTAGTTCCTCGTGTTCAAGCAGCATAACACGATTAAAGTCCGAACCATATATCGCAACATAGTGGGCTGCAGTGATTCTGTTAGAATCGGCACAGCTTAGTATCTGACCTATGGATGGCATATCAAAACTCAAATTCCCATCGAATAATGCCTTTGCGATATTAAAGACTGTAGCAGATTTTGCTGGCTGTGTGCCTCCGCTCTTGCAATCTTTTATGGCCTCCATCTTTGTCATCCTAAATACAACACACTAGATATTTATTATTATGGTAATTACACCGGCATATCCAATGGTGGGACTACCAAAAATGGTAGCATCAGAGACTGGTGCGCCTATTTTTATGATGCAGTTACATTTGCCGTTGCACGAACACCCTCTTCGCCCTGTACTGCAACAGTGTAAACATCACCAGAAATCGGCGCAAGTTTGAGATGCCCGTTGCCAAGTACAACATTCCCATTGAATGTAAATGTTGCAGAAGCCCCTGGTGCGAGTGTAAAACCTGCATCCTCGAATTCCGATCCATCGAACGGCAATATGAGAGATGTTGTATTGCCAACTATGAAGTTTATGGACCTCATCGCCCTCGCAGTAACGCTGACGCGCAGAGTCCTCTCGAATGTGTTATTGGCTGTTTCGTTCAGGGTAAGGTTCCGGTTTAGCACAACATGTACACCTTCTCCTTCAACCTCGCGCAAAATTTTGCCGAATGCCTTATTTGATGAATAACCATTTATTGATATATTTCCTGTGCTGATCGGCATGCTTCCGTTCTCTGATTTGTTGTTCAGACCAACCCCCGCTTCGACACCGGTACTGTTATTACTGCCATTAATGCCTACCGTGGCATTAGTGAGAACATTGTCACCCAAGTCTGAGCGCGCTTGGTTGGTTGCATTCCGCATTTTGTCCTGTTCGCGGTTGATATTTATGTTCATTACTGTTTCCTGCGAAACAAAAACCGAAAGGTTGCCTCTGAGCATTATGTGCTTTATGATAGCCGTGCGATTTCCATTATTTACAACTGTAATAGAAAATGCGGTGGAGTTGTTTGCGGTTTGTAGCATTGCGGATTCTGCAGTTATGTTGGGCCTTACTCCGTCAAGCCTCTTACGTAGCGTTACGTTCACGTCTGCTCTTTCACCCGCATGGAGATGCGCATTGGATGCGCCAATCACGACTGCTCTTACTGACGGCACCATGACAAATACTGTTGAATTCTGGGTGTAAATTGCCACCACTGTCGGTGTGAAATCTATTATTGCGCTACCAGTGTCGTTAATTCCCGTATTTGAGTTCACCGCTGCGGTTATTTGACCACTCGGTACGGTTACATTATACCGTATACTGTTTATTATTATGTATGCTGAGTTTATGTTGAATTTTATCATATTAACGATGCCATTCTGCGGTATGCTTGCATTCCCGATTACCTGGCTAACATTTATCAACTTCATGAGATCTATACTGCCGTTTGCATTCGCATCAAACCAGCCGGAAGCGCCGGCCACGCTGGATACGTGCGCTTGAAATCCATTATAATTCACCACCAATGATGTGGTGCCTGATGGAACTGTCGGCGGATCTGTAAGGCTAAAAACCAGGTTGCTCATTACAGTACTTGTGTTACTGGGGGTTGGAATAACTGTGTTTGTTCTGGTTTGTGATGTATAATATGCCAATACCGCCACAAACACGACTATGACAATGGCGCTTATCGCCATTATGCTTTTATTCATGAGATACACCAATTGTAAATGTTAAAGTAGAGGAGGTTAACA
Source organism: Microcaldota archaeon (assembly GCA_964592765.1). Classification (GTDB taxonomy): domain Archaea; phylum Micrarchaeota; class Micrarchaeia; order Micrarchaeales; family Micrarchaeaceae; genus A-MIC-10. Next base: position 18,377 of record CAZQGC010000014.1, read on the forward strand.
GTTTAAATAAGTATCCTAAAATCTTATTTATCAGTTTGAAAAATTCGTTCGGGTTTTGTGCTACGGCATACCCTGGAATTGTTGCCTTCCAGCACCGTATTTCCGGTAAGTACCGTATTACCGGCTGCAATTCCGCAACCACAGACAATCGTGTTGTTATGCAGCTCTGCATTATCTCTAACGGACCCATTGCCTTCCAACCTGGCATTATGGTAAAGTCTTGAGAGGCCGTCTGCATGGCTATTGCCCATTAGCCTGACATACCCCGATATAAATGTTTGGCCCGTGGCCCGGCTCGACTCTGAAAGCACAGCCCAGCCGCATATTTTGGCACTATCTCCGATGTATGACTTATCCAGTGCAAGGGCGTGCGGGCCTAAATACGCAGTATCCTCAACCACTGCGGTATTCTCTACGAATCCGCCAACCGAAGATGGATGCCCCCTTATCTTGTTAATGTGCCGTTCGAAGTATCTCTCGTTAAATCTTGTTTTTAGTATGGTTTCCGGCAGGCTTTGAAGTTCGATTATGCTTCCGACCTCTGTTATGCAATTCGGCATTGCGGACGAATCCGCATTACCTGGAAGTTCTGCGACATTCATTCTACCACGATGGATGGTCGCAAAACAGATATTTATACTATTCCTTAGTGTTCTACATTATACAATGTTTCCCCCTTCTTCCGGCTTCCGGTGCACCTTCAGCTTTCTGTTGAGTTTCGCCGGGTTGCTGGATTTAAAGTACATATCTGTGAACTTGGTTATCTTGCCGCTCAATGATATCCAGTATACCAACTCATTCATCTTTTCCATTAGCATTGTCTTCGAGCTCGGTTTTACCGGTACAACCGGATTATCATAGTCAGATATCACGAAAAGTGCATGGCTGTGGTCTACCCTGAGTGTACAGTTCGTCCTGCCATCGAAACGACCCAGCCTGCCACGTATTATTTCTGCGACTGCGAGCGCTTCCAGGTGCGCCGTCACCCCGCTTTTTGAGGTTGGTAGGTTGCTCGCATCTCCGACCGCAAATGCATCGTCGAAACCCTCTATTCGCATAGTATTTTTATCAACCTTTATGAAGCCATCAGAATCCAAAACGTTTGGTGTAAAACTTATGGGATTACCTCGGAATGGAGGCACAATTATCGGCAGGTCGTAGCCTATCGTGTCTCCCTCTATGGACTTTATCGTTTTTTGTTTCGTATCAATCCAGTCCAAGTCAAAAAAGGGCATAACCTCTATGCCGTGGTCTTTAAGGTATGGTTGTATCGCGTCATTTATTACTTCTGCAGGATATGCCCTCGGGTACGGGGTGAAAAACACCACTTTCGCATTCTTCCGTATGCCGCGTTTTCGTAGGTATTCTTCTACGAGGAATGCACCCTCCAAGGGGGAGGGTGGGCATTTTGATATGGGGCCGCCCTGACCAACAACCACCGTTCCCGAAGTGAATTCAGAAAGCCTTTTGTATAGAAGTGTAGCCTGCTCTACTGTGGT
>CAZQGC010000015.1:0-2748 GCA_964592765.1 Microcaldota archaeon
CGATAGGTGGATTGTATACCATTATACTAACCAGCGGATCTGCTGCCATGCTAAAGCTTACAGTACATGCGGCCGCATTTGTAGTAAATGGTGTTATTGCGACCCATGTACCGTTAACCAATTCGTACGGGGTTATATATGCCGCATTCGCAGAGCAAGGATAACTTGCAGTTACATTTACACTGCCTACAATCGCAGTATTAGAGCTGAAGTTGATTGCATTTAGTTCAGTATATCCGGACGGAGCACCTGGCGAGACGAATGTTGCATTGCTTATATTGATTGACGTATTGCCGCCCAAGGAATTGGCAATAAGGCCAAATGTGAATCCGTCCAAGTAATCCTTAATTTCGGTCATCTTGCCTTGCAATACAAGCGCATTAAATGACACGTTTGTGGTATTCTTATTCGTTACAAATACAAGAAATGGTGAAGAGACATTGCTCACATTCGCCAGTGCATTATACGAATCTGCAACCTCCAAACTGTAAAGCCCTAGCGGTGTGGTATTCGTAGTACTGAACGAACAGGAGGGGGAATTAGACGCAGGGCAGTTCGCGATACTGTTGTATGCCGATCCGTTAAATGACTGGAACCATGCATACGAGTATGGCATTACCCCATTTGATGGGAATCCGGAGGTAAACTTTGCAGATTCGCCCCGTCCCACTATCGATACCGCTGGGCTTACATCCCCAGCAATAAAGGTACGAACATTTACGTCGACCACCCAATGAGTATAGTTGGGGTTAACGGTTGGCTCCGCGGTCGTGGTTATCGGAGAGTTGAAGACGTAGGCTGCGGCGGATATGCCCCCTTGGCTTTCTGCCTCTGCATTAACATTGTAGCTCCCGATTGGAAGGGAGTTGCAAGTCGCTATGTATGATGTTTCGTATTGGCCGGCACCGGTGATGTTTACCTGTGTGGTACAGCCTTCTGGCACGGATATAGCGGTACAATTATACCAACCGCAAGCTACCGCTATCACGGTCGCCGAATTGTCATTTGTGACGTTGAATGGAAGATTTAGAATAGCGGAACTGGTGTTGGCGCTGAATAGGCGGTATGGTGTTGAATTTGTCACACCGATTATGGCTAGGGAAAGATCACCAGAATAAGCTTGTGTGCTTACTGTGCATACGTTGCTCGAGGAATGACCAACTGACGAGTATGGCGTTGAATCTATAGAGTCTACACTCCATGACTGTGTTAATGCCCCGTTACCGGCGGCACCGGCACACACGTAGAATGTTGAACCTGCCGGTGCAGACCCGGTCAATGTTGTACCGTCCGTGGTCAGATTCGAGACATCAGAACTACTGAATTCAAAGTGCGGGCTTGTGCTTGTGCCCAGATCTACAACATCAACATGGAACTGGTAGTTGCTTAGGGCACTTGAACCGGGAACGAAGGTATACGTTGCAGTCTGACCTGGTGCGCTGAGGGTACGTTCAACAACGTCACCAGGGCCATACGCAAAATTAACAATGAAAGGCCCGATTCCGTTGTATACTGTTGCGGAAAGCACTACCGCTTGCCCCCGGTTTAGGGTTGTGCTGTTGGTTGTTGAGTTCACTATAGAAAGAACCGCATATGGCTGCGGAGCCACCGATATAGTATTTGATGCACCAATCGAATATGGAGTTGTTGTCCCTACGTCGGTGACCAATACATTGTAGGTATTCAAACCAGAAGCCGGCATCAGTAGCGAGAAGGAGAATGGATTCCACTGGGATTGGGGCTGGGGGAGGTATAGAGCCCCCTGTGAGACCCCAGATAGTGTTTCCACAATAGCATTCGTTGCAGTATCGACTACTTTTACATTGAATGGCCCCACTCCACCAGATATATCAAGGCTGTAAGTCTCATTCTGTCCCGCATCCATCAACGTTAACATAGGAACAAAGTTTATGGTGGGGGTGGTGTTTACCACGACAATCACTCCAGATGACGAACATTCAGAGAACATGGCTTTTGTCCCAGTGTCAACTACCTTGTAATAATAAGTTGCTGTCGCTGTCGGACTGAAAGTATAAGTATTGGACGATGCATCGCTTATCGGATTAGAGCATGCGGAATCCGTGTACCACTGATAGTCCAGCGGGCCTATCCCAAATAGTGCGTTTGCTGCGAGCGTTGTAAGCTGTCCGATATCAAGTACCGTATTTGAGGCTGTTGGCGCACCGAGTGCAAGTTTGTATGAGATTATATCTCCCGTCACGCCGTTATAAGAATCAACCCAGTTGTTACCATCTGGGAAGGTATTGTTTGTGTAGGTCCAGTACCAGATACTTGGTCCATTATTGTTCGTGACGTTTTTAAAGTAGAGATTCATGAAGTGAGAGTACGTTGATACCGAATTCGCAGAATCTATAGAGTTACCTGTGAAGTTGCCTTTATTGTCAAAAGTTCCAATTGAACCGGAAACGGGGGTATTATTTTGGACGAATGCCCCATCAAATGTCGTGCTTGCGAATCCACTGAAAGAAACAATCCCGTTGTACGGTTCGATTACGCCGGCGCCGGGGCTCTGCAGACCCGTGAACGTATACGCAAGACCCAAATCGGTGAAGTTCATAACGAAGCTGTGAAGCCCGGTCTGGTATATCGTTATGGTCCGTGTTAAGTTGTCGAGAGCCCAGTATCCATAGTTTCCACTATCTGGATTGTGCAGTATAATGGCGGTTATATTTACGATTGGCTTCTGAGTATCTATCGCGACTATGTCGCCGGTACTTGTTAATGGGA
>CAZQGC010000015.1:2848-19668 GCA_964592765.1 Microcaldota archaeon
ACGATTGGCTTCTGAGTATCTATCGCGACTATGTCGCCGGTACTTGTTAATGGGACCAATCCCGATGAAGCGCCGGTTGTCCATTCATTCATGCCAGAAGGATATGTCGTGTTTGTATACTTGTAAGACCATGGACCGAGTGCAGTGTACCAGTTCGACAGGTTTATCGAAAGCCCGGTGAAGTACATATTCAGCGGCATCATGTACTGTTCAGGTATGGTTAAGCTTTTTGATGCATTTATTGAATTCCCGTTAAAAACAGCTTGGTCATTGAACTCGGAAAGTGTGCCGGACATGGAGTTAGACCCGGGCGCAAATGTACCATTAAATGAAAGGGTTGCATTCCCTATGAACAAAACATTCCCGCCGTACGGCTCAATTACGTTCATCGTGCCGGGGCTGTTGAGCCCAGAGAATGTTTGTGCAGTACCATTGTCGGATAGATACATTATGAAACTATGGAGACCGGTCTGGTATATCTGTATTTTACGTGTAAGTGCATCGATAGCCCAGTAGCCGTTGGTCCCCTGGTCAGGAACATTTACAATTGGCACTGTAACGTTGACGATTTCTTTTGGGTTAACCATAAAGTCTATCGAACTAGAAGATGAACCATAGGAGACAACGGCATTGAATAACCCAGAGAAGATAAATGTTATAGGACAGGATACAGTCCCATTGACCAGATCTATCACGGGTGTGCATTTCGAAAATGCATTGGATACGTCAATGTCATTTGATGTCACGCTCAAATTAGCTGGGTTGAACGAATTTGCAGGAAGACCCGATACAGTAACACTTCCGGTTATTGTCTGGCCAACCTCAAATGGACCGGAGGGGGAGAGACTCAGCGTTTGCACTGGCGCAATACGGGCATGAGCCAGTGGCATAAACATGCCAATTACAAAGAATACCACCAATGTAGCCGAGAACAATGTATTTACTTTCATAAACATCTACCTTGCGGGCGATAACACCCAAGAGCATAATACAGTTTGAATAACTATTCAAACAAATAAATGGCACTAAAGCAATACAAGAGGACGGTGGCATCCCACCAGCCTAAAGAGCGTAACAATTTGCTAGATATACAATCTTAGGGGTAATATTTATATCTTCCGATTTTTCATTGGATGATTGACGCATCACGATTCGTCAATTTATACCACCAGCCGAATCACTAACCAATCTGCCAGCAAAATTCTATCGATGGGTGCAGAAGCATATGAAAATGCTGCCAATTAGAAAAATGCAGAATATCAATATTGAATGGGGAGAGCGGGCAGGGGGTGGCGCCCTCCACTAAAAAATTACGCGGGATTAGTTAGTTGCGGCTCTTGGGCCTCTTCGCGCCGTAGTATGCAAATATGAGGAGCAGTGCTATGAGGACCACCACTATTCCGATAAGCGGGTAGCCAACCACAAAATGTGGGGTTATTAGGCTTGGCGGTGTATCGGGTATTGATTCTGCCGTCATATTTGCGACATTCGCACGGACAATGATCCACGGTGCCGTAAGCACCAAGGTACTTATTAGGGTGGCAGATGCCACCTTTAATGTTGTATTACTTATCTTCATTCTATCCACTTCTGCAGGCAGGTTGTGCCTAATTAGGGTATTTTAGACCATGCGGTGCCGCATAGCTTTGTGATAATGAGTTATATGTGATATATAAAACTTGCTACACCGAAGGCGTCTGGCTCTGTCCCAGAATACGATTGATAGAAAGAACGAAGAAAAATGGTGGGTCGGCCGCCTGTTTTATAAGGAATCTCCACCGTTTTCTTTCTGTTATTTCGTCAGTATACTCAATTAATCCTGCCTTCTCAGCGGGGGGTTGTATTTATCGTAGAATGAACTCCGATAGAATTGTAGTATATGAAGAGGGAGTTCAGTTGTAGTACCCCTGTCCTCTCCCCACTGAACCCTCGTTTTTGGTGTGTTTTGCTCCGTATGAAGTTCTGCAGTCTCTCTGCAAGGTTGTTGTGTTTCTTATCCTCGAAATCTTTACACACGCGCGTATGGCGGTAATACCACCGGATCCATAGGGGTTTCTTTATCACTGCGGGATACTGGAATGCACCATCGAAGATCATCTTGGGTGCATCGAGGAACTATTTTATCAGTTTCTCTGCGTCTTTATTGCCTCTATGATCTGAAAATACGAAGAATACAAACTTTGTATCCACACATATTGCATCCAGAATGTAGAAAAACGTGCCGCACATCTTCAGGAAAAGTTCACCAATGTTGATTTTAGGTATTATTTTTGGTCTGAATCTATTTGTAAATCCTGTAGTCCTTTCTGAGTACTCATAAGCCCATTTAAGTATCGTATTTTTAGATAAGGGAAATGTGCAAGAAACCTTAATGTGCATCCGCCACCAACATAGAGTTCTATAGCATTTATTACCATATCTTCAGATTTCTTCTTATGCTTGAATTCATTATCTTGACAAAAAGTTCTTCGGCAGTTTTGCAGTTATAGGTTGGTATTGGTTTCTTTGCAAGGTCTTTCTTAATTCATTCTTTACTATACTTTTTGATTTACTATACTTTTTGATTTACAGTATATACAGGGGGTTCTACCCTGTGTGCCGCCAAAACCATAGGGTAACCTCTTTATAAATTCATCCATCGTTTATTGGGACAGAGCCAGGCTTCTCCGATACTGCGTATCTTAAAAGATTTCCCGATCCGGGCAGATCGGACCGCGAGACGATTAACTTTCTAAATAACACAGGCCGCGCAGCAGGCTTGAACAAAGCACATTAGGACACATGCCGGTCTTTACTGTGTTTCATTGCTCCGAAAGCGTGCTCTTCCTTCTTTATAAACTTCTCTAGGTTAGAGCGCTCGTAATAAGGTATGAATAGTATCAAGAAGGCAGTTACCCCCATCAGGTGCACGATTGAGCTGTTTGTGTTGAAGAAGAACGAGGACAGTGTTAGAAGCCCGAGGAGTGCTATAAGCGATGATATCAATGCGAACATGAAGTGACCGTACAGGTGCTGGTACTGCTCCTTTCTCTCTACATAAACTTCCAGAGATATTATGAATGCGACGAGGAAAGAAAGGGTTATTATCGATGTGCCAAGCGATATACCGTAATCGGAGTATCCCACATAATACTGCATAGATAGCAAGGACTTGAGATAACTAGCGAGTATGCTCATTACGAATATGGAGCGGAGATTGCACTTCCTCTGAAAAGCCTTGTTGAGGTTTTTGAGATAGAACCCGAGGAGGAATATTAATACCGTCGGGGCATACAGGTTGTACAAGAGACCGCCTTCCGTAGACATGTTGAAGGGGGATGAAACAAACAGCGCAACGCGTGAATTGGTGCTGATGCCCAGGTACTGTAGAGTCGGACCGAAGTAGTATGTAAAATATACAGTCAGCACAAAAAACAGCAGTGCCGCCAGGAAGGGCCTTATGAGCTTCATCCCAATCAGATTTAGTTTGCAGCCTAAATTTTAAATGCTTGCGCATGCACACCCATCTACTTCGCTCGCACGTGCCGCTCCAGACCGCAGGACCGAAAGAACTGTTCTGCGTATTTATAGGTTTTATCTACAATGGCGTATGGCCGCACATCAAAAGTCCTGAAAGCGGTTTATGCCAGCCTCGGCCGATGATTTTTATATGGGTGGTGGTGCTCTTAGAAGGTGGCTGTGCTGGGAACTTTCGGGAAGTATAATATAGAGGGGCTAAAACGCTAATCGAGGCTCTAGAAAGGCTACAGGGGTGCATTCTCCAACATCGCCATTGGTACGCTGATGCGGATGCGCCGTCTTTTGCGTGTTGAATATGCGACCGCCGGGATTTGAACCCGGGTCTTTGCCTTGGAGGGGCAAAGTCCTACCAGGCTAGACTACGGTCGCGCCCGACACAGATATCTTTTATTAAGGAAGACCAAGCTTTATAACCTTGCTGGCGCCGCCTTTAGCTTTTGACGCCAAGCTCCTTAAGGAGGAGCCTCAGTATATGGATGCGGTTCTCTTCGGATACGCGTATGCTTGCCGCCTCGTGGTGGCCGCCGCCGGAATCGACCATGTCTGTGGTATCCTTCAGGCGCCCTATTATGCCCAGAAGGCCGACCTCGGCGGATATTTCCTTGCTCACGCGTATTGAGATTATGTTTCTGAACGTCACAATTGTTATGCTGCCTTTCCCGCTGCGGGAATCTATATGGCCATGCAGCTGTGAGCTATACCTGCCAGGCAATAGGTACCCTGAAAACTTTTGCGCTATGTCCTCGAAATCTATCACGTTCACCTCCACGCCATCCAACCGCTTGTAGGACTTGGCGCCCTTCACGCCCATGCTTATGGCCTCGCTTATCACGTATTTCGCATAATTGTAGACGGAATCGAGCTTCTCTTTATCGTCAAGGAGCCTGGAGAGGTAGCCGGGAGTTATCGGGCCGTCGAGGTAATGGGTGGAATCCTTTATCCCGGTTACGAAATCGAGCACGGTGGCGCACTTGTTTGCTTCAGCGTCCTTGCGGTTGGCATATGCGCTGAAATCGCTTATCAGTGACGCCTGCGCAAGCATGCCGAGATCCAGCCCGGACACAGACTCGGAGAATATGCAGGCCAGATACCCTGCCGTGAAGCTTGATGAGCCACCGAAGCTCAGGGGGTTGATGTAGTCCTTCAGTCGAGACCCGGCAAAGCCCTCAGGCACAGGATGATGGTCTAGCCAGATGAAATCCGCGATGGAATCTGCGTTGTCAATAGCCTCGTTGCTCTCTATGGTTGTGCCAAAGTCTATTAGGACCAGAAGGGGCCTGCCAACACCCTCGGAGTTGCGGAAGAGCATCGAATCATAATACAGGGACTCCGGCGTGTAGGCTATCCCCTTGTTGGACATCCACCTCACCTCGCGTGTGCCAAGGAATACGGATCTGCGAACCCGCTCCAGGGCCTTGTAGAGCGCTATCGCGCCGCTTGCACCGTCGCCGTCGCCATGAAAACGGACAATTATCGGAACTCCGGACACAAATCCGGAAAGCAGGCGCTTGCCCGCGCCGATGAGTTTAGAATGCATCTTTTTTGACGTATCTGTAAGCTCTCCAGCCGCGAAGTCCATTGCATTGCGCGGCGCGGCCTTCTTCAACTGGAGTGTATAGCCTCCCAGGATCCGTTTCAGTGCGGCTGCGTGCTCAGTCCCCGCCGCTTTTCCAGTCACTTCCGCAGACTTAATTTCGATAGTTCCAGCTTCGTCAATCTCGCAGTCAAGCTTAACCTTGTCCAGCAGGGAAAGAGGCACCGGGGAAGCGGCCTCTATCGCCTTCTCGGATAGCACTACGTAGCGCTCGTCGCCTGCAGACGGACCGCGGCGTATGCTTGAAACGATTCCAAAAAACGTCTGTTGCATTCGACTACCGGAATATTGCAGCATTGCTGCCTATTTGATTGATGAATTGTAACGCATATATATGTAGCAATTGTTCGCCAGCGTCGAGTTCGTCAGGTATGAGCAGTATGTCGCATTGCCATACTTTGATGCGATGTCGACCGCACACGTATACTGGGAGTCTGAGGAATTGAGCTTGTTGCAGATTGACATATTCTTCGTGATCAACGCGTTGTAGATCGAAACGCCGGAGAGGCAGAGCTGCTGCTCGTCGGCCGGAAGGCTTCCGCAAGATGCAGTCATGTTGGAGATATTGACGGCACTATAGGATGGGTTTGCAAACTGGCTCTCGCATATGGATGCCGGCGCGCCGCTCAGGAAATAGCATTCTGATATGTTGTGCTTCAGGAAGGCAAGCCTCGAATAGCAGTATTCGAATGGTGTGAGATTGTAGTTCGAATAAAGCGCAAAGTTCACTGCACCGGTGAGATTAGTGGATACACCCATCACATCCGCGAGCACATCCGTATTATTGTAGCCTGGCAGATAGCCACAATAGCTCGCATTCATAGAACGGGTGGCCCTGTTGAAATAGTACATGGAATTGCATCTGCTCTTGTATGAGGTATTGGTTATAGCCGTGCATTCCTGGAAGGTGGAGAAGTTCAGCGAGGCGGCAACGCCAAACAGGCACATGCTCCTGTTCGGTTCGGTCAGGGCGGAACACCCGCTTGCGTTCTTTCTTATCGCGCTGATGCCAGTAAAGCAGTAGACCTTGTATGGCGTATAGTTTATCATGCCGCATGCGCCGATTGCTGACCTGTTATATGCAAACGCGTTTATGCACTCGTCGCGATAAAGACCCTGCACGCCATTGCATACCGAGACATTGTCCTCCTTGATTGCATAATACGTATAGCATTGGTACTTAGACTGCATTATCACCTTATGACTGCATTGCGAAACTCCCGGATTGGGCAATGTGAGCACAATTACAGATATGGCAATGGCGGCCAAGATAGCGGCAAATAGCATGGCCATGCGCAAATTGAGCGGCCGGTTTGCGGAACCGTCCTGTGGACCATTAGGGCCTGAATAGTAAATTTTGTCGATTATCTTGCCTGCGGTGCCCGTCTTAAATGAATCGGACCAATGATTTCTTTTCTGTTGCGCCATCCTATTCCTCAATCGAATCGCCCCGCCGTGCATGCGGCGCGGGCACCACCTTCGTATATAGGATATTTTATTGACAAGGTTTATATTCTTTCATTTATTATCATCTATGTAATGTACCGTTTTGGAGCCTGCGAATTGCCCTAAACCAAAACGGGGCCCGTTGATTGCATGAATAAGAAAATTGTCTTGAGTGGTGCATTGATAATCATCGTAGGCATAATAGCCACAATCGCGGTGCCGATTTTTACCGGGCTGCCGACATCGCATTTCAATACGACCATATCAAGTGGCGGCTACGAGTACCTGAACTTTAGCCTGTCGAAAAATACCTCGATATTCCTTATGGTCGGGAATTTTACACGGCCCACCAATGTATATGTTTTCAACACCAGCGCATTCGATGTGTGGCGTACTGAGATGTCTAACCAGTCCCGGGCTGGCGGTCTCCACTATGCAGTGCAGCTTGAGGGCAGGGGAACATTCGCGATTTACAACAACATAACAGAGTTCGTGCTGCCGCAGAACAGCTATGCCGCGTCGGCCAATGCACTTTATCAGAGCAACAGCAGCTTGACCAGCGGATTGGGATTGGATTATGTATTTGTATTCAGCTTTGAGGGCAGGAATGGAAGCTCTTTCGCCACTATAACGTACATACCGCCAACCAACCTGGCAAATACGCAGCAGAGCAAGAAGATACAGGACTACATATCTACCATGAAGTTGGATGGAACTCTGTTCATATCATCCCTTATACTTGGAATAATCCTAATCATGTATGGCTTGCTGAAGAGGGGCGGAATGCCGATTGTGCGCCCGCAGCAGAAAGCACAGAATGAGGATCCAGAGGACATAGCAGAGCGGAACAGGCTTTACGGCAACAGGATCAATACCAAAGCGGGCAAGAGGCGCAAGAAATGAGCACTACCGAGCACCTCAGGGAGCGTATCGCCGGAGAAATAACGATGTCAGAGAGCCCCGGCAGCACGATGAAGAAGTGGAGGGAGCTGTTCGGTGTGTCACAGGTGGAGCTTGCAAAGCACATAAAAATAGCGGCTTCCACGATAAGCGACTATGAGAGCAACAGGAGGCTCAGCCCTGGGGTTGTGGTCATAAAGCGGTTTGTTGACACGTTGTTCGATATAGACGAGTCAAGAGGCGGAAACCTGATAAGGAGCCTTGAGAGCATGTCCGTAGAAAAGACCAGCACGAGCCCGGCTTATCGCACAAAGGAGTTTACGACCCCGATAAGCGGCGTTGACCTGAGCAGGATAATTGAGGGCAAGATAATAGTCAATCTGAACCACCTCGAAAACATAAAGATATTCGGTTACACAGTTCTTGACAGCGTCAGGATAATACTGGAGATGTCTCCACAGGACTACCCGAGGCTCTTCGGGGCCACAACCGAGAGGGTATTTATATTCGAAAATGTATCCACGGGAAGATCGCCGATGGTGGTGGTCAGGGTTGCGCCGATAAAGCCGCGTGTCGTTGTGATACAGGGTGTAACCAACGTCGATAGGTTAGCAATAAAGCTGGCGCAGGTCGAACGGATACCGCTGATCACGACAAAGCTGAGCATCGAAGAAATATACGAAAGGCTGGACAAGATCTGATCCGCCTCGCTCACCCCCAAACGTCCGCCTTCACTTTTTCAGGCTTGACCCCGGAACAGGCAAGCACATCCTTCATCGCCTTCACAAAATTCAAAGGCCCGCACACGTATGCCGTGCGTTCCGCAGCATCTGGCACACACCGGCGCACCATTGCCTCATCTATGTGACCCTTTTCACCAGGCCAGCTGTCCTTCCCATCTGGCCGTGTGACAGTGATAAAGAGCTTCATGCCAAGGCCTTTCACCATAGACTCGAGTTCGGCAGAGCGTATTATCTCGTTTGGATACCTCACGCTATATATTAGCGCAACATCGGTGCCTAGATGTTCCCCTTCTATCTGCCTCAACATGGACATAAAAGGCGCGAGGCCGGTGCCGCCCGCTATGAAAAGCACCTTCTTCTGCTCCGATGCCATGAACTTGAACTGGCCGTGCGGGCCTGTAACGTAGTATACATCCCCAACTGCGGTATTTTCGAGTTTTGAGGTCATCTTACCGTGCACCATATGTATGAAGAAGTCAAGGGTCTCTGCGTTCGGCGCGGATGCTATCGAAAAAGCGCGTGTAATCCGCTCGTTCGTCACCTTGTCGACGTATGTAAGCATGACAAACATGCCAGGATCGAAACTCATTGTGGAGCCGTCCTGCGCGGCGAAGCTGAATACCCACACGTCGGGCGTCTCCTTCACTATCCCCTTCAGCACATACGGCTTCTGGTCAGCCGCCTTCCCTGAAGAAACTTCCATGCCACAGCACCTCTCAAGTATATCTTAGACTACAGCATTAAAATCATTTTCGGAGCAAGCGCTTCCCTGCGGGGTTCGTGCTTGCGCTTCATATCACCATGACTGTGATTACGTAACTTGCGGCTATTGCCGCCAGTGCAGTCAGCACCCACGTGGCGAGTATCACAGAGATCGGCCTTTTGAGCAGCATGCGCGTCCCATAGCTTACGCCGGCCCCATACAGGCTGGTGGTAAACATCTGTGTATTCGATATAGGTATGCCAAATACAGTTCCCAGTTCGACGAGAAGCGCGGACACAAACTGCGACACCAAGGCGTTTAGATACCTTATCGGGAGAATCTCGTTCCCTATCCTCTTGAGTTCGCCGCGGCTCAGGAACAGGCTGCCGAAGACTATCGCGGCGATGATGGTCGCAAGCGTGTACCAGACATTCTCGACAGATGCCATTGAAGACATCACGAGCCCGAACGTGTTCGCCCCTAGCGTGAATGCAGTAAAGAATGAAACGATTATTAAGAGTGCACGTATACCGCTGACGGTGGACCATATCCCCATCCGGTTTGTCAGCCTGCGCGTCATCTTCATAGACACAAACGCGAGCACGGCAGATATGAACGCCGCGACAATCCAGAACAGCACCATGTAGGTTACATATCCGATATTGATGCTGCGCCCATATGCGAGAGTTATCCCAATTATGCTTGCCGTTAGGGTTATCGAGAGCGACTGCGGAACGCGGAGCTTGTGTGATACGATGAATATCGCGATTGGCACAATGAAGCTTATGGCCACAGAGGTGCGCGACGCAACCGGCAGGAGCTGCTCAATGCTCGAACGGAGCAGGGTTCCCTCCAGCAGCAAGCCTAAGACATAGCCCAGGATCGTCAGCATTATGCCGGTGCGCCTGCGGACAACCCTGCCCGCAATTATCGTGCCTGAGCATGCGGAGAGATTGTTTCCAGCGACAAGCGCGACAAGGACGAACGCGAGGGAATAGAACAAAAATTGGATCAGCACGGGACCATCTACGTCAGCACAGATATCATTATACCGACGTATATATCGGACACGTCCTCGCAGAAGTCGAGTATGTCATCGGCGAGGTGCGCGACGTCCTGTATGTAATAGAATGGCTTGTACCCCACGTTTGATCTGTACGAAAAGGTAAGCAATGCATCCTTTATGTCATCCCCCGCCTCTTCATAGTCCTCGACCTTTATGCGCATTCTATTCACCTCGTTTATGGTCCTTGCGGCATGCATCTCCATAAGAAGCCGCAGGGCTCGGTTCGTAAGCCTGTTCTGCGCAAGCAGTGCACCGTTTATCTGCTTATGCACCGATGGCTGCCGGACCTGATAGCGGGTGTAGGTCCTTGACAGGTTCAGAATTGCGTCCACTATGCTGTCCTCCGTATCTATGTATTTGATCATGTCATCGATTAGGTTTGGAGCTATTGCGCCGGAGGTCACGGAATTTATTATCGAAAATGCCTTGTTGTCCGATTCCTTCTCTATCGCCCTAATCTTATTGGTCATGTTTGTGCCATTGAGAGTCTGGGCAAGCAGTGAGTTTGCCTCGTATGCCAAATCAAGTATCCCCTTTCCCTTCTGGAATATAGTCCTCTCCGATGGACCGTCAAAGATCCGGTCAAACATGCCCATTTTCTCCCTGGTTGCGATTGTCTATGCCAATAATTTTGTGCTACGCGCATTATTAAGCAGTTCGTGCTCCGATTTTCGGTTCCCAGTAATATATCGCGCCGCGCTTCGAATCTTCGCAATTTATCCCGAAACCGGAGCGCAGTCTCTGCCGTATACTGTCCGATTCGCCGAATCTCCCCTCCTTGCGTGCCAGCTCGCGCTCCTTCATGAGTGCCTGCGCGTCCTGCGGAAACGGGAGCTCGTAATACCTGTCTTCAAGTATGCCAATCGTCTTGGCCAACGCAAGGACCCGTTGCAGGATGCCGCCCTTCGTGGCTCTACTTATCGGAAACCCGGACTTCGCAAAGGATTCAATCTCGAAAAGCGCAAGACCAAGCTTGCTCAGCGCAAGAGGGGTATTGAAATCACTATCCATCGCCTCGGCAAATCCTTCCTCCAAGATCCCAATGGACGATTCCAGGGCGGATGCCCTCTCTGAGCCTTCCTCGGATTCCACTGCGTTGTAGAACAGTGAGACTGAAACGTACATGCCGCGCAGCTTGGAATCGGACTCGCGCAGCAGCCCTGGCGCGTAGTTCATCTCCTTTCTGTAATGCGTTGACGCCATCATCAGCCGGAGCGCCTCTGCTGGATATTCCGTTAGCACAGCCCTTATCGTGACGAAGTTCTTCAGGCTCTTGCTCATCTTCTCGTCATTTATGTTGAGCACGCCAGAGTGGAGCCAATACTTCACGAACGGCACCTTTCCGAATGCAGCCTCGGCCTGCGCAATCTCGTTGGAATGATGCGGGAATATGAGCTCCCTTGCGCCCCCGTGTATATCGTATTGCGGACCGAATATTGCAGAAGTTATTGCGGTGTCCTCTATGTGCCAGCCCGGCCTTCCTTCTGTGATGAGCTTGTTGCCTTCAGTGTCCAGTGCTATGCTCCATGATGGTTCGCCCGCCTTGGACGCCTTCCAGAGCGCAAAATCGTAGGGGTTCCGCTTGCCTTCCAGCACCTCTATGCGATGCCTGCCGAGATCTTCCAGGGACATTCCAGAAAGCTTCGTGTAATCCTTGAACTTCGAAACATCGTAGTATATGTCATTACCGACCGGATATGCATAGCCCTTGTCGAGCAGGAGCTGTATCTGCTCGCGCATCTGCTCTATGTAGTCGTGCGAACGCGGATACATGTCGACGTCCCGCTTCACGCCTATCGCGGCCATATCCTCCATAAGCCGCTCTTCGTAGCGCCTTGCTAGCGCCTTCGGGTCCTGGCCGCTCTCTTTTGCGCGGTTTATTATCTTGTCCTCGACATCGGTTACGTTCTGCACGTACTTCACAGTATACCCGGAATGGCGCAGCCAGCGCACTATTATGTCAAAATCAATGTAGGTTTTGGCATGCCCTAGGTGCGCATCGTCATAGACGGTCTGGCCGCAGACAAACATGTTTATATTTCTATCATTAAGCGGTACCAGTTCCTCCATACTGCGGCTCAGCGTGTTATACACGTGTAATCCCATACAGACCCGACCATTTTTATTAATAATCTGCGCATAACACTTATAAATGGCTTTATTCCGGATGTTTACGCCGTCGAAGATCGCGCGCCAACCGGAATCTGCCGTGAGTGCTGGAATGGACGTCTATGATGAATTTTCATCTGCGCTGCCGGGAAGGATAGGGCCTGCACTTGAACGGACGTTTTCCATAATCTCAGATGTTGGGAGGAAGGAGTTCATAACGCCAGACCTCAAGAATCCATCGGCGCACCTCCTCGGAACTCGCGGCAAGATGTTAAGGCCTGCGCTCGTGTTCCTTGGCGCGCACGCGGTCGGAAAAGGCTACTCCAAATATGCGCAGATTGCTGCTGCCGTCGAGCTGTTGCATATTTCTTCACTGATACATGATGATATAATAGATATGGGAAAAACACGCAGGGGGAAGCCTTCGGTGAACGCAAAGTATGGCAATGATGCCGCGATTCTGGCAGGTGATGCTCTCATATCCAGGGCGATAAGACTTTCCTCTATTTATGGCGGGGGCGTAATAAGGGCGCTTTCCGATGCGGCGTTGAAGATGTGCGCAGGGGAAATCCTTGACTATAGGCACCGCTCTGGGAATGGGGCCCCGAATATGCATGCGTATCTAAGAATTGCACAGCTTAAAACGGCGTCGATAATAGGCACCTCATGTTCGATAGCGGCGACGCACATCGGCAGCAGAATGGAGAGGAAGCTCTATGACTATGGAGCCAACCTTGGCATTGCCTTTCAGCTGCGGGACGACATACTGGATGCTGTTGCAGCTGGAGGAAGAAGCACTGAAATGGAAAATGAGAGGACAAACGCGGTGATGCTCGCAATGTCGCGACGGGGCACCGGATTGGACGCTGCGGTGCGCGAAGTCGCCGCAATGAACAAGCGCTATATCGGGGCTGCAGTCCGGAGCCTGGATGGCATGGAGGCCGAGGCATTGGAAAAATACGCGCTACGCCTGCGCATAAATGAGGTCTGATTCTGTACTGCTATTTGCCGCTGCAATCATTCCCGGTGCCTTAGGACGAGCTTGCCGAAAACTTCCGACTGTTCTAGCATGGAATGCGCCTTCGCGGCGTCGCCGATTCCCATCACCTTGCCGATAATCGGATGTATATTGCGGGCCGCAACATATGAGAGGGCATCCGCAAACTCGGATCTGTTCGCTGCGTGCGTGCCTATAACCTCCCGTGCCTTCAAATATATGTCCTTCACGGATATCTCGGCGTTGTCCCCGCCGGTCACGCCAAAGCAGATCACCTTCCCGGCTTCCCTAGTTAAATTCAGTGAGTCCTTTATCGTGGAACCGAACGAATCGATTACGAATTCCGCACCAAGGCCATCGGTAAAATCGAGCACCTCTTTCCGTATCGCATCTGTGCCGGAGACCGTATTAACGACAAGATCCGATCCCAGGGCCTTCAGCCTCTGTGCCTTCATATCGCTGCGGGTTAGCGATACTACCCTCACGCCCATCGATTTCAGCAGTAGAACAGAGAATAATCCGACATTGCCAGAGGCACCCCAGACCACACCCGTGCTTCCAGGGCTGGGGGCTGCGAGGCGTATCGCCCTCCAGGCGGTGGAAAGCGAAAGCGGCAGTGTGGCAAGCTCATCATCGCTAAAACCCGGCGGCTGGCGCAGCAACAGGGAAGCCTTTAAGCGGACAAGACTGCCGTACGAACCCCAGATATTCCGCCCGATTGCGCCGTAATTCCGGCACATGACCTCATTTCCGGAGAGGCATGCGGGGCAGATGCCACAGCCAAAGAGCGGTGCTGCAATTATCTTATCGCCGACAGAAAATCCGGAAGCGCCTGGGCCCAGTGCCTCAATCCTGCCGACAACGTCCGTTCCGGGAACGTGGGGGAGCGTAAGGCTAATCCCTTTGTATCCGCGGCGGACCATCACATCAAGCACGTTAACAGAAGTAGTAGAGACGCGCACGACGGCCTCCCCCTCCCCAGCCTTCGGGTCCGGCAGCTCCATCTCGCGCAGGACCGTGCTTTCCCCGAATTCCAAAAAACCAACTGCCCTCATTTTTGTCACCGGTAAGACAGGTTCATAGCATATAGCAAACGGCCAGCACCAGGACCAGCAACAGCGAATACACAGTATTGGCTGCCATGAAGCGTTCGTAGCTGGACGGCGAATGGTATGCGTTGATGCCCCTGTATACATGGACAGCGAAAGGCGCAAGGGCAAAGGCCGCAAGCCCATATACCGGCAGATTGGATGAGACAACTCCGATGAACACAATTGCGAACACAAATGCCTGCATCGCCGCATAGTATCCGGATATAGCACGGTTGGAGCGCAGCAGAACCGCGGCGGTCTTACGCCCGTACTTCACATCAATTTTGCGGTCTGGAACCTCATTGGCAAGCAGTATGCCACCGATGAGTATGCCTGCCGGAAATGCGACGAACAGCATTGAGGGCAAATAGACAAGCGGCCCGCCAGCCACGATGAAGCTTGCGATCACTATGAACGCCTCGTTGAGCGATGCCATTATCTCGGCGAGGAAAGGCACACGCACCAGGATAGTAGGATAAAACAGCGTGGATATGACCCCGACTGCGACAAGCGGTATTATGACCGGGTAGAGCACCATAAGGTAGATGCTTATCACCGCACCAGCCGTAAATGTGGACATGGCCAGAATAAGGGTGCCGCCCGCGGTTATCTTCCCACCAGCAATCAGCGGGCTGCCGCCGCTGAATTTCGTCTTTTTGGTCTCACGGTCCAGGCCGCTCCTGAAATCGAAATAATCATCCAGTATGGTCACGGCGGTCTGTGCGAGGGCGGCACCGGCCAGAAGCAGCAGCGTGAGAGGCAGGCTTATGCTGCCATAATGCGCCGCCGCCGCAATCCCGAGGAGCGCGCAGGACACGCCAGTAAGTATGTGCGGCCGCGCAGCCTCTTTCAGGTAGTTTTTCAGCGTTCCCATCGTTATGAATCTTGTAGACACTTATTAAAATGCCTTTCCGCGTGCGCGCCTGGCCCTCGCTGGCGGCCAGTATCTAAGGTATAGAAGAAAGCGGTTAGGTTTTTATACTTATAACAACAGATTAGATAATGAAGGCGTATTGGTGCAATGTGCCACCAGATGCGCATAATGGTGTCAAAATGCCGGCAAGGTCGATAGTTGTTCCTGGTGAAAGGCTTTCCACCGAGGAGGAATTCATACCAGGGGATGGCACATTCACTGAGGACGGCAACATATATTCATCCATGTTCGGCGAAACCGTGGCCGAAGGCGGAAATATACGGACCGAGAGCAGGGGCAGGAACGTAATTGTGTTCAAGCGCGGGATGCGCGTGCTGGCACAAATAACAGACGACATACGCACCGTTCTATTCGCAAAGGTGATGGACCTTGACCGGGAGAACGTCCGTTATGTGGCGCTCAAGGATGGCAAGATAATCAACAAGATCGACGGCCCGAGGGGACATGACCGCGGCGGCGAGCGCGGTCCACGGCAGGAGAAGCTCTGCAAGGTCGGAGATGTCGTGCTTGCCACCATAATCGGGGAGGACAAGGACATTTATGTGCTTGGGATACGGGCGCCAGAGTTTGGCGTCGTATACTCGGAATGTGAGGTTTGCGGCGGCGTGCTTGAAGGCGGCAAGGAAGCAGGTATACTCACTTGCAAGGCATGCGGACATGTGGAGCACAAGAAGGTAAGTGCATTCTACAACAACATACAGGAGATTGACAAGATATTGAAGCTATAAGCATAGGTAATTTGTATGAAGATTTCAATAATCAAAAAGGAGAGCAAGGAGCTTGTGCTCGAATTCAGCGAGAATGACCTGACGATACCGGAGCTTGTTGCGGACAAGCTGAACGAGAATGAGGATGTCCAATTCGCCGGCGTATCGCTCGAGCATCCGGAAGTCGGACGGCCGCAGCTGGTGCTGAAGACAGACAAGAAAAAGGCGCTGGATGTCCTGAACAAGGCGCTTGATGACATAGAAGAGGACTTCAGCGACCTTAAGTCGCAGCTCTCCAAGAAAAAGTAGATCCTTTGAAGGCCGGGGTAAGGATAGCCGCCATCTCGTCCGGGCCATTGAACTCATCAGGAAAGACGATTGCAATATGCGTGGTGGCAAGGGAGGGCATCGTCGAGGGAGTACTCTCCTGTAGGGTTTCGATTGATGGGACCAATGCCACGGCAAAGATAATATCAATGATAAGGCGCTCGCGCTTTGCGGAGCAGGTAAAAATTGTCGCGTTGAACGGCATAGCCATCGCCGGGCTGAATGTAGTAGACACCGCAAGGGCATCTGCTGCGCTCGGTGCGGAATTTGCCATAATGGTAAGGCACCGGCCAAGAAAGGCGCTGCTCATCGGCGCATTGAAAAGACTTGCATCGGAAACGGGGGAGGACGTATCCGGCAGGATTGCGATGGTGGATGCGGAGGGCAGATTTCCAGTGTACAAGGCCTGCGGGCTTTTCGTGCAGAGCAAAATGAAAATGGAAGAATCCCTCTGCAGAAATGTATTTGAGGGGCTCCGCATCTCGCACCTCATCGCGCGCGGCGTGTCAACGGGGGAATCGGTGGGCAGGATTTAGGCGCGTGCCGTTGTGCATGCGGGCGCGCAGCTAGCTAGCGCATGAAGATGGACTCTGCGGGATTTTCAGGGCCGCTGGAGATTTCCAAAAGCCATTTGAACCCGCAACCTCCTGCATGCCATGCAGGCGCGCTACCGTTGCGCCAAGA
>CAZQGC010000016.1:0-14594 GCA_964592765.1 Microcaldota archaeon
CCTTCAAACGTGAGCTACACCGGCTCGTGGACGGACGGGTACACTGTGCCGTGATTGGCGTCAAGCCTCGGCGTTGCCCTGGGCTTGTCTCACCCATAAACATATCCTGTTCAGGCGCGATATCTATTGTGGTGCCGGTATAGTGGGAACAGCATAAATTCGCCGCACGCCCCATCCGAGCCAATTCCATCATCCGGGGTCTATAATTCCTATTGCAGGCCTTCTGCATTGTGGCATTTGTGTGGCGGATTCACCGATTGGTGATCCCATAAAAAGAGATTGGAAAAACAATCGAATACTACACTTTCAGAGCTAGCTGGAAGTGCATCAATACTTTTCTAAGCAGCTTGTGGCTTTATGGGCCGGACGGCCCCCCCAAGCAAAGCCCCTTAACCCCGAAAGGGATAAATAACATCGTCATGCAAATAGTAATGCTTCTGCATTAGTGATTCCCATGGGAGCTTACAAAAACATAAAGGAGACGTTCGAGAAGGAATACAGCGAGAAGAATGACGCTTATAAACAGAGGCTTTCGAAATGGCGGTCCGAGCCGCCGGTCACGCGCGTGGCCAAGCCGACAAATGTGGCGCGCGCCAGAAAGCTGGGCTACAAGGCGAAGGAAGGGCTCATAGTAGTCAGGGCGCGGGTCCGTGGAGGCAGGAAGAAGCGCGTCAAGGCAGGTGGCGGAAGGAAACCGTCGAAGTCAGGAAGGTTCTTCTCAAGGGTAAAGTCCCTGCAGTCGATTGCAGAAGACCGCGCAGCCAGAAGGTTCTCAAACTGCGAGGTCCTAAATTCATATTTTGTCGGCAATTCTGGAACAGATTCGTTCTACGAGGTGCTGCTTCTTGACAGGGAAAATGGGGCGCTTGCCACAGACCCGATATACGGAAGCATACTTTCGCAGCGCGGTAGGGCCTTCCGCGGGCGCACGAGTGCAGGCAAAAAACACAGGGGCTTGGCATGAGCCGCAGTGGGTATTCTGCTAGCATCAGGATAAAGAAACCGGACAAAGCGATAAGGTACGCGCAGCTCATGAAGCGCGCAAAGGCATACAAGAGGAGTTCCCTGCGCATCAGTGAGGATGGCGCGGAGGCAAGGTTTGAAATATCGGCCTCGGACCTCGCGGCGCTCATGGCGACCGTAAATTCCGCCTTCCGCGACGCCAAGGTGATTGCCTCGACCGCGAATGCCAGAATTCCGCAAAAAGCCAAAAGAGATAAAAATATATATAAATGATAGTTACAATCGTATAAGTAATTTCAAGCAAAGGCAGCGCTTTTTGTTGTCCTGCAGACTTACAACGGCAAAGTGTTTTTCATGACCAGAGGTTCACGCCAATACTGGCAGAAGAGACGTGCGTCACGGCGCCTTCCCCGGATAAGGGCAAGGCTAGGCAGCGGCAGCGAAGCGAGGCTAACCAACCTCGTCGGCTACAAGGCCGGTATGTCGATGTCGACAATGATTGATGATTCGGAATCCGCATCCAAGATGCAGGAGGTGGCACGTGCGTGCACCGTCATAGAGGTGCCGCAGACAGAGCTCTACGGCATGCGCCTCTACAAGCGCGACAGCAAGACCCATTACATCGTGGCGGCGGCGGAGCTCTACAGCAAGCAGCTCGCGCAGAAGATTGGCATAAAGGCGATAAAGAACGACGAGTCGAAGCTTTCAGAGTTCAAGTCGAAGATTGCGGAATTCACTGACGTCACTGCACTTCTGGTGGCAGACCCAAAAACGACGAGTGCCGAGCAGAACCACCGTGAGCGCTTCGAATCGCAGGTCAGCGGGCCAGACATCGCTGCAAAGTTCGATTTCATATCTTCGCTTCTGGGGAAGCCGGTTTCTCCGGAGAACGTCTTCAAGCCTGGCGAATACATAGACATCGCATCCGTTACGCAAGGGAAGGGGTGGCAGGGTGTCATAAAGCGTTACGGCACAGCGAGGCTGTCCCACAAAGCTACGCAGAAGGTAAGGCACACCGGAACGATGGGTTCCTTCGGATACAGGAAGGTGATGTACACCGTTCCGCAGTACGGGGGCATGGGATTTAACTACAGGACGGAGAGGAACAAGCGCATACTTAAGATGGGATCTGCAGCAAGGGCGGCGGAAGTGAACAAGCTGGAAGGCTTCAAAAACTACGGCACGATACGCAGCGCATACTTGGTCATAAGTGGCTCTGTTCCGGGTCCATCGAAGAGGCTCGTCAGGCTGCGCCAGACGCTCGGTGGCCTGAATGCAAAGGGCGTGAAGGAGCCGAAGATTACAAGCATAAGGTGATAACATGAGCATTCCCGTTTATAACACAGATGGAAAGCAGGAGAGGGAGATTGATGCTCCGCGCGCATTCTCCTACAAAGTAAAAGCAGAGCTGATACGGCGCGCAGTCATATCCGAGAGCTCGTACAGCCTGCAGCCGCAGGGGCACTTCGTGCTCGCAGGAATGCAGACCACAGCGACATATTTCGGCGCGATGAACGAATATAGGTCCGGGCGCCATATGGGTATCGCAATAAGGCCCAGGGAGAAGCTCGGAGGTGGCCGCCAAGGGAAGGTCAAGCGCATACCTTCTGCAGTCAAGGGAAAGAGGGCGCACCCGCACAAGGTTGAGAAGACGCTCATAGAGAAGATGAACAATACAGAGTACAGGAATGCGCTAGCCTCTTCAATCGCGGCGAGCAACTCGGTTGTCGTCAGCGACGGAATTGAATCAATAAAGAAGACGAAAGACGCAGTCAAGCTCATAGGCGTGCTGAAGCTGTCAAAGCTCACGGGCGAAAGCGCAAGCAAGCACCTGTCCAAGGGTCTATCAAGGGGCTCCAGGGCAAGGCATTATACAAAGGCTCTGCTCTTCGTTGTCAGGGACGACAAGGGGATTGTGAAGGCGGCACGCAACATAGCCGGTGTCAGCGCCTGCACCCTGAAGCAGATAACCGCAAGCGCATTTGCCCCCGGAGGAAACGGAGGGCGCACCGTCATATGGAGCGAATCCGCAGTGAAGGGCATAGATACTGCGCTTACAGGCATGTCGGTATCGGAACAGGCAAAGTATGCAAGGAGGATTTAATGGGAGTGCTTAAGTATCCGTTGGCAACAGAAAAGGCGGTCGGCATGATAGACCGTGAGAATACAATAATCTATGTGACTGACAAGAGGGCCACGAAGACACAGATAAAGGCGGAGTTCGAGGGCACTTTTAATGTGAAGGTCGAGCGCGTAAATACAGAGAATACGGTCACGAATCTGAAAAAGGCGTTCATAAGGCTCAAGCCTGCGTACAAGGCGAGTGACATTGCCATAAAGCTTAAGCTGGTGTAATAAATGGGAAGAAAACTGAAGCAGCAGAGGCGCGGAAAGGGGTCAAACGCGTACACCAAGCTCCCGCACACGTTCGATATAAGTGTAAAGTTCCCGAAGAAGCAGAATGTGAAACTCATAGGCGAGGTCGTCGGGTTGTTCAACAGTACAGGGCACCTTGCACCTATAATGAAGATAAGATATGACGATTTCTCGGAAGTGACAATGATTGCGCCGGAAGGCATAAAGGTTGGCGACAAGGTTTATGTGGGCCACGGCAACCGCACTCTTGGAAGTGTCTTCAAGCTTTCAGACATTCCAAAGGGGGTGCCGATATACAATATAGAAATGCGCAGGGGCGATGGCGGCAAGCTGGTCAGAACCGCGGGCTCGTACGCAACAGTGTCCGGCGATGTCGAGAACGGCGACGTGCTCGTCAAGCTGCCGTCCAAGGCGGACATGCAGCTGGACCGCGAGTGCAGGGCGCAGCTCGGGGTCGTATCCGGTGGCGGCTTCCTTGCGCAGCCTCTTGTGAAGGCGGGCAAGAGCCATTACATTTACCACACCCTCAACAGGACCTGGCCGACAAACAGGGGTGTCAAGATGAGCCCAGTCGACCATCCGTTCGGAGGCAAACAGCACCACAAGGGCAAATCGAGCATGACCTCGAGGAACGCACCGCCCGGAAGAAAGGTCGGCCATATAGCCGCAAGGCGCGTCGGAAGGAAGAAGTGATTTCATGGTAGAGCGCATAGTTTTCAAAGGCATGACTGCCGAACAGGCAGAGAAGATTAGCAGTGAAGAGTTCATGAAGCTGATAGGCTCGCGCGCGCGGCGCAGCGCCAAGAGGAACTTCTTCAGGTACAAGGAGCTTGTTGAGAAGGCAGCAGCATACAAGAAGAAGGGTACGGACAAGCCGATAAAGACACACATACGCGAAGCAGTGATACCGCCGCAGTGGGTGGGACTCACGTTTGGCGTCCACAACGGGAAGGAATTTCAGACCGTAGTAGTGACGTCCGGCATGATTGGCCGCAGGCTCGGCGACTTTGCATACTCAACCAAGCGCGTGCAGCATTCCGCCCCTGGCATAAAGGCCACGCGCGGAAGCAAGTTCATAGGTGATAAGTGATGAAATATTCATTCAACCGCGACAGGAAGGACCTCGTGTTCGCGCAAGCATCAAACATAAATGCAAGCTTCAAGGACCTCAGCGCTGTCTGCGATGCCATAAGGTATGAGAATGCATCCGTCGCGTCGATGACGCTTGACCTGATTGCAGAAGGAAAGGCTGCAGTGCGCTATAAGCGCTATAACAAGGGCATGGGCTCCAGGCACGAGCTCGGCGGCCGCAAGGGAAGGTACCCCGCAAAGTGTGCATCGGAGGTGCGCAGAGTGCTCACCAATGCGATAGCCAATGCGAGGAACAAGGGGCTCGAGCCCGACGTTATGTACGTTGCACACGCGAGTGCGAACAAGACCGTGATAATGAGGCGCTCTCCTCCGAAAGGCATACTTTACAAAGGGGCAGGCTACGGCTATGTGACTTCAAGGTCCAGTGACCTGGAGTTTGCAAAGATAGAGATTGCCCTGGCCAAGGGTACCGAGCCCGGGCTCAGCAAGAGGATGGCTTCGCGCATGAAGACAAGCGGCCAATTCACAGAATCAAAGATAAAGGCGATGGGCGGCCCGGCAGTGGCAGGCAAGAAGGACCGCAAGGCAAAGGCGCAGAAGGACCAAAAAAGGCAGAACAAAGACGAGCGGCCAAAGAAGTCCGAGACGTCCGCAGAGGAGAAGGCACCACAACAGACGCAGAAGAAGTCGACCGAGCCCAACGCTGCAAATGCGCAGAAGCAGGCGCAGTCGCACAGCCAGAGCCAGCCACAGACGCGCGCGCCGGCAACCTCCGGGCAGGAACAAAAGTGATCAGATGGCAATAGAACGCATATTCATCGACGACGCTATAATAAAGAACGAGATCTCCAAGTTCATGGGTGAGAACCTATCGCGTGCAGGGTTCTCGAGGGTGGAGATACAGAAGACCCCCGTAATAACTAGGATAACCGTATACGTCCTCAATCCCGGAAGGGTGATAGGGAAGGGCGGCAAGACGATAGATGCGCTTACCGAAACTACGAAGAGCAAGTTCAAGATGCGGAACCCGCAGATTAACATCGTTGAGGTGTCGAACAAGATGCTCGAGCCGCTGCTTGTCGCGAAGGACATAACGCAGAAGCTAGAGCGCGGAATCAACTTCAGGAAGATAATACAGTCAACGCTCAGGAGCATAATGGATAATGGTGCGATGGGCGCAGAGATAATAATCAGCGGGAAGCTGGCCGCGAAGAATGCGCGCGCCAAGACCTCAAGGAAGATGACCGGATACATACCGAAGGCGGGAGAGGTGACGAATCTCGTCCGTGTCGGAGTTGCAGTTGCATATCCGAAGTACGGCGCGATAGGCGTCAAGGTAAGGATAGTGCCGCCAGGCACGGTCTTTCCGGACACACAGAGGAGGGAGGACGCAAAGGTTGCGGCAGCCAAGGCAAGGGCCCTGGCGAGGGCGCCAGTGCAGTCGTCCGCTGCCATAGCAGCAGCCGCGGCGCAGGCCGCAGCAGAGGCGCAGGTTCCCACAATCCCGCCGGCTAGCGCCATAGCCGAGGTGGCGCCTACGGCAGGTCCGGCTGAGAGGCCGGCAGATGCCTAAGCCGTGCCTATGGTGCGATGCAGTAAAGCCTGATCATCTAATAGCCCGCGCCAAACCGAAAGGTGGCATAGGTTATAAATTCATGTAAGGTAAATGCTTGTTGGTTATATGAGTTTCCTGCTCGTATCGATTATTGCATTCGTATCGATGTTCGTCCCGG
The DNA here is from genome assembly GCA_964592765.1 of Microcaldota archaeon. GTDB lineage: Archaea > Micrarchaeota > Micrarchaeia > Micrarchaeales > Micrarchaeaceae > A-MIC-10. Next base: position 6,165 of record CAZQGC010000016.1, read on the forward strand.
GAGCGCTTCTCGCGCTTGCGCTACTCAAGGGCACGAAACTGCATCTTTTTGAGACGCTGTCGATAGGATTCATATTTGGGCTAATCGCCCCTGCAACGCTGACATGGCTTGAAGCTTATCTCATGAACTACATTCATTTCTTTGCGTTCTCTCTCGGGCTATTTGAGGCAAATGCCGCATTTATAAGCATAATTGCCGCAATCGTGTGCTACAAGGAAGGGGTCTTTAGGGAGTTAGCCTCGGGGCTGAACCGCACCGGGCAAATCCGTGAGGCCGAGCGCGAGATAAAGGCCGAAGAGAAGGAATATTCTATAGAAATCGCATCGCTCCGCGCGCAGCTCCTGAAGTTCGAGAAGGCAAAGGAGCTGGTAAAGAGGCACGAGTCCGAGGAGGCAGATCTCGGCAGGAGGCACACCGAGGAGATGCGGCTGGTCGACAGCTTCAACCAAGATGAGATTCAGAAGGTGAAGCAACTCCATAAGAAGGACGAGGATGAGCTTGCGCAGCGCCACATACGCGAGGAGCGCATGCTGCTTGTGGACCTCGAGCGCGAAGGCATACCGAAGCCTGCAACTAGCGGCAAGGTCCCGTTTTGGGTCTGGATGCTGCTGCTTACGCTCATGCTGCTCACATTCGCCACAAGGGTCGTGAACCTTGGGATAAGCGACCACTTCTTCCAGTTCGACTCATATTTTGACATGCTCAGCACGCAACGCATAATTGCACTCGGCTATCAACCCCTTTACTCTACTTCCGCATGGCCGGTCCTCGCGAACGGGAGCATAACCCGGCTGCAGCCGATAGTTCCGTACCTTGAGGCATACTGGTATTCTCTCGCGAACCAGCTCGGACCTCACTCGCAGGCGTTCAACACCAACCTCATGAGCTTTGTCAGCGGCGTATATCCGCCACTTACTGCGGCGCTGCTCGTCTTTGTCATATTCCTACTGCTTTATCGTGAGTACGACGAGTACGTCGGCCTCATTGGCGCGGCCTTTGCGACCGTGATGCCAATACTGTTCAGCACCTTCGTGGCAGGCCAGCAGCTGCTCCAGCCATGGGGCATATTCACGCTTTTCTTCTTTTTCGCGGCATACATGCTCGCTGTCAAGGACATGAAGAGCAAGCGCCTGGCAGTACTCGCCGGAGTTGCATTCGCCTCAACCTTCCTCGGCGCGCACTACTATACAGTAGACGCAGGCATACTCGCACTCTACATAATATTCCAGGGGATAGTCAGCACGCTGCGCGGCGACATGTCCAGGGACTTCTACAAGATGAACGCAATCGTGCTCATCGTAATATCTGTCTTCTTTGTGCTCTACCAGCCGTACCAGGCGACCCTGAGTGAACGCATACCGAGCATACTTGGCATACCGATAATCATATCCGGCCCGCTGCTGGGCCTGCTTTTGGTTGCAATTGTAGACCAGCTGCCAAAGCAGCTGCACCAGCGCCACATCCTCTTCAAGAGGCTCGGCCTCGCGGAGAATCTTTTGTGGGTAATTTTCATCGCCGTGCTGGGCATTGCCGCAGTGATATTCACACCCCTCGGTGCCCCAATACACTCATACGTAGCGCTCAGCACCAAGTTCACGACTCCGTCCACGCCGCTCTTCATGACGGTGCAGGAATATGAGCCCACCGGACCGCTCTACAATTTCGGCAGCGCTGGCCTCGGGCTGATTGGCGCGAGCGCGCTAGGCTTCCCGCTTATGGTATACCTGGTCATGGGCCTGACGATGGTGCTCATAGTCATGAGCATATATTACAGGAGGAGTACCACCGGCATGCTTTACCTGATGATTGCCTTCCCGCTCGCCTTCGCCGCCTTTTCCGAAGTGGCATACATACCGCACTTCGGGGCAGCATACGTCATGATCGTCGGAATAATCATCGGGGAGTTCGGGGTCATGGCCGGAAACGGCTTTAAGCTCAGCTTCACCGCCGAGGCGCAGAACGTGACTGAGACCCTGCGGAAGGCATATGTGAACCACAAGGAATTCATGTACTTCCTCTTTGCTGTCGCGCTCTTTTTCCTGTCACCCATAGTCTCCCTAGTGTTCATATTGGTCGCAATATTCTACGGCCGCCCAGAGAATAGGAATTACCTCTGGGCGCTCTTCATAATCCTCGCGCTGGTCGAGGCCGGCATGACACTATACGGGCTGCCGGTCTTTGGTGAGGCCAATTCGGTCATGGGCGCAATCAGCGGCGCAGCGCAGTACGCCTCCAACCCGTCAACTGCTTGCTCGGCGATGCAGAGCCAGGGCAACTCGATGGGGCTCAACCTGTTCTGCAACCAGATACCGCAGTACTGGCTGAATGCAATGGCATTCATAAATACGACCGTCGGCCCGAGCGGCCCGAGAGTCCTCTCCTGGTGGGACTACGGAGACTGGATAAATTGGTTTGGCCAGAGCCCCGCAGTCATACGCGGCGACAACGCGGTCAACAAGGAGGACTTCGCCACCGCAGCGAATTACGTCCTCGGAAAGAGGTACAACTACTCAACGCAGACGCTGGCGACCCTCATGGATACGAACCAGACCGGGTACGTGCTATTCGACCAAGACCTTATAGGCAAGTGGGGCGCGCTCGACTTCCTTGCATGCGTCAACATAAACCAGACTTCAAGGGCCTACGCCATTGCCCAGGGCAAGGTGCAGAACCCGCCTACCTCGTTTGTGCTTGGAACTTCGCAGTGCGAGCTCAGGAACGACCCGCAGTACGCGCTCATACCGCTGCCGACCCTTGCTCCGACAATAGAAAAGCCAGCGCTCAGCGACTACTGCACGCTCTCAAATTCAAACGAATCGTATGCGCTGTCGTACCTGCTCGTCGGCAGCCAGTTCAACAACCAGAGCGTCTGCATAAGCACGAACCCCGGGACGAACGGCGCACTGCAGTTATATTATAGCAACGGCACAAAGATGAATGCGGTCATACAGGTTGTGTCCCAGAGTCCGCTAGGCGCCCTGAAGCTTACGCAGAACGGCCCGACCTACCTGCAATACATGGTGATATACCTGCCGAACGGCCCGAACGGCACAATAACCGACGCACCCACGGACTTCTACCAGTCAAACTACTATAAGGGCTTCATACTTGGGAATCTGCCCGGCTTCACCGAAGTGTATCCTGGCAATATATCCGGTAAGATAAATTTTGTCAACGGAACCTACCCGGTAAGGATATTCAAGCTGAACAACTTTACCGGAACACTGCCAACGAAGACGCTGAAGCCGAGTTTTGTGCATAACAACTACACGCTGCCGTAATGCGCGCACCACGCCGCATATGGGCAGTACTCAATGCGCTGGCGCAAGAAATAAAAGCATGAAGCACAAAAAGTTATAGATGGTGGGCTTGTAGCTCAGCCTGGTCAGAGCGGCGGTCTTATAAGCCGTAGGTCGAGAGTTCAAATCTCTCCAGGCCCATCAATACCGCCTCCGAATTGTCAAAATGGGGACCCCCGGGGTCATTTCAAAGAATTGGCCGAGCGGTATGTGCAGCACCCCCCGGGTATGGGGTGAGTCCGCAATGTCTGAAGCCGGCTCGGATACCGTCCATATGGTCCTGCCGCTGCCGGGCTTGCATGCTTCTGCCGCACCCTGCATTCCAGCCCCTGCGCAGATAGACCGAATCGCAATTAAGAAAAGGTTAAATAGGATTGAAATAATATACAAGGGTGACCCTATGGAAGACATACAGAATCCAACATCGGCAAATCCTGTCCCGCCCCCGCCGACGGTTGCACCGGCCGCACCCGCGGTAGGCACCGTAGCTCCACAAGGGGCGCCGCCGAAGCAGAAAGGAAGCAAAAACATGTTTATCCTCGGAGGGATTGTTGTCGTAATTGCAGTGTTGCTGGTCACGGCGGCATTCATGTATCCAAAATTCACGCCGAACGGCACGAACAGCGCCACAAAAACCATTCCGACCACAATAATGAACACATTCGGATCCAACAGCACGCACCCGAACAGCACAATCCCCGGTTCCTTGTCGAGCATGCCGCTTGTCTTCAACGCCACGAGGGGAGTGAATGTCACATACCGGTTCCTGATTCCGAGCCAAGCCTCAACCCTATACAATAACATGACAATCTGGTTCCAGGCACAGGGCGCAAACAGGATGCTAGTGCTTGTCTCGAAGAACAGCACGAGGGCAATCTCCTTCACGGCACTCAAGTACGGAGATAACTACTACGATTGCATAAACGAGGGCGCTGGTCCGCAGTGCTACAATGATACCGCGAACATGGCCGCTATATACAAAAACGCGACAATACAGGCGCAGACCGCATCCAGTGCCCAGATCCTGAATATGTCGGCGCTGGAAGTGCAGAGTTCCTCGAACAGGAGCAGCAACGGGTTGCCATGCACCTATCTCGAGGGCTATCCGTACGGGAACACGAGCATGTCGATTTCGGGATGCCTGCTGCAGAGCGGCATCTTTTCCAACTTTACTGTTGTGCCAAAAGTGCCAACATCCAATACATCCTCCTCAAACTACTCGCCTGAGTACTCGCTTGAGCTGGTGGGCTCGGGTCCTGTGTCAATCCCATCCTCTTTTTTTGCCACCACAATACCCCTGCAATACGCGCCGCTCTCTCCAGTGAACAACATGCTCCGGCTTCCGATGCCATACACATCCATACCGGACTCGCTGATGTTCACGGCCCTTGGGTTCATGGCATACAACTCTGCGGCCTGACTGGCAAGGCAGCCGCCCGGCTGGAATACGGCAAACGCTAAAAACCCGCGGCGGATTCCGGGGCGCGGGCAACATTCTTTCGGAATTGGGATGGGTAATTTCCGGCAGAGTTCAATGCCGGGAAGCTGTATCCGGCTGTGCCCTGGGCCTTTCCGCCAACCTGCGAGGCCTGCCCCGCGGATTTTATAGATATTGCAGGGCTGCCCCCCCGCACCGCACAAATAAATACCATTATGCTGATAACGAATTGGTAATTGGCTTATGTTGCCGTTCATATTCGCCTCGACAATAACGCTCGCCGGCGTCGACACAATGCTTGTAGTCCTCGCGCTCATAGTGCTGATGGGCTATCTGAGCAATGTCCTGTTTAGGTTTACCAAGATACCAGAGATTCTGTTACTGATACTGATTGGCATCCTTCTGGTTCCTGTGGGCCACCTGATACCAGAGGCATATGTCTCTGTCTTTACATCATTGACACCGCTCGTGGGCACCATTGCCCTGGCCATAATCATGTTCGATGGCGGACAGAGCCTGGACTTCAAGTCACCGGAACTCTTTGGATGGAAAGGCCCCCTACTCGGAATCATGGACACGGTCCTTCCGATTGCTGTCATAACGCCAATAATGTTCTACATCTTCCACTGGCCCATAATATACGGTGCGCTCCTGGGCGCGGTCCTGGGGGAAACCACAACTGTCGTGGTCATTGGCCTGATAGGCAGGCTGAAGCTGCCGACCGACATATACAATACCCTCTTCCTGGAAACAACAGTAAACTCCATAGCCGCAATACTCGCGTTCTCACTGCTCCTTTCGGTATTAAGCTCGAATCCGCTCAGTGCTTCTGCGTACACGAACTTCATTGTGGATTACATAAGCGTAGGCGCCTTCCTGGGCGCCGTGGCGGGCTTCCTCTGGATTATAGTGTCAAGCACGATTCGTGGTGCGAAGAACTACCTCGTCACCCTCGCGGTTGCCTTCCTGCTATATGCCGCTGTTGATCTCCTAAATGCAACCCCCTTGGTAGCAGTCCTTGTATTTGCCATAATGCTGGCAAATTCGGGCCCAATTTGCAATTTCCTGAAGCTCAAGCCGCAGTCCGAAAGCGTAGGTGACCAAGAGGTGAGAAAGGAGCTGCGCTTCCTCGTGACCACCTTCTTCTTCGTGCTTATAGGCATGATTGCCTTCCTTGATTATGTAATTCTGGTTCCTGCTGCCGTGATACTGGTTGCCATACTGGCAATTAGATTACCAGAGGTTAAGGCAATGCGGTGGCCCGACAAGAAGTACGCCAAGCTCGCGTATGCAATGATGCCCAGGGGGCTCACGGCAATACTGCTTGCGAGCACGCTTTACATAGGCTTCCAGTCCGCGCAGAACCCGTATCCGGGCATGATCTTCGACATAACGCTAATAATCACAATACTCACAAACATAATCTCGAGCGCCCTCGTGGGGATTACGACAAAGGGCATAGAGACCAAGGAAGGCAAGCCCAAGATAATGATTGATGCATCGCAGGCAAGGCTCGAAGACGAGAAGAGCCCAAAAGACAAAGCCGCGGTGCAGGAGCAGAAAGAGCAGAAGGAACAGCAGAAGCAACGACCCTCTCCTAAGAAATAGGTGCTTTCATGGCCATTCCCGAGACCCCGACCGCGCTGGTCCTTGCAGGCGGCGCAGGCGTTAGGATGCACCCCCTCACCCTAAGGGCGCCAAAGCCACTCGCCGAACTGCGCAAAGGGTACTGCATATTGGACAACATACTCGAGAACCTTGAGGACAGCGGCATCAGCCGTGCCGTCCTTCTTGTGGGCTACAAGCACGAGCTGATAGAAGGCAAGTACGGTAGCTCATGGCACGGCCTTCAGATTGTTTATTCTGTGGAGGCGGGTGGGCTTCTTGGAACCTTCGGCGCAGTGCGCAGGGCAATCAGCTCCCTCAATCTTTCAGGCCCAGCATTTATAATCAACGGGGATATAGCGACTGACCTGAAATTCGGCGAGATCCGGAAAAAGGCAGAGCGGGAAGTTACCGTGCTCGGCGTGAAACTAAGGAGCCCATACGGCATACTCGCCGTGAAAGGGGCAAAAATCACCGATTTCCGGGAGAAGCCAGAGCTGCCATACTGGACCAATGGCGGCATTTATTACCTGAAGAACGTAGAATTCCTGCTTAAATACGGCACGGCTGCATACACAAGCATGGAAAATGAGATATTTCCGATACTCGCAAAGGGTGGCAGCCTTGGACTCTTCAAGCTCCCAGAAGGTGCGCACTACTTTTCCATAAATGACATGAAGGAGCTCAGCGCCGCGCAGGCATTTTTCGCAGGGGGGCGATAAAACATGTTTCCCAGCTTCGAACCGGTGGACTATCGCGGCAAAAAGCTCGCGGTCGAGGTGCGGCTGGTGGACAGCCGCTATTCAAGGGCAGAAATCTCCGAAGGCGCAGTCATAATATCGCTATCTGCGCACCTGGGCGGGGAAGAGGCGCTCAAGGCCGCATATGATCTATACGGGAGGGTGCTCCGCTCCGCAAAGAGATCGCGGGCCTGTGCGCTCCCGTTGAAGGATGCCAAATTCAATTTCTTAGACGGGCAGCGTGTTACTGCAATGGGGACGGAATTCCAGATAAAGATATCTGAAGCGGAGAGGAAGCATGCCGCAGGGACCGCACTCGGAACAGATATAAAGATAACCGTGCCCACGGACACTCCCCACAAAAGACGCGCAGAAGCTATTCAGACCCTGTCAAGGAGGCTAATTAGCGGGGCAATCCTGGAGAAGACATCTGATTACGTAAAGGGACTGAATGCCGCCCATTTTAATAGCAGGATAAAAGACATACGCATCAAGGGGGCCTCGACAAGATGGGGTTCCTGCAGCCCCAGCCGCGGAGGCAGCAATAATATAAACATCAATTTCTGGCTCCTTTTCATGCCCGAGCCACTTCTTAGGTATGTGGTGGTGCACGAACTGGCCCACACTGTCCAGAGGAACCACTCCAAAGATTTCTGGAAAGAGGTGGAACGGGCCATACCGGATTACAAGATGCTGAGGAAAGAACTGCGGGGCTACAAGCTTTAGCTGCCCAGCATATCAACTACTCCTGTTTGGAAAGCTTCATTATTCTGTCAAGGACATGCTTTGCCATAATGGGCATTCCTATGGCCAGGACCTTTATATTATTGCCGTCTCTGTGAACGACGCTTATACTTCCCCTGCCTATGTTGATGCCGCGACCCGTGACTATGTCCCATCCGAACGGCTTCATTACAAAAGAGCTGATTGGGTCCTTGTGGCTTACTGCAATGACTATTTTGCTGCCTTCTATGGACCTTACAAAATCCGACATTCTTTCGTACACAGACGTTATGTCCTCAACCCCGAAGGCCGGATCAATCGCGTCTAATATCCACATGCCGCCCCTGTTGTGGGTATTGTTGAGTTTACCATAACCCTGTTCCCCCAGGCGCTTATCTATTTTTACTGTGCCGCTGTAGCCTATTGTTTCGGCGATTATCTCAGCGCTCTCCCGTGCCCTCCTGACCGGGCTTGAGAAAAGGCCATCAATTTGTATTCCCCTCAGGCTTTCAGCCACAGAGCGTATCTGCTCCCTTCCAGCTTCGGTAAGCGGGAAACGGTCCGGGTCGCTAGAGAGTATGCCCTTCACGTTGCCCTCGCTCTCCCCATGCCTCACGAAAATTAT
>CAZQGC010000017.1:0-14173 GCA_964592765.1 Microcaldota archaeon
AAGAAATTTGCGCCGCTGTCATTAACGGAATAACGACAGAAAAGTAGAAATAGATCGTATCGTAACGTGCGATTCATCCACGCCCTAAAGGACGTGGAACTCTCGCCACAGCAAGAGGAACGTATTTATATATTTATGTTTGTAAATATATATTATGACAGAAACAACCTCAGACGATTGTATTCTTTTCAAGGCATTGGGAGATAAAACAAGGTATCAGATAGTTAATGCCCTTCTTAAAGAGGAGCTTTGTGCGTGCGAACTTCCGGAAATAGTCAAAAGAGCGCAGCCCACTGTTTCCCTACAGCTTAAATACCTGGCCAATGTCGGGGTTTTGTCCTCAAGACGCGACGGGAAGAGGGTCATATACAGGGTAGCAGACCAGAGGGCAAGGCGGTTAATGCGCATGGCAGGCGCTAAACAGACAAGAAACACCAAACGTCCCGCAAATGGGGCAGGGCAGGGAAAATGATATTTAGGTAGATATGCATGAAAACGAAATACACACCAAAGGACTGGGCATTTGAGTTCCATGGCCACCGCTGTCCTTTTATGCCGATAGGCTATCGCATGGGAAGGCTGGCAATGGAGTATCTCGGCGCAGAGCACGAACGCGACCACGGCTTTTTCGTATTCCCAGAGATTGGCGAGGGGCACCCGCAGGCATGCATGATGGACGGAATACAGGTTGCTACGGGAGCCACGTACGGGAAACTGCTCATGGCAAAAACATTTTATGGGAAACTGGCGGCGACATTTTACCATCCGGAGAAAGGCGCGGTGAGATATTCCCTTAAGCCGGAGTTTGTTGATGCCATGGGCAAGTTCGAGTTCTTCGCATACCGCAAAAAAGGCATCGAACCCTCCGAGATCCCCGCGGAAGTGACTGAAGAGGTAATAAACTGGGTATACGGGCAGCCAAATGAATCAGTATTCAAGGTGGAGCCGAAGCCTGATTTTAGGTTTAATCCGCAGAAAGGTTCGTTCAACAAGACAAAATGCACAGCTTGCGGAGAGTATGTTTTTGAGAGATACGTGCGCTTTGTGGAAAATAAGCCGTATTGCATACCCTGCAGCAATTACGGAAAATAGCCTTTTTACTGCCACAACGGGATGAATGCGATGGAGATAATAATATTAGTTTTACTGGCAGTCATCTTGATGGTATTCGCAGTGCCATTTTCAATGGTCGGGCAGGGCGGGGGCGTGGCTTATGTCCCTTTATTGGAGATTGCGGGCATTGGTACCGGCGCCGCCTCTACGATAAGCCTGTTCATGATAGCTGCGGTAAGCGTCTCTGCTGTGCTTGTTTTCCATAGCAAGAAAGCCATCGACTGGATGTTTCTTTTGTACATTGTTCCTGCTGCCGTGGTCGGCTCGTTCCTGGGAGGCTACATCGCACATTTGATAAATGCGCCGATCTTTACCGTTATATTTGCCGCTGTTTTGTGCATGGCCGCATTCTTAATATTCAAGCATGATTATAGCAAAGCAGGGCAGAGCCATGTCTTTATGCCAAAATTGCTTGTATGGAAAAGAGCATACGGAGAGTATAATTATTCAGTCCCTCTGGGGATACTTATTCCGGTCATGGCCATGCTTGGCTTTATTGCAGGCATGCTAGGCATCGGAGGAGGCCTGTTTTTGCTGCCTGTGCTTGTACTGCTGTTCAGGGTCCCTATGCGCATCACGATAGGAGTTTCGTCAGTCTATGTCGGATTTACCGCCTTGCTTGGACTTGCCGGCCACATCGCCGGCGGGGACGTTTTAAGCATGGGGATTGCGATCCCGTTGGCAGTTGCGGTGTTCATCGGGGCTAGTGTCGGTTCGCAAATGTCGCATAAAACAAGCCTGCCAAATCTGAAGGCTATGTTGGCCATAATATTGGTTGGGCTTGCGGTGGCCATGCTGCTTAAGGTCTTGTAACTTTGTCTGCGTGGCTGCCGCACAGGCCCCCAATGCCGCCCTCTGCACGCTGTAGTGTGAATGGGATGAAGCAATATTTTAAGGCCGTATTGAAAAGGATGAGGATGGTGTTTATCTATGTGGGCGTAAAACCCAAATCTTTTAAGGGTGGGATATAAGCCCACCACAAAATGCAAGGCATATAAACACGGATAACAGTAAAAGCAGTATGGATTCCATAAGGGCATACAAATTCAGGGCATACCCGGATGCTAAACGCCAGTCGGAGATAGACGAAAGGTTGATTCTTTCGCAAAGGCTCTACAATGCGATACTGGAAAGGGCAAGGAGCTTCGTGGAACAAGTTTTTCCAACTCCTTTCATACAAGGCTGAAAGCGCCGGTATAAAGGTATCGGAGGTAGACCCAAGGGATACAACAAAGACGTGCAGCAATTGCGGCAACATCCAGACCATGCCGCTGTCAAAACGAATCTACTTCTGCGAGGGGTGCGGCATGCAAGAAGACAGAGATATAAACGCATCGATAAACATACTCAACAGAGCTACCGTGGGGCACACGGGAAGTAACGTTCAGGGAGACTTTGTAAGGCCTAAACAGGGGGCAAAGGCCAATGAACTGAAAACATACTCTGCATCACAGAGTGGAATCCATGATGCAGGGGAAGCCCACGACTTCAGTCGTGGGAGGATGTCACGCTAAAACTATCTTAGAATCACACCTCTATAATGCATAAAATTTTACGACGACAAATTTGGGGCTTAGACGACAAAAAGGAGGTAACATTTCTCGTTCCTATATATAACCCCGGCGTACTGCTTGCGGGGTTATAAGTATATCCGAAAGTAGTACACTTTTATTTTGGGTACATGGGTTTATGTTTTCTTTAAAGGTGAGGCTAAAAATCTTTTTGCACAATATGGATGTGCAGATACGGGAAATGTTTGGGTTGGAAATTGCGGTGCATTTATAGCTCGATTTTATAAGGGTTACCTTACCAGTATGAATGGCGATAAGTTGTTGAAAGCTATGGGGTGGGCGAGGGTGCTGCTTTGCCTGGTACTTTTGGAGTTCGTTATAAGCATGGTGGCACTCTTGGCCGGGCATCTTACGGGAAACAAATACTTTGATGGGGTTGGAATCGGATTGTTAATTGCTTGGGTTACTGGGGGTTTAGCTTATCTCATAAATACCCGGAGGGAAAAGGGCAAACGCTGACAAATTACATTTTTAATTCATCGGTAAATTATTGCGTTTATTGATTTATTGTGGATTAATCAACAAAGCTTCTTTTAATATAATTTATGTGTGCGTGTTGCGCATTTTGACTCCTTGTGCAATTGCGTAGTTTGTCGGTGCGTATGTGGTGTTAGGCGATAGAAGGCCTGACGGACCGCTATATGTGCTGCCCCGTGTGGACAGATTTTTAAATGGTTGCTTCAAATATCCAGTATGGCGGCTAGATTTTATAGGAAGATATTCAGCTCTTGGTCTAAATTCAGGGAGCTTTTAAGGCGTCTCGGGCCTGGACTGATTGCAGGAGTCAGTGATGACGATCCGGCGGGCGTGCTTACGTATTCGCAGGCCGGCGCGACGTTCGGGCTTGCCACGATATGGATGGCGCTGATAACAACGCCCCTCATGATATCGATACAGGAGATGTGCTCGCGGATAGGACAGGTTTCGCACCACGGACTCCTCTATGCGATAAGGAGCAACTATAACAAGGCAATCCTATACGTCGTGGTGCTGGTAAGTTTCCCGGCGATAATATTCAACATCGGAGCGGACGTATCCGCCGTTGGGGCGGTTTCGAACCTCCTCTTCCCACAGATCCCCGCGTTGCTTTTCAGTGTAATATTTACCGTGGTATTGGGCGTCACACTCGTAAGATACAATTACAGGAAGATCTCTTCGTTCATGAAATGGCTATGTATTGGGCTATTTGCGTACTTCTTCGTACCATTCCTGATAAATGTCAACTGGGGCTCTGTGCTGGAGCACACGTTTATCCCTACGATACAGTTCAATAGCGGCTTTATACCCATACTCGTTGCAATACTCGGAACCACGATATCCCCTTACTTGTTCTTCTGGCAGGCGGCGAGCGAGGTGGAGGATTCGCACCACAACAAAGGGCGCAGACTTGGAATAGAGACGATAAAGAAGGAGCGTTTCGACGTAAGTATAGGGATGATATTCTCCAATCTTGCTATGTTCTTCATAATATTGACAACTGGAACGGTGCTCTTTGGGGCAGGCATTGGCAACATAAAAACCGTTGACCAGGCCGCGCTGGCGCTGAGGCCGCTTGCCGGAAATGCCTCCTACCTGCTGTTCTCGTTCGGAATAATTGGAATGGCCCTCCTTGCAATACCTGTCCTGGCAGAGGCGCTTTCTTATATGTATGGAGAACTGCGCGGTCACGAGATCAGCATGGACAGCAAATTCCACGAGGCAAGGGGCTTCTACGGGGTCCTTATCGTATCGCTCGCCATCGGCCTGCTGATAAACTTTACCGGGATCAGCCCGGTAAACATGCTTATCTATTCTGCCGTGCTGTACGGGTTGGTGGCACCGGCGCTCATAGCGCTGATATTGCACCTCTCCAACAGCAGGAAGGTCATGGGCAGGTACACGAACGGGAGATTATCCAACATTTTCGGCATCGCAACGTTTATCGTGATGGGTGCCTGCGCCATCTTGTTCCTGTATTTCCAGTTTATCTAAAATCTGGATTCGGAGCAGGTAAACTTCAGAGATTAATAGATAAATCCGCCTGGAACTCGGCCACGATGTTGTTTCGCTTGTGTCAATGCCCGCAACAGGAATCGGAATGCGACTCGCAGCTGCATCCGTGTTCCCCGGCATGGCCGCCGTTCCTACAGCCGCACGATAAGTTTTCGGCAGCCACAGAGCCAGCGAGAAGGTATCCTTTTATGAAAGCTCGGAGTTCTCCAACATTCATAGAATCCACGAACTCGTTCTCCTCCTTGCTCAGCATCGAACTGGGATGCACGCCCTTTTTCCCTGTTGTCATCAGATCACATTCTTTTGCGCGTTTACGGATTTATAGATATTTGCGATGCATTGCGTAAGCACGCTACAAGAAATGGCATGCTGGAATGCGCCGCCAGGTGGATCAAACCTATCTTTCATCTGCCTGATGCGGCTTTTGGCGCACTTGCGCTGCGGCATTGCCTTCTGCCAACGTGCCAATGCCGATTGTCACGAGCTTGGTAAACCATCCAACAGGATTGTATATTGAGCGCCGCACGCGAGAAATCCTGAAGCTGGAGCCATTATACAGCTTTGATGGTTTTGCCTCAACCACAGTCTTATTATCATCAGTATAAACCATTAGTATCCTCTGGTGGTAAAACTCCGTTATGCTCCCTTTCTGGCCATTAATTGTGACACTGTCGTCGAACTTCGACTGCCCAGAGAATTCCCTCCCAAAGTATGCCGTTCTGAAATCCCCAAGGGGTAGCGTCAGGTAGGCTGAGCCGTGGGGCCGCGATGCCCTTTCCATCACCCATTCTGCGGACAGCTGATTGCTCCCGTATTTTACGATTCTCGAGAATTCACCAGATGTCGTGACATCCTTTATGTCCACTTTCCACTCGTTCAACTTATCGGGAAGCATCTTTATGCTTACCGCAACAGTGTCATTCGGGTGAATATCCAACTTCCATGCAATTACCGGATAATCCGGCAGGGTCTCCAGCCATGCATAGTACACCGCAGTTCCCATTATGCAGTCTGACGCCGTACCGGCCTGTATAAGTGTATTGTCACCCTCCACGCAACCGCCAATTCCAACCCATTGGGAGGAATCCGAATCGTTTTTTCCGATGGGAATTTTGGCCGCTTTCCAGACCCCGGAAACGGCGGTTACCGCATGTTCGGGATTTTGGGAATCTGACAGCGCGATGTATCCCGACCATATGTTTGACACTATGCTCTTGGAATTCTGGCTCCGGTCCAGTGCATTGTGGCGCAGAAGCCCCTGCGCCATACATAATTCCTGTGAGGCTACGGCCGCTGTAGCGGCAGGTTCTGTGGCTGGCTCCCTGCGCAGCGTCCCGCAAAGACTGGACAGAACCTGGGAAGAAAGAAATATTGACCCGGCCATTATTGCGGCAGCTGCGAGCTTTTTTGCGGACGCGAAACTGGGCTGATCAAGCGAATAGTATGCCACCACATATCACTGAGATAATTACCGATTAGGAGATATTTATTCTTTTAAAGGCCATTTTCTGGTAACGCGGGCCAAGGCAGGCATTCCGCGCGCCGCATCCTGGAAGCTGTTGAATAAGACATCGGATACGCGGGGCGCCTTCCCGGCCACATTCCTGCCACCGCGTTCTGCCCTTGTGCGCGCACCAATTAGCCGCATGAATGCATCGCATGGGACATAACTGCCGCTTTAGAGAAGGCCGAAGGCACTCGCAAGCATTATGCCTCCGACAATTATCAGGAGCACGCCCGCGAGGAGGTGCAGCTTCCTGATGTTCTTCTCGCGGAATTCAGAAGCCTTCTCTATGCTCGTAAAGCTGGCGAAAACCAGACCCGTGATTATAAGCATGGGCAGCACAAAGATGAAGTTATAGTAGAGCAGCCATGGGATCGAATCCCAAAAGCTGAGCCCGCTAAGAAGACTGCCTGCAACTATATATGGACCGGTAATGCACGGCAGGAGGAAGAGCGTGACTGCAATGCCTGCGATGAATGCCCCAGGCACAGAGGCAATCTTGCTGAGCATTATGCGGTCTATCGTGCCAGCCATCTTCGGCTTCCACTTGCGGGGCACCTCCATTGTGAAACCGAAGCCGCCATACCTAAAATAGTCCTTGATGTTGAGCAGCCCGAATAGTATGGAGAACGCGCCGAATGCAAGATAAACGTAGAAGTTCCTCAGGTTCGTTATGAGCAGCGCGGACTTTATGCCCGCCACAAGAAGGATGCCAATAACCATGTATAAGGTGAATATTCCGAGCGCGAACGACGCGCCGGCGAGAAGCAGCTTGTATCTCTTGTTGGGATCGCGCATAAAGAGTGTCGATAGCAAAAGAATGAGCACTGCTATCGCACATGGATTTACGGAATCGACGGCCGCCAGGCCCGTTATTGCTATCGCGGTAATCGGCGCCACACCATGGTTCAGCACGTCTGGGAGCCGCGTACCAGATGCCGAAAGATTGGCCATGTTGGCCGCGACGAATGCCTCGCACTGGGAATCCCCAGTGCAGTATTTGCTCCCTAAGAAGAGCACCGGGACCGAACCCCATTCGGACTGCGGAACATTGTAATAGGACAGATAGTCGGTAAAGAACTTGCTGTTAGACACTGCATCGACATATGATATGCTTACATTGTAGCTGGAGTAGCCGCTCCCCAGATAAGACATGAGCGCTTCGCAATGCGGGCAGCCCGGTGCGTAGAACAGCACGCCCTGCACCTGTTTTCCCAGACCGGGATGCACCAACGACACGGCCGTAGTCGCATTGGTCCCGTTGATTGAACAGACAGAGCCATTTAGGCTGCAGGTTCCTGATGCGAAGGATGCCTGCACCAAAAAGACAAACAGGAGTAGCGCTGTGAATGCAAATATCAGATTTGTGCCTTTAAAATCCAGCATCAACTCACTTGATCCGCGCTTGCGGCGGGGCGACCAGGCGCAGGCACAGTATCTATTGCTGTAGTTAGTTATAAATTATTGTATGAAATGCTGGGCTGGGTGGGTTGTTGGTGGCACAAACCATATTGTGTCGGCATCTGACATTTACTGCATTCCTGTTTTCTGCACTGATTTTCGGGACCGCGGCAGGCGTGGTGCCGCGTGGCCCTTAGAAAGGTTATTAAGCTTTCTTAGAGTTTTTATAAAGGTGGCATTATGAAATATGCAAGGGATCACGTTTACAGGTATTGGGATTTCATATACAGGAAGGCCCTGGGGGCATCCTTGTTGACTTTTGCGATAGTCCTTGCGATAGGACTCATATTCACGCTTTCGCTTAGCAGCCTGATAAATACCAACCCCGGTGTTTATATGGTATTTTGGATATCGCTGATTGCAGTCGCAGCTATCGTGATATCGTTAAATTTCGCCAGTGCGCACGTAGCCACTGTGAAGTACATGAGCAAGAAAGAGCACAAGCAGCACACAACGCACATGGGCCTTTGGATTATCATAATGACGCTCGGTGCAGTCCTGTTTGCTCTCCCCCTCTTGATGTTCAGCACGGTAGTAGAGCCATTCGTTTTCCTATTCAGCTTTGGGGGCATAATGTTGATAACGTACGTTTCGACGGTGCTGCTGTTCAATGTCCATTACACGGAGCTTGCATTCGGCACCGTGGTGCTGTGGACGATGTTTGCTGTGAGCATGTTCAACTTTGGCAGTATGGCCTTTAACGGCCTTCAGACTGGCACGGCGGTCTCGGAATATACACAGTCCCTCATACTCGCCATGTCCTCAATAGTACTGGTGCTCGTATTCAGCTGCGTCGGCCTTATGATGATACTCAACTCTTCGAAGAAGCTCATGGAGGAGTTCAAGTATGCTACAAGGTGAGCGGCCCGGCGCACCGAGCATGCGGCATGGCGCGGCCGCGCAACACAAATTGCCAGGCATACGGCTGAGCGCATGGAGAACAAACTCATTGCAGATATTCTCAACGAGATAGCGGACATGCTCGAGGTGGATGAGACCGGCACCTTGAGGTTCGAGGTGCGCGCCTACCGCAACGCAGCGCTCACAGTATCGACCCTCCAGGAACCTATAGAAGAGGTCTACGGGAAGGGCGGCCTTGCCGCTCTTATGGAACTGCCAGGAATAGGCAAGGGCATAGCTGGAGGCATAGAGGAATTTATAAAGAGCGGAAAGATGCGGAAGTATGAGAAGCTGAAAAGGAAGTACCCGATTGATTTCCATGCGCTTATGGCATTGGAGGGCATGGGTCCGAAGCGTGCGGTGCGCCTCTACAAGGCACTTGGAGTAAAAGACGTCGACAGCCTTAAGAAAGCCCTTGCCACCCACAGGGTGCGCAGCCTCCAGGGCTTCGGAGCCAAAAGCGAAGAGCGCCTCCTGGAATCGATAAAGCTCTTGGAGGCTGGGAAGGGTAGGCTGCTGCTTGGTGATGCCCTTCCGGTTGCAGAGTCGATTGTGTCAAGGCTGGTAGAAAGCGGCCTGGTCGAGAAGGCGGCAATCGCAGGTTCGGCGCGGCGCATGCGCGAAACGGTTGGCGATCTGGACATACTCGCGCTTTCGGGAGATAGCTTGAAGGCGATGGATTTCTTCATCGGGCTTAGTGATGTCCAGAGCGTGATTGCAAAGGGTCCAACCAAAACGACAGTGTGGCTAAAGATTGGCATAAGCTGCGATCTGCGCGTCATCGGGCTAGAGAGCTTCGGCGCGGCGCAGCAGTATTTCATAGGCAGCAAAGAGCACAATATAGAGCTGCGCAAGCTCGCAATAAGGAATGGCTACAAGCTTAATGAGTACGGGCTCTTCAGGGGCAGAAGGCTAATTGAGAGCTTAGACGAAGCTACCATATACAGTAAGCTTGGGCTGCAGTACATACCTCCCGAAATGCGTGAGGGGCGCGGTGAGATAAAGTTAGCCGCGGAGCACAGGCTTCCTGATCTGGTGCGCCTTGAAGACATAAAGGGCGACCTGCATACGCACACGAGGGACAGCGACGGGCTGAACACGATAGAGGAGATGGCGGCGGCTGCGGGGGTCTACGGCCTCGAATACTTTGCGGCCACGAATCACACCAAGAGCCTTCACATAGCGGACGGCATGGACGAACGGCGCTTCGCCGAATTTTTTAGGCATGTTGATGGACTGAACGGCAGGCTCGGAGGAAAGCCGACGATACTCAAGGGCGCGGAAGTGGACATACTGAAGGATGGAAGCCTGGACCTCGACAAAGGGGTACTTAGGGAGATGGACTGCGTTGTTGCGGCGGTGCACACAAGCCTTAACATGGACCGGGATAGCATGACCGGCAGAATAACGAAGGCTCTCGACAGTGGATTAGTGCATGTGCTTGCGCACCCCACAGGAAGGATCATAAATGCGCGCGATGCGTATGCCCTAAATCTAGACAAGGTGGCTGAGGCGGCCGAACGGAACTCGGTAGCGCTCGAGATAAATTCGTTTCCAAGCAGGCTAGACCTGAACGACACCAACATCATGCTTGCATCGAAATACAAGGTAAACTTCGCGATAGATACAGATTCTCATAGAACCTCGCACTTCCAGTTCCTCAGATATGGCGTTGGCACGGCGCGCAGGGGCTGGCTACAGGAGGGGCGCGTTCTAAATACGCTCCCATTGCAAAAGCTTATGGAGGTGCTCGCAAGGTAATGCCATGAAGATTGCATTTATATATGATTTTCCGTATCCGTGGCATACCGGAGGCATAGAAAAGATAAAATGGATTGAGGCTGCAGAGCTGGCGAAGATGGATGAGGTCCACTTCTTTACGATGCGCTGGCCTGGAATGCAATCTGAGTTCGTGGAGAATGGAATCCATTACCATACGTTCCGGCGTGCATCGGTGCACACGATGTACAGGCACCACCGCCGCTCGATGCGCAAGGCCCTGGAATTCAGCATCGGTTTGCTCCGCCTGTTCAGGTACAGGTTTGACGTAGTCGTCATAGACCAGTTTCCATACATCCACATACCTGTGGTGATGCTGTACCGCGCGCTTACCGGCTGTAAGGTCGTGATGAGCGCCGCTGAGGTCTGGGACCGCCAATACTGGGACAGGTACGTCGGCAGGCCGTTTGGAAACCTGGCTTACGCTTACTCTAGGGCTGTGGTCCGTGGCGCAAACCATTACATAGCAAATTCTTATATGACTGCGTCCGCCTTGGAATCAATCTTCCAGATAAGCAAACAGCGCATAAGCGTTTTTGCCCCAGTCATAGACGCAGACATGGTAAGTGCGGCAAGGAAATCATCAAGGAAGGCCCCGCTTGTGGTTTTTGCGGGAAGGCTCATAAAAGAGAAGAGGCTGGACGAATGGCTGTATGCCTTCTCGGTTCTCCTGAAGTACAGTCCCGGAGCGCGAGGCCTCATAATCGGAGACGGGCCGGAGCGCAAGGCCATAGCGTCTGCAATAAAGAAGATGAAGCTTACCGGCAGCGTAGAGTTGCGCATGCCCATTAAGAGCTCGCTGGTTCTCTTCCGGATAATTGCCGGAGCCTCCGCGATGCTGAACATGTCCGAGCGCGAGGGGCTCAGCATGATAACGCTCGAAAGCCTAGCGCTCGGGACGCCCGTGGTGCTCCCGGACAGCTCTCCGATACCTGACGAGGTCAAGCGCATGTGCGTGGTCAGGAAGCAAGTTGACATACCAGGGGAATTGTCCAGAATAATAAAGTCCAGAGGCTTAGGGTTCATAAAGGATACATCCGGGCTTGCGGATTTTTACTCTTCAAATACGCGGAGCTTCTACGTGCGTCTGTTCAGGAAGCTTGGCCTACACGGCAGCAAATAGCCGAATCGCGGGCGTGTTCACATCTGTTATGGGCGGGCTTTTTACAGGGATGCCGGCCGCCCAGGACCTATGCCGGCTGCATGGCACCGTACATAGCGGAACCCTACAATTATACCGTCCCCGATTGCACAGTAATTGGCACTGTGGACGCACTGGCATTCTTAGAGGTCACTATGCAATAGCCGTCTACAATCCCGCAGCCAAAAAAATTCGCAACTATGTACAGCGGGCAAATTACCGGCTTCGTGTATATGGATTTGTATTGTTGTGCAATGCCGGCTGCATATGCCGTATTAACGCATATGTGCTGTTTCGGGTTGTTGTTGTCACATGCGGATATCAGTTCATTCGTACATTGGGAGGCGCTGCTCGCGCTGAACATGCCTGTCGATACATTGAAGCCCGCTGCCTTCGCGTTGCTTATCTCTTCGGTCAGGTTTACCGCAACGTTTGCCGGTATTGGATTTATTGGGACTACCGTCACATTGACGAATGCGACCTCATAATATTCGCTGTGCGCCCACGAATGGCCGAGGCGCAATTGCACAGCATACGTGCCTGCAGTATTTGAGGTAAATGTGTACACTATGACCCTGTTGCTGCAGCCTGCGACGGTAGCCGAGCAGTTTATTGAGCCGTTCGTAGAGTTTGATATGGTTACATTTATGCCAGGGCTCTTGGTTTGTATCCACCAGGTAGTTCCAGTAGACGGATTCACTGGGAGAGTTATCTGCCCGCTTTGCCCTGCATTGAAAGAGAGTGACAGGGATATAGTATTTACAGGGGGCGTTACGGGTGTTGTGTTGATGCTGTTGTTTTTCGATGATGTGACAACGCAGTAACTTGACACGAGTCCGCACCTGACGTAATTGTTGATCATATATAGCGGGCATACCTGGTTGGGGTATATGCTCCGGTGCTGCTGCGTGATATTGCTTGCATACTTCGAATTCACGCAGACGTAAGAGACTGGGTTGTTGTTGTCACATGAGCCTATCAATTCCTTCACGCACTGATTTGAGGAGTTTGCGTAGAACATGCTTTTATCCACCATAAATCCTGCACCAAGCGCATTCGCCAGCTCCTGTGTCAGGTTAACTGCGACACTGTTTGAACCTGTATTTGGTACATTCCCAACAGTAAGTAACACGACTGCAAACCTATTCTTTTCAGTATGGTTCCAGCGGTATCCAAGACTCAATGAGATTTCATACGTGCCAGGGTGGACAGACATAAACGAATAGGTCTGAAGCACGCCGCCCGGATTGGCGGATACGCCGGTCAGATTGGCGGAGCGTATATTAATTCCGGGTGGAGCGGACTGGATCCACCAGGACGGCCCGCCGCTAGGATTTGCAGGCATGGTAAGATTGCCCCATACACCCCCTAATAGAGTCAGGTTATAGAAAATTGTCGTGGCGGTTGTGTTGGTCGTATTCCGCACTATTGTGACAGGAATCGACGGTGTAGTAATCGATATGTACTTTACAGTTGTAGTGGATTGCGATGTATTTACAGAAACTGGCAGCGTAGTCACTTCGGTGGTAGTTACAGGGGGAGGGACAGCAGGGGCAGCAAAGCCAAAAACGCCGGCTATCCAGTTCCATATATCGCCGAATATCCCGAGCGTTATAGGATGCTGTATAGCTGAGGCAGATGCCGCGGAAGCGAAAGCGGTCCCGAAAAGCAGGATTGCAACAAGAATAAACGAGAGGAGCAGCAAACCAGATTTCTCCATACGACCACGTTAGGATTATCTGTAAAAAGGTTTATAAGTATAGTGGCCCACACATGATTTAAGGTATTTAATCTCTACAGATGCTTGGGAACTGCTGTGCCAAATGTCGATTATAGGCTGTGCAGGAAGGCTTTTATCAGAGATATCAGGTAGTCCCACCACGAGAATGGGGCGGGGGTGTTGGACTGCGAAGGCACGGACACGGTCGTCGGGGCTGTTGAATGGGCGGTTGTCTGCACGGTAGACTGGGGACCCACAGATGAAGTAGTGGATGAGGATGAAGTTGTGGTTGAGGTTGTGGTTGTAGAGGACGTGGTTGCGGATCCGCCAGAGGATCCCCCAACGGATCCGGATGTGCCTACACCCCCTGAAAGCGCGTATATCGCCGTGATGTTGCCTAGGGCATAAGTCGTGTAGTTCCTGCCGCACCGGATTCCATATCCGAGTCCGTACACGTCATTCTGGAAAGAGTAGGTCTTACCCGACACCGAGACATTGCACGCGAACTTCAGGGTCTTGTTGGCGTTTGGCAGTGACAGAGTATACGGCAACTGGTCCTGGTAGACGCTTGTAATCGTGTTGGTTGCATAGACGGTAAAGACGGGCTTTTGGGAGATTCCATTATTCGGTATATTGTCATTTAATAGGACTGTCGAGCGTGATGGCCCGCCGGACCCGGAGGGATTCTGGAGGACCGAGATGGTGTTCTTTGTTTGGATTACGCTAACGTAGCTGTGCCCATGAATACCATTTAAATTTGCCACGTATGCTAGAGTTCCGGCGGGATTATATGTGACATAAACGGGATTCTCCCCGATCGGTATCGGTATCGAACCAGTAGTACGGTTCTGTGCGAGGTCAATTATGGTTACATTATTGCTGTTAAAATTTGTGACGTAGGCCTGCGTGCCCGCAGGATTGATTGCTATAGAGCTCGGTATCTGTCCAACAGGAATTGATTTGACGATCAGATTCTGGGCCACATTGATTAT
>CAZQGC010000018.1:0-13223 GCA_964592765.1 Microcaldota archaeon
CCCATGGAGAAAAGCGCGCCGAGCACGATCGCGACGATTATGATGCTCAGCCATACGTCATGAGGTACTCCATCGCAGACTGGTTCCTGAATTCTGGCCGCATCCGAATCGTTTAGGACGCTCTCAATAAAGGAATAAATAAGTTGTTGTGGTACAGCTCGGCACAGGACCCTCTCTTCTCCCGCTGTATCTGTACAAATACCGAGGGGCGGAACTGGGCTATTTCCGCGCGAAGGACATTGTGTCGACCGGTGCAGGGGCCGTGGGCGGCATTTGTCAGCGACGAAATACGCGAAGCCGCGAGGATACTTGCAGTCTGACCGGACGCTACACAGACAGAGGTAATCCAACCGGCAAGAGATCGGATTTGGCCATCCGCGGCGTGCGGAATGCATGCCCATGTGAAGAGGGCAGAATCAGGAGAACAGCGATCTCAGCACATCCAGCATTATCCTGCTTGTCAGCTTCGATTTCCCGTGCTCCCTCTTGTGGAAGGTACTGTATGGCATCTCTACGATTTTTGTTTTTCGGTCCACGCATTTGAGCGTGTCTATCAGCACCTTATAGCCCTCCATGACGAACCTCTTCTTGTTCTCACGTATCATACGCCGGAAAAGCTCTGTGCGTATGCCGAAGAAACCGGACATCATGTCGCTCACCGCCCTCTTCCCGCGCATGGCGAATACGACCTTGGATATGATTATGATGCCTTTCGACAGTATGCGCCGGTAAAGGCCCCAGTCCCGCACCGCGGTGCGGACCCCGACCGATATGTCGCTGCCATCTGAGAGTTCGCGGTACAGTCCGCCGACGCCCCCGATAGGGTGCTGGCCGTCGCCATCCATGACTATAGTGTATCTGGTGTGGGAGCGCATCGCGGCGTCCACAACACTCGCGGTCAGTCCGTGGACCGGCTCGCTTGTGCGGTCGCACAGCGAGACATTGCCGTTGGACCGGCCCAGCTTCAGCACTGCGGCTTTCGTGCCGTCAGTCGAGCCGTCATCCGATACGATCACGCGGCACCCGGGGTAATGGCGCTGCAGGGAGCTGATGACGCGGGGAACGTCGCGCACCTCGTTGAGCGTCGGGATTATAACAGTCAAATCAGAGTATTCCATGGAACCGCCATCATTTCTTTGCCTTCTCGACAAGGTAATTCCCTATGATCAGCGTGTCCGCGCCCGTGTTCTCGAGAGTCCATATCGCATCGGACGGCTCCATCACTATCGGTTTCCCGTGCTTGTTCAGGCTCGTGTTCAATACGGCCCCTATGCCGCTCTCCTTCCTTACCCTGGTTATCAGCTCGCGGTAGAGCAGGTTCTCCCTGCCGAGCGTCTGCGGCCTTGTGGTATGGTCCACGTGCGAGGCCGCCACAAGGTCTCCGTAATGTTCCTCGGCAACCCCGTTCGCGCTTGTCATGAACGGGTTCGGCGACAGGTAATCGCTGAGCAGTTCCCGGGCGCTTTCCTCCAGAATGGTGCTTGCGAACGGCTGGTAGTACGGTCTCTTCTTTATTATCAGGTTTATCCGGTTGCGGCTCTCCGGATCGTTGGGCATCGCGATCACGCTTCTGTTTCCCAGGGCCCTTGGCCCGTATTCCATGCGTCCCTGGAACCACAAGATTATCCTGTTCTTTTCAGCAACGAGCTCCGCACCGTATCTTGCGGGATCCTTCACTTTCTCGTAATGCGCCTTCATGCCGGCCTTTTTCGCCTTCTTCAGTGCCAATGCGATCTCTACGTCTGAATACGAGGGGCCGAGGTATAGGCTTGCCATCCTCTTCGGATTGAATCTGCCATTCAGCAGGAAATCGACATAGGCCGCGGCACCGACGGATAATCCACCGTCGCCCATCTGCGGGAACACGAAGTAGTCCTTTACGCCGGGAAGGCGCTCGAAGGCCCTGTTCCCTATGACGTTGGAGAAGAAGCCTCCGGCAACCGCAACATTGTGTATTCCGGTTTCCTTGATCCACTGCCCTATCAGCTTGATTGTCTGCTCCTCGGCATGCCTCTGCACGGCATACGCGAAGGATTCCCTGTCGCAGCCCGAGAGCACGTGGTCGCGCAGGTATTCGGCTAGCAGAAGCTCGTTGCGCGTTCCGTGCCTTGATACGAAATTCTTCTTCTTTGCATCGTATGCACAGATGCCGCCCAGTTCCTTTATCTGATGCGGATATGAGTATGCGGCAAGGCTCATCAGCTTGCCTTCGTCCTCACTGAACCGGAGGTCGCATGCTGCCGTCGCGGCGCCGTAGAGCAGCCCGAGGCTGGCGCTGGCCTTGAAGCTTGCGAGGCGTGTGAGCTCGCCCTTGTCCCCAATCGAAACGGTCCCGCTCAGGCCGTCTCCCGCACCGTCCAGCGTTATCACGAGCGCCTCCTTGAAACCCGAGGTATAATATGCGGAGGCGGCATGCGCAAGATGATGCTCGAGGACATAAACCTTCTTGCCGGAGAACTTTCCGGAGGCGTGCATGATGCGCCTCTCGGTTATACTGCGGCTGATTGCAGTGCCCGCCATCTGCCACAAGGCCGCAGGGCGCTGGTTCTGCACAAGCTTGTATATAAAATTGGAAAGGTGCATCGCCGGCCTGGACGGCTTGGGGCGTTCCCTGCGCCATATCTGCCTGCGGATCTCATCATGCCTGGGGAAAACGCGCGAGACGAGCGCGTTGCCGCCGATCCAGCCCAGGGCCACCGCCTCAGCGGGCTCGTCGCAGGTTTCCGAAAGGTACCTAACTGAATTGTACGGGAAGCCGACCTCGTTCTTGCGTTTTGTGAAGCGCTCCTCGTTGACCGCGGCGATAATCCTACCGCCGCCGAAAAGCGCAGCGCCGGAGTCATGCGAATCATTTATCCCGAGAATTGCCATTTCAGATCACTTCCATCGCATGCATATGATTATCGGCCGGGCAGCAGGACGGCCTCGGGTTTTGGGCCAGAAGGCGGACGCCGCACACCGTTCATCATGCTGCATGTTCTTTTCCCTTTTTTTCTTGTAAATGCCTGTTCTCTACGAGCCTGTCAATAGCGAGCAGGGTTACGCTTATTATTGCAAAGAGTATGGCTCCGGCCACGGTGTATTTCCTTATGATTGCTATCAATGCGGTTATTATCGCCGCATATAATAGGGTGTTCGTTATGTGCCTTTTAAGTCTGTATTCCATCTTTGTCACGCCCCGTTGCCTTGCCCATGCGGCAAGGCTCTAGTGGGATGAGGTTCACTTCTTATAGCCAATTTTCCGCAGTAGGTCGTGGCGGTCTTCCTTGTCGCCGGGCAATTCAATCCCGGTGGGGCGCTGGCCGTCTACTATGCCAATCACCGCGCGCGAATCGCCTTCCGATGCTACAACCACAGCAAGCGGATTTGTAGTAGCGCAGTATACGCTGACCACTTCACACACATCCCGTATGTGGCGCACTACATTTATTGGATATGCGCCTTCAAACAGTATTAGGAAGGCATGGCCGGCACCTATCGCAAGCATGTTCTTCGCCGCCAAACCCTCTAGCTCTTTGTCGTTGCCTTCGGTGCGCACAAGCCTCTTGCCGCTAGCTTCGGCGAAGGCGAGACCGAAGCGCACTTCTGGAGCCGAGTCCATCAAGGCCTCGTACAGGTCCTCGGCAGTCTTTATGAAACCCGCGTGGCCCAGCACTGCAGATGTTCCCTCGGCTTTTTCCACCTTTATTATTTCGGTTTCCAATTCCGCACCCTCAGAACTTCAGCACGGCGAGCTCCTCAAAGAATAGGTGCTGCCTCGCTACTACTTCTGCATTCAGTATTTTAATATCTTCCTCGAAGCCGTTTAGGGAGCTTTCCAGAAGAAGCGCTATGCCTCCCGGATTCATATGATCCATATAGCCCGAGATGAAACGGTCTATAAGCTCGCGGCCCTTTATCCCGCCGTCAAGATAGGGAACTGCGCTGTGGTTATTAACCAAAGGCGCAGACGGCAGGTAGGGTGGGTTGAAAATTATTGTATCAAACTTGCCTGGCACTTTTGTGAACATATCGGTGAGAAGGAACTCTCCGGTTGCGCCGTTTGCGGCCGCGTTTTCCCTTGCGCACTCAAGCGCCTCTTCTGATATGTCTGCGAATGCAACCCTGCACCCCTTCATGGCGGCGGTCACACCCTGTATACCGGTGCCCGTGCCAAGGTCCAGAACGGTGCCATTCGCGAATCTTCTGGTGGCTTCGGCGAGCAGGTATGAATCCTCCCTCGGTTCGTATACACCGGGACACGCTTTGAATTCCATGCATTCACCGATTGGCTTCCACCAATAACATTAGTTTTACTTTTGTGCGAAAAGCATAAGAATGAGGAAGGGCGATGGGCTATTGGTGCAGACGTGGATGCTGAAGCAGGCACATGCCAGAAAATGGGGCATCGGCTTTCGGGATTGGCCAGGCGGGCCGCTGCGACTGCCGCCATTACGAGCATGCTTCTATTGTCCTCTTCTGGCAATGTCGCCCGCAGGAAAGCGGATACGGCATCGGTGCACAGACTTGAATTATGCGCGCACACACAGCCCACGGAGGTGGCAGACAGAAACTGGGCAGGGTATGTGGCGTCGCCCGACTTTGCGTCTGGAAGCGGTGCTGTCTCAGGGGTATCCGGCTCCTGGATTGTGCATGATGTCCCGAAAAGCGCGCTTCCAACAGCTATGGCGCAGTGGGTAGGCATAGGTGGCTTTGCGGGGGACAGCACGCTCATACAGGTAGGCACGGAATCGAGATGCGTGCTCGGCAAAAAGGATTATAATGCGTGGTTTGAGCTGTATCCGCAGCTCGGCGCGCCGATAAAGGGCATGCAGGTGCGGCTCGGGGACAGGGTGGAGGCAGGCATAACCAAAGTACAAGGCCTTGAAGATGTATGGCGGATTACGATGCACGATGCAACATCAGGCAAATCCTATGAGAGCACATTCAAATACAGCTCGTCGCAGCTCACCGCCGAGTGGATAGAGGAGAATCCGGCGGTGCGAGTGCTTGGCATTCTCTTCTTCGGGCCGGTGGTTGATTTCAGAAAGGCATACTTCGGCAGCAAATATACCGGACTTAACAGAAATTCCGTGATGGTTGGAAACAGCACGCTGTGCGTCGGCGAGCTACAGAACATAAGGGTATGCATTGCTTCGGGGCGTGAAGCAAATTGCAGAATGGCCGGCCCGTCCAGCCTTGGAAATGATGGCTCCAGCTTCAACGTTTCATATAAGCCCGGTCCTGGGGGTTAAATGGAAACCGTAACCAAACCAGAATGGCATGGGGTCCGCGCTTCGCTCAGGAGGAGCGCTGCGGTGGCGTGCATCTGTGCTGCGGCCTCGCTGGGCGGCATGCTGGGCATAAGGACAGATACGGCGGCAACACAGGGTACAGAGCATGAGCAGCAGCGCACTCTAGAGTTCAATGTGCAGAAGGATATCGATTCCGCATATGCGCGCTTGGGCTTCCAAATAACGGAAAACTGGGCCGGGTACGTTGCTTTTCCAGACGCGGTCGGGCTGAATGGGCGCGTCACGGGAGTCTCGGGGAGCTGGATTGTGCAGGATGGAAAAGCAGTTGACGGGCTTGCCCAATCGACTCAGTGGGTAGGCATTGGAGGGCAATATAGGGGGGATAATACACTCATACAGGCAGGCACTACGGTCGTGCATCGCGGGGCTCTAATGAAGTCGATCGTATGGTACGAGCTTCTTCCGATGCCCATGGTATATATAGAGGGCCTGGAGGTAAAGCCTGGCGATGCGGTCGGAATCTCCATAAAGGAAGCTGCAAGGGGCGGGCCCCTGTGGACAATACAAATAGATAACATAACGCGCGACGAGCGTGCCAACATTGTCGTCGCCTATGAATCATACAGGCTCAATGCGGATTGGATTGATGAGAGGGTCTGCATCCGCGACCTGGATGGGAACGAGGCATACGTGCCGCTCGTGAAGTTCAAAGCAGCGTATTTTGGGGGGCAGTTTACTCCGACTGGAAGCAACGCAGTGTATGTGGATGGAAAGCGTTTCGGCATTGGTGAGCTTAGGAACATAAAGAAGCTGATAAACTACAGGAACGGAAAGGAGGACGTCTGGGTAACGCCGTCCGGGCTTGGCGAGGACGGTTCGAGCTTCTTGGTATTGTATGACAGCGTTCCGCTGGGGGTGGGTCCATCGAAAAGGAGATGAATGCGGCAAGGAATGGGGTGGAGGGCAGGGCGCAGCGCCTGTGGCCGGCACTCAGGAGGGCGGTTGCTGCGGCGGCCATCTCTGCGGCACTACTTTGCGCGCCGCCGCCGCTCTCAGATTTGCGGTACAGCCCGCGCCCGCAGGGCTGCACACAGGCCATCCCGGGCGACAAAGAGGCCAAAACAGCGGTGAACAACCCTTCAAAAAGTTATAATTGGGCGGGTTACGCAGTAGGCTCGAGCATAAGCGACCCAAAGCCTTGTATTGATGCCGTATCCGCAACATGGAAGGTGCAGGATATTGCGCCCAGCAGGGATGCCACTTACTCGACGCAGTGGACCGGCATAGGCGGCGTCTTCAGCGGCGATACGACCCTGATACAGGCGGGCACAGCATCCGATTGCGAGAACGGAAAAAAAATCTATTATGCGTGGTATGACCTGATTCCGGATGAACTCGTGAAGATAAAGGGTGTGGTGCGCCCCGGCGATTCGGTGTCCGTATACATTTCGATGCGGGGCGAGGACAGGTGGCAGATTGTGCTGTCTGACAGCACGCAGAGCTGGTCATTCGATACTGAGGTCAATTACAGGTCCAGCCGCCTTTCGGCGGAGTGGATTGAGGAGAGGACAACTAAGCTGTTCGGAGCCGCGGGAATATCAGAATTCACAGATCTTGCGGATTTCGGGACCGCGCAGTTTGGAAGCAAATACACGGGGCAGTTCGGAAACTATGCGTCAATAGGGAACGATTTTAGGCGGATAGGCGAGTGGCCGCACATACGGATTTCGATGAACATATCGGCGCAGTACTGGCCCATTTACAGAAAGACGGGAAAACCGTTCATAATAACGCCTTCGGGCCTGGATCAGGACGGCTCAAGCTTTTCAATCGAATTCGTAGGGGAGCAGAATGGAAAAACAAGATGACAGATATGGCAGAGGACATGCCGCATTTACTGGAATACTGCGCCGCGGCGCAGCGGCGGCAGGGCTTTCGCTGGCTCTTTTGGCGGGCGCGGGCGCTCATTCAGCCTGGATTAAACCCATACAGTTGGAAAATGCGTCTGGGCACGAATGCGCGTGCAGCATAATCTTCATGCGGCGCGAAATGGGAAATCGCGGAAACGAAAGGGAACTGGAGGTGACACAGAACTGGGCAGGCTATATCGCCGATCCGGACCCCGGGGCAGCGGAGCGGACAGTCACTGGAGTCTCAGGAAGCTGGATTGTACAGGATGTCAGCCGTTCAATCGGGCAAACGGATTCTGCGCAGTGGATAGGGATAGGGGGAAGCCTTCCATTCGACAAGACACTCATACAGGCAGGCACGGAATCGGAGTGCCTTCTAGGCAAGACCGATTATTATGCGTGGATAGAGGGCATGCCGCAGGAGCAGCGCGCCGTGGAAGGCATGACAATAAAGCCTGGCGATGTATTTTCGGCAAGCATACAGCAGGTGCCGGAAATTGAGAATGGGTGGGTTATACGGATGATGGATGTGACGCGGAGCGAGGGGGTAACGATAACAGTCAGCTACCGGTCTTCCATGTTGGGCGCCGAGTGGATCGAGGAGAGGGCGTGCATCTTCAACAAAGGGGAGGGAAAACTGAGCGTGCTTGCGGATTTCGGGACCACATATTTCGGAAGAGAGTATACCGGAGGCCTGCAGAACGCAGTACGGGTCGGGGGTGGGATATCGAACATAGCTGAGGCGCCGAACAGGCGGCTTGTTCTCTCGTATTCGGACGGCAACAAGTTCGTTTCGGCGTGGCCGTCGGCGCTTGCGGGGGATGGGTCGAGCTTCGCAATAACGTACAACGAGAGCGCCATCGGGGCGCACATCCCGTGGTGGCAAAGGTTCCTTGACACGTTTGCGCTGAGGCCCGGGGATTGGCTGCGCTTTAGGGGCACCGGCGGCCGCACAAAATAGGTTTTTATATATTCTAAGCTGCAATTACTATTGTTGGTGGCATGGCATCGAAAACCAAGAGTGCAGGGTCTGTAGAGGATATGACGCCAACGGAGCTCAAGCAGGAGATACAGCGCGCGGCGGGAGACAGATACAGGGAAACAGCTGGGGCTCTCGTAAAGGCGCTCTCGTCTGTGGATAACGGGAATGAAAGACTGATGGATGTTGCGGGCTTCCTGGACAGCATCGGCGAGAGTTCCGCGCACGGATACCTTGATGCACTGGAGAAAACAGGCGACCTGGAGGGCCTGACGAGAAAAGACCTGCTGGACAATCCAGAAGTGAGGATGCAGGCCAGGGAGCTGCACAAGAACGCCGCGGCCGCGTTCTTCAGCACCATCGCGGAGACAGGGGACATCTATGACAGCGGCATTGTGGTCCCGGGAGAAAGCCTTACCATGGGCGCGGGAGGAAGTTCCGGCATTACCGAAGTTACTAAAAACAAAACAGTTGCGGAACTCAGGAGCATGATATCGGAAGAGGCAGGGGAGAAGTACAAAGACGCGGTTGATGTGATAGAAAAAAGCCTTGCGGGGATGGACGAAAAGACCGCGAGAGAGCGGCTGGCACATATAGTGGAATTTACAGAGGCGATAGGGGATAATGCGGCCAGGGGGTGGTTCGATGCGGTCGGCAAGACCGGCAGTCTTGATTTTCTAGGTAGCGCAGAGGTATTAGAGAACAACAGGGAAGAATTCAAGGATGCGCTGGGCACTGCAGGCAGGGTCGTAGCTTCCGCATACTTCCAGACGATTGCATTCACCGGAGAGGAAAAACTGCTGAATTTCAGGCTTAATGAAGGGGCAGGATCGGAAACGGAAGAGTCCAGGAAGAGGATTAATGGTTTCAGGGATGAGCTCGGAAATGCACTGGGGGGAGACGCCGGGCGCGCCAATACAATAGTGGGCATGGTGGAGGCAAGCGTGTCTTTCGACAAGGGGGAAACCGCAGAGAAGCTTGGGGACATCTTGGAATTCGTAAAGGCGGCGGCGCCGGAAATCGCCAACACATATGTGGATAAGCTAACGGATTTCACGCAGTCTAAAAACATTGACAGGCGGGTATTTGACTTTCTGCGCAAGAGAAACGAGGATTATAGTGTGATGTTCTATGTGCACGGCAAGGAGAATTTCGATGCGCTGACCAATCCGGAATTGTTAAAGAGTAGAAGTTTTAGGGAGGCGTGCGCCGTCGCGGATGCGGAAACGCTTTTCGAGGTGGCTACCCAGATGGATGCCGGAACGCTAATAGGTGCGATAGGCATAATCCAGGGCTACAGCGCCAACGAAAACGTCAATAATGGCATGGTAGCCGCGCTTGTCCATAACCTCAACCAGACCAATAATTCTGAGGGGGTGACGATCAATGAGGCTAAATGCGCGTACGCCGGCGCGTTCCTGGGGGCGGTGATGACACAGGAATGCATAATGGATGTCGGAAAGATGGCGAATGCCATACAGAGGGATTTGGGAGAGGAAAGGGCAGGGGAGCAGATAGAGTATTCGATAACGTCTGCCTTCTACACAGATGGCATAAGATTCAAAAGGGGCAGTGGCGGGACTGTTGGGACGGACCATGACTTGCTTGGCGATGGGCTCAGAATGACAGCGCAGACAGCGCACATTTACAGGAACAACCAGAAATTCAACGAATTCTTTTTGGGATTCGGCCTGGAAGCCCCAAAGGGCATGCCTGTAACTATTAGAAAAGGGGTGGGAGATAAAATTTTGGGCCGTTACTGGCACAAGAGTGAAAAGAAGAATCCGCATATCGAGATAAAGGCGGGCGTCTCAGATGGGATTTACGTCCATGAGAAGATGCATTCGATACAATTCAACGATTATGCAGAGGGGACGATGTCCGAAAGCGAGAAGGGACTTTTGAAGGCTGTGATGGAAGGCGGGGCTGAGTTTGCCAAAGAGATATACGGATTGCACGTTTACAGGCCGGAATATGTCGACGATAAGGCAAAGGTTATGCATGAGCTGGATACGCTATACGGGGCTAGCAACAAAGGGGTAGGGCTTGAAGACGAAGCCAAACATATCTATGAGACCATCAAACAGGGAGGCAAGCTTTCTGACGTCATCCACGAAGAGGAGAACATCAGGGGAATCTACAACCATGGCATCGCGCTCGTGGCGCTTTATTACGCTTCGACGGGTTATGACCTTGGGGGCACCTTTAGGGCATTCGGTTCGGCGGACGGATACGCAAAGGCATTGCGTGAACTGACTAGGATGGTCAGAAACGAAAATGACGGTGAGATACTCGGCAGGATGCACGAGGCGCTTTCGGTAAGCGGATGACTGACGATAATATAAGTGAGAGTATGGAGGCAACAAAGGTTAGTGATATAGAGTTCAAGGCGAGGTTGGCAGACAAGGGCATACGGGTGACTGTGGACCCTGAAGAGCGCACCGCGCGCCTTTATTTTGATGTCAGTTTCAAGGCCGGCGAGATAGACGTGGACAGGATCCTTGGCAAATTGGAGGATTCTATCCCGGAGGGGGAGATAGAGGTTGGGGACATGGCCACCAGGGGAAGGGTGCGTGTAGAGATTGATGTGCACAGGATGGGGGAGAACTTCTACGTACTCACAGTCGGTATGCCCAAGACGTTTATCGGGGGGCCGCTGGAAAAGGACGAGAAGATCTCCAATGAGGTGAACACGCTCCTTCTTCTTAGGGGTGTGGTGAAAGGCGAGATCGAGAAACTGCACGGGAAGTGAAGCTCACGCTACACGGAAAATGATGAAAAAGTGCCAAACAACAACACGTTTTCCCGCCGTTAAGCAGTACACGCGTGTCGTGGGCAGGCTTAGCTTCCGAGTTCGGAATGGGTTCGGGCGTTGCCCTGCCCCTATTATCGTTTGACAGATAGATTACGCTGTTAAGATTTTTATAGCTTTTGAATATTTTCCTTGTTCGCTTCGGCCCATTCGACCATCTGGGGCATCACGATTTTGAACCAGGGGGTGTATTTCCCCGGATTGTAGCGCATGTCCCGCTCTATCTCGTCCAGGTAGGCAAATTTCCAGTCCGACGCCTCATCCGGGTTTATCTCCGGTTTGCCGTCATATCTGCCCACTACGACGTGATCATACTCGTTCTCCGTAAGGGCATTGCCGACATCCGCATGGTATATAAACGTGAATGCTTCCGCAAGATTGCAGTCAAAGCCCATCTCCTCTGAGAGCCTCCTGTGGGCTGCATCTAATATTGGCTCGCCGTCGAATGGATGCGAACAGCACGTATTAGTCCATAATCCAGGGGTATGGTACTTGCTGAGAGCCCTCCGCTGCAGCATGAGCTGGAGCTTTGAGTCAAATACGAAAACGGAAATCGCCCTGTGCAGCTTGCCGCCGTCCTGGTGTGCGGCCATCTTCTCCTCCAAGCCTGTCTTCCTATCGTTTTCGTCGACGAGCACAACCATATCTTCCTTTTTCATCCTTTTCACCTTTTTGCGCCGGCGGACTTGCCGGACCTGCAGGCAGAGCATGAGCCCGAACCGGTGTCGTAATGGGTGCTGCACACCCTTCTTCCGCAGAGCCTGCACACGCGCGACGCGGCCTTGCCGCAAATATCGCACAGCATTGCGATTTCTGCCATAGATACATATTACAAACGGTTATTTTATGGTTTGCATACATCTACTTCACTGGTTTATATGGTTCATGCAGGGCCCGCTGGGCTGTTGTGATAACAGGCCCGATGTTCTCCGGCAAGACATCAAGATGTATGAGCTCCTCGAAAAGGGGGATGCTTGCCGGAAATAAGATTGTGCTTTTCAAGCCGGGGATAGACGGCGAGTACTCAAAATCCGAGGCCACTTTCACACACAAGGTTTCAAAGGGCAGGGCAGCCTTCAGACCTGTAATAAAGGTTGGTAGCGAGGAGAGGTATGAACCGCGTTGCAGGGGCCGCTTCGTGCCGAAAGGGAGGAAAGCCCTGGCGCACCCTAATTAGAATCAAAATCTATGACGCCGCTCAGGAGGTCTCTCGCCTTTGCGAATGAAAGCGGGCGCATGCCTTTCGCCTTTGTATAATTGCACTGGTAGCGTATTTGCGCATCCGTCACCTTCGTATTCGGATCCAGTGCTTTGCATTTCTCTATGTATACGGAGATCTGCCTGTATGCGGATTCCGAATCCATTCCTTTTACGGTGATTAGGTAGGGTGCCAGTATTAGCCCGACCACACGCTGCCTTACGTCTGGTATGGGATTCTGCAGCAGCTTCTCTATCCACGCGGTCGTCTTGCCGCCCTCGGAATTGAGTTTTTCCTTTGGGAGAGCGATTTCGCGCGCGTATTCCAAAGTGCGCTTCGGTATCTCTTTCTTCGGAATCGGCAGACCCCGCCCCACCTGTTTGGAGATTGCGGGCTTCAACATCCCGGCCGCACCCTGCTTTGTCAGCTCAATCATACCGTCTGCGAGCTGCTGATTTGTAAGGCTGTATTCACCTGATTCTGGGCTGTTCTTCAGAAATTCGGCAAAATCTAGGAAAAACCTGCCGCCATTGTGGTTGAAGGTCACTCCGAGCTCACGAGACAGTTCGGCGACGTTGGAGTCTGATTCTGTAGTCATTGCGGACAGGGAGCGCAGTGCTTCCGCCTCAACATACTTCCCAATCAGGTATAATGGCAGGGCACTAACCAGTATGCGTGCGTAGGCGTAGCTGATTATGTCGTCCAATTGGCCATACTGGATACTCTGGTAGGCAATCCTGCCTTTTGACAATGCCTCCTCTATGCGTGCTTTCGCGAGCCGCAGGTACTTCGGGTCGTCTGGTTGCGGCCGGATCTCGGATATTATATCTTTTGCTTTCTTCGAGAACGGATATCTGTACGCAAAATCCAATTCTTCTTTTGTAAACGTAGGGCACCACCATGCATGACAGAAAGGTAGGAAGCGGGGTATGTTGCTTGCTGGGCATCATACTGTGCGAATACAGGAAAAACGCACGCCGCCAGCACCACATTTATATTATTGCAATTTAAATATTTATTAAGTGTTGCTTTTTGGGGGGCTGTACGCTAACCTGGCAGACTTCCGCGTTCGGGTCGCGGCTATCCGAGT
>CAZQGC010000019.1:0-11771 GCA_964592765.1 Microcaldota archaeon
GCTTGACGACACCGTAACTGGAATATGGCTTGGTGCCTTGGCTGTATCTACCGCACTATGGGTCAATAGCATGATAAGAAGCAGGATGCGCAAAGCAAAAATGAAACCGGTTCCATTTCAGGATGTTATCATGTTTGTTATTGTTGTAGCAGCAACCATCATACCGTTCTATTCTGCGGGCTTCTTTAATGGCATGAAGGGCATGTCGGATACCATATATGGCATAAATAGGCTCGTGGGCGGTGCAGTGATTGGCGGTGTTATTACATTAGCAGGGCCACCATTGAGCAACTTCATAAAGAGAAAGCGCAACTCTGTGTTTCCATATCAGACAATAATATTGACGCTTGGGCTGCTGGCAATATTGTCGTTGCTGCTTTGGTATGTTACTAAATATTACTATATTCCGACGTGAGGAAGTGGCAAACAGATTCGAGAAATTGTAAATAAGATTGTTGACTATTGCAGGGAATTATGGTTAGGTGATTAAATGAAAAAAATCTGGATTTATGTTATTGGTATGGCGGCAGTTCTGGCTGTAGTCGGTATATATTTTGCGCTAAGCAGATCTAGCAATCAGTCGAATGAATTTGCCCCGGGTACGACGGTATTTTCAGGGAGGATACTAAATAGTACTCTAGTACCGGGAATATATAACAATGCATCGGCATTGACAGATGAGGGGTGCAATGCGGACCCTAAAACAGGTCTGGCGAATTGCACAACCAAAATTCAAACGAAAGATGGAAAACTTATATTCAATTATGAGCACGACATGATGGAAAAGCCGTGCCTTTCGATTGGGGATAAAGTGGATGTGGAAATATTGGGGAATAGTAGTGCAATGGTAAGGAGAACTTACTGGGCTGGTGGAGGTGCATAGAGAAAAAAAACACAAATGTTCAAAAACAACAATGGTAGTGTATGTTATCGCTGTTGCAATATTAGCCACGCTTCTGATAGGTGGCCATTGGTGGACTGGAAAATCTACCAAAACTCAAATCTCAAACGATACGAAAACTGCCCAAAAGGCTGATTTCAATGATATAGCCACGCAGGTTTATCCAGTACATGGATTTGTACTTCCTGTGGGGTGGGGTGATGTTGCAAATGAACTCGTTGATAATGGTGCACTTAATGTATCTTTTATGAAAAGTGCTCTAAATAGCTCTGGTGAGCCGCTCACAGAAGAAGAAATTAGGATTCTGGCTGGAACAAGTGAAAATAATATAACTCTCAATTCGAGCAGCGCGCTCTTTAGCCTTTATGTGCTGTGGGCTCTTGGGATAAACAACAGAAATATAATAATCTCAAATGGGCCCATAGCCCAATACGAGAATTCCTATGAATTTGCAAGCACCGGCGGCTATGGCCCTCTAGGAAAATTATCTCTTGGAAAACTTACAATCCTGAATCTTAGCGGTAGTGAGCAAAGCCTCGTCGTTTCGATAGCTTCTAATACCTACAGACCATGCTGCGATAATCCCGCATTGTTTCCAGACTGCAATCATGGTGCGGCCCAGCTCGGGCTTATCGAGCTGATGGCTTCGGGGGGTGCGAATGCAAGCCAGATATATGGTGCACTGAAAGACTTCAATTCATTCTATTATCCAGAACAATATGTAGAGGACGCAGTATTTCTCAATTATACACGAGGGAAAGCATGGGGTCAGATTCCAGGAAACCAGATATTAGGATACAACTTTTCAAGCGCATCGGGCCACTCGGCCATACATCAATACTTATTGAGCAGTAATACGATAACCGGAGCAACTGGAACTGGTGGTAGCAGATGTGGCGTGTGATTATATGACCAAAAGATATCCATTTGAGATCAGGATGCTGCTTAAAGCAAAAACACAGCTTAATAAAGCTATTGAAATACAACAGTGTCCAGCATGCAGGCATGATATGGAACAGCTTAGCTTGTTTTTGAAAGAGAAAATTAAATCTGAAATTAGTTCAACTGCTATGAATGAAAAAACACTAAAAATATTGAAAAACCTTGGCTTCATCAAAGAGCTTACCAATTTCGGCATACCGGTCGTAAAGTTCATAGGCCTATTTGCTGAACTGGGCAGATTTACAGTGCCTGCTGCGTATGACCACATACTGTCTGATAATCTAAAGGCGAATAGACAAATAAAGATTTATCTGCTAAATATGAGAAAGGCGATTTCTAAGATAAATCACAAAGATGGGCAGCTTGTCGAAGTGCACAACATACTCAAATATTTTATTAGGGCAACAGATTTCAAATTGAATGCATCTCCGCAAACCTTCTATTTGTTTGATAGAATGATAAGATTCGGATATAATACGGGAATTCTGAGTATGGTGAGCAAAATTATTACGGGAACCAAACAGGCAGTAAGTTGTTGTATGGAATAATGTATATAGGGGTTTGCAACCCGTGTAGTGCGTGATTATATAAAAAAGGGAAATTTTATAGGTTTGTACAGCCTTAGATCAAACATGAAAGATAGCGCGATATGCTTAGTTTGCGACATGATTGTCAGTAAGAAAACGCATTTTAAAACAGAATTTAAAAGGAAGGCGTACTACTTCTGCTGTGGAGATTGCCGATCATCTTTCATAAATAATCCATACAAATATACACTGGGCTAGTATTATAAAAACTATGATTAGAACGTTGATGAAAAAATGGCTAAAAATAATTTCTCGAAAATAAATGTGAAAGCAGATGCCATAACTGGTGTTCTACACATAAAAGCGGTAATCTAGAAATAGTAAGATGGTCCATAGAAGCAAGCAAAAGTAGAAAGAAAGTGGTATGGATGAATAAATCGTGGCTCTATAAAAATATTAATTGGATGAAGCCCGGAATAAGAATAACTTTTGGATTTGTATGGCTTGCAGATGCCGTGCTCAAGCTCCAGCCTTCTTTTCCTCAAATATTCTCCAATATGCTGTCTAGTGCAGCGGATGGACAGCCAGCTTGGCTTACTGGATGGTTTCATTTCTGGGTAGTAACAACAAGAGTGAACCCCACGCTTTTTGCTTATTTAATGGTTGTCTTAGAGCTTGCGCTGGCTATTAGTTTGGTATTAGGCTTCATGAGAAAATTTAGCTATACTGGGGGGTTTCTCCTCAGCCTTACTATATGGTCCGTACCAGAAGCATTTGGAGGTCCTTACGGTCCGGGCTCTACAGATATAGGTACTGGCATAATTTACGCCATGGTATTCCTTACGCTGGTGATTATAAATATGTATGGAGGAGCTAGCGAGTACTCGTTAGATATACTTATAGAAAAAAAGGTAAAGTGGTGGCGCAAGCTTTCAGAATTTGGTTGAAAAAATGGCAACAGATCCGATCTGTGGAATGTATGTGAATGAGGCTGAATCTAAGCTGATTGCTGAAAGGAGTAGCAGGAAATACTATTTCTGCAGCGCTAACTGCAAATTGCAGTTTGAGAAACCTGAGAAGGAGATGCAGGCTCTGAAGACCGCTTTGCTAGTTTCATGGCCTCTTACGATAATTGTAGCTATACTGACGTATGTGTTGCATCTAGGATACGACAACTACATAATGTTCGTGCTCGCTAGCATAGTCCAATTTTATGCCGGACAAAGATTCTATGCTGGCATTATAGATGCGGTGAAGAACAAATCAGCTAACATGGACACGTTGATAGCGATAGGCACTATGGCGGCTTGGGCTTACAGCGCCATGGTGACCTTCATGCCGAACGCCTTTCCTGCAGGAGGCGTCTACTTTGACACTTCGACAATCATAATATCGTTAATACTGACTGGAACATACATGCAAAGGCTTGCGGAATCCAGAGCCTCGAATGCGGTTTCTGCTCTCATAGCCTTACAGCCAAAAATAGCACACATCATAGACGGTAAGAAGATATACGACAAACCAATCGAAGAGATAAAAACAGGAGACTTGTTATTGGTAAAACCCGGAGAGAAAATACCGACTGATTCAGTAGTCGTAGAGGGCACTAGCTCGGTTGACGAATCGGTCATTACTGGAGAGAGCATGCCCGTGACAAAGAGAATTGGGGATAAAGTTATCGGCGGGACTATAAACGCAACAAGCGCGTTGAGAATCAAAGCGACAAAGATTGGAGAGGACACAGCACTGTCGCAGATAATAAAGATCGTACAGGATGCGGCATCAAGCAAGGTGCCCATACAAAAGCTGGCCGACAAAATATCTTCGTATTTTGTGCCCGTTGTGGTGCTAATAGGAATACTATCATCTTTAGCTTGGTATCTGGTCGGG
Organism: Microcaldota archaeon; assembly: GCA_964592765.1. Lineage (GTDB taxonomy): Archaea > Micrarchaeota > Micrarchaeia > Micrarchaeales > Micrarchaeaceae > A-MIC-10. Next base: position 4,261 of record CAZQGC010000019.1, read on the forward strand.
GGAGTCGGATTAAACACAGCCACACTCATCTTCGTAAGTGTGTTAATAATCGCCTGTCCATGTGCATTAGGAATAGCGACACCTGCAGCCTTATTGGTTTCATCTGGAAAGGCCGCCAAGAATGGAATATTAGTGAAGAGCGGTGAAAGTTTGCAGATAGCAAGCAGGGTTAATGCTATAGTACTTGACAAGACGGGCACACTGACAAAAGGTAAACCTGAGGTTACAGATATAATTTCAGTTTCGGATTATAGTGAGGATAAGATACTTGGGTATGCTGCGGTTGCAGAAATGAACTCGGAGCACGTTTTGGGTAAGGCTATAATCAACAAGGCTAGTAGGAGCAAAATCAAAATTGAATTTCCTAAAAAGTTTACTTACAAGCAAGGCAGCGGGATAATTGCCGTAGATAAAAACGGCAAAAAAATAGTTGTTGGGAATAGAGAGCTTTTCAGGAAAGAGCAATTAGGTGATTTAGAAAAGTGTATGACAAAGCTAGAATTGCAAGGCAAGACTACATTGATTGTAGGCATTGGCAAACAAGTTGTAGGATTAATTGCGCTTGCAGACGTATTAAAACAGGACAGCAAAAGGGCAATAAATGCCTTCAAAAATTCAGGCAGAGAAGTTTGGCTAATTACTGGAGACAATGAAAGAATCGCAAATGCGGTAGCGAAACAACTTGGAATAGAGAATGTTATAGCTCAGAGCAAACCTAAGGACAAGATGGAGAAGATAAAGGAGCTTCAAAGATATAGGAAAGTGGTTGCTATGATAGGAGATGGTGTTAATGATGCACCGGCTCTCACAAAGGCGGATTTAGGCATAGCCATAGGCGCTGGAACTGATGTAGCAATACAAGCCGGGGGCATAATATTAATCAGGAATAACATATACGATGCTTTTATTGCTTTGGAGCTAGGCAAACGAACCATGAGCAAGATAAAACAGAACCTATTCTGGGCTTTTGGATATAACATGGTATTGATTCCGATTGCTGCTGGTGCACTTATACCAATCTTTACAATAAACATGTATGGATTTTTGCCGATACTGGCTGCGCTTGCGATGGCTTTCAGTTCAGTCACTGTAGTATCTAATTCGCTGCTACTCACAAGATTTAAGTCGAAATAGATTTTGACAACTCTTTTATTGGGGCTATCTTATCGGTAAAGCCTTTGTTTATTGTGCCGTATCTAGGCTCTTTTCTTCATCCGTGGCGTTTAGTGCGGGCCTTTGCTATAATGACTCTCACTCCCTCCAATTGATGGTTGGATAGGCTACTGCAAAATGTTTGGTCTATTGCAGAAAGTCCTGAAAATCCAACCCAGAACCCTGGTTTTCGGATTTCTGCGCTTTTGAACCGCCAAAACGTACTCTGAACCCGCCTTTTGTCTCGGTTTTCGCTTTGCTAATCCTGCGGATATGAACCCTGTTCTTGTCGTCTGAAATATCAGGCGGGCCCGGTGGGATTTGAACCCACGACTTAGAGGTTAAAAGCCTCCCACTCTAGCCAAACTGAGTTACGGACCCAAATATAGAAGACAATTGTGTAGCATTTATTTATTCTTGCCTATTTTCTGGTGCGCCTTCGCGGATCCCGCCTTTATTACGGCTGCGGCTGCAGCCATGTCATCGTAGCTGTCATCGGGGCCGTACTGCGGGGTCTCCATGACATAGCATTCCGTTTCAAGCTTGTCGCAGGAGAAAAAGTTGGCAAAACCCCCCATCCCGATATACCCTTTCCCGATGTGCTCGTGCCTGTCTTTCTTGCTGCCCAACGGAAACTTGGAATCATTAAAGTGCACGAGCCTCACAGCCTTTGACCCAATGTTCCCGTCTATGCTGTCCATCAGCGACAGGGCACCTTCAACAGTCGAAAGTTCATAGCCATATGCGAACGCGTGGCATGTATCTAGGCAGACGCCAATCCTGGAACGGCCAAGCCTGTCCATAATCCTGCCCAATTCCTCCATGCTCGAGCCAAAGCTGTTCGTATAGCCCGAGGAGTTCTCCAGGAGTACCTCAACGCCGCGGCTAGAATCGAGAATTGAACCTATCGATTTTTCAAGGTTTGAAAGTGCAACCTGCTCGCCTTTGCCGAGATGCGAGCCCACGTGCACCACCAGGTACTTTATCCCGAGCGCAGAGCAGTTCTCCATGCTGCTGAGCATCATCGCGGTACTCTTCTCGAGAATTTCGGGCCTCGGGGAACTCGGATTGCACAGGTACGGTATGTGAGCGAACGGGATTATGTCTGCATCGCGCACCAGTTTCCCGAACGCGGCGGCATCCTGCGCGGCGGCGGACTTGACGGCCCAGCCCCTGGGGTTCGACACGAAGAGCTGGAACGCGCCGTACCTCTCGGCTGCGGCGAAACGCGCCGCGGACCCAAACGAGCCGCTTATTGAAACGTGGAAACCGAGACGGAACGCTTTCATGCCAAAACCTTGAATGCCGCTAATCATAAGAAGCTGTGCGGCTTTAAAAAGCTTTACTTCATTTCATCTTACTGCTTTGGTCGGGGGGAGTCGTTTGTGCAAAAAAAAGGGTTTTAGCTATTATGATATAGAGCAGTTTCTGCGTGAGGCCGGAGCCGAAAAGATAAACGAAAAGGCGATTGTGACGTTCGAGGAGGAGCTCGAAGGCGCCGTCCGGGAGCTCGTCACGGACGCACAGGCATACGCGAACTACGCGGGAAGGAAAAGGCTCATAACCGTATCGGACGTGGAGATGGTCGAATCATGCGGCAGGAAGAAGATCTACATGCCGAAAAGCCCGCAGAAGGCCAGGAAGGCCAAAAAAGCTGTGCGCGGCAGGCCGAATATCGTCCGCCCAGTCATAGAAGTGAGGCAAACTTGAGCGCAAATGCGAGGAGCACGAAGAGGGCCTCGATCGCGAACATGTAAACCGAAACCTCCCATTCCTTGCACTTCTTAATGTTCATTATCAGGTGCGTCCAGCTGTATATCTTCTTACCGTAAGGCGGCTTGAATGTCCCATCGTCCTGGCGCTTCCCGAGGTCAGTTACGTCAAACTTCTTGCGCAGGTGCAGGAAAAATTCTATTATGAATGGCAGGAACACCACGATGCCGAAGGATTCCATGTTTCCCACCACCATCGCGGCCACGAGCGCGGTTCCTCCGAAATACGTAAAGCTGTCACCCGGAAGTATGCGTGACGGGTAAAAGTCAAATACGAATATGGCAAGCATTACCGCAAAAACCACGGATGAGAGCAGCAAGCCGGTATATGTTCCGAAGAAAAGGCTGTACAGGAGCAGGCCCAAGGACGCGATTGCGCCCACCCCGGTCGATATGCCGTTGAAACCGCCGAGCAGGTTGAATGAGTTGGCCGCAAATATGACCGCAAGTGGAAGTATAATCAGCGGGTAGAATATCCCGAAGTTGACAGGCCCCAAGAAAGGCACCCTTATTATTGATACACCGGCATTTATCGCAATGAGGGGTATGGCGCCCATGAGCGTCAGCAGGGGCTTCTGCCACTGCTTCAGGCCTACGCGAGTGTCCATCATGCCCGTAGTCTTTGCGGGCTTCGCCTTTACGTTCATGTCATCGAGAAAACCGATAAGCGAGACAAGCAACACACCCAAAACAGTAGCGAATAGGTACGTTATGGATGCGACAGGCAGGTAGAAATTGAAGCTGCTGCCGAACACGTATGTAAGAAGCCCGATCCCGAATCCGAATGCTGTTGCAAGGCCCATGCCGGAAGGCAAGATTGGCTTTTTCTTCTTGTTGTAATCGGTCGCGGTGACTCCGCATTCGGACATATATCCCATTAGGAAACGTATCGTAACCACAGTTATGGCAAATGCCGCTATGGACGGCACCAACACCGTAAGGAATGTCTTGTACATCTCGCGGACACCAACACTCACACATAAATAAATTGATAGCTTATTAAGGTTATCCGTGCTATGCAAATACAATGCACGCCCCCGTAGTATAACTTGGACAGAACACGGGCTTGCGGAGCCTGTGATCCGGGTTCAAATCCCGGCAGGGGCGATATTCTGGGGAGAAATTGGGGATAACGGCAGTAATAATAAACGGCGGAGACATCCTTCTCGTTAAAAGAAGAAATTTCCCATTCATACGCAATCCGGGAGTTTGGACTTTTGTGTCAGGAGGCATAAAACGGGAAGAGAATTCGGAGGACGCAGCTTGCAGAGAGATTCTTGAGGAGACTGGGATTGGGCGGAGCTCGTTAAGAAGGGTAGGATATGCTGGCGGCGTGGAAAAATTTGATATGAGGAACGGCAGGATATTCAGTGATGATTTCTATTGCTTAATTTCAAAGACGCGCAAGGTAAAGCTAAATATTGAAAGCTCGGCGTATCGCTGGTGCAGGTTCCGTGAAATAGAAAGGCATGAATCGTACACAAACCTTTTTGCGGATGAGGCGACAATTACCGGGCTAATTAGACGGGCACTCTCAAAATGAATCGCCCGGAAAGTGCGGCATAGGCCATCGGCTGAGACGAATATTCCAGGCCCATACAAAAATTTCCCAGGAACATTTAAAAAGCGAAATGGCGATTTATGACAAGGTGAATGGAATGGAAGCGGATATGTTTGGGTTGAGGAAGTACCAGTTGCCGGCACTCCCATACAATGTGGATGGGCTGGAGCCTTACATAAGCAAGGATATTGTGGATGTGCATTACAATGGGCACCATAAGGGCTATGTCAATACGGCCAACACCCTGCTTGACAGGTACAACGGAATAGTAAAGGGTGATGTTGCAAGCTATGACCTGCACGGATTGATAAGGCTGCTCACATTCAACATAAGCGGCGACAAGCTGCATACACTATACTGGAACAATATGGCCCCATCGGGACAGGGTGGCGGCAGCCCGGGCGGCAAGCTCGGCGATATGATAACTGCGCAGTACGGGACGTTTGACAGATTCAAGAAGCTTTTCACCGAGGCGGCGAACTCGAATCCTGGCACGGGCTGGACTGTCCTCAATCTCGACAAGGAAACGCAGAACCTACAGATAATGACAGTTGAAAACCACTTCATGAACCACCTTGCGGAGATGCCGGTCATACTCATCCTGGACGAGTTCGAGCATGCTTACTACCTGCAGTACAAGAACAAGCGCGCTGAATATGTAAGCAACTGGTGGAACATAGTCAACTGGGGCTACGCCGGGAAGAAGCTCGAGGAGCAACTAGGGTGACTTGCGGGTGCGGACGCGGTCCTGCGCCCCATTAGCAGGTTCTTTTAATTTTGCCGCACGTATATTACGGGGACGCATGTCCTAGACTGGTGGCGTATGTTTTTTGGCAGGGGTGAACCGGAGGATGTCGGGCTCGGCAGCCTCGCATCGCAGCTGGATTTGCTCTTCGAGAAGAAGCTCGGCAACATGCCGGCCAAGGCAGGGACCGCTGTGTCCAACATAAGGAAGCACCAGGCCGAATTCGGAAGCCTGTGCAAGGATCTCGAGGCGCTGGACGCGGAGCCTTACACCGAGGATATCTGGATGCCGAACGTGAACACCATAAAAAACAGCAAGGAGGCATATGCGTCGGCCCTTCGGCAGATTATCCTGAGGATGGATACGGAGAGCGCAGGCACGGGGACTTCCTACCAGAAATACGAGCGGATACTTTCTAGCATCGATAGGATAACCAACGAGGTGCTCAAGATGAATGCAACTTTCAAGAGCACATTATACTCGTATTCGAAGCACATGGGTGGGCTCAAGCGGGAATTCTCGCTCTTGGAGCAGCACAGAGAAGAGCTAAGGCGCCTCCTGTCCGACAAGAGCCCCGAAGCCGCAAGATACGTTGAGGTTTCCGGCCTGGTATCGGAACTTGAGGATGCGGCGGAGAATCTCGAGATATTGCAGTCTGAAGAGGCGGCGGCCGTAGACAAATTTGGCGGGCCATTAATGGTTGCGGACGAAACGAAAAAAAGATCGCTCCTGACGGAACTCGCAGAAATGAAAACCTCGCTGCGTGATACCGACGCCAGGATATCAGAGCACTCCGGCAGGATTACAAAACTCGTGCTTCCGCTGGACAGGATTGCGAAGAAATTTGACCATGCACATGCAAAGGAGAGAAGGGGGCAACTCGCAGCGCTGCTCGAAAATCCGTTGGGCAGGATAAACAGCAGGGAGGATTACCTGGAATTCAACTCATTGCTTAAGGCACTGGGCAGCTCGATAGAAAAAAACGAGGTAGACGTCAAGAACAAGGAGGAGACGGTCGGAATGGTTGCGGCCCTGCTCGGGGCCGACGTGTTTGGGATAATTAACACGATGAAATCAGACATGAAGAGGAGGGGCACGATACTTGGAGAGATAAAAACGCTAGAGGACTCGATAGCGGACCTTGAGAGGATAGGCCTGGACCGTGAGAAGATACGTAATGATTCAATAAACCGCAGATCCCGGATAACTGCATTGCAAGGCGAGATTTCACAAAAGGCAAACAAGATCGAGGAGCTAGTATTCGCATATTATGGAAAGAGGGTGCACGTAGTCGTATAACTGTGTAGCATGTGATGCTACGGCAATAAAGAATGCCTTTGTGTAAGAAAGGGTTATAAACTGCAGATTCAAAATGTATCTGTTGCCCCCGTAGTATAACTTGGACAGAACACGGGCTTCCGGAGCCTGTGATCCGGGTTCAAATCCCGGCAGGGGCGTACTGCTTGCGGGGTTATATATAGAGACCACAAATGTTACCTTTTTCTAACAATATCTTAGCCTCGCCGCTGTCAGATCGCCGTCCTAAGAAAGAGAGGATCACACTGATTACTTTACCAGATCAATCGGTAGCTTATAAAATTTCAATAGTTCCACTTTTTTATTTGCCTTCTTAAATAATGCGATACGTTTGTTTTTAGTCTTGAGTAGGAATCCACCTAAAAATACAAGGATTATCGAACCATCACGTATAGATTTGTTTTTTGAGATTATACGATCTAGTTCTCCTGCTACATATTTTTCATCAGCCCTTTCTCTTATACCAGATTTAAAACTGGGAATCTCCTTTATTATGCTCCATAATAAATTTTTATAAAGTTTCCATGACATTCCTGTATAAGTGAATATAATGACCCCCTCCACGACCTAAAAGGTCGTGGTATCCAAAGAAGCGCGATGCAGTTACATTGCAAGAGTTGTTTGTCTTTTTGAGATATCTTGTCTTCTGATGTAATTTTGTAAAGTTCTTTCGTCACGAGGTCCAACACTGCCGTTACTATAGCCTGCGCTCCAGAAATGCCCTCTGAAATACCTCAATCTGTGGTTTGGAACTTCCCTGAACACCACATAAGACGAATAACCTTTGAGTAATTGAACTGCATACGAGACAGACATTGTATTCGGTATACTTATCTCCAGATGCACGTGCGAATAATCGTCTCCGAATGAAAGTTCTTTTATTTTCATCTTGTATCGTTCAGCGACGTTATAAAGTGCGTTGCGGACCGCATTTATCGTTTTGAGTTTTCCGAACATTTTGTAT
>CAZQGC010000020.1:0-8557 GCA_964592765.1 Microcaldota archaeon
GCAGACTTCCAGCCTTGGGCGCTGGAGATAGGAGTTCAAATCTCCTGCTCCCCAAAATGATTTATTGTCAGAAACAGCAGTGTTCGGACCTGAGGAATTAGTGCATTTTTGGCTTGGCTTTGGCATAGGGGGCACCCAACCGTTTCGAGCCTCAGAAAAAGGGTTTAAATAAGTTATGTGTTTGGATTGTATTATTGGTTTTGCAATGATTACTAGAGAAATAAAAGAGCTGTTAAAAGATACTTACCCTGCCTACCTCCTTATAGCGGTAATTTTTGGTTTGGGGCTTGCAATTCTCTTATTTGTTCCTACTGCGTATCAAAATCCCAATTTAGAACTATCAAATTCAAATCTGGTCGGTGCCGTAACAGGCATTTTTTTGAATACAAATTTTGGTATGTTTTTTGATGAGTTATGTGGCTTTGTTTTGGCTTCAGTTTTTTTGATGCTATCCTGCTTTGGACTTGATAGTAATAAACGAAGATATATGATCCGCTTTTTTGTTTCGGCCTCACTTCTAATCGGTATCGTAGCAACATTAATATGGACAACTTTGCCACATTCTTCCACTTATAGTTATGGTTCATCGGGAGTTGGATTTGCAGAATTTGGGATTGTGGCAGGCTTTGCAGTAATTATGGTAACCTCTTCCAGTAAATTAAGTTCTGAAATGAAAAAATTAAACCTGTTGATTAACACCGGTATAACGATTTTTATGTTATATTACATTTTATTTAGTCCAAAATCCTTTTTTAACATATCCGCGGGTGTAAACTCGTTAGTACATGAAATAAGTTTTCTGATTGCGTTTGTGGTCGGATTAATTTATTTACATCGTGTATTAAGGCATATGCCAAAAAACTGAAAGGATAAGACAAGAAGAATAAAGAGTATGAAAACCATAAGCACTTTCTGGGTCGGGGTAAGCACCACGATAGACAAGAAGAAGCTGAACGCATTTAAAACTCCCCGCTTTTGTTTGTCGTCCTAAACACGGGTGTTCGGATCTGAGGATTTAGTGCATTTTTGGCTTGGCTTTGGCATAGGGGGCACCCAACCGTTTTGAGCCTCAGAAAAAGGGTTTAAATAGATTATGTGTTCGGATTCCCAAATGGCTTTTCGGTATTGTCAACAAACTCGGTTGATTTTGTCCGGTGTTGCATTCGGTTGGTCAGATAATTCATCCTTCGGGATTCTTTAATAGTTTATACTTCTCTTTCTGTCATGCTAAAACTATCTCGGAAAAGGGTGACATTTCTCGCCCCCCACATATGACCTCCCCAATATTATTTAGGGGTTATGTGCGGAAGCCCCAATGCCTGCCTGGGGTGGCGCAACAGTTAAAAATCTGCCTAGCGCTATAATAATAGTTGAAACTACCATGCCAAAGACGGGCGGCCAACCGTACATAGAGAGAATCTGCGAGCGTAATGGAATTTCTGTATGGGTCGTGGACGGGACATACATACGGTGCCATATTGACATAGAGTTTACCAACTTCGGGCAGCACTATCGTTTCGGCTTTATACCGGTTGACGAGTTTTGGCTAGACAGGGAGGCAGCCGGAAGCGAACGCGAGTTTTTCATTGAGCATCTTCTCATTGAGCGTGGGCTCATGGCGGGTGGCAAATCCTACGAGGAGGCCCTGTTGACGGCAGACGCGAAGGAGCTCCTCGCGCGGAAAAGGGCCCGCGATGCGGTGGATTATCAGGATCCGGCCGCGCGTATAGACCCTAGGATGGTGCATCTTAAGCTGCTGAAGAGGCTAGAGCACGGTGTCAAAGCCTGGATAGTGAGCGGCCGCATGGTGCGCGACATATTCTATATTGATTTTACTGAAGGCGGCCACGACCTCGTGTATGGCTTTGTGCCAGAGAACGAAATATGGATTGACGATGCGTTGGACGAACGTGATAGGCCTTACGTCTTGCTCCACGAAGTGCACGAGCGGGGCCTGATGGCCAACGGGTGGAGCTATGAGCGTGCCCACTGCGATGCAAGCCGATTTGAGCGCAAGCTCCGCAAAGATCCCGATTCCGTCACGCTGGCGCTGGTCAAGTGGCGCGCAGATTACCGGAAAAGATATAAAAATCCCGCATCTGTAAAAAAGTAGGTGGCGGGAGCCCCTTGCTGCCCCCTACACTCAAATAATACATATCTATGGCATGGTGGTTCGTTGGAAACTGAGATAGAAAGAGAGGATGGAAGATTTAGCATAAATACCGCGCACGGTGCTGCGGAGCTGCTCTACCGGATTGAAGGAAAGAGCATGGTGATATACAGGACTTATACTCCGCAGAAGGAGCGCGGCAAAGGCCTGGCAACTCTTCTTGCGAAATCTGCCTATAAATTTGCCGAAAGGAACGGATTCGAAGTGATAGAGGCGTGCGAATTTATAAAAGATTATGCAAAGCGGCAGGGCCTCAAATAGGAGTTTCGCAACTGCTCAATCTTCTGCTAGACGCTCCACCTTGACGCCACGTATCAGTTCTATTGCTTCGCCCCTAAGGCTCGGCCATGTGTCATGGTGCCTGCCTTTTGTGTCAGTAAATTCCGCCCCGTTCACGTAAATACAGACTACAGATCTCTTGGTTGGTATTATACCAAAATAACCCTTTAGGTTTATTTCGTGGTAAGCATTAACCCGTGTCTCCCATACTGAAGGGTTGGGTATGAAGAAGCGGTGCCCTATCCGGTCCGCCGGATTCCCGTCCAGCACAAAACGCATTCTCCTCACCGTACCGTATGTGTCTTCCGCAGCTTCGCTTCCGTGCCCCACATCTGAATGGCTGCTTATCTCACCATAATATATCCAAACATCATCGTTATTTGCTTTTATTCTGCCGTTCTTCTCGAGGAATGTCAGGTGCGCCACCGGCCTGCTGTCACCAAATGCGCTGAGCCATATAAATTGATCTGCTTCCGCAAGCCGCTTCAGGGCTTCCATATCCGGCTCCCCATTTCTCATTCCGAATCTGATGCCGTTACGTCCCACCTGTGTATATACGCCAAACCATGACTGGTAAAGCCCATTCTCCGGGTCAAATCTGCCGGAGCTTCCATCCTGTATCGCGGGTGCACAAGTCCAGTAATTGTTCCCACGCACTGGTATGCCCAGCCCCTGCCATTTTCCGGACATATTGCTGCGCTCATGCCCCCTGAGGAACCTGCCATATTCGCGGATTACTGGTCTTACTCCGGTTAACTCCTCATTCTTGACGAATTCGGCCTCATATTCGCGCAGTTTCGTGTCAATTGCGACACCTCCGTTTGATTGTGAAGTTTTTGAATCCATTCCATCGCCAATAGTAAGACGGCGCGCATGGTATATATGGTTGTTTATGGCGTTCGTCTTTAGACGAATTATATTGGTAAGCTTGCAGAATACAAGACCTTTGCAGGAAAATTGCCAGTACCGTATTTACTTCCTGAATCCGGAAAGCCTTATGTAAGTTTTAGCGAGCTTCCTTATCGCATTGGAAAATTTGGATTTGGGGTACGCGAGATACACTGGCTTGGCAATGTTGGATGCCCTAATGACCTTTTCGTCATATGGCACTATGCCTACGGGCGTTATGGAAAGCAGTGTCTCCACCATTCTTTCGCTCAATTCTGCGTGCTTGAACCTGCCTACGTTGTTGAGCAGGACCCGGTATGCAACCCCGAGTTCCCGGTATCTCTTTATCGAAGCAACCTCGCTCTCGATGCTGTCTGTCATGGGCTCTACCACGTCCAGAAATTCGGTATAGTACCTTATTGCAGGCTCCACAAGGAATTCTGAGGAGGAATCGGATATTCTGAAGTCATAATTTAATTTCAGTATTTGCAGCTCTATCCTATCCACCTGGGCCTTTGTAGGGTGATAACGGTAAAGTCCGAAGCTCTGCGGAATGATATCTATTTTTCCTTCACCGTAATGGACAATCCCACTTTGCAAATTCAATCCCTTGACCCGGATATCGGAGAACGATACTTTTATGTTGTGCAAGCCGATGGTATCGGCAACTCCACGGCTGTGTGGGTCAACATCTACAAGCAGTACCTTGTAGCCGAGAGTGCCCAGTGCAATAGCGAGATTGACTGCGACCTGCGTTTTTCCCTCCCCTCCCTTGCGTGAACATATCCTTATCGAGAAAGGTCTGCCTAATTCAAGCATAATATCCCTGCTCTGAGCTGTCTTTTAAATACTATCAGAAAAATCGTTTAACCTGCTAAATTCTATACACACCGCAAAAAATCAGAAAAGATGCAGTGCAACCCACCGCATCATCTGCTTTATCTTTATCCTTGTTGGGCTGGTGTTTTTCTTTATGTCTTTGATCATGGTCTTGTAGAGCACCTTCTCCTGTGCGTCGAGCTTTCCCTCCTTTACGGTTTCCTGCTTCTTTCCATTTACCGTCTGGACTTCGGTCTTGCTTATGACATCCTTTTTTACCATAGAATACCATTCATCGAGCGAGCTGCCGCTTGTGTCACTATCGCGGAGTATGGCCATCATGTCGCCCATTTCGAGTTTCCTCTCACTGCTGTGCTCATATTCATGGAGCAGCGGCCGCATGGCGGCCTTGTCGCATACGCGCTCTATATCCGCCGGCGAGAAACCGGTCGTCGCCCTCGAAAGCCTTCCGTAATTGAGCCCCTTCCTTGGCTTGTTCTTCGTGTAAAGGTCAAACAGACCCTTCCTGTCCTTGTACCTTGGCGGCTCTATATAAAGCGAGTCTCCGAACCTGCCGCTCCTCTTGAGCGCCGGGTCTATGTCCCATGGGTTGTTGGTGGCCCCTATTACGAATATGCCTTCCGGGTTTGCCTCTACGCCGTTCATCTCCACCAGGAACTGATTGACTGCCAGCCTCATCGAGGAGCTCTGGCCCCCATCGCCGCCTCCGCCCCTCTTCACTCCCAACGCATCGAGCTCGTCGAAGAATATCAGGCATGGTGCGTTCTGCCTTGCCTGTTCGAATATCGCATGTAGGTTCTTCTCGGTGTTTCCCGTGTACATATCGACTATCTGGTTCACCCTCGCTATTATGACGTTCGCTCCGCTCTCTCCGGCTATCGCATTGACGATATAAGTCTTTCCTGTTCCTGGCGGACCGTAAAGCAGCAGCCCAACCCCGAGCTTCTTGCCGTACTTTTTGAACAGCTCTGGCTTCTGTATCGCAAGTACGACGTTTTCCCGTAGGTACCTCTTCACCTTATCCAGACCTATTACGCGGTCGAATTTTACGTTTGACTTGTAGAACGCGATCTTCTTTATTTGGCCCTCCTCTATAACTGTCTCCCCCTTGCCTTGCACCGTGTTCTCTTTTTCGACCTGCTGCGTCGTCGTTCCGCTTTTGGCGTTTACATCTATGTGCATCAGCGAATCTATGTGCTCCAACCTGTTCTTTGCTTCCTCATAGCCGGGGTTTGCAAGAAGCGATTTCTCATACCAGAAGCGTGCCCCTAAGAGATCATTGTTCTGCTCTGATATGTCCCCGAGCAGCAGCGGCGCGTCCGGGCTCTTTGGCTCTAGCTCCATAACCGACTGAAGGTCCTTCTTCGCCGCATCAAAATTCTTGAGTATGACGTTGTTAAGCGCCCTGTTGAAATACGCACTCGCATAATCCTTGTCAATCTCCAGGGCTTTCCCGTATTCGGCTATCGCCTCGTCGAACTTGCTTTCATCGAACAGGCTGTTCCCGCGCATCCAGTGCTCTTTTGCCTCTGGATTTACGGGCCTCTTCGGCATATCGCCTCCACTACTATCGCTCTGCTCTGTCACGTACCGTCACTTCGTGCCTCGGTTTATAATGTAAATCTAACTTATTTAAATGTGTACTACCGAATCATCTATATTGGACCTTGGTAGCCTGTTTTGCTTCAGGCTGCACCACTGTGATGATCTACATGGACGAAAAAGACGAAGCGGAGTTCTCAGACATTCTTGACAGCCTGCCATACTCTTTCGAAGTGAAGGAAAAGGCCTTCCAAATAAAGGGGCATTACGCAGAGTATGAAGGCCGGGAAGTGTCCCTGGCAGGGCGTGCGACTGGTGTGCGTAGCTCAGGCAAGCTCGTCTTTGTGGACATAATGGATGCAAGTGGCAAGATACAGCTTTATTTCGATAGCGGCAAGCTGGACAAAATGTCTTTTGACGGTGCAAAGGCGCTCAACATGGGTGACCTGGTCGGTGCATCCGGCACTGTTTTCAAGACCAAGCCGGGTGAGATCAGCATCAACGTCTCTGGCTTCAAACTGCTTTCAAAGGCCATGCGCACCCTGCCTGACAAGTGGAAGGGGCTCACCGACATAGAGACGAGGTACAGGAAGCGCTATCTGGACCTGATAGTCAATCCTGCCGTAAGGGAGATATTTACTAAGCGCGTCCGGGCACTGCAGCTTGTTAGAGAATTTATGGTCGCCCGGGATTTTCTAGAATTTGAAACCCCGGTTATACAACCGCTGTATGGCGGAGCCGATGCGGAGCCGTTCCGAACATTCGTCAATACGCTTGGCGAAGAGGATTACCTGCGCATAGCAGACGAACTCTATTTGAAACGCCTTATCATAGGGGGTTTTGAGAGGGTATTTGAAATATACAAGGCATTCAGGAATGAAGATATAGATAGCATCCACAGTCCGGAGTTCACCATGATGGAAGCCTATGAAGCATATACTGATTACAATGGAATGATGGAACTGTGTGAGCACCTTCTAGAATCGCTTGCCGTTGGGATCTGCGGATCTGCAGAGTTGGAATACCAAGGCAAGAAGATTTCGTTGCGGGCCCCGTTCAGGCGCATAAGGTACGTAGAGAGTATAAACGAGGCTGTCGGAGCAGACGTGCTCGCGCTCGATGATGGCCAACTCTTTACACTCGCCGAGAAGCACGGAATACGCTTCGAGAAGGGCAAGCGCGGCCGGGCGCACGCATATGAGAAGCTGTTTGAGATCCTTATCCAGCCAAAGTTGGTGCAGCCGACCTTTGCAGTCGACTTTCCCGCCGAAACCTCTCCGCTGACGAGGCGCAAGCGCAGTGACAATACGCTGGCTGAGCGCTTCGAGCTTTTTGTAGATGGCATTGAACTGGCGAATGCATATTCGGAGCTAAACAACCCGATAATACAACGCAAGAACTTCGAAGCCGAGCAGAGAAAGGCAGAGCAAGGCGACAAGGAAGCCGAGCCGCTGGACATGGATTTCATAGAGGCAATGGAATACGGCATGCCTCCGACAGGGGGCATAGGCATAGGACTCGACAGGCTTGTTATGTTCCTTACGAATCAGAGTTCTATAAAGGAAGTGATTGCCTTTCCAATGGAAAGGCGTGGCGTGAAGTAATTCCAAAAGCGGGAAGCACCCAGTTTAAGCGACCGGGATGGCTATTGGATATAGTACTACAGTCACTGCGGAGATGGTGAAATCATAAAGAAACTGAGGCCTGCAGGGTCACACGTGTCTATATAATTAACCACCAGCTCATACTTCCCCATTGACACATTAATGACCCGCGAGTACTGCGTTGGCGCTTCGTCTGTCCATGCAGCTCCCCCAAATACGCTGTTCCATTGCCCACCATTTACATTCCTGTAGAAAACCTCCGTGCCGTCATCACTAATTATCGTAAAGTTGTACACACCGTTCATGTTTGCATAGCTTATTGCGGTAAGGCCGTGCGAATCATAAGGTGCCAAGCAGGGGGCATTGTCTAGGTTGAGCGGAGATATTGGGAACGGGATTGTTTGTATGCCGAAGTATGTGTCGTAATTGTGGTAATCTGTGCTGTAACTCCAGCCTTCACCCATGGTAGTCTTGAGTGAGGCCCAACTGCCTGTTGAGATTATAGTCGTGTTTGCCGGTGCCTCTGGGTTAGCCGCGATCCAGCCATACGGCAGCAGGTCAATGCTGTTGCTTATCGGGCTCCATTCGGTTGCATTCCACATCATGCTTGGGTAATTGACCTTGACATTTCCAGCCGCATACTCCTCTACAAGCCCGCTTATTCCCCCCGCATTATAGTAAATCCAAAGTTTTATTGGCACATCCTTGCCTAATTGGAAGTTAGAGATTGGGCACTGAAAGACGAGCGTGCGCGTCTCTCCGGGCTGTATCACTATATTCTGCGATTCTACGCTTGGCGATTTTTTGGGAGAGGTAACATTGCAGGCAAGTCCTGTTATTTCGACAGGATAGCTTCCCGTATATCCAAAGTTTATGCTCAGGCCGCCGTTTGAGCTCATGCTCAGCGCCCCACACGAGAATGGGGGATTTCCGAGGCAGACAAAGGGACCCGCAAGATCCGAGAAGATTCCAGTTGCAAATAAGGCTCCTATGACAACGGCGACTATCAGTACGGCCCAGCCGTACGTCATGAGGTACTCCATCGCAGACTGTGATCTGCAGTGAAACGATTCCCCTGAAGGCTTTGCAAATCGGGCCCGCAAACTTTTTGGCATGGTCGTCATACTTAGTGCGTAGGAAAAGAATAAAAGTATATGCAGAGGGTGAGATTTGAACTCACGAACCCCTAAGGGACTAGGCCCTGAACCTAGCACATTTGACCAGGCTTTGCTAC
>CAZQGC010000021.1:0-7687 GCA_964592765.1 Microcaldota archaeon
GGGAAACAACAACAACGGTGTGCCTTCAAACGTGAGCTACACCGGCTCGTGGACGAACGGGTACACGGTGCCGTGATGCCGTATTTCATATTCTTCTCCAGAAAAGGGAAAATATCGCGGCCACTACGACCATGTAGGCTATTTCCATTATTGACATTGTGCTTGTAATATATGCCAGCACGAATATGACGGCAAGCGTCGCTGCATATATCGGCAAGCTCCATGCGAGTACCTTGCTTCCATCGAGCGGGTATATGGGTAGCATGTTGAAGAATGCGAGCATTATGCTTATCTGGAGTGTCAGCGTGAAGGCACTCGTCAGGTAGTGCCCCAGGGAATTGCCGAAAAGTAGTAGCAGGGATAGGAAAATACCGAAGACCACGAAGTTGGTTATCGGGCCGGCAAGCGAAACAAGACCATTCTGCCGCTTGGTAAAGCTGCTGGTGTATATTACGGTCGCACCGGGTATCCCGAGGAGGAAGCCGAAAACTCCGGTTATCCCTGTAATGATCAGCCCCGTGTATGAGGCCTGGAAGCCCGCTATTGCCCCATACCGCTGGGCAACGAACTTGTGCATCATCTCGTGGAGCACGAAGGTCAACGTAACCGCCAATGCGACCATCGGAAGGATATATGCGAAATGTGAAATCGTGTAACTCCCGGAAAAGAGGCCTTCAAGGCCGCCCGAAAGCGTGAATGCAAATGCAATTATGAGAACTGCATCCGCTATCAGTATGTTTTTCAGCTCGCCGTAGCCGCCCACGCTCTGTCTAATCCACATGCTACTAATTTTTATCGAAAACTATAAAATACGTTCTAACGTAATCATTAGCGATAGTCCCATCGTCTAGTGGTCATTGCGCAAGCAACCGCAAAAGGACACCAGGCTCTGGACCTGGGAACACCAGTCCGAATCTGGTTGGGACTATTATGTTTAAGCGATGGCGTAGACTTTTGCATCGAAGAAATTGAGCTGGCCTTTGCAAGGTACGGGTTTTCCCAATTTTCTTGTCGAGAGGGGCTTATTTTGGGATAATGTAGTCCCTTGCTTAAAAGCAATGGTTTTAATCCTTAAGAGTTAAATATCATCAGACGAGAATTGGATAGTGAATATCCGTTTAATCTGAATGCGATTGGCTGGTGTACATATGAAAGATGTGGTGTGTGGGATGGATGTGGCGGCGGCTCGATTCAGGAGCACGTACAAAGGCAAGGAATATGGCTTTTGTTCAATCAAATGCAAGGAAACTTTTGACAAAAGTCCAAAGAGATATGCTATGGCATAGACTGGCCTTAGCGCTGGGCACAGAGGCCCCTCCGAAGCATAAAGGATGCGATTGCCGGGATTTGAACCCGGGTTACTGCCTTGGCAAGGCAATGTCCTACCAGGCTAGACTACAATCGCAGGAAATGTCTTTGCTAATTATGTAATGCAATGATTAAATACTTTTTGAAAAATATGCCCTAAAGCACGGTTGAAAAAGAGAAAGAAGCAGAAAAAGAAGAACAATAAGCCCAATCAGCTCAGGCTTATCTCTATCTGGACATTGTCTGGCACGGGTATGCGCATTATCTGGCGCAGCACCTGCTCGTTGCCATCTATCTGGATAAGGCGTTTGTGGAATCGCATCTCCCATTTTTCGAACGTATGACTTCCGTCCCCGCAAGGAGTCCTTCTCGTCGCATACTTGAGATTTCTCGTAGGCAATGGTATCGGACCCTTATACATGACGTTGAGCGCAGTAGTTATTGTCTTTATCTGCTGGGAGAGTGTGTTCACCGAGCCGATGTTGGTGCTGACCAGCTTTATCGTTGCGATCCCCATGCATGCACCGTTACTGCTGCCGTGGAGTCACGTCCAAAACCAGCCCTGCACCCACGGTCTCTCCCATATCGCGGACTGCAAACCTGCCTAACTGCGGGAAGTCACTCGCCTTCTCTATCACTACAGGTTTTGTCGGCTTTACCTTGATTATGGCTATGTCCCCGGTCTTTATTGTCTCCGGGTTCTTCTCGAGTGTCTGACCAGTCTTTGGATCCTTCTTCTCAAGTATGTCCACTATCGTGCAAGCTACTTGCGCTGTGTGTATGTGGAATACCGGCGTATATCCGCGCGCTATAACGTTTTGGTGGTGCAGCACTATAAGTTGTGCTGTGAATTCGGCAGCTACTGTCGGTGGATTGCTTGTTGGCCCTACAACGTCACCGCGCTTAACGTCCTTCTTCTCGAGCTTTTTGACATTGAATCCGACGTTATCGCCAGGCTCTGCCTGCGTCAGCTGCTTGTGATGCATCTCAATGCTCTTCACTTCGGAAGTCGCACCGCTCGGCATTATGACTATCATGTCACCGGGCTTCATTACTCCCGTCTCAACTCTACCCACAGGGACTGTGCCGAACCCAGAGATGCTGAAAACGTCCTGGATTGGAAGCCTGAGAGGCTTGTCTGTCGGCTTCGGCGGAACCGCAAGCGAATCGAGCGCGTCGAGCAGGGTTGGGCCTGTGTACCATGCCATCTTTTCCTGCTTCTTTGCAACGTTGCTGCCATCGAATGCAGAGTACGGTATAAACAGTATCGTGTCGACCTTGAATCCGAGGCTCTTTAGAAGGTCATATGCAGCCTTTTTCGTCGCCTCGTACTTCTCCTGGCTATACTGCGCGGCGTCCATCTTGTTGACACCCACAATCAGCTGCCTTATGCCCAGCACGTTTGCGAGTATGGCATGCTCCTTTGTCTGCGCCATCACGCCGTCGGTCGCACTGACCACCAGCACTGCAGCGTCTGCCTGGCTGGCTCCGGTAATCATGTTCTTTACGAAGTCCTTGTGGCCCGGTGCATCTATTATTGTGAAGTAGTACTTCTTTGTCTGGAACTCCCTGTGCGCAATGTCTATCGTTATACCGCGCTCGCGCTCCTCTTTCAACGAGTCCATTACGAACGCGAATTCGAATGTTGGACGGTTTACCTGCTGCGTCAGTTCCTTGTAGCGCTGGATATCACGATCCGATATGACACCGGTATCGTACAGCAATCTTCCCACTGTCGTCGACTTTCCGTGGTCAACGTGCCCTATGAAAATCAAATTCAGGTGCGGTTTGTCTGCCATGTTTTTCACCTTTAAATATCATGTCCCAATTATACAGAAATAGGCATTCGTACGTTTATAGTTGCAAATGCCAAAGCTCTGTCAACAAGTACAGCTACTATTTGAATAGTTATATATTTATAGGTTATCGTGGGGATACAGAACCCAAAAGCAAGAGCCTCGAAACATTGTTTTCGAACTGGATTTTACTGCAGTATAGTTCCAGTGGCAAGAACTTTATCTGCCTGCCTCCTAAAATCACCTTTTGTAACGGCCCACGCGGATTCCTCTGCCTTCCCGTCTACCGCTATTTCCCCAGGCGCTTGCATTCTTTCTTGGATGATGCGTATCTTATGTTTATCCACGTATTCCACATTAGGAAATCATAAATCTTGACTATGCGCCACACAACAAACGTTCGCCGGCCGTGGCACGGCAGCACCCAGTTCTGGGAGCATCACTTAGCTTACGCACGGGTTTCTAAGGCATTTAGGAATTCTGTTTTATCAGAGTAACAGATCGAAGCGCAGGGCTTTTTTAACATGAAGACAGTATACTGAATATGGCATTTGACAGAGGAAGGGTTCTCGGGGAGTTCGAAAAGATAGACTCGAACCTCCTCGGAGTAAAGCGTTCCGACATAGTCTATAAGCATATGCGCGATCCCGCCCTCCTGAGGTACTACTACAGGATTAAGACGATGCCGGTAACGGACAGGCTGGAGATATCGGGATCCTCCCCGACGGACATCTTTATAGGGAGGTTCAACTATCCGAACGTCTACATAGGACCGATGCTGCCCCCAGAATTCGGGGACACCTCGATACTCGCTACTCCGGAGCGGTGGAGGTCAATGTCGATAGAGGACATTGTAAGCATGAGATCCAAATTAGTCAGGGGAATGTATCTCTCGAAGGCAGACCACGTCGAGAAGGGAAAGTTCGAGGAGCAAGTCAGGGATCTTGCCCTAGCTGAGAAGCCAGCCGAAGCTGAAGTCGACTTCAAGAAGAAGCCATTCGTTGCGCTAACCATGAAAGACGAGGTGCAGCCATTCGGTCCTAGCGCAATTATGCGCGGAATGGAGGTCTACAACATAAAACCAGACAAGAGGATAGAGCGGAGCTACTCCGATGTTGATGCAAAAGCAGCAACTTCTGTTGTGGAGCTTTATGAGAGGGGGGTTCCCGTCTCGAAGATAGAGCAGGCATTTTCTGCAGGCCTGTTGGGGCTACAACACAATAGAAGGTTCGTGCCCACGAGATGGAGCATAACTGCCGTAGACGATACCATATCTAAGGACAGTCTAGTGGACGTGAAATCGTACCAGTGGATCGACACAATATATGCTTATTACCACGTTTCGTTGGACAATCGCTGGTTAATCTTCTTCCTGCCGGGCAACTGGGAGTACGAGTCCATGGAGGCGTGGTACCCCAATACGGTGTGGAACGAGAACGGAACCGACATATCGATATACTCGTCGTATGAGGGTTACTTCGGAAGGAAGAAGTATGCTGAGATAGGCGGCTGCTACTATGCGGCAAGGCTCGCAGTAACGGAGAAACTTAAGATGCTTGAAAAGCAGTCCAAGGTGCTCATACTCAGGGAGGTCCACGAGGGTTACCTGATGCCAGTGGGAGTATGGAACGTGCGAGAGCACGTCAGGGAGACGCTAGGAGAGCGGCCGGTTGCGCTCCACGGCCTTGGTGAAATGTTCGACTATATAAAGGGCAAGATGGACATAAAGATCCAGGATTGGGTCGTCAATAGCCGCATGCTGAAGGACCTTGTCTCACAAAGAAGGATATATGATTACGTCAGCCCGAAGTAAGCCAATACTTTTATTTATTCGCCAAGTATAATAAATGACCTTCATGAAGACCTTCAGGAGCCAGTCCGCGATGGAGTACCTCATGACATACGGGTGGGCCATCATAATCGTCGCGATTGTCCTTGGCGCGCTTTTCTCCATGGGGGTCTTCAACGCTGCGAACTTCATGCCGAAGGCGCCGCCGGGATCATGCCAGGTATTCAGACCAAGCGGTGCGGGAACCACGACAAACATCAACCTTATGGGAACGTGCAGCGGCATTCCGCAGTTCGTCGCACGGTTCAACGGAGTTGCTTACTTCGGTGTACCTTCTCGGTGTTTAATTATCCGATAAATTCCACCACAAACTACACCTTAACGTTCTCTGCGTGGTTCCTTACCGACTATAATAGATCTCTTCTCAGTCAAGGGAATGGACCATTATATTTACAGGGTGGCTATGTGCCCGCAATATATTTGGATAACAACGGTTTGGTGAGAACCTCTCTGTTCTGGCATAACAGCGTTTCGCAACAAATGGTCTTTAACAGTCCTTATGACAACGGGAGATGGCACTTCATTGCAGACACATACAATAACGGCATCGAATCTTTGTACTTAGACGGCGTTTTTGTTGGCTCCCAATCCGTTATAGAATCCAGTTACTCGAGCGTTTATTATTACTTTATAGGCGCGGGCACGACCAGCAGTTGGCCATATATTGGATCGGGGGTCACGTATTTCCATGGCAGTATGGCCGATGTGCAAGTATATAACACATCGCTCTCAGCAGACCGGATTCAATACTTATACAAGGAGGGCATCGGCGGCGCACCCATAGACCTGCAGAACCTTGTCGGGTGGTGGTCGCTGAACGGCGATGCCAATGACTACTCCGGAAACGACAACAATGGTGTGCCTTCAAACGTGAGCTACACCGGCTCGTGGACGAACGGGTACACGGTGCCTTAGAATTTTTCAGCCCTCCCAGAGCAGGCAGAATCTCGAGTCTTCCTTGAGCTTTATGTCCTCCCTGCGCACCCACGAGGCGCTTCCATACACGCTTTTCGAAAGCCGTTCTGCTTCCTTCATCATGCCTTCCCGCACCTCAGTAGGCATGTCCATGCTCTTCTCGAAATCGGACCTCATATTGGAAAGCACCTTTGCCATAAGCTCGGCCTTGTAGGGCCAGTTAGGGCTGTTGCCCTTTAGAATCACCTTTATGCTCGGTAGCAGGCTCAGCTCATCGATATCCTCTTTCCTCAGTTTTATGTTGCGGCTTATGCTGTTGGTATCCCACGGCCCTATAGCCATCACGCCGTGGTACATGAAGGCGCTGTTTCCTATTAGGTGCTGGCCATGTCCGGCTATCGGCTTGCCGTTCACCCGTATGCTGTATGCCTTGCCGAGCTCTATGTTCTCGCCATGTATCGTCTCGGAGAGCGCCTCCGCTATCAGGCCGCCGAAATGGCTATGTATGCCGTTTGGGGTTGAGATGCCGGGATTGTCGCTGCTGATTGGACCGGTCACGCAGTACGAAAGCACATTGTCGTCTATGTATATCGGCTTGCCGCCGGTCATGCGCCTTGTGAGATCTATGCCGTTGCCTTCCCGGCCTATAAAGTTCGAGCAGGAATCCGATGACGCGAGTATTACGGATGGCCTTGTGAAGTCATAAAACCGTATGAAGAACCTTTTCTCCATTGCCGCCACCCTGAAGAGCACCTCGTCTATTGCCATGTTCATCGCTGCCGGGTACTTGCCGTACCCGAAATTGACGAGGTCGCCCTTTATGACCCTCCTATTGAGAATCTTCTCCATGTGAAACATCTGCAAAAAATAATCATTAAATGTTTGCGCAGAAAACGTTTACCTATGTGGGTATAAAACCCATATCCTTCGGGAATGGAATATGGCCCGCCGCAAGGACACAAGGCGTATAAATATGAGTGACGATGTAAATAATATGGATTCCACAATAGCATACAAATTCAGGCTCTACCCTGATTCTGAACGCCAATTGGAGATAGATGAGCGTCTGATTTTATCACAAAAACTCTATAATACAATACTTGAAAGAGCAAAAATAGCGTACAAAAAGGACAGGAAATCGAAGGTCAATAAATCCACTTACGACCGATATATGAAAGAGGTAGGAAACCACTACGCAATCTTTACTGCGATAAAAGAGACAGAACTTTTGAAGATAAAGGACACAAATCCCATAGGGATAGACGTAGGTCTTGAAACATTTGCAATCCCTTCAGATGGGACAAAAATAATCAAACCGAACTTTAGGAAGAACCAGGAGAAACACGTCACAAAGTGGCAGAGGATAGCCACAAGAAGAGAGAACGGTTCAAAGAGGAGGCAGACTGCAAAAGACAGGACGAACAAGGAATACGAAGTTGCAAACAACCGGGCAAACGACTATTTCCACAAGTTCACGGCCAAACTGGCAAATTCGGGATATACCCCATTTGCAGTTGAAAAGTTGCAGATTCAGAACATGGTAAAAAATCATCGGCTCGCAAAATCAATCAATTACGCTTCATGGAACAAGTTTTTCCAACCCCCCACATACAAGGCTGAAAGTGCTGGTATGAAAGTGCCAGAAGTAGACCCAAGAAATATGTCAGAGACGTGCAGCAATTGTGGCAATATCCAGGGTATGCCATTGTCAAAACGAATTTACTTCTGTGAAGAATGCGGTCTGCAAGAGGACAGAGATATAAACACACCAATAAACATACTCAACAGAGCTACCGCAGGACATGCGGGAGGGCGGGTT
>CAZQGC010000022.1:0-6625 GCA_964592765.1 Microcaldota archaeon
GCGAGGATCGTTATGCCCCGTTCCCTCTCAAGCTCGAATGAGTCCATGACCCTCTCGATTACCTGCTCATTAATGCGGAAAATGCCTGCCTGCCTGAGCATAGCATCTACCAGGGTCGTTTTCCCGTGATCGATGTGCGCTATAATCCCAATGTTCCTTATTTTATCTGCCGATAACATATCGTAACCTTATCTCCCTTAATTTAATTCTTTTGTAATAAAAGAAAACTCCCGGTCTTAGCCGGGAGAAACATTATTATATCTGAAATTTACAAATATGCAATGAATACCTTTACCCGATGTACCGCCTTTCCGTTCCAACGGATTCTGGCGCGTTCTACGATTAACGTACTCCTGATAAAATGTTTTCAACAAAAAACGTTGACAGCTAAGAAGAATCGACACTATTTGATACACACACAATAAAAATTGTTGAACAGAGAAGGTATTTGCAGTTAGAAGACAGTAAGAATTTACAAATTATATAAGGAGGTTAGTATGAAGGAAACTATCAAAACAATGGTTATTTTTTCAGTGCTGGTACTCTTATCCTTGGCAGGATGCAGCGGTACGAACGGCAAGAACGGAGTCAATGGAGCAAGCAGTCCATTTCTAACGGTGACGAACATTAGCGGACAACAGGCGCGGCTGACATGGACGCAACCGTATGGGGCAACAAGCTATAAGGTATATTCCTCGACGACTTCAGGAGGCCCCTATACTGCGGTAAGTACAACGGCGGTACCCTCGTATATTCTGACCGGTTTAATAACCGGTACGACCTATTACTTCGTGGTAACAGCAGTACTGAGCAGCGGGGAAAGTCCGTATTCAAACGTGGTAAGCTTCAGACCGTATGCGATGTACGCCTATACGGGCTTTAGTTCTCCCATAGGCATGGCGATCGATAATGCAGGCAATGTATGGATTACAAATGAGGGTGATAATACGGTCAGTGAATTAAGCCCGACAACTGTATCTGACATTTATCAGACAATCGCAACCTATGATGTTGGTTCTTCTCCCTACGGCATAGCGATAGATAATACAGGTAATATATGGGTTACAAATGCGGGCGACAATTCGGTTACTGAATTAAGCCCGACTTCTACCCCCGGTATCTATCAAACAAATACAACCTACGGTGTTGGTTATTATCCTTACGGCATAGCGATCGATGCTTCAGGGAATGTCTGGGTTGTTAATGAATGTGCAGACCCCAGTTGTAACAATGGTACGGTTACGGAATTAAGCCCGACATCTACCCCCGGTATCTATCAAACAAATACAACCTACGATGTTGGTATTTATCCCTACGCCATGGCGATCGATGCTTCAGGGAACGCATGGGTTGTTAATGAATGTGTTGATTCCAGTTGTAACAATGGTACGGTTACGGAATTAAGCCCGACATCTACCCCCGGCATCTATCAAACGAATACAACATTCGACGCTGGTTATGAGCCCTACGGTATAGCGATCGACAAGTCCGGTAATGTATTGGTGGTAGATTACGGTGCCGGTAACAATGGCTCGGTTACAGAACTAAGTCCGAATGGTACAGGAGGCTACTACACCTATACTACCTATACCGCTGGTATTGGTTATGAGCCGCAAGGGGGTATTGCAATTGATAACTCGGGTAATGTATGGATTACGAATTACTGTGCTGATTCGAATTGTAACAATGCCTCGGTTACGGAATTAAGCCCGATTGATGGTACCAATTATTACTTCAATACAGCCTATGACTTTCCGGGTTATGGATACGGTATAGCTATTGATGCTTCGGGCAATATCTGGATAACCGATGATAGTAGTACGGTAACAGAATTGAACGGTATTACCACCGGACCGCAATCCTGGCCATATGCAGGGCCGGTATTCCCGGGGAGCGGAATGTGGTAAGATTTAATAAATCGAGGTTGAATGGAGAATAAAATATGAAAGAAAACATCAAAAAGATTTTATTGTTTTCATCCCTGCTTCTTATGGTAATGGCAGGATGCAGTGGTACGAACGGCAAGAACGGAGTCAATGGAGCAAGCATTCCGGTCCTATCGTCTGTTGCCTTTAATAATGCAGGCGTCATGCTGGCGTGGTCACAACCGTATGGGGTAACAAGCTATAAGATATATTCCGCGACGACTTCGGGAGGTCCTTTCTCTGCAATAGGAACAACGACGACTACACATTATCTTGTCAAGGATTTAACCTTGGGTACGACCTATTACTTTGTGGTAACATCAGTACTCGGCAGCGAGGAAAGCCCGTATTCAAACACGATAAGCTTCCGTCCGTACATTATGTATACCTATGCAGTCGGGAGTTCCCCGTATGGCATAGCGATCGATGCATCCGGCAATGTCTGGGTTGCCAATAACGGGAGCAACACGGTCAGCGAGATCAGTTCGACGACAAGCACGCCCCAGACAACAACGGTTGCTGTCGGTTCCGGGCCGTTTGGCATAGCAATCGATCACAGCGGCAATGTCTGGGTGACCAATGGAAATAGTGGTAGTATCAGCAAGATATCCGGGGGTGTGGCCACCACGCCGACGACCGGGTTTTCGAGCCCTGTAGCTATTGCGATAGACCAGGCAGGCAATCTCTGGGTCTCAGATTACTCTACGAGCCTGCTCACAGAGCTTGATTCGACCGGCGCAATACAGCAGGCCTTCCCTGTTTGCAGTAGTCCCCAGCCTGTAGCTATCGATGGCTCGGGCAATGTCTGGGTTGGTGCTTATGGCGGATCATTGATTAGCGAAGTAACTACCCAATTTACCGGGTATACCTACAATCTCGGTGATAATAACGTTGGCCTGGCAGTGAATCAATCCGGCAATATCTGGGTTTCTGCCGAGAGCGGCTATCTTTACGAGATAACCTCGACGACAGGCACGCCGGTCACATCAACTATTTTCAGCGGGTTAAACGATCCCCAGGGTATTGCGATAGACCAGTCGGGCAATATCTGGGTTGCTAATATGGACAGTAATGATGTAGTAGAGGTAAGCCCTGCGGGCGCTGTCCTTAGGACGTATCCTGTTGGTAAGGGTCCTTTGGGGATAGCCATAGACGACTCAGGCAATGTGTGGGTAACGAATATTGGGGACGGTACGGTAAGTGAGATTGTTGGAGTGGCCAAGGGCCCTCAGTACTTCCCGTGCCAGTATTCAACGGCAGCGGGAAACACCTGCCCGCAGTTCCAGGGCGGCGGCAATTGGGGTTGGCCATGATGTGCAAAGCAACAAAAAATTAAAAAGGGATGATGTAGAAGGGCGGGTTGTGTACCCGCCCTTCTTTATTCGAAATACGGAAAACGGAAGTTCGCTCATGCATGAACCTTTGTATATATAAGCAGGTTATGAAGCCGCAGACTTTCCCGCGGTACTCACGAGCCGCTTTCCGAGCACGTTGAGCTTGAACGTCCGTAGCGTTTCCGGCGGGATAATGCTTCCGTCAGGACTCGTAAAGTACAGGGCATCAAACGGGCACTGAACGATGCAGGCGCCACACTGGACGCAATCGTCCAATCGCGGTATCGAGGCACGGTGCATTTTCCTGTCCACAGCATAGCAGTTTTTCGGGCAGACGTCCTCGCAAAATGCCGCGCCCTTACACCTGTTTTTGTCGATGGTGATCTTCAGCAGACTGTCCTCGTGCAGACCGCTCTTAAACAGGGGCGTGCTGCCTTTGAGGTCCATGTTCAGGAGAAGGACGATAATCAGCGTAAGGATACCTGCGTGGATCATAAAGTCGCCCTGTACCCCATCAGTAAGGTTACCAGTCAGCAAAGCATAGCCTGCCACCAGCAGGATGAAGATTGCCGACATGCCCAGCGACGCCTTGTTGAAATCGAACAGCACGGTGTACCTGCTCAAACCGGGTTTCCTTTTTTTGTCTCCGGCCCACCGGGCGTAGACTGGAAAGAGCAGGAATGTCGTAAGTGACACGATCCATATAAGAAGGACTGTAAAGACGACCCCGCTGCGCCATGCGAACAGCATGATCAGGCCCGCTATAAGGGAAAACGGGAATGCCCATGAGACCCCCATTTCAATACGCTGGACAGGGTCGAAATTCACGGTGCGCATGGCCGGGGTTTTTTCAAGTACCTTTCTCATGAACCCGGGTACGTAGAAATTATCGGATGTGAACTCAGGCCCCGGAAGTCCCTGTCTGCTGTTCAGAAATGCAGGGATGTCTTTCGCATAAACCGGCCCCCAGATGGCTCTCCACCCGGCCTTCAAAAGTATCGGCTTTGTCTCGATGCCTGTTGCCGCGAGTTGCGGAAGTATGACATACCTATGGGCAACGAGGTCTTCTATGCCGCTCGTTTTCAATATCGAGATAACGTCATGGGTTGTAAAATGTCCTCCAGCTGCCGCACACCAGACATTGATGCCCCTGCTGTTGGCAACGAGCAGGTAGGCGTCCATGCCTTTCAGTGCCCTCTTTACCCGCTCCACGGTCAAGTGAAAGTTGCACGTCAGGATCACAGGAGAGTCTTTACCGGGGTTGCCTATCTTTATCAGACCTGTCTTGCGCGGAAAGGGCAGAACCCTGATTAACGTCTCGAAGATGTTTATGCCGATATATGCGATCCCTGATAGTAACGCCTTCATTGCAGTTTCTTCCCAACCAGGGCGACAAAATCGCCGATCGTATTGAACCAGACCGATTCTATGGAAAAGCCGTTTTTCCGTACCTTTTCCGGCAAATGCTTTACCGCTCGTGTGCTGGTCTGGGCTATGATGTAGGTAATGATTGACAGGGGAACCTTGATTAAC
This sequence comes from Microcaldota archaeon, assembly GCA_964592765.1. Taxonomy (GTDB): domain Archaea; phylum Micrarchaeota; class Micrarchaeia; order Micrarchaeales; family Micrarchaeaceae; genus A-MIC-10. The sequence goes on from CAZQGC010000022.1 coordinate 4,793, forward strand.
CAATGCAGGACCTTCCTGCATACATTCCCGGGTACTGTCTCATCGGCGACGAGCAGCATGCCGCCGGATCTCAGCAGTCTGCTCGCCTGTTTCAATGTATACGCCAGCTCGTCCTCGGATAGTTCGGAAAAACACAGACCGCTCATGACCACATCGTAGCTGGCGGTTTTTTCATCCACGAGTTCCGCAACGCCCATCTCGGTGAACCCTGCATTTCGTTCAAGTCCTGCATCGGCTATGCGCTTTCTCGCAATCTCCAGCATGCCTGTATTGACATCAATGCCCTTCACCACGGCGCCTTTCCGTGCTGCGCGCATGGTCAGCGCTCCGGTACCGCATCCTATGTCGAGTACGTGTTCCCCACTCTGGATGCGGGAGGTGAGATGATCGTATACCTTGTCCACCATTCCGAGCGTGAGCATGCGTATGCCCCGATCGTACCGGGATGGCGTTGATTCAAGTATTTTCATCAAAACATATGTACTCACAGCAGCACCGATTTATTATAGGGATCGCAGTATGACTGATCAGCATCCTTCTCTATTACCCTATTTGTAAAAGAATTTCCATCGTCAAAGTTGTTACGAGTATCGGGAAAAACTTTCCTTCTTTCATACCCTCTGATAGCCGCTTTTACCCTTCTTTACGAGACACTGAGTCCTTCACTGCGTTCGGATGACATGTAATCCTGGTTTTTGACCCGCCCCTGCGCGTTTTCCATGAGAAGAACCACGCTGTTGACAGTGTGGTTCTTCTTTTTTTTCCTCTTGAACAACCATTGTGCACAAGGCAAGTAGTTCCTATTTAAAGACAAAATAGTGTAACTATCTAATAATTAAAGTCTATTTCAAATATAAAAATGCTTGACAATATGGGTGAACCTGATAATTAGACTGACATGTCAGTCTAATGGAGGGGAAATGCTGCCTGAGGAAAGAAGGTTGTCTATTTTAAACGCCGCAAAGGAGATGTTTGCCATCAAAGGCTATCATGAAACAAGCATCAGCGATATCATCAAACGCGCGGATATAGCACGCGGAACGTTTTATCTCTATTTCAAGGACAAACGCGAGATATTCGATGCCCTATTCGATCAATTGCTCCAGCGTATCAACGAATCCCTCCAGCGTGTGGTGCTGTCTTCGGATCAAAAACCACCGCTTGATCAGATATCGGACAACCTCGGCCGGGTGTTTAAGCTTGCCATGGACGATCCGGAAATTGCGCATATCCTGTTCAGGCATGCACCGGGACTGGACAGCATCACGGACCGGAAGATCGAACTATTCTACAGCAAGATCGCATCGCTCATCGAGAGCGCCCTCTCGTTGGGAGTGCAGATGGGCCTCGTACGGCCGGGCAACCTTAAACTGCTCTCCATCTACATGATGGGCGGCGTGAAAGAAATCATGGACATGGTTACCCGTCCTCAAAGCAATATGCCGCCGCTCGACCAGCTCATCAAGGAACTGCTGGATTTTAACCTGCACGGGCTGGCCACAGACTCTGCAAAGCAATAAAAAAGCACAGGGAGACTTATGAAAACGGATTATTCCATAGGACTTGATATTGGTTCAACGACAGTCAAGGGGGTCGTGACGGACGCTGCGCAGGCCATCCACTATAGCTCGTACCAGCGGCACGAGGCCCGGCAGATCGAAACGGTCATCGAGTTCCTGTCAGAGATAGAACGGCGCTTTGCCGGCAAGACCCTGAGCCTGTTCGTTACGGGCAGCGGTGGAGGCACAATCGCATCCGTACTGGAGTGCAGGTATGTCCAGGAGGTAATTGCTATAACCCTGGTAGTGGAAAAGCATTACCCCGACATAAACA
>CAZQGC010000023.1:0-5562 GCA_964592765.1 Microcaldota archaeon
CCACAGAAAAATGCGCAGGACTTAAGATCCTGTGGTCTAGCACCTTCGTGAGTTCGAATCTCACCCCCCGCACACACCAAATTTGGTGTACTCTGACAGCAACCTTTTAGATAGCTTTTTATCTCTTTTTAGTGAAATTAAACCAGTCGGTTCCATGGCCATTGGTTCTTCTGCACACAGAAAAGGGCATTACCTTGCGATAATATTGATTGCGGTGGCTGTCGCCGCAGTAGTTCTTGCACTGTTCCTGCTGCACCCCCAAGTTGCCACTCAATCCTGCGTTTTCCAGTCCGGGTTCATATGCATAAATGAGACGCTGGCGTCCGACGGCCAACTGCTCCTTACTATACGCAATACTGGGCAGTATCCCGTAAACCTGACCGCCGCAGGGTGCAACACTAAGCCGAGTGCAGCGTATGTATCGCAGCTAAACGGCCAGGTGCCGGTCTTGGCCGGCTCCAACCAGACCATTAGAATGGCATGTTATGACGGCAATACGCATTACACAGCTCCGGTGGGCACAGTGTTCAGCGGCTACCTGTTCGTGGATTATAATTATACCAATACAAACAACGCCAATAAGGTGCAGGGCACGCTTGTCACGGCTGTAAGCGTGAAGTACCTCCCCACACCGCTGAATTACTCGCAGTTCACGACCGTAGTGACCACAACTGCCCCAACAACAGCCCTAACCTCAATTACAATTGCAAAGAACGCCACGGTGGTGACCACAGTCCCGCCGCCGAAGGTCGGCATTATAGTCGGGAATTGGACAAATTCAACCGCCGTATATCCCGCAAATATCAGCTTTACAAGCTGTGTAAACTTCGGCAGCAATGTATACTGCGTGGGCGGTTACAACAACGATACGCTGTCTATGCGTTCGACATACTACGCGCCGCTTTCATCAAACGGCGTGGGCAACTGGATAGAAAGCACCCCGTATCCGATACCGATATCAGATGAAAGCTGTGTGGCGCAGGATGGCCAGATATACTGCACGGGAGGCAGCATGAACATGTCAAACTACCTGCAAGATGCGAATTTCACCAGCAGTTCATATTATGCCAGCCTGTCAGCTTCGGGAGTGGGGGCATGGCATTCCACTACGCCGTATCCTGCCGGCATATGGGAACATACCTGCGTGACCCACAATTCATACATTTACTGCATCGGCGGAGAAAACATGAGCGGCATCTCGCAGACCAATGCTTCATACGCAGCACAAAATGTATCATACTACGCACAGCTGTCGTACGGCGGCATCGGCCAGTGGCATCAGACGACATTCTATCCAGAGCGCATAATTTCGCAGGGGTGTGTTGTATCTGGCAGCTATGTGTACTGCGCGGGGGGTATGAACGCCGACGGGAATACTACTGCAGATGCATACTATGCGCCGCTCTCGTCTACCGGTATAGGCCATTGGCTTCCAACAACACCTCTCCAAAGCAACCTCACGGCCTGGGGCAGCAGTGTAGCGTACGGCAATAACATGTATTATATCGGCGGGACTGATACATACAGCATATCAAATACCACCTACATAGCCCCGCTTTCCCCGCAAGGCATAGGTGCATGGCAGCAGATGCCGAACACAACCGTCGAAGTTTACGGGCCTGGCTGCATCGTGCACGGCAATTATACATACTGCACCGGAGGTGAAGGCAGCTTCGGAGGGTATAACACAACATACTACGCAAAATTCATCAATGCGTCCTGAACGCGGCGCAGCTTGGCCAGCGCTTCAGTAAGCCCATAAAGGGCACAGACCAAACTAAATAAATACTTGAGCTTGCCTATACATATTGCTTTCAGTCTTGTGCACAGTCTGCACACAAGTGCTTATCATGGCCGATAACAAACAATACGATGTGATAGTTGCGGGCGCAGGCATGGCGGGTTCACTAGCTGCGGCAGTCGCCGCAAAGGGCGGCCTCCGCGTCCTGCTCCTTGACCGCAACAGGTACGAAGAAGCGGGAAAGAAGACAAATTGGGGCTGGGTCTGTGGCGATGCCGTCGCGAAGGGCCACCTCGATTTCATAAATAAAAGGGTCAGCGGTCTATCGTTCTCGCACCCTGAACTTGAGAAGAGGGTAAAGGGCGTCTATGCGCTGTCTCCAGACCTGAAATCCAAATTCCTCTTCGAAGGCGAGGGTTACATACTTAACAGGCCGCTCTTCGAGCGCAAGCTTCTTGACAGGGCGATAAAGAGTGGCGCCGAGTACGTATCGGAATTTGAGGTCGAGGCCCCGCTCATAGAAGGAAACGCGGTCGTCGGCGTGTTCGGCCGTGACAAGGAGAAGGAGCACAGGAAGTTCAATGCAAGAATCACCATAGACGCGCTCGGCATATCAACGAACCTTAGGCGCAAGCTGCCCGAGAACCCCTACGTAGACAGGCAGATTGACATAGACGACATCGAATCGACTGGCAGATACATAGCATCGTTTGAGCCAGATCACGAGGACAAGCTGTATTACGATCCGGACAATGCACTCATACACTTAAATCAGGCGCTGGCCCCTGGCGGCTATGGCTGGGTCTTTCCGAAGGAAGGCAACAGGATAAATATAGGCCTGGGGGTACAGAAAAGGAGCCTTGACCTGCGGAACAAGAAGCTCGGCAAGAGCAGCACTCTGCACACGCTGATAGACGATTACGTCAAGTTCAATCCTGTCATAAAGAACCTGAAGATAGACGATGAGTTCAACAACGGCAAGGGCTACTGGTCTGTTGCGGTCCGTAGGCAGATGGATAGCCTCGTGTTCAACGGGTACATGGGTGCCGGGGACAGCATGGCGATGCCCAATCCGATAAGTGCGGGCGGCATAGGCCCTGCCCTGGTCGCCGGAATACTCGCGGGGGAGGGCGCCGTGATGGCGATTGCCAACAATGACGTCAGCACCGCAGGGTTATGGCACTACAACCTCGCATTCAACAAGGAATACGGGTACAAGACTGCCGGGCTGGAGGTCTTCAGGATATATCTGCAGTCCCTGAACGACGAAGTCCTGAATTACGGGATGAGGACCTTCCTGACATCCAAGGAGGCCGAGGATCTGAGTTACGGGCGCATACCAGAGCTGAGCCTTGCATCAAAGTTCAAGATGGTGCTGAAGGGTGCAACCAACATATCTGCGTTCTCCGACCTCGTCTACGTGGTAAAGAAGATGAAGGCGCTCAACGAGATCTACTCAAAGTATCCAAAAGGCACTGAAGGCTTCGACCGCTGGAGGGCAGAGGTTCACAAGGAGATACACGAAGCGAAGGAGCGCTTCAGGCCAAATCCTGTATAGGTGGCAATCATGAAAGAACAAGACTACACAAAGTACGAGAAGGCAAGGATAATCGGGGCAAGGGCACTTGAGCTGGCATACGGCGCCCCGCCGTTGATAAAGGTTCCTGAGAAGATGGTGGACCCGGTCAGGCTGGCGGAACTCGAGTTTGAGAGCGGCGTGATCCCGATAACGATAATAAGGTAGGCGTCGCGGACCTCTTCGCGAGGGACTTCAGGCTACCTGCCATATCGCCCCGGAGAGTGTAGACCATCCCGTTGCCATAGTCAAATATCCTGTTTCTGAGCAGCGGGTTTATGCCGCTGCGGCCGCGCACCACGGGAAGGCTTCCTGTTATGAATTCGTTGAATGCAGGCATCATGACCAGTTTTATCTTCCTATTATAATTGGGATACCTCCTCCTGGCGTTCGTTGCCGCCGCCCCCGCAATCAGCCATGCCTTTTCTCGGTAGTGCCCGCCCATCTCATCATCGAACACTAGTGCCATATGATTGTGTGCCGTAAATATGGCATCGCAGCGCATCGCCCTATCGGAGGGCCATCCATTGCCGTGCACAAGGGCGAAATGCCCTACTATTGCCTCGTTCCGAACCGGAATGTCAACAACCTCTTCGATGTGCGCATCATGGTTGCCGCGCAGCAGCACAATCTCATATTTGCCAAGTGCAGCAAAAAAACGCTGTATTGCGCCGCGCTCCGCCCTATCCGGATAAAGCACACTATCCTTTACGTCTCCAAGAATGGCAATGTGCCGTACGCCGAACTCATCCGCGATTCCCGATATCTCTTTTCCCATGCGGTCCGCGGCGTTGTAAAAGTGCACGCTGCCATTCGCAAGCGTCCTTTCGATGCCAATGTGCAGATCTCCCACCACGAGCAGCGCTCCCATGTCTGCGTCGAGTATCGCAACAGGCTTGCCGTATACGAACCGTACGCCTTCCATGCCACCATCTGATTTATAATCTATTGTAGCAAATGATAAAATATCGCAGGTAAAAGTTGCCAGTAAGCGCGCGCGGGATCCCATGGCCAACCTATCACCCTATATCGGAAGCGTATTCGGTATAAAGGTGCAGCTGCACTGGACCTTCGTGGCGCTTCTCGTTTTTGCCGCACTGATGTCGTTGCTGTATGTGCCGTCGGCAAGCCTGTTCCTGATGATTGTACTTCTTTTCGTATGCGTCTTCGTGCATGAACTTTCGCACTCGCTCGTTGCGCGCGGCAATGGCATTGCCATAAAGAAGATAATGCTGCTTCCAATTGGGGGGGTCTCGGTCATGGACGAGACAAAGGGAGTTCCGCCCAAGGCCGAATTCAGGATAGCGATAGCCGGCCCCATAATGAGCATATTCCTCGGTCTTATATTCGGCATGGCGGTCATATACTATCCCCCCGGGCTAGTGCATGAGCTGTTGCAGTTCCTGTTCTTGATAAACATACTGCTTGGCGTATTCAACATACTTCCGGCATTCCCGCTTGACGGGGGAAGGGTGCTGCGCAGTTACCTGCAGGAAAGGAGGAGCCAGCTTGCAGCGACAAAGCTCGCATACAAGGTAAGCAACATGTTTCTCTGGCTCTTCATAATAGGCACTATTATATACGCGGCGCTCATTCCCAACTATACATTCCTGCAGCGCGAATTCCTGGTGTTTTGGGATATCATAATAGTGATATTCCTGTATGACGGCGCAAAGGCCGAACTGTGGAGCGCATATGTGCGTGAGTATGCATCTGGCTTAAAGGTAAAGGACGCGGTCATCACGAATTACATCGCCGTCGGAGCAAACGCAAGGATAAGCAAGATCTACCAGATGGTAATTGAAAAGCATACAAACCTCATACTGGTTAGGGACGGGAAGAAAGTGCGCGTGGTCACAGGTCTCTCAGGCAGCAGGGCGCTGCCAAAGCACAGCGGCCTAAGGCAGATAAGCCGCGAGATACCGATAGTCGATCAGAACCGCAAGCTGTCCGAGGCGATTTCGCTGATGGGTGCGGAGAATTTTGGTTTGGCTGCAGTTACGGCCCACGGCAGGCTCGTTGGCATACTGCTGGCACAGCACGCCGAATCCATAATCTCACTCCGGATGTCGAGGGCGGAGCACAAAGGGCAGTCCAAAGCGGCAGAGGGATAGTTTACTCCCGCCTGCCAGCCGCTTGCAGAACCTATTTATTTGTTTTTTTGATTATATACCTGATCTGATGAAAGCGTTCAGGAACCAGTCTGCGATGGAGTACCTCATGACGTATGGCTGGGCCATCATAA
>CAZQGC010000024.1:0-3602 GCA_964592765.1 Microcaldota archaeon
TGATAAACGTGCTCATATGGCTTTATGGCATGTATGTTGGATACAAGGCGTACCTAGGCACCGACCTCAAGGTGCCAATGGTCACGGAGTTTGTGCGCAAGCATACCGGCTACCCTCAGAACGCCCCCCCTCCAAAGTAGTATGCTGGAGAAGGAGTAGAGGGAAACAGGGACCACGGTGGATCGATGGGCAAGCTCAACATAACGATAATAGTGCTGGACACGCTTAGGCTCGACACCTTCAACAAGCTGCAGACCGGAGGCCGCAGGCTGTCAGAGCTCGGCAATTTCATAGTGCTGCAGAACTGCATAGCCCCCTCGTCATGGACGCTGCCGTCGCACGCCTCATTGTTCACCGGCATGTATCCCAGTGAGCACGGCGCCCACGAAACAAGGACGATAAAGGCCCTCAACATTGAGAAGATATCACTCAAGTGCCGCACCTTCGTGAGCGACCTAAAGGAGATGGGATACAAGACATACGCCATATCGGCAAACCCGTACGTGCATCCGGTCTACGGCTTCAACGAGTTCGACTCGTTCAAGGAAGAGTCGTACTTCACGGACCTCTGGGGTCATGCGATAGAAGTGCCGAAGAGGCTGAAGCCGCTCCTGGCTAAGTACAGAGAGAAATATGGCGGCAGTTTCTTCAGGGTGGGATTCTCAATGCTACGTGATGATCCGGCGCTTATCGCAGAAACAGTGTGGCTGCCGATGACCGGCTTCCTCACGCTAAGAAACCTGCTGAAAAAGCTGAACGCTAAGGTAATAGGCGGTTGGCCGATAGAAAAGGGCGGAAGTAACATAGTAAGGAAGGTCAAGACGATGAAGCTGAACAGGAGGTTTTTCATGTTCATAAACCTGATGGAGGCCCACGACCCATACACCGACTCAAAAAAGACAGCGATGAGCTGGGTCACGCCTTTCCTGAAGAAACCGGTGAGCGGCAAGGTCGTTGACCTGTGGAAGAGGCTCTATTGGAAGGCGGCGCAGAAAGGTTACTCCTACGCCTACGACATAATAGAGGGCCTAATCAGCAGGTTCGGCGAGAACCAGATAATCCTGCTTACGAGCGACCACGGGCAGGAGTTCGGCGAGCACGGGTTCATAGGCCACGGTACAGTGCTTGACGATGAAGTCATTAAGGTCCCAATGGCGGTCATGCTCCCGAAGAACTTCAGATTGAGGGAGGGGGAAGGCTACGCCTCGCTTGTAAATGTAAGAAGGTTCCTGGAAGCTGCGCTGAAAGGAGATGATAGCGCAATCAATCAGCTCTTCAGCAGGGAGGTGGTGGCCGAGAGCTTTGGCGTGCCCGCAAACATATCTATAGTGAAAGGCATAGACATGAAAAAGCTGCGCGCAAAGGAAAAGATAACAAAAAGGAGATTCTGGGGTTAGTTCAGCGTTCCTATCCCTACAAACTTGTTGTTGCTGTAGAGAACGAACCTTCCTAACTCCCTGGTTATGCCGTAGCTCTCCACAGGCACCTTTCTCACAAGCAGCACCTCTGCTTCCACAGCCTCGAGAATCTTAGCGCTCTCGGCTTTGTGCGATTCGCCGGTGGTAGTGTCTATGCAATGAAGTATCCTGACGCTCTTGCATGCGATGTCCACGCCGTTAAACTTAGCGGACATACTCCTGCCGAACCTCCCGGTTACGAATATCCTCAGCCTTATCTTGCTTGCAAGCTCCGGCTTGCGGCCGCTGTTCGCTATAACCGAGCCACGTAGCTCCCCGCCCACATCCTTGTCCAGTTTCAAGGCAACATTTTCCCCAACAGCACCTTTCCTTACCCTCTTCCCCTTGACCATTATCCCCTTGACGCTTGCACTCTCTCCGGATGGCAGTATGCTTATCCTCTCTCCTGTCTTCACGCTGCCGTTCACAATCCTTCCAACTACCAGTTCGCCATCATCCCCAGGTATCGTCCCCTGGGTTATTATTCTGAGGGCGCCCTCCCGCTTTCTGCTCTCTTTCTTAGCCTCATCGCATAGTATGTCCATGAGAGGCTTTCCCCTATACCACCGGAGTTTTCTGGTTTTCTTCACGAGGTTCTCTCCATTATACGCCGATACCGGTACAAAGTGCACATTTTCCTTGCTGAAGCCTATCTTCAGAATGAACTTGCCTAACTCGGCTTTGAGTTCCTTGAACCTCTTCTCGTCGTAATCAATTGTGTCCATCTTGTTTACAGCAACGATAAGCTTGTCTATCCCAAGCATCCTCGAAATGAAAAGGTGCCTATTTGTTTGGTCTCTTATGCCTTCGCCCTTTCTTGCAGAGACCAAAAGCAAAGCAATCTCCCCATAGCTCGCCCCACTAATCATGTTCTTTATCAGCTCCTCATGTCCCGGTACGTCAATCAGAGCAAATGCAAGGTCCTTGTGTTTTATCTCTGCTCTTGTAGTGTCTATTGTCATCTCCTGTATCCTTTCTTCAACAAAACTGTCGAGTATGAATGCAGGCTCAAAACCCTTATGCAGCCTCTTGCTATATTCCTCTGCTTCCCTTATCCTTGCTTTTGTTGCCGCACCGGTTTGAATGAGTAAGCTTCCAATTAGCGTGGACTCCCCGTGATCTTTGTGTCCAAGAAGTGCAATCGTCTTTACAAGCATCAACTCACATGTAACCCAGTGCGCGGAGCTTCTGCATAACCATCTCCCTCTCCTTGTCCATAGCTCTCCCAGATCTCTCCTCAACTTTCGTTACTTCAAGCTCTTTTATTATATCGTCAACACTCTTAGCATTGGACTTCAGTGCGATTGTGCAATGCGTGCAACCAAGGCTCCTATACCGGAAACCGTTCCTCGAAAAGTAGAGCGGGTTGGTCGGTATGTGCTCTTGTTTAACATATCGCCACACGTCTAATTCGTTCCAGTCCAGCAGAGGGTGCACCCTGACGTGGCCCTTAACGTCCAGTTTGCTTGAATAATCGTCCCAAAGTTCGGCGGGCTGATTCTTATAATCCCATTTCCAATTTTTATCTCTAGGGCTCATGTAGCGCTCCTTCGCGCGAATTCCGTGCTCGTCGCGCCTTATTGACACAATAAGGGCATCAAATCCGTATTCGGCCATTATTTTCTTCAGCGTTTCAGGTTTATTCTTCCCACAGCATGCGGAACCAACCATATCTGGCTTTATCTCACTATGTCCAACTATGACCTTGAAATCCCACTTCTTGGCCAAATATTCTCGGAAAGCATAAGTTTCTGGGAAATCAATCCCATTATCCACGTGAATAACGGGAAAAGGAATCTTGCCCAAAAATGCCTTTCTCGTAAGTGCCAGCATTGTTGTGGAATCCTTGCCCATGCTCCACAGGGCAGCTATGTTCTTGAACTTCAGCTTGGCCTCCCTGATTATGTATATGCTCTTCTCTTCCAGCGTTTTTAGGTCCTGGGCAATCATTTGATCCACTCATCTACCTTGTTTATCGCGAGAAGGCCCCTCATGTAATATGTAGCCCCGGTTATCCTGTTCCCATCCTTCTCGAAGATTGGTATTTTCGTGATGAGTTTTTCGTGCGCATCATACAACTGCGCGTATGATTTCGTGAGCTCCTGGGCCTTCTTCAGCTTGCCCGCGTTCGAAAACACCACTTTG
>CAZQGC010000025.1:0-3124 GCA_964592765.1 Microcaldota archaeon
CCGATGAAAGCGGTTTGCAGGTTGCGGTGCAACATTCAAATCACCTTGATGGAAAGCCCATGGCTTCCAGCCGCGTATAGTTTACATGGGAAAACCCAAGGAGAAACATTCTGTCCCTTAATCCCTTGGACCTCCTATGTATATCTTCGAAAAGATCGTTTTCATAGATGCATGCGCAATCCGAGCACGTCTTCCCAAACAACTCCGAATGACTATGCATAGCACCTGCAGATCGGAAAGAGAACATGCCAGAGTTGATGATTGATTTGGTGTAGCAAGGATAAAACCTGTCCTTGAAAAGTACCGTACGATGTCGAGAGAAGGCGCAGCTCCTGCAGTTCCCGAATCTGTCGCTTATCTCAAATTTTTCGTTGTATACCATCGTGGTGTTCCTAGGCAGAAGGACCTTGAACGATTCTGTTTCCAGTTTCATGAGATCGCGTATGCTCTCCCCGTACTTCTTGTCCAAATATACCTGCTTCGTACCTACCAGCCTTTTTGAAACGTGAATAAAATCCAACCCGACCAATCTAGCCCGTTCTGCCAGCCTTTTGAAGTTGTTGCTCTCCTCAGAAATGTACACCCTTATTCCAGAGAGCAGCCTCTTGTTAGGTATCCCATCCAACACAGACAGATCGTCTTCTGGACTCACGCGCACTGTTAGCATGTCCAAGCGGGAAAGAATTTCACGGTCTGCTTCAGCTATCTGCTTGATGTCGCAGATTGCCGAAACCTTGCACCCTTGCGACAGCGCATAGTCCATTAACTCAAGGTTTACCTCTTCAAAGTGGACCTTCGAACCTCTCGACTCTCGTATTGCTTTTCTCGACGTGCGCACTCCCGAATTGATAACCCTCAATTCACTCCGCCTCGGCGAGGCGCTCAGGAAATCGAGCACGCTGAAAGGATAGAAATAGAATGGCTGCGTATTCTCCCATCGCCATACTACTTGTTCGCCGGAAAGCAACCACAACGAAGGCTTCCTGAATACAAACGTTTTGTCTTTGGGTGTCGTGTCGAAAAGCATCTGTGTCCTCTCAAGGTCCTGCAGTTCCATCGCATCATCAGCCGCTCCTGCCACTTCCAACTTGGATTATCTCATAGAACTTTAGGGGCCCTTCTTTCTCCCTAGCGAGCTTTACTATGTTGCCGAACAGCATGTTGTCGAATATGTTGCCGCAGGTCATGCACATGCTTGGTATGTTTCTCTCTACTTTCTCCACGTTCTCTTTGCTCATGAACTCTTCTAATTCGCCGTCTACTCCATTGAAGTTTCCAAAGCGGTACTCATGGGAGTACATAACATCGCTTTTTGTGCATACGAAAAGGCCGCTTCCGGTAAGCACTGGCTGCACGAGCGAGCTGTAGCACTTCTCTGGAAAATCCCTCCTATCTGTTATGACACGTTCATAATACATATAGTCCAACGTGCTGGGAAGCGCCACATTGAAATTGTCGCCCTCTAGGGACTTCAAGCTCTTCAGCTGCTCCTTGCACAGCTGCGATACCGGGTAGCTCTGGTACGGGAGACCTTCTGAAGCCAGTATTTTTACCACTTGCACGCAGTCCACGCCTATCTCCTTTATCAGTTTGCCGAAGTTGTAATAGAGAGGATCCTCTTCGGGTCTGAGTGCCACCCTGGCTCCTATTAGCAGCTTGTTCTCGCGGTTTACCTTCTTCCTCATCCTCACAAGCGCCTTAAGGCGCTCTATAGAATTCTCAAACGTGTAGTTGCTGTTGCGCGAGTAGAGTTCATACGTGCGATGGTCTATCCCTGGAAAGCTTATGCGTATGAACGTGGCATTATCCACTAATGACTTCATCAGTTCTAGGCTCATCATGCTTCCGGTAGTTATGTACACAGTCTGCATGTTATACTTCTCCTTGGCCTCCCTTATGAGTTCTGGGCGGTGCTTGTAGAGATCAGGATTTCCCTCTCCTGACTGTTCGAACCTGACAGCTTCGATTCCCCTACTCTTGGAATATTTTGCTATCTCTGACAGTATGTGCAGGTAATTCTCCAAAGGAGGGCTGAAGCCATTGTTCATCTTGGACTGAGTTACGTACATCCCGTTTCCGGAGAGGCAGTCCAAGCACCTGAAGTCGCACCCTATAACGTCGTGCGAATCTATCGAAATTATCGGGAGTTCGCGACCCAACGCGGCATATTCGTACGCCATCTCAGCGAAGTCGCTGATGAGGTTGGGGAAGAAGTGCTGCAGGTGCGAGCTCTTCTCTGTGTAGACTATCCTGCCCGCAGAATCGGTGACTGTAAGTCCCCTAGAAAGCATGCCTACGCTCTTCCTGGTAAGCCCGCGAAGTTTTCCGCATACATCATCAGTCACTTCAGTAACTGAATTTCCCTTTACAAGCCGCTTTATATCTGTTTTTCCTAGCAGGTACGTCCCTGATGGTATACCCTCTTCTTTTTTGGGCATTTCGTTACCTTCAAATGTTTAGTACTTTTAGCAGCTTCCATATTCTTTTTGCCGCCTTTTTCGGACTGTCATTCTCTATTACGTACACAGGGGTACTGAATATGCCACCTATCCTATAGGCTTCCGATACTTCTCTCTCCTGCTCCTGCCTTATAACGTCCAAATCTATGGACCAAATTTCCTTATTCCTCTTAATCCTATGTGTGCGTATCTCTTCTGGCTTAGACGTTAGCACGACCTGTGCATCGAACCTTATGAAATAATTGGCGTCTGTGTTATAGCTGGCGCACATAGCTCCTTCAGAACTCATTGTCACATAATGTCCATCCAGCAGAGTGAAGGCGAAATCGAGACTGCGCAGCTTAGAGATCATCTCCACTTGCAATTCATCTCTCTTAAGCCTGTCTTCGTTCAACTCAGCTATAGATTTAGAATATCTCTCCATTGACGCTCTGTGCAGTGTGTTACTCATGGACACTATGTTAAGGCGTGCCTCTTCCTTGCGGTTAAGTTTTTTAAGTTCTTCAAGTGCAGTGCTTTTGCCAACACCATGAGGCCCGCCAATGAATATTATTTTGCTCTTCTCTGTTTGTTCGGAATTAGACAAGCCCACCACTCGCTGACTCCGTTCTATTGCCATAATCCCTTATACAACTAATATGATATTTAAGCATTGTGTTCCAATG
>CAZQGC010000026.1:0-2894 GCA_964592765.1 Microcaldota archaeon
TCAACTACGTCAGAGTCGGTGTGATCATCGTGGCGTGCGTCACGCTCCCTATCCTAATAGGCGCGCTTTGCGCGCTTATCCCTTAGAGGTCTAGGGGTGGCTTAATCCTGACAGATAACATAACCTTTATATAACCTTAGCTATAAATATTATTGAGGTGCCTATATGGCTACGAACATGGAAATAACAACAATCCCTTTTCCGCCGAAGCTAAAGCGTGAGGGAGAGGCATTTGCAGAAAAATACAATCTCTCTTTCTCAGAGCTTGTGAGAAACGCATTGGACTACTATATGAAGACAGGCGAGATGATAAATGAAATACTAATTGAGGCAATGAAAAAGGGACAGCTTTCGCAGGAAGATCAGAAACGGTTCGCGCCGTATCTTAAGGCTATGCTTGGAAAATAGTGATAGACATTAGCGGTTATTACCTCTCTGACGGAATCAATTCTAGGTTCGAAGATTTTGTACAGGTAACGAAGGCCTTGATTGTGATTGGTGTGCTTGTCTATATGGCGATGGCCATTAACCAATACATTCCTATGACAATGTTTCTGAACATCGTGCCGCTGCTCTACGTTGCTATAACGGTAATTGTGGTTGTCGGAATATTCAGTGTGCCGGAATATGGCCCGCTCTTTACCGTGGGATGGACAATAGCCTCTCTGGTTTTGGCCGGAGTGGGCGTGATGGGCGTTGGGGAACTCCTATTGGACTTGGTGCCGATAGCGATAGTGGTGTACTACGCTGTTGAGGATAACGGCTTTAGCAGAGGATACCTAGGCGGAATGTAACAAAAAGCAAGAATTATAAGCATAAGTAACCCAACCAATTCATGCAGCTTTCTCTGAGCCAGAAAATCTGGATTGTGATAATCCTGGCGGCCGTAGCCGGCCTGATTTTCTTCACTGCATGGGCTTTTGAGATAATATTCGGGCTGATAATTCTATTCGCGGCATACAGAGGCATAAAAGGAACCATTGCAGCAGCAGGCAACGCAAAGCTTCAGGAAGCCGCGCAGAAGCGCAGATGGAAGAGTTCTGAGAAAGGCCAGAAGCAGATGGCCGAACTAGGCAAGCGCATGGCAAGAGGCGGGACGCTGAGGCGTCCTAGCATGAATTTGTGGCAGTATGGGAGAAGAAGGAGAGGGGCTTAGATAAGGTTAAAATATGTTTTAACGTCTTCATACCGACGACAAAAACGAAACATATAAATATCTCCTACGACGTAATACCCGTGGATGAAATAGACAGTTAAGTTCGACAAGACAGGCTGATTTTTACATCCGAACACCCACCGAAAGGCCGCGCTTAAAGCGTGGCAAGGAATAAAAGCACTGATGCACCAACAGTAGTTATGAGACAGAGCAGGATTACAATAACTTCGATTATGGCATAGCCATAGCCAGATACTTAAGGGAGTACCCGATGGCCGACAAGGATTATGCCAATGAGTTCCACTACGCAAGGTTCAAGGCGAGTGGTACCGGTATCTGGAATTACGTCTGGCGAGTTTTGGTCACTGGATTGCTCGCCCTGATTGTCATCGCATTTACCCAGTTATGGATACTAGGTATAGCATGGCTCATATACGCCATCTATCTAGCAACCCTCATAGGCAAGGCCAACCACGGAACCCGAAAAGGGGCCGTGGCAGCAAGCTCCGTGAGGGAGATACACAGGAAAATATACCTGATGAAGGACACTCCGCTAGAGAAGAAGACTGAAAGATTCAGCCTTGTGAACAAGCCGGTAGACCTGAAGCACTACATACTGAGCAAACCCAACCGCAACGTGATGATAGTAGGCACGAGCGGTCAGGGAAAAAGCAAGCTGACCCGCTACCTTCTCGAACAGTTCGAGGACAACCAGAAAATCATATTCTCGTTCAAGCCCAACGACGAATACCTGAAAATGGGCTACACGATAGTCGAGGCTTCGAAAGCGTTGCCTAACGCGCTCCGTGACATCGAAGCCTTCGTGAACGCATTTGTGATAACCTTTCCGATGAATGCCATAGGCATAACGGCACAGTATATACCCGCCTATCTCAGAGAGATCGGAAAGGAGTCTAGGAATTGGCAGGAGTTCAAGGCCAATTTGGAAAAGAAGATAAGCAGCACAAAGAACCAGACGCAGCAGAGCGCGCTGCTGTACCTGAAGGAACACATGAAGTCGTTGTACAACGACACGGCGCACGAGATACCGGAGATGAGCGAAAACGTGGTTTTCGACTTTTCGAGTCTGAATGAAGACGCGAAGACCTTCTACTCGGAGCTTATCCTACGCCAAGTCTGGAAGGACATGACCGCTCCGGGCGAGGCCAAGAAGGACGTTATCGTGTGCGTGGACGAAGCCCACAGGCTTCTGAGGTCGTTCGAGAAATACGAATCCATATACGTGGAAATGAGCAGAGAGATAAGAGCCTTCGGCATGTTATGGACTGCTACGCAGAACTACACCGACATACCTAGCCACGTGAGAAACCAGTTTGCAACGCAGTTCTTATTCAACACCAACCATCAGGACGACCTATCTGCCCTGAAGGCGATAGACGAAAAGCTGGCATGGTCAGCCTCAAGTCTTCCCAAGCACTGCTTTACCGATGCAAGATACGAATGGCTGCACCAAGTCGTGCCTGAGTTCATATTATACCACGAGACGGAGGACAAGGAGCGAGTCTATTACGAGCCACAGGCTAAAGCCGAGCCTCTAATGACCGCCACGCCAGAAGGGAGACCTACGCCTACGATACACGCCGTGCTGCTGGCCGTACAATACAATCCTGAGGCAAAGCTGAAGGATTTGGCCAAGTGGCTGAAGGAGAAGAACTCCTACACGGACAGCACTATCTACGGCTACGGGACTAGGGAGAGCGTCTTCGACGCGGCCAAG
>CAZQGC010000027.1:0-2724 GCA_964592765.1 Microcaldota archaeon
GCAGTTTTATGTAGAAAAGTCCAGGCGACGTTACTGTGAAGGTCAGATTGCTTGACATTTGCGTGTCTTTGTACTCGACGTAGCTCGCCTTGTAGGAAGTGTTTGCCTGCAGATAACTTCCATTGAATATGTGCATGCCGTCTACGGAGATGTAGTCATAGCTTATAGGATTCCCGTACGAGTCTTGCGGCACGAACCTGACGAAGTACTGCGGCACGAAAAGCGCGGTTATAAAAACCGGCGAAGTAACAGATATCGAGACGTTAGGCTGATCGTACCCGTTACTCCATCTTACGAACGCGAGCCTTTCTCCGTCTCCCACGTTCTCTACAGTCCCGCTCAAGCTTATGTTGACTGTGCTGTTGGAATTGTACCAGCCGCTGCCGTAAACCTTCCCATATTGGGAGGTAGCATTGATCAGATACTGTATGTTCCACTTCGCTGACGCACTTCTCGGCCCGTCCATAAGGACGCTTGAGTTTATTGCGCTTCCGGCACCTTTCCAACCGCTAAACTGCGCCCTTTCGCCTGCTGCAATCGGCACGATGCCTGGGCTCGCGGAGATGTACGCGGTGCTGCTTGCATTATACCAGCCGCTGCCGTAGGCACTGCCGTATTGTGATGAAACGTTGAGGTGGTACTGCTCCTGCCATGCCGCTGTCTCGGTTATGTTGCTGTTCATTGTCACAGAGGTGTAATTGGAGGGCCCTGTATATGATCCGTCGCCACTGCCTTCCCAGCCCTCAAAAATAACTCTCACGGCCGGGGATATGTTTATTGTTTTCGGCGCGTTAAGTACCGCGGAGGAGTACGCCGAATAGTTGGTGAGTTCAGAAAGGTTGCCGTATTGTGATTTTACCGAGAGGGAATAGCCCAGACTCCACAGGATATTATAGGATGGGGGCAGGGGCACCCCTGAACCTACGGTGAAATAATCCACGTAATTGTCGGTTTCCTCTACGCCGTAAGGATTCGGAATGCTTTTCTCGCTTCCGGATCCGTAACCTACCGATGAATACCCCTGAGGAACCAGTCTGAATGCGCCATTTGATAGGTATTGCATGTTCCTGAACTTTACTGGCTCGATGATCGTGACTTCGTAGGTGTTAGCCTGCTCCCCAAAAGCGACAGGGGGGTTTGGACCTGAACTGGCAGTGCCCAGATCAGCGCTGCCCACCTGCCTTCCGTTGAAATAGAAACTCCAGGTATTTCCATTGGAGCTGAAGGAATAGGTGTTGAATGTGCCGTTAACCCCAGTAGAGGCATTGCCCCCTATCCCGCCGTAGAAACTGCTGCCCGAGTAGCCGCTCGGAAAATATTCCCAGAACCATGTCGGCACTCCCTGCTTTATGTATGTATCATTGCCGCATCCTGAGGGGGAGCACTGCGATGGATAGTATCCGCTTGAATTAGTGATTTCATATCCCATCTGCAAAAATGCCCCGTTTGATAGGTCTTCGCCTATCCAAAAGCCCAGGGAGCCATGGGTTATGTTTTGGTATACTGTCTGTATGGATATTGACGCGCCGTTGTTCTGTGCCGCCGAATTGGATCCCCTCGCCCCCGATTGGAACCAGTACTGCGCACCCGACATGCCAGGCAAGAACAGCAGAAGTGTCGCCATTGCAAACGCAAGTGCGAAAGGCTTATACCTTTTCATAATCCATACCAATCTCGTTAAGCCTGCCTATTATTTTATTTCTTTCTTCAGATTTTATGCTCTTCCAGTCTATGACCGCGCTTTCAGGTTTCGGTACAGAACGCGAGAAGGCCTGGTCAAGCATCCCGTATTCCGTGGTGTAATACTTTGGCATTATGTGCGAGAAGGCGTATCCTCTTCCAAACGCAAGGGAGCTGAATTTGTTCGGGTAATGGTTTGAGCCTATGCCCACGACTATTTTGCTGAAACCGTCAGCCTCTCCTTCATCGATATATCGCGACACGCTTTTAGAGACTATCTCTTGGTATTTTGCCGACTCCATGACTTCGGTATTGCCTCCAAGCTCTATGAAGAGCGAGGGTGTCTTTAGGAAAGGGCCGTGATGCGTCGCCTCATAGGTCACGTCGAGGCTTTCCTGATTGAGCTTCCCCATATTGTTAAGCAGTTTGAGCATTGCGATTGGAGAGGCAACGCTGAGCTGATGCGGCAGACCGCCAAGCTCCGCTTTTTCAGACCAGTTGCCTTCCGCATGCACTGTAAAGGATGGAACCCCTTTGGAGCTGGAATGCTTGCTAAGGAATATTATGGAATCGGTCTTGTAATCATCAAGGTAGTAGGCATTGATGTGAAGGTCTTTTATCTCAATAAGGGTTATGTTTTCATATTTGAAGCGTTTTGATCCGTTGAACTCTTCGATTTCGTTGAAGTCAAGCAGTTGCCGCAATAGGCCTGCCAAGTCAATAGAGGTCCTGTCCATCAATGAATAGACTACAAGTGTTTCTTTCATAAAAACCTGTTCTCTATCATGGAAGCGCATAGAACTCTTGTGACATCCCCCTCGGGCTAAGGCCCGAGGCTTCCCCTCGTTTGAGGGTATGTTCTCAGTTCGTCGACAACCGCCTCCCTTTGAGGTCTTACACTGTCTCCCTGAGCGTGACTTCCGGTCTGCCCGACCGTAGCTCTTTTGAGTATATTTCGTGCGGCATTTATATCCCTGTCCTCCCGCATGCCGCACCTCACGCAGAAGAAGGTCCTTTCCGATAGCGGCATATCCTGAATATTGC
>CAZQGC010000028.1:0-2209 GCA_964592765.1 Microcaldota archaeon
TCACGTGTTTGAGGTAAAAAGACACGTCAAATCGGGTTCCTATGCGGAACTACTGTTAAGAAAACTTTTTGGCTATGGATGAGTGCAAAAGGCCAGGGGTTGCAAGATATAAAAGCCAAACGACTGATTATGTCGGCTCCCTATACGGCTTCCTCTCGGTAAATTTGTTTCCTATCGCCTCATCCACGAATTTTCTTGATTTTAGTATGGAATCCTCTGCTTTCTCAGAAAGCCTTACCACCACCTTCCCGGGATCAGAATTTCCTACACGAACGATGTCCTCTATGCTAAGCCTATCTCCCGATATCTCCAATATACTATGGCTCGAGTCTCCCATAAAACTCACAGATTGGCTACCACTATGAAATCTTTTAACTGTTTGTATCAAGCAGTCTCAGCTTCCAGCTGGGAGAAAGGTTAAATAAACCAGGTATCCTTCCGTCACTTGGTAATCTTTTAAGCGTTTTTATCATATAATCTTTTAAGCTTTTTTATCATATACCCCATTATGGGCGATTCAATAAAGGAAAGGTTCATCTCTGCACTGAAAGAGAGGATAAACAACGACCTGTCGCACGATTTCGGGCACGCGTACAGGGTCATGGGACTGGCCGCAAGGATAGCGAAAGAGGAGAATGCAGACCTTGACATAGTGATACCTGCTGCTCTCTTTCACGATTCGATAGTCTATAAGGGAACGGAGAACTACTATAAGGAACATGCAGAAAGCGCACAGTTCGCTAGGGATGTCCTATCCAAAATACAAGAATACCCCCAGGAGAAGGTAGAGAAAGTAGCATACGCAATATCGGTATGTTCGTATTCGACTGGAATACTGCCGGAAACTCTGGAGGCAAAGGTTCTGCAGGATGCGGACATGCTTGAATCCACCGGAGCAGTATCAATAATGAGGACGTTCGGGTCCTCGATGCCCATGCACGTGGAGGCGTTCTACAATGTGGAGGACCCGTTCTGCGAGAGTAGGGAGCCGGAACCTACGAGATACTCGCTCGACCTGTTTTACCAAAGACTAATGAAAGTGAGCGCAAGAATGCACACCGAATCGGCAAGAAGGATAGCTAAACACAGGGATGAATTCATCAATACGTTTATCAACGAATTCAGGCAGGAGCTGGAAGAAGCAGATGACCATTAGGCATAAGCTAATGTTGTTTTAAAAGGCTTGGCTACCTTACCGCCATATTCGTCCGAACCGGACCCAGAGGAATACTTCCATGATCACTTGCGGCGTAAAGTGCTGAACAACCACACGGGCGGTCGCATATACCTCTATTATTTTATTCTTTACATCGCCTATCTTCATTTATATCCCTTTTCCCTATAGGTGCATGTATGAATGTTCCTTCAAACAAGGCTGGCGTTTCCCGGCGCATGAACATCAAGGAGGAGACCAGGCAGGCCTACAACGCAATAGCTGAGAAGTGGCACGAAGGGCGCGTCAGAGGCGAAAGCTTCTACAATGAATTCCTTGATATGCCCAATACGCTGGCGGTGCTCGGTAACATCAGAGGCAGGTCGATCCTGGACGTAGGCTGCGGAACAGGGCTGTACGCCAAGGCACTGGTGGGAAGGGGCGCGCGCGTATACGGGATTGACATATCCGAGAAGGAGATAGAAATAGCCAAAGCCGAATGCAGGGGTGCTGATTTCAGGGTGGGTAGTGCCTCGGACATGCCTTATGCCAACAGCAAATTCGACATCGTGCTGATGGCGCTGGCCTTCACGTACTTCGAGAATATGGACGCCGCGCTCGACGAAGCGCGAAGAGTGCTCAAGCCCCATGGAAGGCTCGTGGTGTCTGCGGCCAATCCCGTTGTCGGTGCAACAATTCGCATCAAGGGAAGGCCGAGAACGTACAGGAGATTTTACGATTATTTCGAAGAAAGTGTCACGCACAGGCGATGGACGGTGAAGCGCATGCATGTTGCAATGCCCGTAAAGCACATAACCATGGAGACACTGTTGCAACTATTCATAAGGCACGGCTTCGTGCTGCGCAGATATAGGGACGCGAGGCCCTTAAAAAACAAGCGTTCATCGGATAAAGCTCGCTACAACTTTACCAAGAAGGTGCCATACTTCATGGTGATGGATTTAGTGAGGCTTTCTGAAGGGGAGCGAAGACGTCTTTTGAAATGATCATTTGGCTGCTGGCCGAACGAGCTGATCCTGGGCAGAATATAGCGGT
>CAZQGC010000029.1:0-1926 GCA_964592765.1 Microcaldota archaeon
AAGAAGTGATTATCCCTTTGCCCAGGCCGCTCATCAGCGAGCCCAATATTACAACGAATTTAGTGTGCACATTAGCTCTTTAACCTAAACGTATAAAAATATTTTCTAACGCAGTTGCAGAGGCAACTCACCTACTGATTAGCTTCAAGTTGCAGAATGTAGGAAATGGTAGGGTATGGCAAAAACTAACGGCGCTTACTGCACCGAACTGAAGCTGACGCTGGGCATGACACCCGATGGTGGGTAGAGGCGGGTGCGGAGCCAATATAGAGAAGCCGTATCCGAAAAAGTATATGTTGCTCCGCTCGCACCTGCCTCAAAAATAGCGGGATATATTGGGGTAGATACAGTCGGAGTTGTAATTGTTGTGCCTATCTGGATATAGTTGGTATAATAGGCTGATGAACTTGTAGAGATATAATCAACGCCCCATATTTGATTGGCATTACTTGCTGTGTTGCCACCTACATGAGTGTCAGTGCTACCTTCTGTTTGTGTTCCTTGATATGTTCCTACTGGTTCAAAGTAGCCAGTTGAAATAGAGAATCCTTGGTATCCATTTTGATTTGTCACTGGAAGAGTCATTAGACCTATTGATGCCCAATTCGTATTAGGTTGATACAGATTTCCATATCCTTCTAAAATTATGGGTGCAGATGCCGAAGTCCCATAACTTATGTAGCCGTTTGGGGCTGTCGCAGTGGCGGTTATGCCATTATTCACAGCATAAGTTATCCCAGAATTAGTCCATCCAGTCGGCAGCGTCGTTCCTGCGAAGTTCCAATAGTTATTGAATATATTTGCCCCGTCGTCATACTGCCCGTATGTGTTTGTTAACTGCGGTGCTTCGCCTATGCCGCTCGTGCCTGAACTTGACAAGAGGTTAGCGGTCTTTGAGGCAAAGCCGAGATAGATG
Organism: Microcaldota archaeon; assembly: GCA_964592765.1. GTDB lineage: Archaea > Micrarchaeota > Micrarchaeia > Micrarchaeales > Micrarchaeaceae > A-MIC-10. Next base: position 917 of record CAZQGC010000029.1, read on the forward strand.
TCATTTACGGCGACCGTGTTCGCAATCTTGAGCCACGTTACCAAACTGCCTGAGCTGTTGCTTTCAATCCATGATGGTATTATCGTATCGTTGCCGTAGAAGTACTCGAAGTTTGCGAGGTTGGGGGAATACGCGATGAGAGTTCCGTAGATCGGGCTGCTCTCGCTTAAGGTGACCATCTGCTGGACTTGTGAAGACGAAACCGAAGACCATGAACTTGAAAGAGTGAGCTGCGTATAATATTCGATGCCTGGCGGCGTTGGTATGACTGGAGGCGAAGATGGGGAAGCGGATGAGACTGTCGATATTACGGATATTGTTGCGACCTGTATGTGTTCCGGTACGCCGGATACGATTGCATTGGCCCAGATGATGCCTGCATATGGAGTGCCGAGCGGGGAATTGGCAGGTATCGTGCCCGCAAACGAGGCCGAGGCCGTGCCTCCGGAAGGCAATGCGCCTATCGGTTCCGAAACGAATCCGGAACCGCTGCATACGCCGTTATACGTGTAGCCGGTAGGGACAAGGCAGAGCGAAGAACCTGAAGACCAGTCGTCCGCTGTAAACTGGCCCAATGAAAGTGTAAGAGTTCCGCTCAGACCCGAGAGAACAGGATTCGAACATTCGTATCCCGCAGTGGCAATGCACGCCTGTGGAAGAAGCGACGCGCTGCTGAACACGTGCAGACTGTAGAGCGCGCCAAGGACGACCGCTATGATCAGTATGGCCCAGCCATAGGTCATGAGGTATTCCATGGCTGATTGCCCTCTTCTGAACATACACTCGTACTCTTGTCTCTGGGAAATTATAAAAAGATTGCTTTCTGTTCGGCTATGCAATCAGTTGGAAAACAGTGCGCCGCTGGCAAGGCTTGTTTATACGCGATAAGGTTAAATAGTTCGTTTTCTATCTTTTAAGCATGCACGAAGGCGTAGTCAAACCAAGGGCCCTCAGACCGGGGGACACGATAAAGATCATAGCTCCTTCCTCCATAACCGGCGCCACGCTGA
>CAZQGC010000030.1:0-1812 GCA_964592765.1 Microcaldota archaeon
AAGGCTGCGAAGCTATTATGACGGCAATGAATATGCCAACCACATAGTTCGGACGCGCCGCCTTCCTATTTCCGAGAAACGCTAAGATAATAGTCAGAAGGATTGCGGATATGTAGAAGATAAGCAAGTATGAATACCCCCCTCCGAGAACATACATGTCAATAATGTAGAAAGGCACGTACAGGAGGAAGTTCAGTGCGGGGTAATTGACTGATCCGACAAAACTGTTGTTTACTGTGAAGGTGCTTCCGATTTCAGATTTGAGATAGCGGAATGCCACCATGTTCGAATAATTGGCGGAATACGGGTTGCCACCCAAAAGCAGCGTCCGTGCTGCTTGCAACGGTATGAATTCCTCATCACTAATGAGGATACCCCCCGGATTCAGAACTTTGGAGTAATAAAGCACCATAAGCAGGAAAATCAGGGATGCCACTAAAAATATTATTCCGATTTTCCTGGAGAATTTCCCAAAAATTCCATTTCTATAGGTGTACGCACCCAGCATCGCAATGCAGAAAGGCGGGAAGAAGACTGCGAAGTAGATAAGCCAGATTTGGATGGGGCCGTAAAGCAGTATCGTGTAATCCTGGATGCTGATAAAATGCGGCGGCACCAGAAGCAGGCAAATAAACACGGTTGCGGCCGCCGCCAGTAGGAACTTCCTGAACCTGCCAAAATATCCCGTAAACAGCAATGCAAACGTCAATATTGCAGCGGTGTCTACGATGTCCAAAATAACAAATGCGCCGAATGTGTAAGCCAATAGAAATTGACCAAGTTCGTAGAATAGGTATACGTATACAAGCGCTACAAATAGGATCCGGTAAGGCGTTTCCGAATCCCGCTCTTTCATTTTAACACCGCAAAGTCCGCATAGTCAATGCGCTCAAGGCGCCCTCCCAAATTGCTCGTTTCCGCTCACAAATGCGGATAAAGTCCCATTAACTACTGGTGGGCATAAATAATAATAGGAGCCCCCGTCATATATATTACACCTAAAACTGCCAGCGTGGATCCCAAATATCGAAACTGATATGTTCTGTGTGCCTTTTCCGTTTAGGATTATCATATTTGGCTGAATTACGGATGAATAATCTGTCATATTGCTGTAAGTGGTTAAGTTTAGCCCTGTTATCCTGCTATTGTTGAAATATCCATACAGTATGGTCTTTTCTGCAGATAGATACCTCTCTGATTTGTTGTACTTGACAGTAAAAAAGCCTATCAAATACCTTTCCGTTGAATTGTGCATGTTGAAATTTAAGGTGCCGGAGAACACTGTGGAATTGTCCGCGTATCTCAATGTTGTGTTGCTCATCCAGATGTTATTTTCTTCCATGTAGAGCCCGTGTGCCACATATACATATGCAAGTATTGAAACTGACAAGGCCGCAATAGCCGAAGCAATTATCAATTTTCTGGTTGCAGTGCTGCAAAAAGGTCTTTTCGCTATGCGCGCACCCGCCTCTCTGTTTAAGAATATGCTTATTATGAAAAGCGGAAGAAACAGCCCCGTATATGCCGGTATCCCCCTATACATGAGGTAAAGGCTTGGAAGGGCAAGCAGCCACACCATCTCTTTCCGGTTTATTCGCAGCATTACAAGCAGTGAGATTGCGATTACTCCCGCATAAACCGCAAAGAAGGCGTTTAAGGGTATTGGATAAAAGGCAAGAAGTGCATATCCGTACGGTGCGAAAGGAGAGGGAAGTATCTTCTCCAAAGGCGTGAATATAGCTTTCAGATAAGCTGTTGGTCCGATTGCAATGAAATACCCGTTTATGAGCAGGAAGACCAGAAGCGTCCCGA
>CAZQGC010000031.1:0-1759 GCA_964592765.1 Microcaldota archaeon
GTTTATAGCAACATACCCGTAATTGAAATTCCAGCCCATTTTCAACCCCTTCTGACTGATAATCACATTCATTAACAATTTAAATATGTTTCGTTGTCTATCAGTTAGTTGTTGGGTTTTATCTCGGTGGCATTTGATTGCCTTTTTCGTTTCATGATCGCTTTGCCACGCCATGTTTATATCGACTTCGCATTTCCGCGGGGTTTATGGCAGAAGAGAAAGGGAACCCTGCGGATAAGGCCGTAGGCACTAAACCATTTTAAGGAAACCTTTTTAATGGTTCGATAAGCTAAGCAATCATATAATAGAGGTTTTCGCATGGAAGAGGATTTGGGTGATGGCGCAAATTACCCAGACACTTCTAACCAGCAGCCAGCACAACCGGCCCAGCCAGCTCAACCGGTAACAGGCATCGGTGCGCCACAGGGCAAATCCCATGGTACGCTGATTATTCTGATAGCAATAATCATAATCGTAATCGCCTTTGTGGCATACCAAGGATTCTTCCGCGGAACCGCAGGACTGTCGGCCACGGCAACGGCTGCTTATCGCGACTTCCAAAGCGGCAATTATACCGGAGTGCTCACCACATTCTCAAAGGGGATCGCGTCGCAGCCAAAGCTGAATGTCACGTATGATGGGTTCTTTTCATACTCCGTATCGCTCTTCGGAGCCACTCTGTCGGAGAACAATGCGTTTACTGCCAAGTACTTGAAGAGCTATGAGAATTCCTCGCTGCTTTTGCTCCTGAAGAACGTAACAAAAAATGCGTCACAGTCCAGTTTCCTACAGCCTAGTTTCTTATCAGGCATGTTTGTAGACCTTAACAACGTTTCGTACAGCTGCGATTCTGAGGGCTACAACTGCTCATATGGCAACTTTTCATTGGCTGGAACCATAAAGAACCTGACCCGCGCCAAGGCGCTTAACGTGACCAACAGCAAGCTATCCTACTCCTCCTACGAAGGCCAGGGATGCATACTCTCTTCCGGAGATTATGTCGCTGCCATCAATTCTTCGTCGGTCTCTTCTGCATCAACAGGTATTGGGGCTGGCGCTGTAAAGATACGCGGCAACTACAGCGCCTGCGTATCGGAGAAGTACTTGCTGCCGCTAACGCTGAAGCTTACTGTCGCCAACGTGACTGAAACAAGCGGAGGAGGCGCTTCGGTCTCGATCGCGATGCACGGCGTGCTCACGCTCAACGAATCGTCTATAAACACCAACGCAAACGGCAATGAGATTGCGTCGCAATTGCGCACTTCCAGCGGATGCGCATACCCATACGGGTTCGGCCTGTACAACTGCTCTGGAGTCAAGGTTGGCGACAACGGGATAGCGGGATTCGAGCTGATACAAAACCAGTATTTTGGAGCTCTGGCTAACTCGACTGCCCCGGAAATCGCATGCGCAGCATACACATCAAATCTAACATTGCCATCGTTTTCGGGCAAGTTCGTCCAGCCGGCGCCATTCCAGACAGGACCTACGGGCATTCCAAGCACAAATGTCACCGTTCCATGCTATAATAGTGCGGGACAGATCGTCAAGCCTGCGCCTGGCACGTTCTTCTTGGCTACGCTATACTATAAACAAGTGGGATCGCTCTTCGGGTTTGGGTCCATACAGACAAGGGTCCTCAGCACTCCGATAGTACAGTTGCCTAACTACACCGTTTCGTCTTCATCATCAACGAGCAGCGCATCCGTATCGACGATAAGCTTTACAACACCGATATATGTACCGATAACTCTTACCA